>CAZXQT010000006.1:0-108380 GCA_964643225.1 uncultured Lentimicrobium sp. | reverse complement strand
TCAACATTATAATATTTCACACCTAATTCAGGTGACAACTTAAGATCGAATGAAGGACTAAATGCCATATCGAAAGCAAAACTCAAGTCGGTGGATTCATTGTAATCTACCATGCTTGATTGCTCTATGTTAGCCAATGGGTTACCAAGTATTTGCAGATTATTGTCCTTGATATAATTATCGAGAGTTTCACCCAGGAGTTTATTGATTTCATCCGCAGTAGCAGCCTGTCCGTACATTTTCTTTGTTAGACTAAATGGTACTTTACCAGGTCTGAAGCCAGGCATCTGTGCTTTTCGCTGGTAATCTTTCAATACCTTGTTAACATTTTCAACATAATCAGCCGGGGTCAATTCAATTTTTAGTGTTGCGGTCAGATCGCCTGTTTTCTGAAGTTTAATATTCATTTTTGCTACGTTAAATATATTTAATCAATAAACTACATCCTCTGAAATGAGGGTGCAAAGATAGCTATAATATTTAAATCTGAGAGTTTTTACCCTTTGCGGACAACTTCAATTGTGAAGTTAGCAGCTAATGCAGCAAGTGCACCAACAGCAGCTAGTACGGGTGCAAATATTGCTCCTATCACCCCAATTGTTACCGGAATTACAAGGTAAACCTTATCTTCTTCGTTTTTGATAATGATTCTGCTTACATTGCCCTCATGAATTATTTGTTTGATCTTTGCTAGTAAGTCTTCACCCTTAACTTTAAACTCTTCGTTCATAGGTTATATTTTTGTGATTATTTAATCAAATGAATAAAAGAGGCCATCACGGAATGATAGCCTCGTTCAAAATCTATGTTCTAATCTTTATTGTAATCCGGCAGAAATGAGGAAGGTAGTTGCAAAGGCAACGATTGCGTACAACTCTGGAAACACAGCAAGCACCATAGTCTTACCAAAAACATCAAAGCCTGAAGCAATAGATGCAATACCATTAGCGCAAACGCGACCCTGAACAATTGCAGAAATCAGGCCAACTGTTCCCAGTGCCAGGCCAGCTGCAAGAACAGCCATCCCCTGCAACATTGTCATTTCGGGATTAATTACACCGGATGAATTTATGATAAAGAAACCGGCAAAACCATATAAACCCTGAGTACCTGGAAGCGCACTTAAAAGCATATAGCTACCGAATGCATCATCCTTCTTCTTAAGAGCTCCAAGTGTAGCGTTTCCACCGATAACAACACCTATAGAACTACCTGCTCCTGAAAGTATAACCATCAGTGCAAGGCCTATGTAGGCCAGAATAATAGCAGTTGACATAATTTTTCTCTCCTTTTGAATTGATTAGTTTTATTGACTGAAAGATTTGTTTGTTTTATGATTTAGAATAGGGTGTGTATTTTTTGCCGCCACCTTCAAAACCGGCATTTTTGTAAAATTCAACGAATGTAAGACGCATTGGGTGGACAAAAGCGCCTAAACCAGCAAGAGCAAGATTTGCACCATGGCCAACAAGCATTACAATAATAAATAATATTGGCCCAAGTACCGGCACACTGTCAAGCAAAGGCAGTGAGATGCTATTAATTACATAACCCAGGATTCCACTCGATGCACTTAAGGCAAAAAGACGGATGTAAGACAGAACATCACCAAAAACACCTGTTACATTGCTATACAAATCCCAGACTCCCTTACCTATACGGGCGAAAATATTGACATCCGGATCACTGAATAGAAACATTAAAGCAAGCCCAGAATATAAAATATACTGTGCTATTGGTCCGGTAAGCTTTATTAATGCCATATCAATAACTGCAAGTAAACTTACAATTACACCAATGGTTGCCAGTGCATATTTAAAGCCAAAAAGCACAGTTTTACGGTAAGCCTGGATTACCATGCCGTAGATAATCTGTACCATACCCAGAGCTAGAGCCAGGTAAAATATTTGATTATCAGAAAGCATCCATTTTTGTATCGGTGCAAATACATCGTGAGCTTCCATATCAAAGCCTGCAATAGTACCACCTATTAGTCCAAAAAAGATAGTAGCTAAACCAAGAAAAATACCCAGGGTAAGGTATGCACGCATAGTTTGAGAAACCCTGTTTCGAAGAAACAAACCTATTAGCAATAGCAATAAACCATATGCCACATCACCCATACAAAAACCAAAGAACATCATATAGAACGGCGCAAAAAATGGGGTCAGATCCATTTCCCTGTAGTGTGGCAAAGAAAATATCTCGCCAATTGGCTCAAATAATCGTGCAAACCATCCATTTTTTAATAAAATGGGAGGATTGTCGTTTGGAACAGGCTTTTCTTTATAAAAAATAACACTTCCCGCATTAAAGAAGTCTTCGAGTTTTGCACTATCAGTTACCGGAACATACCCGGTAAGTATACACAATTTGTCCTCAGCTTCTCTGGTAGTTTTTATCAGAACTTGCTGATAGTCAACTTCCTGCAGCAACTTCCGTCGGGCATCGTCAAGCACTGTTAAGTAAGATGATGCATACGAATCTAGTTCTCTGTTTATACCTTCTGCTTCATGCTCAGCACTTTCCAGTGCTTTCCTTAACTGTGCAGGCGAAATTTCGGGAACCTTTATCTCATCAGCATCAATAGAGAAAGTCTCAAAATTTCGGCTGATTACAATGAAATATACATTGTTCTGATACCTGTTTATTTCAATAACTCCTGGCTGCTGTTGGAGAGAAGGTGTGAATTTCCTATCGGGAGATATGTAAAAGCGAATCGTATAACCAGCCAGATGAAGCTTTTTAAATGTTTCCGGAGAATATTCTCCCCAGGGCTCAGCCAGAGCAATTTCCTTTTTCAGCAATCCCTGCCTGTGGATTACTTTTTCAAGCTGAGTCTGAAGCTCTTTTACTTCATTCATAACCTCAGCACCATCTTTTGTAGTTACAGATTCTTTCGGTGGTTGATTTCTTGCTGTAAGAAATTTAATAACATCAGTCAAATGCGCATTTAAAATCATTTTGCTTTTGACTATATCGTCTATATCGTTCTTGTTGACCGAAACATCAACCACCCCAAGAGAGGCTAGATTGTTGAGAAAATCGTCGTACTCTTTGTAGTAAACAGCAAATGAGTATTTATACATTGGAACTATCATACCGCAGCCTCCGTCATTTGTCGGGTTTTTACGATTTTCTGAGCAGATTTGGATAGATTTTCCTCGTCTTCCATAAACCGTTTTATTTTACGAATGGCCTCTTCGTATCCTGGTATCTGCACTTTCTCATAAAGGTTAACTTTTTGCGTAGTCTTGCGGCGTGCATGATCAAGCAGCACCATTGTCCTGTAATGGAATTCCCGCTCGATACCTACCTTAGCTAACAACTTTATAATGTTAATACCCTCTGCAAACCAGGAAGGGTTATTGAACAAACTGAATTCACCAACTTTAAATTTTACTTCATTCAAAATCGGTATCCTAACTCCGGCTATCTTCTTAATTGACAGATCAACATCTTCAACTCTAACCAGTTGTGGATTGAATTCATTCCATAAGCGCGCCATAGATGCATAAGCCACTATACTGTTTTCCATCTGCATTTCTGCAGCATTAGCAGCATCTTTAGCTTTTTTAACTTCCATACGCAGCGCCGATTCCTTGTTCTTGATAGTAGGCAATGCACGTACACGCACCTTTAGTTGCTTATTCAGTTCCTGAAGTGATGTTTTATTATATTGAAATTTTATTGCCATAATATCTTAAAGTTTTATCGAAGCGTTTTAAGCTTTAGTTTTCGCGGCTTATTAAGCTTCGGTTCATTAACTAAGCAAGGTTGGGCCAGTATTTTTCAACCAGTTCCTGCTTGATACCCACTTCTGCTTTGCTAAAATGCTTGGCAAACAGGCGCCATGCAGAATCAAGCATTTGGGTAGTATCAATGTTTACATCAATGGCTAGCAGATCATTCGAATACTCCCTTGCGAAATTCATCGTACGTTCATCATAAGCTGTCAGGTCAAAACCATTTTCAAGTTTTGTTCGGGCGTTTGCAGCATCAGCATATAAACGTACCGCAGCATTCATAACCTGAGGATGATCAACTCTTGTCTGCTTACCAATCACAAGCTGCTTTAAACGTGAAAGGGAACGGAACGGGTCAATAATAACTTTACCAATATCTGTATCCCTGCGCAAAAATAATTGTCCTTCTGTAATGTATCCGGTGTTATCTGGAATAGCATGTGTAATATCACCGCTTGACAGGGTAGTTACAGCTATAATGGTAATGGATCCACCTTCCGGGAACTGAACTGCTTTTTCATAGATCTTTGCAAGATCACTGTATAGCGATCCCGGCATACTATCCTTTGATGGGATCTGATCCATACGGTTAGAAACTATACTCAAGGCATCTGCATATAAAGTCATGTCTGTCAAAAGCACGAGCACAGTCTCTTTTTTATCAAATGCAAAGTATTCAGCTGCTGCCAGAGCCATATCAGGCACCAGCAAGCGCTCTACAGGTGGATTTTCTGTGGTATTTACAAAACTTATAATTCTGTCCAGTGCACCGGCATTGTCGAATACATTCTTGTAGTATAAGTAATCATCGTTGGTTAGTCCCATTCCCCCTAAAATGATCTTGTCAGCTTTTGCCCGGAGTGCAACCATAGCCATAACCTGATTAAATGGCTGATCAGTATCTGCGAAGAATGGAATCTTTTGTCCGGTAACAAGAGTATTGTTCAGGTCAATACCCGCTATACCAGTCGGAATAAGCTCTGAAGGCTGTAAACGTCGAACCGGATTAACTGAAGGTCCTCCGATTTCTCTTTCTTCTCCCTCAATTTCTGGTCCACCGTCAATAGGTTGTCCGTATGCATTAAAGAAACGCCCTGCCAGTTCATCGCTTACCTTTAGTGTTGCAGGCTTTCCGAGGAACTTCACTTCTGCATTCGTAGGAATGCCTTCCGTACCTGAAAAAACCTGGAGGGTGACATTACTACCGTTTATTTTGACTACTTGTGCAAGTCGGCCGTTAACTTCTGCCAGTTCGTCATAACCCACACCGGTTGCCTGCAGTGAACAGGTAGCCTTGGTTATCTGACTTATCTTAGTATATATTTTTCTGAATGCCATTGTTTCCATCAGGCTTCTCTCCTTTCATTTAAGGTTGCCAATAACTCTTGTTCAAAACGATTAAACTGGTCTGATTTGAATTCTGAATAGTTCATCTGCTTAAGCGTATTGATTACACTTTTAAAGTATGGATTCACTTCTTCAAACGACTCAAATGCAAGGCTTGTGTTACAAATATCAAGAACCAGATTAAGCATATATTTTTGCCTGTCCATGGGAGTGGAGTTATCGATATTATCGAATGCATCCTGCTGCAGAATGACAAAGTCAATAACTTCCGATCTCCAGTACCTGAGGTGGTAATCCAAAGGAACACCATCATCACCAAGGATGTTAATTTGCTCATTAGCCTCTTTACCTCTCAGTAGAACGTTACGGGTCTCTGCTACCTTTGATGTCCAATCATCCGATACATGCTCTGAAAGATAATCCTGCACTTCACTGTATTCAAGATATTTGGAATAGCTGTCTATTGGATCAACAGCCGGATATCTCTTGGAGTCTGCTCGCTGTTGCGATAAAGCATAGAAGCATCGGGCAGCTTTTTTAGTAGATTCTGTAACCGGTTCTTTAAGGTTACCACCTGCAGGAGAAACAGTCCCAATAAATGTGATAGATCCAGTTGTTCCATTATTTAATTTTACATAACCTGCTCTTGCATAGAAATTGCTTATGATTGCAGGGAGGTCCATAGGGAAAGCATCAGGACCCGGGAGCTCTTCCATACGATTTGACATTTCGCGAAGGGCCTGTGCCCAGCGTGACGTGGAATCAGCCAGCAATAATACTTTTAACCCCATTGATCTGTAATATTCGCCAATTGTCATGGCTGTATATACAGATGCTTCGCGGGCAGCAACAGGCATATTCGAAGTGTTTGCTATAATAGTAGTTCGTTCCATGAGCTTTCTTCCGGTGCGTGGATCATCAAGATGCGGAAACTCATAGAAGATTTCAACAACTTCGTTGGCGCGTTCCCCACAGGCGGCAACAATGATAAGGTCAGCGTCGGCCTGCTTTGAAAGTGCATGCTGAAGTACGGTTTTACCTGATCCAAAAGGTCCGGGTATAAAACCGGTCCCTCCTTCAACTATTGGATTTAGGGTATCAATAATTCTAATACCTGTTTCCATTAATCTGAAAGGTCTTGGTTTTTCTTTATATGCCTTAATAGCCAGTTTAACCGGATAATTCTGAACCATTGTTACCGGATACTCTCTTTTGTTCTCATCTTCAAGAACAGCCATGGTGTCTGATGCAGCATAAACACCAGATGTTGCCACCCATTTTACCGAGTAGGAACCTTCCAGCTTAAAAGGAACCATAATTTTATGGTTTATCCAGTTTTCTTTTACTTCACCAAGCCAGCTGCCTGCAATTACCTTTTCTCCAACCTTTGCCAATGGTTTGAATTCCCAGCTCAGAGAAACATCAATTGCTTCAGTATATTCACCACGTTTCAGGAAAGTACCTTCCATTTTATCCAGGTCATGCTGCAGTCCATCGTAATTTTTAGAAAGTATACCAGGACCAAGAGTTACTTCAAGCATATGGCCTTCAAATTCGACTTTGTCACCAACTTTTAAACCACGGGTACTTTCGAACACCTGAACATAAGCAGTTGAACCCAGAACTTTAATAACTTCAGCCATTAGATTCACCCCTGCCAACTGGATGTAGCATATCTCATTTTGTGAAACGGGGCCATCAACATCCACCATTACCAGGTTTGCAATAATACCTGAAACAACACCGTTTGTTTTTATTCTTTTTTCCATATTATATCGAAAATTCATTAGGAAATTCATAACCTGATTGCAAATCACCAAGGAGGCGACGGAATAATTCATCACCTGTCTTTGGGTCCAGCTGAAGCCAGCGTTCAATCATAATAATTTTTATCATGTAACTGAAGATGATCTCAATAGAAAAATAATTAAAGGTATTCATCTCATCGAGCACACTCCAGCGAAGCTGGTCAATTGCTTTTTCTCTTTGCGATATATCGGCATTATCATTGAAATGCATTACACGCTCAAACCATGGCCACTCACCTGCTTCAGAAAGGTCTCTTCCAACCTTTTTCTGCAATGCACGGGCCAGTGCAGTATCACCAATTAGCTGATTCTCATAGGGCATACCATACTTCTGTGCTGCGCTGTATGCCAATACATTCTTTAGGTTAAGCTCAAACGCAAACCATTGGTTCACAAAGCTATTTTTTATCTTTAAAAGGTCAAAAAAGAAGAATGCACTAAGCTCATTTTCCGGCGTCATTTGGGGATATCGCCTCGAGTCTCTGAAGTAGCAATTCAGAAAATTTTTAATGTATGGTTTAACATTAGATTTTTCATTTAAAATCAGTTTCTCCGGACTAACGACTTCAGCTATGGCAAGCTGAAGATTTTCAAGTGAGTACAATGCAGTATTATCCCAACTGGAGGTAGCTTTTTCAATAAGGCGAATCAGGTTACGGTTATCCCGGGGCAGAAACAGCCATTCAATCAACTCATAATCTTTTGGGTGGAGTTGCTCCTGCAGATAAATCCTGAATTCATCACTTCCAAATTGAAGTTTACCCTGTTCAATTGCCAGATCTGGTAAACCTGCTATCAGAAAATAATAATTTCGCATACCCATTATTCTTCACCGTATAATAACTGAATCGTACGTGACCGCATAAAGCTTTTGAAGAATGAGCTAAAATCATCATCAGTGAAACTGATGATATAATTGTCATTCCTGGGGCTGATTTTAAACCCTGCCTTCATGTTCGGGTCAAAGGATATCTCAACACCCTTAAGGAGTTCACTAATTGTTTTATCGTTGAAAAAATCGGCAATATTTTGCTTTTCGCTTTCCGGAAGTATGAGGTTAATGTCGTTATTAAAATTTGTAGCAATCTTCTGGATCAGACTTCCAATAAATTCTTTGTCTTTGAGAGCATCTTTTACTGGATTCTCGACAGCTTTAACTAAAATCATGTCAACGATCTGTTGTTTGAGTTTGCTGATAGCCTGTCGGGAAGCCAGTTTAATTTCCGATTCTGAGTTTCTTTTCAACTCGTTGGCCTGCTCCTTTGCATTAGCCATGATGGTTGCAGCCTCCATGTTTGCCTTCCTGATAATCTCATCAGCTGTCTGTTGAGCTTCCTGAATCATAACTGCAGCATCAGATTTAGCTTTTTCAATTCCTTCAGAGTATATTTTCTGAGTTAATTCTTGGAGTTTAGTTTCCATATTATGTACCTTTCAGGTTAAATGTATAGCACTATCGATTTTATAAATTACCCGTTAAAAACATCCACAAAGGTAAATTGTTAATCGATTAACAAAAAATAATTGGCGTCTTTATAGTAACTAAGTTAATTTAACTGTAATCTTACGAAATCAGAATACTTATATATTGCTGCACTTGAATTTTGGAAACCACCGTTTTCGGTTTTCCTAAAATACATTTTGCTGCTTATTCCCCGCATTTGATATTGTTCCAGACATTGAGTAAAATGCTTACCGTATATTTTTAAAGCCGATACAAAATAAAGGGTGGCATCGTATCCCAGAAATGCATATTTATCAATTTCAGGTTCTCCCGCAAACCTCTTTCTGAACTCCCAAATAAATTTCTTCGCATTTATATCTGCATAATTCACGAACCAAGGAGCATAAAAGTGTGTATTTAGCTTAGTAAGATAGTTGTATTCTAATTCCAGTTCTTCCCATTCGGGCAAGCCAACTACCGAAATTTTATGACTTTCTGCTCTTTCTGCAAGCTCACGTAGCAACGCAGGTAATACTGCTCTGTCTGTAGTAGCAAGTACAACTATGTTTGATTTGTCTGTTGAAAGGGCCTTGCTTACTCCTAACCAGCCTGATGTACTATAAACAACTTCTTTCAAATTACTTTTTGCACCATTACCATTGGCAAATTGTCGTGAAATGCAATCGGCTAACAGTTTGTTCTCTTCAGGATTTCTGCGTACCAACACAACGTTCTCCATGGAGTATTCATTTTTCAGGAATTCTCCAAGTGTTTCATATTGAACCATTAATGACGGTTGCAATAAAATGACAGATTCGTTACCTTGAATCATTTCAGTTCTTATTGACAAGGGATTAATAATTGGTATTCCCTGAAGTTTGGCAAAATCAGAAGCCGGTTTAAAACTTTCAGCAAAGAAAGGTCCGATTAACAAATCCATATTTTTTAATTCTGGCTTAGCAAGTACCTTTTTGATTTTATATGTGTTATCACCATAATCTACATCGTACACATGAAGTTTTATCTTCATTCCGGCTGCAGCGAGAGAGTCAACAGCCATAACAGCACCTTCATAAAACTGGATAAAATCGAACGAGGAGTAATCAATTACAGTTTTAAGCATGGAGGGATCATGAACCTGAATACTATCAACCAGTTCCAATTGCAAAGGAATGAGCAAAGCAATGTTATACTCAGCATTGATATCGTTTTTTCTTGTGCATGGATCAACAGAAGAAACCCCAATTGCCTGTTGGTTGATTGCCCTTCTCATTATAACGGTATCGGGACTGACAAAGGGCCGTACCTTCATACTTACCCTGGGTATTCTAAGTACATCACCTTTCTTAAGACTGCCTGCTGCATCAGGATTAGCTTTTAATACATCGTTAAGATCAATCCCGTATAGTTTTGAAATACTGTACAGCGTTTCCTTGCGTTCCACCTGATGCACTACATAAGAAGTATCGGTATACTGCACTTTCAGCACACCTTCCGCATCTGTTGCTTCCAGTGGAACCATAATTATCTGCCCGGCCTTCAAACCCTCGCTTAGAGAAGCATTGAGTCTTAATAGTTCTTCTACACTTGTTTTGTACTTTTTTGATAAACTGTATAGAGTTTCCTGAGGGGCAACAGTGTGCTCTGCGTACCCTTCTGTAATAACCTTATGGTCTGGTTTAGGCGTTGGAATAACAATTTCCATTCCTATTTTAAGTGTGTCAATCGCAGTGTTGGCTTCGATTAACTCAACAACAGGTATTTTGTACAATCTCGACAATGAATACCAGGTTTCTTTAGGTTGAACCGTATGAAATCCGGCACGTGCGCTTTGTTGATCAGAATGTTGAATCTTGCTAGGCGTTTGAGGTTCTGGTAAATCAATTGGATTTTCCGCATTTGATTCCTCTCTGAAAGGTATTTTCACAACCATATCAGCCTTTATTCCCAAAGCCAGATCCGGATTGGCTTTAAGTATTTCCACATTCGAAACTCCATATAGTTTTGCAAGTGATTGAACAGTTTCGCCTTCTGCAACAAAATGCATATAGTACTTTTCACCCTTATATGTCTCAATAATGGCAGACTTTTCTCCAGCTGTCTGAGCAAACGATAAAACCGATAAAACACTAATAAAAAACGATAAAACCAGAATTCTCACACCAAAAATATAGTTACACTGTTTATAATTATTCCCATTCAATGGTAGCAGGTGGTTTTGAACTAATGTCATACACCACTCTGTTCACACCTTTTACCTTATTTATGATTTCATTGGAAACCTTTGCAAGAAATTCATGAGGCAGGTGCGACCAGTCAGCAGTCATACCATCGGTTGATCCAACAGCCCTGAGGGCAATAACATTATCATATGTCCGCTCATCTCCCATAACTCCTACCGATTTCACAGGCAAAAGAATAACGGCAGCCTGCCATACTTTTTGATATAATCCGGATGATTTCAATCCTTCTATAAAAATATGATCGGCTTCCTGAAGAATTGAGATCTTTTCGCGTGTAATTTCTCCCAGAATGCGAATACCAAGTCCGGGTCCGGGGAAAGGATGCCTGTTAAGAATGTTTTCGCTGATACCCAGATTAAAACCAACTTTACGAACCTCATCCTTGAATAAGCTCTTTAGTGGCTCCACCACTTTTAGTTTCATAAAATCTGGTAATCCCCCTACATTATGATGCGATTTTATAGTTGCTGAAGGACCATTAACAGAGACAGATTCGATAACATCAGGATAAATAGTACCCTGGCCTAACCATGTAACATTCGTAATGCGATGCGCTTCCTGATCAAAAACTTCAATAAATGTCCTTCCTATTGCCTTTCTCTTCATTTCAGGATCAGTGAGTCCTTCCAAAGCAATAAGAAACGCATCGGTAGCATCCACTCCTGAAATATTGAGGCCCATATTTTTATAGGATTCAAGCACCTGATCAAATTCATTTTTACGGAGCAAACCGTTATTGACAAAAATGCAGTGCAAATTGGTTCCTATAGCTTTGTGCAGAAGCACTGCAGCAACAGTTGAATCAACACCCCCCGATAATCCCATTACTACTTTACCGTTACCTATCTTCTGCTTTAAATCATTCACTGTAGTTTCAATAAAACCAGCAGGAGTCCATGATTGTGAGCAATTACAGATTTCTACAACGAAATTATGCAGCAAAGTACTTCCTTCAGTAGAATGATATACCTCCGGGTGGAATTGAATCCCCCAGGTCATTTCATCCTTTATCTGATAACCGGCTATTTCTACATCCGAGGTGCTTGCTATAATTTCAAAATCGGCCGGCTTAGTTAAGATAGTATCTCCGTGCGACATCCAGACCTGACTGCCTGTAGTCATTCCTGTTAGTAACGGATTGTCTACATTAACAAAGCCCAGGTTAGCCCTCCCATATTCTCTCATAGTGGACGCCTGTACCTCTCCACCATAATTGTGTGCCAGATACTGTGCACCATAACATACTGCAAGTAATGGCACTTTGCCTTTAATATCAGATAAATCAGGATTAGGAGAATTCTTATCCCTGACCGAAAAAGGGCTTCCCGAAAGGATTACTCCTTTAATATCGGGCGTTATGACTGGTATCTTGTTATATGGGTGAATTTCACAATAAACGCTCAATTCTCTGACCCGACGGGCAATTAGCTGTGTATACTGTGACCCGAAATCTAAAATAATAACTGTTTCCTGCATAGGGGCAAATATACGTCTTATTAGCGAATGAATAAAGCGCATTTTGCATGAAATATCCTCAGCCGCTAACCTTTAACGTTTTTTAGGTGTTGTTAAATATTGATGAATTTCACACTTTAAACACCTAGATATGACACACGAAAGTAAATTATGGATTAGCTTTACCTTAGTTATTGTGATTTCATTTTCTGTACTGCTATACTTTGGCTATGAAATCTATCAAAAAGCACCTCCAATCCCTGAAAAGGTAGTCCTTGAAGACGGAACCGTTTTGTTTACCGGCCAGGACATTAAAGACGGCCAAAACATCTGGCAAAGTATGGGCGGTCAGGAGGTTGGCACCGTTTGGGGACATGGTGCTTATGTCGCTCCCGACTGGACAGCCGACTGGCTTCACCGCGAAGCATTAATTATGCTCGAGTACCTTGCTCAGCATGACTATCAGAGATCGTATGAACAACTAGACGACGATCATAAGGTTATTCTCCGGAACCGTATGCAAAAAAGCATTCGCGAAAACACCTACAATCCAAACACTGGCGAAATAACTATTACTGCTGTTCGCGCGCTGGCATATGAAAATTTATCCGGATACTATAGTGCCCTTTTCATGGATGATCCAAATTTCAAAGAACTACGTGAAGCTTACGCAATAAAAGAGAATTCTATTAAAGACCCGGAGCGAATGCAAAAAATGGTCTCATTCTTTTTTTGGGCATCATGGGCATGTGTAACGGAAAGGCCCGGTGAGAATGTCACCTATACACATAATTGGCCACCTGAAGAGCTGGTGGGCAATAAACCTACAGGCAGCCTGCTGCTGTGGACAGGCTTCAGTGTTATCATGCTCTTGATTGGCATTGGTGTGTTGGTGTATTACTATGTAAGCCGGCGCGAAGATTCAGAGTTGCCTATTCCATCTGAAGATCCTTTAATGAGTCAAAATATAACCCCCTCAATGAAAGCTGTGGAGAAGTACTTTTGGGTGGTTAATCTTCTGATTCTGGTACAAGTGCTGATGGGAGTTATAACAGCCCATTATGGAGTAGAAGGACAAGGACTATATGGTATACCACTTGCAGATTGGCTACCATACTCTGTGTCGAGAACTTGGCATGTTCAATTGGCCATTTTCTGGATTGCCACTGCCTGGCTGGCTACCGGTTTATATATCGCTCCTGCAGTAGCAGGAAAAGATCCCAAGTTTCAGAAAATTGGTGTTAATTTTTTATTCATTGCCCTGCTAATCATCGTAGTAGGATCAATGGCCGGGCAGTGGCTGGCCATTATGCAAAAACTGGGTCTCGAAGTGAATTTCTGGTTCGGTCATCAAGGATATGAATACGTTGACCTAGGTCGCTTCTGGCAAATTTTTCTCCTTATCGGACTGTTTCTTTGGTTGTTTCTTATGATAAGGCCACTCATTAGCATCTACAGATCGGGGACTCCTGAAAAACATCTTCTTACCTTGTTTCTGATAGCTTCAGCAGCTATTGCACTATTCTATGCAGCCGGTTTAATGTGGGGCAGACAAACAAACCTTGCAATAGCTGAATACTGGCGATGGTGGGTCGTCCATCTCTGGGTAGAAGGGTTCTTCGAAGTATTTGCTACAGTTGTAGCTGCTTTCCTGTTCGTACGTATGGGACTGCTAAATATAAAACTTGCTACAAGCGGAGTGCTCTTTGCAACCATCATTTTCCTTTCGGGCGGGATTCTGGGCACTTTCCATCATCTGTATTTTAGCGGAACTCCTGTATCTATTATGGCTCTCGGAGCGACCTTCAGTGCATTGGAGGTAGTACCCCTGATACTGATCGGATTTGAAGCTTTCAACAATTACCGTATCAGCAGATCAACAGGCTGGCTGCGTGATTATAAATGGCCAATATACAGCCTTTTGTCGGTTTCGTTCTGGAATTTTCTTGGAGCAGGAATATTCGGTTTCATAATAAACCCGCCTATTGCTTTATTTTACATGCAAGGACTAAATACAACTGCCGTGCATGGACACACTGCTCTTTTTGGTGTATACGGTATGCTCGGTATAGGCCTTATGCTGTTTGTCCTCAGAAGTTTATACCGGAAAGATAAATGGAACGACAAACTCATCGGATTTGCATTCTGGTCAATAAATATAGGTTTAATGCTTATGGTATTGCTTAGCTTATTGCCCATCGGATTCCTTCAAACGGTTGCAAGTGTGAACCATGGTATGTGGTATGCACGTTCAATGGAATTTATGCAGCAGGAGCATATGGTCGTGTTGCGCTGGCTAAGGACAATAGGTGATACCGTTTTTGCTATAGGTACACTTGCCCTGGTTTGGTTTGTATTCTCTCTAAACATCAAAAAACGCAGAAACTAACCTGATCAGTATTAAACCTCGCGTACCAGATCTTCTAAAAGATCTATGCAGCTTTATTAATTTTTTTATTGATGACTGACTTAACGAATACCATCCTGAGCAACTTTGAAAGCAGAAACAACACAACAAATGCGAAGATAATAGTTGCTCCGGATGGTATATCGTAATAATAAGAAATCAGTAATCCTCCTACAGAACCAATTATTCCGAAAACGGTAGATAAGATAATTATCTGATGAAACTTTCGCGTAAAAATGTTTGCTGTAGATTGTGGAATAGTTAAATACGAAATTACTAGCATAATACCAACTAGTCTGATATTTAACACAATTGTCAATGATACCAGACTAATCATAACATGCTTCACCAGATTAACCGGTATTTTATGCGAGCGGGCATATTCTTCGTCAAATGCCACGAAAAGAATAGTATGGTAAAACAGAATAAATACCGCTATCAACACCACTGCAAGAGAGCCGATCAGTATCAGGTCAGTTTGGCTAACAGTGAGAATGCTGCCAAAAAGAAACGACATTAAGTTTGGAGCATACCCCGGAGTCATAAAAATGAAAATTATTCCGATAGCCATACCAAACGACCACAATATTCCAATGGCTGAGTCTTCCCTTACATTTGATTTTGTAGATATCCATTCAATACCAAGTGATGCCAGCACACTGAATACGGCAGCCCCCAGTACAGGATTCAACCCCAGGAAGTAGGCAATTCCAATACCTCCAAACGATGCATGGGTTATACCTCCGCTTATAAATACCATTCGTTTCGCCACAATGTACGAACCTATCAAACCACATACAATGCTTGCGAGCACAGCAGCCAGCAAAGCATTGGTAAAAAACTGATAGTTAAAAAGTTCAATTACCTGTTGCATCATGATCGTGTTTATGATGATGATCTCCTAAAACAGTATGAGGAACATTCCCGTGTGTAATAAGCTGAATCGGACAATTATATGCTTCAAGCTGGCTTTGGGTAATAATATTTGACTGATGGTAGTGTAGATTCCTGTTAACGCATGCTATAGTTTTAATATAACTGGTAATAGTTCCCACATCATGTGAAACCATAAGTATAGCCATTTTCTCATTAAGCTTTCTCAGCAGCTCATACAAATCATGTTCAAAGCTATTATCAACAAATGTATTCGGTTCATCTAAGATAAGTAACTGAGGTTCAGAAATAATTGCCCTGCCTAAAAATACACGCTGCATCTGACCACCAGATAGGCTTCCTATGTTTCGCGATGCAAGATGGGTAATACCCATGATCTCCAGTATTTCAGCAGCCTTTTCCTTATCACTGGCTGTATATCGGCTACCAAAGTGCTTTACAGACATTAACCCCGACAATAAAACTTCCTTAACTGATATTGGAAATTGCTTATCGTATTGCGAAGTTTGAGGCAGATAACCAACATGTGTTTCATGGCCATCCTTATTCCATTGCACTTCCCCCCGCATTGGTTTCAGCAATCCCATAATTATTTTCACCAATGTAGTCTTCCCTCCTCCATTAGGACCTATTATGCCAATGAAATCATGCATAAACACCTGTAGATTAATATCACTAAGAATAACCTCCTCAGCATAACCTGCACTTACATCTTTTAGTTCAAGAATGGGGACTTTCATGCTATTTTGATTTGGAGGCTAAAACCTTCCGGGTGATATCAAGGATATTTTCTACCACGTTTTCTGCAAGAGGATTTATAGGTGTGAGCGGGATTCCCAGCTGTGAGGCAACAGTTTCAGCGCTTCGCTTATCAAACTGATCGGAGTAAAACACTGTAGTAATGTTATTTTCTTTCGAAAGGTCAATAAGTTCTCTGATGTAGGATGCACTGGGCTCTTTTCCATCCATCTCAATTGCAAGCTGCTCAACTCCATAATCCCTGCAATAATAACCAAGTGATGGATGATAAATTATAAAACTCACTTTTCCGGAAACCTCACTAAACTGCTGTCGTATTGTCCTGTCAAGTGAATCGAGCCGTGCAACAAAGCTCACATAATTCTGTTCGTACAGCAACATATTATCGGGATCTGTTTTGCTTAAACTGGCTTTAATATTTTTTGCCTGAACCTTGATAGTTTGAAAAGATAACCATATATGTGGATCTACTCCGGCATGAAGTGAATGAATGCCCTGCTCATGACCTTCACTATGATCATGACTGTGACCATCTATCAGTTCAATACCTTCCGAGGAATTTAATATTATAAGATCTGGGTATAACTCCTGTACTTCAGGTAGCCAGCTTTTCTCAAAATCGAGCAGACCTGTGCTGATATAAAGCTTTGACTGTGCAAGCTCTCGTAATTGACGAGATGTTGGTTCATATGTTTCAGGACCGCTTCCATCAGGAACAAGAACAGAAACACTATATTTATCCCCTGCTATTTGCTCAACTATATATTTCTGCGGCCTAATGCTTACGGTAATAATATTTCTTGAATTTGCATTCTTTTCTTTTTGGCCGTTGCATGAACCCATTACCAAAAGTAGCATCAGATACAGTAAAAACCTTTGCATCATCTGAATAATCTTAAAATTTATGCAAAAGTAATCAAAATGCTTTAAGGTATCGTTAAAGCAATTGCCCCATTCATTCAGGTAAAAAGCAGTACTCAGTTCATTGTAAGTTATACAGTCTGTAGAAAATTGTACACAGCTAATAATATGCTAATTACGACTATACTTGTTGATTATCAAGACTTTTGGGTCACACTTACTACTTTGGCTCTAATTTTGACAATTCACAGAATTAAAACCATTAAAACTCAAACAACATGAAAAGACTGCTTGTTATCGCATCGATACCGTTTATACTAGCCGCATGTGAAAATAAAGAACAGACTGCAAGGATTGCCCAACTTGAAGAAGAACAACAGATGATGGCATCTGATACCCGAACAAAAGATTCCCTCATCAACGACTTCATGCAAACATTAAATGAGATTGAAGCTAATCTTGCAGAAATCCGTTCACGTGAAAAACTCATCTCTAAAGAAACTTCATCAGGAAACGAGTTAAACAGATCCGCCCGCGAGCGTGTCAATGAAGACATTAGCATGATCAATCAACTTATGGCCGAAAATAAAGAGAAAATGGAATCTCTTAATAAAAAGCTTAAACAATCTAATTTACGCATCGCAGAGTTCGAGAAAATGATTGCTTCAACAAACGACCAACTAGCATTGCGGGACAGGGAAATTGATTCTCTCAAGAACGAACTGTTTAATCTCAATTTCACCATTGCTGTCCTTAATGACACAATAAATAACATCAATCAAAGAAATCAGTCATTGTTTGGTCAGGTAACAGATCGCACAAATGAACTCAATACCGCCTACTTTGTGGTTGGAGAACGCAAAGAACTCATTGAACAGAAGATTCTGAACAAACACGGTGGTATTCTTGGAATCGGCAGCACACAAAGGGTAGCCGGTGATGTAGACTTAAACGATTTTACTAAAGTGGATATACGTAATCTGAGGTCCATTCCGCTTGACGCAAAGAAAGCTCAGGTTATGTCAGTACATCCTGCAGGCTCCTATGAATTGGTAGGTAATAATAAACGGGTGAATGAATTAATAATTAATGACCCTGAATTGTTCTGGCAGAAATCAAGAATGTTGGTAATCTCAACTGATGTGTAAACTTTTGCTTCTTTGTTAGTTACATCCCTCACCATCCTGTGGTGGGGGATTTTTTATGCAACATTGCTATAAATTGAACGTTTATTTCCATAACAGTATTTTTAAAGATAACCTTTTAGCACACAATGGCAAACCCGAGGCAACCAGAGAATATTAAACGTAAAATCGTTACAGGCTTTGTAGTTTTGCTTGCGCTTGCTTTAATAGCCGTATATGCAGTTATAAAGCTGGCTTCCCAGCTTTCACCTGCCGACTCCGGTGTTTCCTCCTCTGTCTCAAAACTTTCATACACAAGTAACCTTCTATCTGGAATTATTGAAGCAGGCGGGCAGGCCAGAGCTTTCATAAGTACGGGCGACAGTCAATATCATAAAAAGTATATGGAGGAAATTATTCTTGTTGATAAAACCATCGATTCCCTCAAAATTAAAAGTATAAGCAATACCAATCAATACCTACGCATTTTAGCTGTTGATAGTCTGACCTCGCTTAAGAACCTGACCTACCAGAACTACTTTAACCTACGTAGCAATGTCATGCAGCAGCACCCTGATAAATATAACACTATCTTAAACAAATACATCAACACATTTAAGAGCGCAGACAAAACGATATCGCAAACCATTCGGGAACAACTTCCTCCCAGAGAAGTCAAGAAAAAAGGCTTTTTTCCTAAACTATGGGGAAGTATAAGTGGAAAAAAGAAAAGGGATACTATGCAAGCTGATACCATGGCTGCTGTTGTTTCCTCCGACACATCCATTGCTTTTACTACTTACAGAGATACTACGATTAAAAAGGTAAAAAAGCAACTCAACCTTATAGAAGAACAACAGACCCGACAACGGGAACTGCTTGCTGAACGGGAGCTGATGCTGGTTCAGGCCGATCAGGACATTATGAATGAGATCAGAGCGATACTTTTGCTCTTTGAAAAAGAAGAAATCAATAAAACACTCGAAAGTGCTGAAAAAGGACAAGAGGTTCTGAAAAGACTATGGTTTACCGCATTTATAATGGCATCATTGGGTTTACTTACAGCCTTTGCCTTCATCTTTTTAATATGGAAAGATCTGGCCCGCAGCAGTTTTTATCGCAGACAACTGGAAGAAGCAAGAACACTGGCCGAAAGCCTTCTCAAAGTTAAGGAGCAGTTTCTGGCTAATATAAGTCATGAGATCCGAACACCTCTAACTTCTATTATCGGATTTTCAGAACGGTTAGCATCTACTGAGATGAACGACAACCAGCGCAAATATCTGTCTCATATCAACTCTTCCTCTGAACACCTGCTGGAACTCATTAACGATTTGCTCGACTTTTCAAAAATTAACAGTACCAGAATTCAGCTTGAAGCAAAACCGTTTAATCCGTCCTTACTTTTTGAACAGTCTTTCGGGGTATTTGCACCCAGGGCGAGGAGTAAAAATCTTATTATGATTCTTAAACAGGACATTCCCGAAAGTGATGTTATCGGCGATTCTTTAAGACTTCGGCAAATTGTTCTGAATCTTTTAAGCAATAGTGTAAAGTTTACCGAAACAGGCTCTGTCATAATGCAGGTTAAAGCCCGCCTTTCTGATAAAGAACAGAGAATGAACTTTCTCATACGGGTAGCTGACACAGGAATAGGAATTCCCAACGACAAGCTGAATGCCATATTTGATGAATTTATACAGGTAGATCCAGGTATTACCAGAAAGTTTGGTGGTTCGGGATTAGGTCTTGCTATTACAAAGAAACTGGTTGAATTAATGCAAGGCAGTATCGTTGTACACAGTAAACCGGGGAAAGGGACAATGTTCACTCTCCGATTTTCACTACCTGCGACCCCACAATCGAATTACAGTACAACTCATGTAGAATACATTGATCCTCAATTATCAGGGGTACAAATTCTTATCGCAGAAGATGATGATACCACACGTATTCTTCTGTCCGATCTCCTGACTCATCAAAACGCTCATGTTACACTGGCTTCTGACGGAAAAGATGCATTTACATTATTCTCAGAGAACCCTCAAAAATTCCGGATATTAATTTCTGATATACAAATGCCCGGATACAGTGGCCCGGAGCTCGTAGAAAGAATACACACTTATTGTAGAGAACGCAATATTTCAAAACCACTCATCATTGGTTTAACAGCACATGCTGACAATACCAGGAAGGATGAATTTTTGCAGAATGGTTTTGACGGTATAGTATTTAAACCATTCAGGCATCATGAAATTTTAAAGGTTTTAACACAACACTCTTCTGCAAACGAAGTTCCCGAAACTGAAATATATCTAGCACCCACTGAACATACTAATACACAACTGAATCTCGATGCATTCCGGCAATTTTCAGGTAGTGATGAAAAGGCCCTCATCAGAATAATAGAGTCTCTTCGCGAAAACATCGTCCACACCTTGCTTGAGATGCAGGATGCATATAGTTCGGGCAACATTGCTGCATTAGGGCTACTGGCACATCGTATGGCACCTAATATAAAATTACTCGGTGCAACCAATGCGTCATCAGCCCTCCGTCATCTGGAGGAAGTATGTAAGGACCCGGGTAATGTTATAGATGACTCTGCTGCTTATTATCATCTTGTTGTAAAACTACTTCAGGAAATTGTTGAACAGATGGACAAAAGCCGTGTACCGGGTTAAGTTTTCCGAATCAATAATGAACCTGATCATTTATTGCAGCGGAATATTGTACTGCCTCATTTTATTGTAGAGTGTTTTTCTGTCTACGTTGAGCATTCGCGCTGCTTTCGATTTATTAAACCGCACTTTTTCGAGAGTAGAAACAATAAGCTCCTTTTCACTTTTACCGGCAACTCTCGACAATTCATTTCGACTTTCGGGCATTTCCTGTTCCTCTCCTGCAGGCAACATTTCGTATGCAGCAGGAATATTCGCAGTAAACTGCAAAGCTTCATTAACCAGCTCCTCAGGAAGGGAACTTCTCATAATGGTATCGGTTCTTGTCAGAAGCACAGCCCGTTTTATAATATTTCTGAATTCTCTGAAATTGCCCGGCCATGAGTATCTGGAGAAGATATCTATAACATCATCGGAAAAATAGTGAACTTCTCTGGCAAGTTCCAGGTTTGCCTGCCTTAGAAAATGTCTGGCAAAAAGCAATAAATCCTCAGGGCGTTGCCTCAGGGGAGCTACTGTAATAGCGAATTCATTTATGCGATGATACAAATCTTCTCTGAATTCACCTTTTGCTACAGCTTGTTTCAGATCCTCATTTGTAGCAGTTATAATTCTAACATCAATACTCGTTTCGGTTGTTGACCCTATTCTGCGAATCTTCCGTTCCTGAATTGCCCGCAGTAATTGTACCTGAATATCATAGCTCAGATTACCAATTTCATCCAGAAAAATTGTTCCCCCGTCAGCCGCTTCAAACTGACCTTGTTTATCGGTGAATGCGCCTGTGAATGAACCTTTCAGATGCCCAAAAAATTCACTGCCTGCAAGATCGCGCGGTAATGCACCACAGTCTATTGCAATAAATGTTTTACCGGCTCTTTGGCTCTCGAGATGAATTTTCCTGGCAATGAATTCTTTACCGGTCCCACTCTCCCCCATTATTAGAACCGACATATTGGTTGGCGCAACCAGACTAACATATTCACTTATTTTTCTTGCTGCCTTGCTATGACCATCTACAAAAAAGCCTGCTTTATCTGCCGGTCCGGAATTGTCAGGATTTGGTGCTTTCACCGGATTCAGTACTTTTCTGATCATTAGAAGAACCTCATCCGGATTAACAGGTTTGGCTATGTATTCATAGGCTCCCAGTTTAACAGCCTGTACAGCAGTCCTGATATCTGCATATCCCGTCATCAGAATAACCGGGGTGTCAGGACTTTCATGCATAACTTTTTTAATGATTTCGAGACCATCGTTATCAGGAAGCCGCAGATCGGTGAGTACTATATCCGGTTGATGTTCCTGTAACTTTTTTACACCTTCAGCAAATGAGAATGCCTGGAATACCTGAAAACCTTTTTTTTTCAGGAAAGTATCAAGCATAAGGCAAAACGTTACATCGTCATCAATAACCAGTATTTTATTCATTACTCCTCCTGCTCTATATTGGCAAAATGCTTCATAAACTGAACTCTCTCATAGGCAGCAGGATTATCGGTATTTCGTATACTTAGTTTTCCAATAAAATCATCGGTTGTATTAAATCCCATGGTATCCATCCAGCTGGCTATCTCCTGGTTCATCGATTTTATGCGTTCAAAACCATTTTTATATAAGGTTGATGCAACCTGAACGGCTTTTGCACCTGCCAGCAACTGCTTTATTGCGCCTGTTCCGTCATGAACACCTGTCGAAGCACATGTATCGCAATGTAAACGCTCAGAGAGCATAGCTACCCATCTCAGCGAATGTGTTATCTCTTCCGGATGACTGAAAATAAACGAAGGCTTTACAGTCAGATTGTGGATGTCGATGTCAGGAGAATAAAACCGGTTAAACATTACTATTCCCTTTACACCAGTCCACGACAATTCAATCAGAGTCTTCGACAATGAAGAGAAGTAGTAACTGACCTTTACCGAAACCGGAATGTGTACTTTTTTCAATACAGCATTAATTACATCCAACAGTATCTGTTCATTATTATTCCCGCTCATCGAAGGATCACTGGGTAAAACGAACAGGTTAAGCTCAATTGCGTGTGCTCCGGCTCTCTCTATATCTTCCGCATAATCAATCCATTGATTCGGTGATATACAGTTTATACTCGCAATAATGGGAATTTGTGTTGCACTAACAGACTCATGTATAAGATCCAGATACTTTGACATTATGTGATCCTGACTGTAGTAAGAAATATAATCCAATGCTTCCGGATATTGAATCCCAACTCCACCGGAATAAGAATCCTGAGCGATTTCACTGCGAATCTGTTCTTCAAAAAGCGACTTTAACACAACAGCACCTGCACCTAATTGCTCAAACTTTTTGATATTTTCAATTTTATTGGTTAATCCACAGCTCCCTACTATAATAGGGCTTTTAAGCTTTAAGCCCAGATAGGTGGTTGAAAAGTCTGCCATTTTTCAGAAGAGTTTTAATTAATAATTCTATTGTGCTATACTGAGTTTACTGAACAAGGTTTCCTGTTGCATAACCTGCAAAGCATGCATAAGTTCATTATCAACAGGACTAATAATGTCCCAATAACTATTAGTATCAAACAAGTTTCGTGCTATAATTCCTTTCAGGATATACCTGATCTCGCTAGCTGATTTTTCAAGAGAATCATCAGTTGGTTTAACTCCTTTGCCTTCAGCAAAATTGAGAAACTGAGTCATAAATGATTCATTAATGCCAAAGTTTGCCTTAAAATCGTCAAAGGTTTTATGCTGTCTGGAGATGTCTTTTCTGTTTTTTTCCAGATAGAAGAGGATAAAATCATTAAATACACCTTTTCTCCAAAGGTCAGTATAGAACTCTGAGCTTGAGGTAGTGTCGAGAGGAATAAAAACGTCGGGCATTATACCACCTCCACCGTAAACAATCCTTTTGGCAGGTGTATAGTATTTCAGCGAGTCGGGAAATTTAATACTGTCGGCCGATACAAACTCACCGTGCTTGTATCTGTTCGCTATATCTGCATAATAATCCTCAGATCCACCTTCGTACGATTTTTGAATGCATCTTCCCGAAGGAGTATAGTAGCGGGCAGTAGTTAACCTGATAACAGAACTGTCAGGTAACTCAAACGGTCTCTGAACAAGACCTTTTCCAAAAGATCTGCGTCCTATAACAAGTCCACGGTCCCAGTCCTGAACAGCACCCGCAACAATTTCGCTGGCCGATGCACTACCCTCATTAACCATCACAATTAATTTCCCTACCTCAAAGCTTCCTTTTCGCGTTGCCCTGAAATCAATTCTCGGACTCTTAACTCCCTCTGTATACACAATTAGCTTTTGCGCTGGCAGAAATTCATCCGAGAGGTCTACAGCAATATCCAGAAAACCGCCTGAATTATTGCGCAGATCAAGAATCAGGTTCTTCATACCTTTTCCTTTCAGAGTTGCAATTGCCTCTTCCATTTCATCCATGGAAGTTCTGGCAAAACGCGTAAGTTTAATATAGCCAATGTTCTCTGAGAGCATAAAAGTTGCGTCAATACTGTGTAACGGAATCTTATCCCGTGTTATACTATACTCAATAAGCGGGAGCTGATTGTTTCGCAGAATACCAATGTTTACTTTGGTGCCTTTTTGTCCGCGAAGTTTTTCCATGACAAAGCTGTTGGTTATCTTCTTACCAAACGCATCTTTTCCGTCAATAGTAATGATCTTGTCCCCGGCCATAACACCTAGCTTGTCTGATGGGCCACCCGGAACTGCTGCAATTACGAGAATGGTATCATTATATATCTGGAATTGAATACCAACGCCATCAAAGTTTCCAACCAATGGTTCATTAGCCTTCTGAACTTCCTTTTTTGAAAGATATATCGAATGTGGATCCAGTTCTTTGAGCATCGACACAATTGCCGTTTCTGTCAGGTCTGTTTCATTCGTAGAATCAACGTAATAGTAATTGATCAGTTGTAAGAGAGTCGAAAACTTCTCAATATTTTTATGCAAATCACTTCTTTGAGCATATGTAGTTATCGTGCCGAAAAGGCTGCCAAAAACGATTGTCAGGCACAATAACTTGTATCTTAACTTGTTCATTATCATGGTATTTGGATTATATTTTTGAACGACAAAACAAAATTACGCTTTTGTTATTAATAACAGAGGCTATAAGAACCAATGGAACAAATATATTAACAATTTTTGGCTGCAGAGCAGGTTGTTGTTTTTGCTTACATTTACTATCCATTCAAAACGTAATATTCCGGAAGTTATTTTAACGGTAAATCACTGTTATGCAATACAATGAAGATAAGAAACGGCTCGTATCATCTGCACTGATCTTTGCAGTTATCGTTGCTATATTATGGATTGTGAAGATTACAGAAGTTGCACTTAACATTTCTTTTGCCCGGTTTGGTATACTTCCATTACAGGCAGAAGGTTTAAAAGGAATACTTTTCTCCCCGCTGATTCATGGAAGTTTTGAGCACCTGGTGTCGAATTCTGTACCCTTCTTTCTGTTAGGAGCTGCCTTATTTTACTATTACAGATCAAAAGCCTGGCAGATATTTATTCTATCCTGGCTGGTCACTGGTCTGTGGGTCTGGCTGTTTGCCCGTGGGCGGGGATATCATATAGGAGCCAGTGGTGTAGTCTATGCATTGGCATCTTTTCACTTTGTAAGCGGTATCATCCGGAAAGAAAACAGATTGATAGCATTCAGTCTGTTAGTTACCTTTCTTTACGGAAGTTTTGTCTGGGGTATTTTCCCTGGATTCAGCCTTAAAGAACGTGTTTCCTGGGAATCACATCTAATGGGGGCAGTTGCCGGACTGGTGCTGGCTTTTGGTTATCGTGATGTTGGCCCTCAGAAGAAAATATATGAATGGCCTGAAGAAGCGGAAGAAGCGGAAGAAACAGAGGCAGAACAAGAAGGTAACCAGATATCAGTAAATTACACACAACCTGAAACCGGCAAACCGGAAGAAGAGTTGGGCCCCGGGAGCCCAAAGCAACAAGATGATAATAACTAAATTAATCTAAGTCAATATAGCCCCTTAACTTATCAATGACGACTTTGCTTTTTACTGCATTTTCAAAGTCTGCTATTGATTTGAAACCTCCGCTTTGAATTCGCTTATCAATAATCAATTTTGCAAGAGAGTAATTAAAATATGGATGCTTTTTGAGTTCGGCCAGACTTATTTTGTTAATGTGCAGTTTACTTATATGTGCTGTATCAACCCTCACCTGGTGTGCAATGCCGCTAAAACGGCTGCTGTCAATTCCCCATACTTCCATTAACTGTTCCTTGCGGAAAAACCCACCTAAACGGCTTCGATACCTAAGTATACGGGAAGCAAAAACAGAACCTACTCCGTTAATTTTCAATAATTCCAAAGAATCAGCAGTATTAAGTTCTACAGACACAATACCCTCAGTGCTTTTCTGAACTGCATTGTTGTTTGCTGTTTTATTCTTGTCACCGCCTGAGATAACAATATAGGGTTCAAAAATGCTATAAACATCATCATCAACCACATATAGCTTATTAAAATCCTCTTTTTTGTAAAACTTACCCCCTTTGTTTTTGTAATTCAAAATAACCTTAGCTTGTTTCTCACTAAAACCCATATTTACAAGATCGCTTCCAGTCACAGTATTAGGGTCAAACGTAAAAGGTTTAAATCTAGCAGCACCCGTATTTTCATGACTACCAGATGTAGGGTGGTATGTTTCAGTCTTGTTATATTTACTTGTTCTTACGGCAGAAGCCAGGGCAATTGAATCAGCCTGCCTCTTCACATTTTGCAGAAACTGCTCTGTTTCAATCTGATACAGAAAATCCATTTCAGTTGTCTTTGCTTCTTTATGGGGTATAATATAAGGAAGCAGCAAGACAATCATTATCAGTAATACTAAAATTAATGCACCAGCCCGTTCAGATTTATTAAAAGTAAAATAGTCTTTAAGCCAGTTAATAATTTTATTCTTCATCCTGCATATCGTCTGGTATCTCGCTGTCGGTTTTAGGCTTGGTAACCAATACCCTCCAGAAAAAAAAGCCGGTGAGGATAGTCACTGCACCTTGTACAGTCAGCATCATTATTATGGCACTGGTGTTCATATAATTTGCTCCCTTCTCTTACGATTTATATGCGCAGTTCTAACCAATATACCGATAAACACAAACAAAGAAATCAACAAAATGCGGGCCATATCAATATAGTAAACCCGGTTGGTGATATCCCCGGTATACAGGATGTCTCCTGTTTTAATCTCTTGTCCTGGTACCACCTGCAGCTTGTGTTTATCTGCATTGTACTGATAAGTTTTAATAATAGTCGTACCTGCAGTATTTACGCCTTTAATGTCCACGTACGAATGATGTTTAAAGGTATGCAGAGAGTCAACCGTACCGGTATTTTCTGCATAAAACTGATCGGCAAACCAGGTGTTGTTCGGCCCGATGCCCTTGTGCTGAATTTGCCCGATAATACTTTCATTGTGCAAAGCCCATCCTTTTATACTTATGGTTGACCAATCATCATTTACCGGTCTTAGCAGGGCACCAAGAAAAACTATTATAAGTGCCAGAGGGGTAATATATTTGATAATAAACTTATAAATTCCCGGTACTTTAATGTCGGCACCGGCTGTAATTTCGCGCCACCCTTTCTTCATACCGAATACCCAGGCAAAAACAATAGCTTCAAGCATAGCGAAAACAAATAGAGAAACAGTACCTGCCCAGTAATCGTACTCATCAAAAACCCCTTGCGAAAAATAGAATATGGTTGGTAATCCCAATACAAGCGTAATAAAACCAAAAGCGTATGCGGAGTTCTTTCTCGACCAATTAAATTCGTCCATCATAAAACTCAGTCCAGGAGTTCCCATAGCGAGCGAAGAAGTAATTCCTGCAAAGAACAGCATGCTAAAAAATGCAACTCCTGCAGCTGCAGATAATACAGGTCCCCATTGCTCGAATAAAAAAGGCATTGTTCTGAACCCAAGACCAAGACCACCCAGATTAGTAAGTTCTATTACTTTATCAATTCCAAGGTAACCGATTGCAATAGGTATAATAACCGCACTACCCAAAACTATTTCCACAAACTCATTCATCCATCCGGCCGACATGGCGTTAAGAGCAATATCTTCATTTTTCCTGACGTAAGATGCATAACACTGAATTGAACCCATGCCTACCGACAAAGTGAAAAAAATCTGTCCTGCGGCAGCAAGCCATACCTTTGGATTAGACAGCGAAGAATAATCGGGAGTCCACAAGAAATTCAGACCAACTGTTCCGTCATTGATAGCACCATTGTGTCCGGCCTTAAGTGTAACTCCTTTTATTGCCAGAAAAATACCAAACAAAATAAGTAGCGGTACTCCTATCTTGGCCACCTTTTCCACACCGTTCATTAATCCACGGCTCAAAATGTACGTATTCAGAGCCAGGCAAAGCACAAACATAACAACGGCCTCATAGGGAATACCGGTTGTTGATGTTGAAACATCCAGATAATCAGAAAAGAAAGCCGTTACCTGCGACTGGTTCATTGAATCGAAAGTGCCAATTACCGAATGCAGAATGTACGACATGGTCCAACTTTCCATGTAACAATAATATGCTGCAATAGCTATATTCGAAAAAATACCAAAAACCCCTACATATTTCCAAATCCATCTCCTGTTGAGGCTCTGCATAATAAACGGAGTAGAATGATGACCAAATCGGCCGCCATATCTTCCTGTCGACCATTCAATAAACAACAATGGTATTCCCATTACCAGAAAAGAGACCAGGTAAGGAATAATAAACGCGCCTCCCCCATTTTGCACTGCCTGAACAGGAAAACGTAAAAAATTACCAAAACCTACTGCATTGCCCGCCATCGCCAGAACAAGTCCGACTCTGGAACCCCAGTTTTCACTATTAACAGCCATCAGGGTGTACTTTTAAAGGTGTAAAAGATTGAATTATTAATGAATGTTATACTCTTGGATGTGATGCAATAATAGGGAAATATTCTATATACTGCACTATATAGCCACTACAAAACCCGGATCTTTAAATATATAATTTCCGATTCTGCACTGCAGACACTTACGTGGATTGCAATATGCTGTTTTTAAATGCATTAGTGCCTGGGTTTGAAAAGCACACCCTGTCTTCATGCCAATTTCCTTCCACCGGCTAATAACAGCATTGTTTTCCCCTGCAATGCGTTCATAAAAATTGAGTGCTTTGCTGCAGATAGCATCATTTCCATGCGAACGGCCATAATAAAAGATAAATGGAAGCACAGCATTGATGATTATAAGATTTGCTGAAGCAGCGCCCAGGTTCTTAATTCGTTTTGGGGATAACGAATCAAAAGTATAATGACAGGTCCAGTATTCAGAAGCCTGAACGTTAAATAACTCCTGCATATCCTCAACCACTGTCATTGAAATAAGCTTCGATAACAAACCGGCATTACTACCTGTTAACCGTGCAAACTGAGCTATCCTGATGGTTGGAAAATTCACGGGGCGCATACGCAAAAATTTCCAGATAGTACCTGAAATTGGCACCAGCTGATATTTCTTCCGAAGAAAAGAATACTCCGCAAACAATGACTGAGCATAAGGATCGGTTAAATCGTGGGTTAGCAATCCGGCTTGTCCGAACAGCAATGCTTCTGTCTGAATCGGATTGTCAGCATGATGTGCCAGTATTCTGCAGGGCAGTGATCTTGTCAGCATTTCAAAAGGCAATCCGTTGACGCTGAATCCGAAACTGCGGCCAATAGTTTGATACAATGCCTCCTCCCAGTCGTTGTTTGAAAGCAAGAGGGAGTTCTGAATAAAATCCGCTTTCTGCTCCATCCTCTCTACCAGCATCCTTTCAAGCCATAAAACAATATCTGTTTCAGGTACATCCCGTATTTTATTTTCGCAGGGAATAAAACTGTTGTCAGAAATAAACCGCTCATAAGCCGCAAAAAGATCTTCATTTATTTTTCCTTTAAGCACGCAAACGGGCATAGAATCATCAGCACCGGCCTGATCGTTATTGTATACAACATGCAGAATTACATTTTTATAGGCTTCATCCTTGTGGTGCCCATGCCTGAACCATTCCGATGCATTAACATGTATCTCCACATTACCAGCCCAGAGAGTATCTCCTATTTTAAGCATAGCATCCGAAAAATCGGGTCCTGCATTAAAATTATGAAATCCGGTATGTAATAGGGTAATAGATTCATTACCAGCAGTAATTAGAGAACCTGTGAATAGTTTGTTTTGCCACAGATAATGCAGAAAGTCTTCCGTCATAATTCTTTTCAGCTTAAAACTTTAATAAAGGGAGAATGTAACAAGAATTTTTGTATATTTGGATAAATAAAGGAACTCTCAGGGGTTGCCAGGTAATAAACTTTACAGTATCTTTGCAGTTCAAGTAAGGTTTTCATGGATAATCCGGCAACACTGATATCTGGCATTGAATACAAAGTAAGAAAAGTAATTGCGCGCATCAGTCAACTGGAAGATGAAAATAAAGAATTAAAAAAACACATTGACGAACTAAATACAAATATAAAAAATCTGGAGCTTGCAATTGAAGAGCAACAGGAGAAAATTAAAGTGATTAAATTAGCAAAATCATTGAATAAAGAGGAGAGTAAGACAGAAGTTAAGCTTAAAATTAATGAGCTATTGCGGGAAATTGACAATTGTGTAAGACTTTTAAATAAATAAACTGTTAATTGGATAATGAATGAGTTCTCTATAACTGTAAATATTGCCGACAGGCCATACAAACTCAAGGTAAACCGGAGTGAGGAAGAAGGCGTTCGAAAGGCAGCAAAAGCTATAGAGGAAAACATGGAGAAATACGCAAGCTACTTTCAGTTTAAGGATAAACAGGATCTGCTTGCAATGGTGGCATTACAATTTTCGGCCAGCTCGATTGAACTGGAAGAGCAGTTGCGATACAGAGACCATGAGATGATGGGCAAACTGGCTGAAATAGATAACGTATTAACAGAACATTTAGAGTAAAAGCATTCGCATCAGTTCTTTGAAAAAACATAAAAGTATCCCGCATTGAATCGACCAAGTTTGTAAACTCAACATTTTCAACTTTGGGGCAAAGCTCAGCAAAAGGATGAAAAACAGGCCTTAACCGGTTTCGGCCGGTCTACTTCGTGTAGCGTTGGACGTTTGCCATCCCTGGCAGCCTCAATCATGTAGTTTTGGGGTTTACCAAAACTCACGATCAATGCGGGTTTTTTTATTGTCTTAACTCCTCCATCTTCACAATTATAAACTAACCAAAAACAAAATGGAGACAGTAATTATAAGCATCATAGTTGGCCTTATAGGGTTAGCCGTGGGTGTTCTTATTGCTAGTACTTTTCTAAGAAAAGCTATTGAGAAAAAGAGTGAAAACATCCTAAAAGACGCCGAAGAAAAAGGCGAAATGATTAAAAAGGACAAGATCCTTCAGGCAAAAGAGAAATTCCTGCAAATGAAGTCCGATTATGAGAATACCTTTCAGGAAAAAAACAAAGAGATACTCAAGAACGAAAACCGTTTAAAACAAAAAGAAGCTTCACTAACTCAAAAATTCGAAGAACTTCAGCGTAAACAAAAAGAAAGTACTACCATAAAAGAAAACCTGACAGCACAGGTTGAACTGGTAAGTAAAAAGCAACAGGAACTTGACAAAGCTATCCAGCAACAGGTCGAGCATCTGGAATCCGTATCCGGAATTTCAGCCGAAGAAGCAAAAAATCAACTTATCGAAACGCTTAAAGACGAAGCTAAGGCAAAAGCAATGGTGCACGTTAAGGATATAGTTGAAGAAGCTAAACTTACCGCTAATCTTGAGGCAAAAAAGATCGTAATCGAAACAATTCAGCGTACTGCAGCTGAACACGCCATTGAAAACAGCGTTTCTGTATTCAATATTGAAAGCGAAGAAATTAAAGGCCGCATTATTGGTCGCGAAGGAAGAAATATACGCACCCTTGAATCGCTTACCGGAGTTGAAATAATTATTGATGATTCACCCGAAGCGATTATCCTCTCAGGTTTTGACCCAGTTAGAAGAGAAATTGCCCGGTTGTCTCTTCACAAACTGGTTACCGATGGGCGTATTCACCCTGCCCGCATAGAAGAAGTGGTTGGAAAAGTCAAAAAGCAAATAGAACAGGAAATTATTGAGACCGGTAAACGAACTGCCATTGATCTTGGAATTCATGGTCTTCATCCTGAACTTATACGTATGATCGGTAAAATGAAATACCGTTCTTCCTATGGTCAAAACCTCCTGCAACATTCAAAAGAAGTCGCCAACCTTGCTGCAACCATGGCAGCTGAACTTGGCCTTAGTCCCAAGAAAGCAAAACGAGCCGGACTGTTGCACGATATAGGTAAAGTGCCCGATAACGAACCTGAATTACCACACGCAATTCTTGGCATGAAGATCGCAGAGCGCTTTAAAGAGCCTGCAGATATTTGTAATGCCATTGGTGCTCACCACGATGAAATTGAAATGGAAAGCCTTATCGCACCCATTGTTCAAACGTGCGATGCCATCTCAGGAGCCCGTCCGGGTGCCCGTCGTGAAATTGTTGAAGCATATATACAACGTCTTAATCACCTCGAAGAACTAGCCCTCTCCTACCCGGGTGTAGTAAAAACCTATGCTATTCAGGCTGGTCGTGAACTGAGAGTAATTGTTGGTGCTGATAAGGTTTCCGACGATGAAGCAAATAAGATCTCTTATGATCTGTCCAGAAAGATTCAGGATGAAATGACTTATCCTGGTCAGATTAAAATTACTGTAATCAGAGAAACACGAGCCATTGCATTTGCAAAATAAGCAATTCTAAAATACAAATCTAATCCTTTATATAATGAAGCGAATCTTTACAATGTTGCTTCTTGCTGTTGCTTTTACAGCAAGTGCACAGTACTCTACTCCCGGAACAGGAGTACGATGGAATCTTGACAGCCTGGCACAAAATTCAGCCGGCGTCCTTTTCTTTAACAATGACCATTATGAGATCAATGGAAGCATTATCATCACCAATGGTGATACTGTTGAAATTTTAAATGGTACAACGGTTAAATTACACAACCTCTCATTCATTGAGTCATATGGTAAATTCACAGTAGATGCACCAACTCCGGTCATTTTCACTGCACTCGACTCCATGTCAACCACTAAATGGCGCGGTCTGAAATTCTATGAAGGCCATGAAACCATTATTAAAAACGCCATAATTGAATATGGTGGAGGAATCAAAGTTCTTTCAGGTGGCGATTTTTACATTGCGAACAGCACTTTACAACGTAATTATTACAAATCGGGCAGTAGCGGATCCTTCTCATCAGCAGCGGTACTTGATATTACCGGCTATGCTGAGATTATTAACAATGTTATAAAGAACAATCAACGTGGTGCAGTTGCATCAGGAGCTAATACTTCAACCCCGGTAGTTATCCGTAATAACTACATCTACGGAAATGTAACCGAAAACAGTAACAGGCCTCAAATTAACATGGGCCCGGCAGGTGAAAACGGTACTACGTACATAGTTGGCAACACTATTATCGGCAATGGCGCAACTAACTCAGGGGGTATAGCTTATTCCTCCCTGCTCGGAGTTGTGGGCGATGTTGTTATCGATTCAAACATGGTAGTAGACAACCGTTATGGCATTACTCTTACTGGCAGCGGAATGAATGCACAGATCAGGTATAACACTATAATAGGAAATAATATTCAGGGCAATCCTGATCTTGGTGGTAGTGGAATCAACTTCACCGCAAGCAGCTCTTCCTCGTACCAGCATGCCACCGTAACCGGAAACCATATCGAAGATAACCTCTGGGGCATTACAATCATAGGTTATCCCGTTATCAATATGGGTAATACAAATGCCTCTGATTATAACCCCGGCCTCAATACATTTACCGGAAACGGAAATAATGGAGTGCTTTACGATCTATATAATAACGGACCGGTTGAGCAATATGCCATGGGTAATCACTGGGGTGTTGACTCACAGGACCAGGCATCTGTCGAAACAATGATTACGCATCAAAACGACAATTCATCCCTTGGTCTGGTTAATTTTATGCCTAGCCGCCAATATGTATCCTTTGTGGTCACAAACCAAAGTGCAAGCCCAATTAGTGGTGCAATTATTGACATTGATGGAATGGATGAACCATTAATCACCGATGCAGCAGGTAGTGCTTCTGCAATGATTCTGCTTGGAACGCATGACTATGAAGTTGCTGCTGCAGGATATTCCACATTGAGTAATTATTTTACACTTGAGGGAGACACTCTGTTCGTACCCGTTACCCTGTCAGATGCAGTTTACGGACTAACATTCAATGTAACATCCGAAGGGTTGCCGGTTCAGGGTGCAACTATTGATGTTGGCGGATTTATTATTACAACCGGTGCTGATGGCAATGCTTTGATTGGAATTATGTCAGGCACATACGATTATACTGTTTCTAAGGAAGGTTACGAAGACGCGCAAGGCTCTGTAACTGTAACTGACGGTGATGTTACTGAGTACGTACAATTGACTGCTATTATACCTATATTCACATATCCGGTAACTTTCCATGTTCTGCGTGATGGCAATCCAATCGAAGGAGCTACTATCGAAATCGCGGATTCAACATTATATACGGACGCTTCAGGTATTGCTGTGATTGAACTGGAAGATGGTGAGTACCCATATCTGGTAACCGCTCCTTTCTCTGATACTATTACAGGAATTGCTGTTGTGAACGGTCAGGCTATTGACATCAATGCTGCACTTATAACAGGTGTTACTTCTATAGTCGTTGATAATATCAGGGTATACCCCACACCTGCTACCGATGTACTCTATATTGAAGGCACTGGCATTATGCAGGTCGAAATAAGCAATCTGCATGGTAAGGTAGTAAGCACTATAAAATCACCATCCAATCGCATTTCCATTGAAAACATACCTGCAGGCAGCTATATTTTGAAAGTAGTTACTCCTGCTGGTAACTATCTTCAGAAAATAATAATCAACTGATGATTTAAGGATGCTATCAGATAGCAAAGTATTTAACTGAGGAAATTAGTTATAGAAATTAAGGTAAAGGAGGTCTTCAAAAGAGACCTCTTTTTTTTACAATGCTATAACATTTTCAATGATAGAAACCTGTCTGTAACGTTCAATAACTTCTGACGGCCCCATCATCATTTCACGGATGGTTACGGAAATAAATTTACCTTTGGATGAATGCCGGACAGTGAATTTAGATAACTGACCAAAAGTACCCTGCAATATTGCATAGTCGCGAATATTGTCAGCGATAATAAACTTGAACATATAAACCTGAGGCCAGGGACCATGTTGCTCCAGCTGCTTTTCTAACCTCTCAAGGAAATCCTCATTTATTGCCATCCTAAAACTGCTTCATTCGTTTAACTAAAAATGGCAGTAATACCTGCCTGAATCCCAGGTTAATATCTGCTTCCACTAGTTCAATGCGGTACTGTGCGCAACGTTTCACCAGTTCGTCAAGATAACTGCCAATCCTCGACTTGTAGGCATCCCTTACTTCATGAGGTCTTATCTTTATTTCCTCCCCTGTCTCCAGATCAACAAACTTATACGGCCTATTGTCGTATGAAAAATCCAGCTCCGCTTTTTTATCCGAAACATGAAACAGAATAACCTCATGCTTATTATGCTTCAAATGCTGCAGAGCTGAGAACAAATCCTCCCCTGCCTCACTGTCGAACATATCACTGAAAATAACCACCAACGATCGTTTATGAATGTTTTCGGCAATCTGATGCAAAGCTTTTGCCGCCCGTGTTGTGTTACCCATGGTAACCTTATCCCTTACGAGTAATTCATTCAGCCGGGAGAACAGAAACTTTCTGTGCACCTGACTGGAGCGGGATTCTGTATGCAGATTAACCTCATCAGTAAAAACACTCAATCCTGTTGCATCGCGCTGCTTTTGAAGCAACTGGATCAGAGCCGCAGAAGCAAAGACAGAAAAGGCCATCTTATCCAGGTTGTCGAGCGTTGGATTTTTGATAACCGGGAAGTACATTGACGAAGATCCGTCAATTATTATCTGACACCTTAGATTAGTTTCTTCCTCAAATCGTTTTGTATATAACCGGTCGGTACGACCATATAACTTCCAGTCAATGTGTTTTACCGATTCGCCCTGATTGTATAGGCGGTGCTCGGCAAATTCAACCGAGAAACCATGAAAAGGACTTTTGTGCATACCTGTAATAAACCCTTCAACAACCTGATGTGCAAGCAGTTCAAGCGGTAATAAATCATCAAAGCGGGTTTGTTCCAGAGACATATACTATAATAAAACCGGAATGCACACTTTGTTGCATTCCGGCACCTTTTTTATTGTTCGTTTGAATTTACAGAAGCTTTTCCAGTTTTCCTGCAATCACAGATTTTGGAGATACACCCACCTGTTTATCTACCACTTCACCGTTTTTGAAAAAGAGCAATGTAGGGATGTTTCGTATTCCGAATTTTGCTGTGATGCCCGGATTGCCGTCAACATCAAGTTTTCCAACAACAGCTCTGTCTTTATATTCAGCACCCAGCTCTTCCACGATTGGGCCTACCATGCGACATGGACCACACCATTCAGCCCATAAATCAACAAGAACTGGTTTATCTGACTTTAAGACGATTTCGTCGAAATTAGCATCGGTTAACTCAAGTGCCATAATTTTTTTCTATTTTAAGTGTTATTGTTTCCAATATAAAAAGCGTACTGCAAATATACTAATTTATAGATACATAAACATTGTTGAAGTTCTTTATCACTTCAATGGCAAAAGATGGAGCTACCTGTGTACGCGAAACCATCTTTACAGCAACTTTCTCTGCTTCATCAAGAACTTCGTATGATAAGTTACACCGGCCTTTATGTTCTTCCTTAAGCTCTTTCAGTCTTTGAATCAGTTCTTCACTTACCGAAAATGCATCCATTCTCAGCACAATGTTTCTTGTCAGTGATTCCAGCACCTCCGATAACAGCATTATGCTGCTTATCCTGAATTCAAAGAGATCGGAGTTGTTAAAGCGTTTCTGAAAACTGCCTTTAATGAAGACAGTAGTACCCTCTTCCAGCAAGTGTTTGTAACGCAGGTAATCTTCCGAGAAAAGAGCCAGATTTACCCAATCTAAAGAATCTTCCAGGTTAAAAGTTCCAAAAGGCTTGTTTTGTTTTGAAACCAGGTGCCTGGCACCAGTCACAATACCTGCAACAGTCATAGTAATACCTGCATTGGCTTTGCTGTTTTCTTCTCTCAGATCGCTTACTGTATGACTGCAGAAAGACCTGATCTCCAGCTCATAGTCATTAAGAGGATGGCCTGAAATATAAAAGCCTGCTATTTCTTTCTCATGAATAAGTATTTCAATATTACTCCACGGGTCGCACTCAGGTAGCTTTATTTCGGGCATTTCCACCTCCGAGCTTCCCCCAAAAAGGCTCACCTGCATTACCTGCTTCTGATTCTGATACTCTGATGCATTTCGTATCACTTTTTCAAGGAAACTGAAGTTCTCGTTCGTATCCTTGTAAAAATACTGCGCTCTGTGCGAATTCGGGAAACTGTCGAATGCACCTGTCATTGCCAGTACTTCAAGACTCTTCCTGTTAACCGTTCTGAGATTAACACGGCGCGTAAGGTCGAAAATATTACGGTAAGGACCGTTGGCATCCCTTTCCTGAATAATGGCTGCTACAGCACTTTCCCCGATGCCTTTGATGCCTCCCATGCCAAAGCGTATCTCATTTTTCCGGTTCACCGAAAACTGAAAACCAGACTCATTTACATCGGGTCCGAGCACCGGAATACCCATGCGCTTAGTCTCATCTATGAAAAATGCAATCTTTTTCTGATCATTCAGTGAATGCGTGAGCACCGCTGCCATATACTCTGCAGGGTAATGAGCCTTCAGATAGGCAGTCTGGAATGCCACAAATGCATAGCAGGTAGAGTGCGATTTGTTGAACGCATACGAAGCGAAGGCCTCCCAGTCAATCCAAATTTTTTCTGCTGTTTTATTATCAATTCCATTATTTGCGCAGCCATCAATAAACTTCGCTTTATTCTTGGCCAGCGCTTCCTGATTTTTTTTACCTATAGCCTTACGCAAACCGTCGGCATCTCCTTTTGAGAAACCGGCCAGCTTCTGCGAAAGCAGCATCACCTGTTCCTGATACACCGTTATCCCGTAAGTCTCTTCCAGATACTCCTTCATTGCAGGTGTATCGTAGGTTACCTGTTCGCGCCCGAACTTTCTCGCAATAAAATTCGGAATGTACTCTATCGGCCCCGGCCGATACAACGCGTTCATGGCAATCAAATCCTCAAACTTATCCGGTTTAAGTTCTCTCAGATGCTTCTGCATTCCGGGCGACTCAAACTGGAATGTACCATTGGTTTCCCCTCGTTGATATAGCTCCAGAGTTTTTATATCATCAAGCGGAATTTTGTCAACATCAATCTTTATCTTGTGATTCTGCTCAATCAGCTGCAATGCATCACGAATAATGCTCAGCGTTTTAAGACCCAGAAAGTCCATCTTGATCACACCGGCGTCTTCAATCTCTTTACCTTCAAACTGGGTAATAAGAAGGTTAGTTTCTTTCGAAGTAAGTACCGGTATTATATCGGTAAGATCGGTTGGAGCAATAATAATGCCCGCAGCATGCATTCCGGTGCTTCGTACACTTCCTTCCAGTTCAACTGCCTGCTTCAGCACTTCAGCCCTACTGTCATTACCTGATGCAATCTCCCTCAACCGCTTAATGGCCTCCATATCTTCCGGATTGTAGTTTTCTTTCTCCTTCAGACTGTCTTTTCCTGACAAAGGTGCAAACATTACACGCTTCAGTTCGGTGCCGGGCTTATCGGGTACAAGCTTAGCAAGTGCATTGGCATCACTCAGGGGAATATCAAGCACACGGGCGACATCCTTGATAGAACTTTTGGCAGCCATCGTACCAAATGTAACTATCTGTGCAACCTGATTTCTGCCATACTTGTCAACAACGTAATCAATTACCCTCTGCCGGCCTTCATCATCAAAGTCTGTATCAATATCCGGCATACTTTTCCTGTCGGGATTGAGGAACCTTTCAAACAGTAAATTATACTTCAGCGGATCAATATTGGTTATTCCAATACAGTAAGCTACAACCGAACCGGCAGCAGATCCTCGGCCCGGACCTACAAAAACTCCTAATTCCCTGCCGGCACTTATAAAATCAGCCACAATGAGGAAGTAACCTGTAAAGCCCATTTTCTTTATGGTATCCAGTTCAAAGTGCAGCCTCTCTTTAATTTCTGTGGTTATATTCCCGTACTTGTTTCTTGCACCCTCAAAAGTTTTCTCGTACAAATACTCAAACTGGTCACTTCTGCCATCAGGCAAAGCAAAGTGTGGAAGCATGATATCCTTTTTCAGATTAAGCAGCTCCACCTTATCGATAATATCGTTGGTATTATCTATGGCTTCCGGCAGGTCAGCAAAAGTTTGCGACATTTGCTCGGTTGTTTTAAAGAAAAACTGGTCATTATAAAACGCAAAACGCTTGCCTTTTACCGAGACATCCTCATCGTTGTAATCCTTTATTGTAGGAGTACTGCGCAGTTCAGCAGTGTTCACACACAATAAAATATCATGGGCATCGTAAAACTCCTGCTCCACGTAATGTGAGTCGTTCGTGGCAATGATCTTCACCCCGTATTTCCTGGCAAACCTCACCAGCACTTCATTGGCTTTGTCCTGCTCTGGTATTCCATGTCGCTGTAGTTCAACATAATAGTCTTCTCCAAAAATATCCAGCCACCATCTGAATATTTTTTCGGCTTCTTCTTCACTCTTATTAATAATCGCCCTGGGTACTTCAGCAGCCAGGCAGCACGTAGTAGCAATAAGACCTTCATGGTATTTTACAATCAGCTCTTTATCAATGCGCGGATACTTCCCGTAAAGTCCATCGATATAACCCAATGAGCACAGTTTAACCAGATTATGGTATCCCAGCGCATTTTTTGCCAGCAGCAACTGATGATATCGCACATCTTTCAGATCGCGGGTAAACTGTTTCTTATGCCTGTCCTCTACCAGATAGAATTCACACCCGACAACAGGTTTTATGACCGGAGGCTTCCCTTTAACGTTATATTTATCGGCTTCGGCAACAAACTTAAATGCACCGAACATATTGCCATGATCGGTCAATCCCAATCCCGGCATGCCATTGCTCACGGCCTTCTTAAACATCTGGCTTATATCAGATGCCCCGTCAAGTATAGAAAATTTGGAGTGTACGTGTAAATGTGAAAATTTGCTCATCTATTCAGTATGCCTTCCTCACTGATAATCAGGATAGCGCTTTTTGGTGTTTTATTGCGTAAAAATAGCTAATTAGATTTGGCTGGTACGTAATGTTAATAACTTTGCAGAAAAAAAGAGACTATTGAGAACCTCCCGTTATAATAAGCGTAAGCCGCTCAAAATCATTCTTTTAACCCTTCTATCGCTATTTTTTCTACTCTTTATTTCCGGATGGATCTTCCGTAATATGCTGCTGCGAAATCTTATAGACAAAAAAATACATGCTGTAGAAAAACGACTAAATGCAGATATAAATTATACAGAAGCTAAGTTTTCAGGAATCAGCACAGTGAATATCAGCGACTTCACACTAGTACCCCTGAACAGCGACACTCTTTTATTTGTGCATTCTGTTTCTGTGGGAATTAAACCTCTCGATCTTATCCTTCAGCGAATCCGCATTTCAAATCTGGCAATAGATAGCACTCTTATTCATCTTAGGCGACAGGGACTGGAAAGCAACTATCTTTTTCTTTTGCAGTCAACTAACGACAGCACCTCTGCCGATACATTGAAAAATGATCCCGAAACTGATTACGGAGCCCGTATTTCGTCATTGTTCACTGCTTTATTCGATCATGTTCCGTCCACTTCTTCCATTCGCAATTTTACGCTGAAAGCTAATATCGACAGTAACAACTTCTCCTTTACAATGAATGAACTGCGTATCAGAGATAATGACTTTAACACACAGATCAGAGTTCAGGAAGCAGATACTACAAATATGTGGCATGTAACCGGTCATATTGACAGAACCGGAAGAGACTTTAAAATAAAAGTCACACCGGACCATGCAAACAAGATATACATTCCATATATCACTAAACGATGGAACACCGTTTTCGCCTTTGATTCAGCCGAGGCATCCATTTCCTATAAACGTATAAATAACCAGGTAACCCATTTCAGCGGGAAAGCAGTGTTGTCAGGTCCGTTAATAAATCATCCACGCATTTCTCCCGACAATATAGAATTGAACAACAGCGAGATTGACTTCTCCCTGAACATTGGCAAAACCTATTTTGAGGTTGACAGTTCTACCCTGGTTTCCTTTAATGAAACGGGTTTCCATCCGTATGTACTTTATAATCTAAAACCTGATAAGGAGCTTACATTAAAGATAAATGAACCCCGGTTTAATGCTCAGGCGTTTTTCAATTCATTACCTTACGGGCTGTTTACTAATCTGCAAGGTATTAAGGTTCGAGGAGACCTGAGTTTTTATCTGAATTTCTATTTACCCTTTTCCAATCCCGACTCCCTTGTTTTCTCTTCTCAGTTCAGGGGTATTGATTTTGCAGTAGAACGATTTGGTAAAACAGACTTTACTTACATAAATGATCCTTTCATCTACACGGCATATGAAAACGGCCAACCTGTCCGCCAGATAACGGTTGGCCGGGATAATTCGCAGTTTCGCAGTCTTGATGAGATACCTGAACATGTAAAGCATGCTATCATGACTTCCGAAGATGGTGCTTTTTATTACCATAACGGTTTTGTCCCTGATGCTATACGCTACAGCATTATCACCAACATAAAAGAAAAGCGGTTCGCACGCGGTGGCTCTACCATCACTATGCAATTGGTTAAAAATATATTTCTAAACAGGAATAAAAATATTACCAGAAAGCTTGAAGAAATGCTGATCACCTGGCTAATTGAGTCGAAACGGATGGTAACCAAGGATCGCATGCTCGAAGTATATCTGAATATTATCGAAACCGGTCCCATGGTCTATGGCATAAATGAAGCAGCTCAGTTTTACTTCCGCAAAGATGTCTCCAAACTCACACTAGCCGAAAGCATATATATTGCGAGTATAGTCCCGCGGCCTAAATTATACCGGTACTCTTTCGATAAAGAAGGAAATCTGCGCGAATACCTTGCCAGCTACTACAGCCTGGTATCGGGCAAAATGCTGAGCAGGGGATGGCTAACCCAGCAGGAGTTTGATGAACTTCAACCTGTTATTGTTCTCAAAGGACCAGCCAGAAGTACCATTGTTACTGACTCTGTTCCACCCGAAGAAGAAACCATCATCGAACGAAAGGGCTTTTTGAAACTGTTTGATTTCAATTTCCTTAAGAAAAAAGACAAAGAGGAGTCAAAATAATTTAAAAAAGCTATATCTTTGCACCCCTGAAATAAATTGTTTTCTAACACATTAACGTTTAAGTTTATGCCAACAAAAATGAGATTACAACGCTTTGGTAAAAAGGGCAGACCTTTCTATCACATTGTAATTGCGGATGGTCGTGCACCCCGTGACGGAAGGTTCATCGAGAAAATCGGCACTTACAACCCTATCAGTAAACCTGCCGAGATCGTTCTTGACTTCCAGAAAGCTTACGATTGGTATCGTAAAGGTGCTGATCCAACTCCTACCGTAAAGAACATACTTTCCGACGAAGGTATTCTTCATTACAATCACCTGATGATTGGTGCTGAAAAAGGTGCTTTTTCAAAAGAGGTTGCCGAAGTAAGGTTCAACGAGTGGAAAGAAGCTAAACAGGCAAAACGTCTGAGCGCTATTAAAGCCGAGCAGTTAACTGAAAAAGAAATGAAGAAGAAACTGCACGAACAGGAAGTTAAAATCAATGAAGCACGCGCTGAAGAAATAGCTAAAAAACGTGCTGAACAAGCAGCTGCTAACCAGCCAGTAGCAGAAGTAACCGAAGAAACTCCAGAAGAAACCGGAGCAACAGAGGAACCAGCTGCTGAATAATATCCTGTAATGGAGGGCTACTTTTTCTTAGGCAGAATCCTTAAACCTTTCGCCTCTAAAGGTGCCCTTCAGGTTAGTCTTGAAGTAGACGAACCCGAAAATTATCAAGATCTGGAATCAGTTTTCGTTCTTATGAACGGTCAACTGATTCCTTTTTTTATTGAGGATATCAGCCTGAAACATAACAATCGGGCTGTTTTTACCTTCACAGATATCAACTCTGTGGAGCAGGCTTCTATTATAATTGGAAGTGAACTGTACCTTCCCGAATCTATGCTGCCTGAACTTACCGGCAGCCAGTTTTATTACCATGAGGTAAAAGGGTTCGAAGTGCACGACACACACCACGGCTTCATTGGTATAGTAAATGAAGTGCTTGAATACCCGCATCAGGCTGTGCTGAGCATTCAATTAAACACCAGGGAAATCCTTATTCCCATAACCGACGAAATTGTTACAGGAATAGATCGTGATAAACGTCATCTCTATACTAACGCTCCCGAAGGTTTAATCGAAATATATCTGGAGTAATAAACAGCAGACACGTTGTTTTTTATGGCATTTCAGTTTAAACAATTTTCCGTCGAAGACACTCAGTCAACCATGCGTGTTGGAACAGATGCCGTTTTACTGGGATCATGGTGCAATCTTTCAGGAACCAATCACGTACTTGATATAGGCACAGGTTGTGGCATTCTTGCACTGATGGCTGCACAGAAATGCAATGCTGCAATCTCCGCTATTGATATTGACCTACCTTCTTGTAACCAGGCAGAGTATAATTTCAAAAACAGTCCGTGGTCGAACAGAATCCACTGCTATCATGAAGATCTTGAGCATTTTAGTGAGCAGTACCGGCAATCAGGGCAATTTACACCCTTCGGGCACATAGTCACTAACCCACCCTATTTCAGTAAGTCACTTAAATCTCCGGCAGCAAAAAGAAACATGGCCCGCCATAACGACAGCCTCCCGTTATCGGCATTGATCACTCATGCTTCTTTACTTTTAGCTCCCGGAGGCAAATTAAGTATAGTGTTTCCTCATACTGAAATTGAAAGCTTAATTAGTCTCAGCACTGCCAAAAACCTGTATCCTACCCGTCAATTGAACGTAAAACCTTCCCATACCAAAAAAGCTAACAGGGTATTAATGGAGTTTACAGAAGGTTTTTCATCAAATGCCATAAAATGCGTAACAGATACACTGAGCATCAGAAATGAAGAAGGCCGGTATACACAGGAGTATCTTGACCTTACAGCCGATTTTTATCTTTATTTGGCAGGCTGACCGGTCCTGACGCGTTCACTCAGTTTTTCGTTAAAGATGTATATCAGGCGGAATGTAAACATACCATTGTACTGGTAGCGTATATTAGGATTGCCGGTTTTGGAGTCTACCACCAGACGGGTGGCTATTTTACTCATCGAATAAGCATAACGGGTATCGAAATGTAACCGCTTAACAAGCCTGAAGCGCACATCAAAAATCAAATTCAGGTCAGAGGGTTTATAAATTCCGCTATTCAGCGTAACATGCGACTGATGAATTCTGTTGCGTTGTTCATAGACATTAAAAAGCCGGCCATACGAAATACCTGCTCCAAACGTCACTATATCCTTATCGGTATAGTGAAGCAAAATGGGTATGTCGAGGTAATTTAACCGCAGATCGTAAGAGCCGTCAAGCGAATCAAGATAGCGTGCCCGCTGATGCGAACCCTTTTCGTTATACAAAGTTTCGAGGCTTACTGACCAGTTACCGCCAATAGGCACGATAGCCGCCGCCCCCACATTCAAACCGAATTTATGATAACCATATGCCTCGTCTCCATCAACCTGCGATGCATTTACACCACCAATCACCGCCCCCATGATCCGCTGGGCATAACCATTGCTTAAGTTGCCACTGAAAAGCATTACACAAGTAATAAAGAGTAATTGTTTGATTTTCATGTACGAAAGTATTCAGCTAATCAACGACATAAACCGTAAAAAATTGCTACTGCAGATCTTTCATGGATAAAGATATTCGCTTACGGGCAACATCTACTTCCAGTACTTTCACCGTCACTACCTGTGTCAGTTTAACTACTTCATTCGGATCTTTAATGTATCTGTTTGCCATCTGGCTTAAATGCACGAGCCCATCCTGGTGAACACCCAGATCAATAAAAGCACCAAAAGCAGTTATATTGGTAACAACTCCCTTAAGTACCATACCCGGTTTCAGATCTTCTATTGTGTTCACATTTTTATCAAATTCAAATAAATCAAACCGTTCGCGCGGATCTCTTCCCGGCTTTGCCAGCTCTTCCATAATATCGATGATCGTTGGTAAACCGGCTTTATCGGTGACAAACCTTTCAGGCTTCAGCTTTGTTTTAAGGTCTTTATTTCCAATTAGTTCTTTTACGCTGCAATTCAATGATTGCGCCATTCGATTCACAATCAGGTAGCTTTCAGGATGAACAGCACTTGCGTCAAGTGGATTTTCAGCATTCCGAATCCTGAGGAATCCGGCAGATTGCTCAAATGCCTTATCTCCAAACCGGCTGATCTTAAGCAGTTCATTTCTCGATTTAAAGGGTCCGTTCTTTTTACGGTATTCAACAATCTTCTCAGCTAGCGAAGGTCCCAGCCCTGAAACATAGCTCAATAACTGCTTGCTTGCGGTATTAAGCTCAACTCCTACCTGGTTAACACAGTTCACAACGGTGTCTTCCAGACTTTTTGCCAAAGCAGTCTGGTTTACATCGTGCTGATACTGACCTACACCTATTGACTTAGGATCAATTTTCACCAGTTCAGCCAGTGGGTCCATCAGTCTTCTGCCAATAGAAACAGCACCTCTTACTGTTACATCGTATTCCGGGAATTCCTCCCTTGCCACTGCTGATGCGGAGTATACTGATGCACCGCTTTCATTAACCATTACACAGAACACCTGATGATCGAAAGGTATACGGCGGACAAGATTTTCAGTTTCCCTTCCGGCCGTTCCATTACCAATGGCAATAGCTTCAATTCCATATGCCGAAACAAGATTCTTTATTTTTGAAACCGCATTTGCTACTTCATTTTGTGGTGGATGAGGATATATCGTTTCGTTGTGTAACAGGTTACCCTGCCTGTCAATGCAAACCACCTTGCAACCTGTCCTGAAACCCGGATCAATGGCCAGTACCATTTTTTGCCCTAATGGTGGAGCAAGCAGAAGCTGCTTCAGATTAATGGCAAAAACCCGTATTGCTTCCTGATCGGCCTTCTCTTTTACAATCTGGCGCATCTCATTTTCGATAGAAGGTTTAAGCAGTCGTTTATACGAATCAACCAGTGCCGCTTCTACCTGCATGGCTGCGTTATTTTTCGATTTGATGAAAAGCCGTTTAAGCGATTCAACCGGTGTAACTTCATCCGGATCGATGGATATTTTAAGAAACCCTTCCTCTTCCCCTCTGAACATGGCTAGTATTCGATGCGATGGAGCCCTTAGCAGATTTTCTCTGATATCGAAATAATTCTGGTAATTAATGCCTTCCAGTTCTTTTCCTTTAACCGGTTTTGATGAAATATTCGCTTCTCTCTTAAACAGGTCGCGCATGCGTTCTCTGGCAGTTTTATGTTCACTTATCCATTCTGCCATAATGTCTCTGGCACCTGCGAGTGCCTCTTCCACAGTATTAACTCCTTTTTCAGGATTTATAAAGTGCTCAGCTCTTTCCTCCGGATCAACCGGCAGTTGCTTAAATAGATCAGTGGCCAGTGGTTCCAGATCTTTTTCTCTTGCGATGGTTGCCCTTGTTCTCCTCTTTGGTTTAAAGGGCAGATAAATATCTTCGAGTTCAGTAAGTGTCATGGAGCTGTGAAGCTGTTTCTCCAGTTCCGGAGTCATAACACCTGATTCGGTCATGGAACCGATGATAAAAGCGCGGCGTTTCTCCAGTTCCTGCAAATTCTCATAATTATCACGAAGTGTAGCAAGCATAACCTCGTCCATCCCACCGGTGGCCTCTTTTCTGTATCGTGCCATGAAAGGGATGGTAGCACCGCCATCCATCAGACTAATGGTATTAAAAACCTGCCATACCTGAAGGTTCATCACCTTACTGATCTGTGCTGCGAACCATTCCTTACTTCTTTCCATTTCGTTATTCATAAAGTACTGTATTTTTATTCTGCACGATGAATTCGTATTTCTGCAATGTATTTTTATTTCTGCGGCTCTCTTATTGCTGTTATGAAACAATTGGGAGTGTCCCTGTTAATATATATCTTGTACATCTCTGCGTGTCTGCATACATCCCTGAAGCTTTCAAACAGGTTGCTCACCTGTGCTTCTTTCTCTTTTTGCTGCAGTTTATTAAATACCAGCTTCCCGTTTTCCGAAAGCCCTTTGCATAAAGTCTTGATAAAAGCCAACTTCTCAAACTTTTCAGGCACTTTATCTTCGCAATACAAATCAACTACAATGAGGTCAAAGGTTTGGGTATTGTGCTCCATAAAGTCCGCTGCATCCTCCATAATAATGCTCAGGTTGGGCATTTTGCCGAGGTAAAAGTGCTTTCTGGCCAGATAAATGACCTGATCGTCCCACTCTACACCGGTAATGTGCCCTTGAAATCCATATTCCTCCCGAAGAATCGAAGCTACACTACCGGCCCCAAACCCAAGAATCAGCACATGAGCGTCATCGTTTAACTGCGGCTTGTCAAGATGAAAGTATCTTCTAAAAGCATCGTGCAGCGGGCCAAATGAATAGTTAACCTTTCCGGCATTAAGCTGGTAGCGCCCATTGATCAGAACAACTTCCAGTTCGGGGTTGTAACTGCTTGTTACGCTCTCGATTTCGTAAACATTGAGATAGCTTCCCAGAAACTGGGCTTTTTCGCCGGGTTTATCCATTCTGCATATTCTTTTGCAAAAATAAATAAAGCCGGGATTAGCCGGCTTCATTTATTAGTTCGATAAATACCTTATCGTAATATCATAAAAGAGCCTTTGAGGTTAACCTTACCCTGGTTCATAACATTTTCTTTAACATTGAAGGACATGTACCACTGATAAATACCTGCAGGAGCAATGTTTGACCCAACGGTACAATCCCATTTATCATCAAAGCTGTTTGTTGTCCATACCTGCTGACCCCAACGGTCAAAGATGACAAGTGTAAAGTCAACAATTCCTATTCCATTGAATTCATCAATTCCCTTAAATATTTGATTAACCGGTATACCACTATTTGGAACAACAGCAGTTGGTACTCTTACAACAATTTCGTCCACTTTTAGGGTATCACGGTTTACACAACAGTTCATATCCTCAACAACCAAAGTATATGCACCTTTCCGGTCTACGATATACATTACCGATGAACCAAGATTTGTATCGTTTTCATCAAACCATTGATAAGAATACATACCCGGCTGACCATACAATGGAAGCGTATTTCCTTCCACAAGAAAAGCTTGTTTAGTAGGATAGAGCGCTTCAAAAGACTTTATAGGCAAAGGATGAATAACCACCTCTATCGAATTCGTAGTCATCAGTGCACCTCCTGAATATTCCTCCCATGTTACTGTAAAGGTACCAGGTTTGCTGAATGTGTGTACAGGTGAAATTCCGGTTGCAGTATTATCTGGTGAATCCGGATCTCCAAAATCCCATTTTACATCTGCATCGGTTAAGTTTGCAGTGTTAAGCATGGTGAACAATGTTGCATCGTTCTCGCACTTAGTTTCATAGTTCGCCGGAGGTACATTTAAAAAGCTCGAAACGAAGTTTGGCAATCCATTATATGTCGGAGTACCTAAGGGGAAAAGACCACTGTAATTTAGATTGCAATTTAATCCCGGCCAGTTGGGATTTTGAATAACCAGCAGATCGTCATTTCTCTTTAATACATATACCTTACCGTCACGACCTAATTGCAGGGAGAAAATACCGTCAGGAAAATTTGTACTATTGAGTAGAACCGGGCTTGCAGAAGGAGCCAGGAGATCTGCCTGGAATAATTTGTTACCAATACCGGCCGATTCTGACTGGTTAGCTATAACAAAGTATAACTTACTCCCGTCAGGAGAAAATTCAATAGAGTAAGGGCCTTGTTTGGCAGCTATAGTTGCACTCAGATCATATTCAGCAATTTCGGAAGTAACACGACCTGTTTTGTTATCAAATCCAAACACCTGAATGAATTTGCCTCCGTATGAAGCCATTGCCAATTTGTCACCTTTCGGTGAAAACTTCATCATACCCCAGCTTCCGAAATTACTAATGCTGAGGGTTCTCCCAATCGAACTGGAAACAGATGACGAAGAAACTCCTTCACCTGTGACTGCATAGGCATGGAATTTATCCGAATTGTCCTCGTGTGCCATAACCCAGTAATTCACACCATCACCATTACGGACACCTGCAACCATTTGTGCTCCGTTTGCCAGGAGTGTTTTATTCAGATCAGGATCGAAAATTATCCCGACACCACCATTGCCCGAAAGATCTGCCCTGGTAAAGCAAAAACCATTGGATGGATTGGTAGCTCCGAGATCAAGGTCAGTGGTAAAAACGTAGACCATTTGCTTATAGGCAGGATCCGGATTCTGAACTATCAGAGAAGACTGAGGCAAAGCAGCGTTGCCTTCCAGATTGGTAACTGTAAAGTTCTGAAAATTTTTGTTGTACACCTTCTGTCCATTGGTATATATCAGCAGATAACCCAATGAATCAGACAACACGGAACAACTGTTACCTGCAGGCAACCCATCCATAGATGGATTATTAAGTGCAGTAACCTGAACACCACCTGCACCATCCGAAAAAACTATTCCCTGGTTTTTGTAGAATAACCAGGTATTCGTTTGTTGTGGCGTTACATAAGAACATCTGTTCTGAGGCATATAGCCGGTACTTTTATAGTTTTGTCCTAATGAGGTCAGAACGGTCAATACTAAAAGGCAGGTTGCAAGATTAAACTTTCTCATTCAATTCAATGGATTAGCGTTAGATAGTGCTCTTTTTAAAGGTACTGATTACTACTATTTTATTATAAGTTTGCGTGTTAAAGTCATTGTGTCGCTTGTTAACTGTAGCAGATAAACATCCCGGCTCTTGTCCGACAGATTTATAATCTGCTTGAAATCACTCTTAACGGGAACAAAGTGACTTTCCTGAGAGATCAGTTTACCATGCGAATTGAAAACTGAGAGCTGTACCTCACCACTTATTTCTGTCATTTCCAAATTAAATAAACCTGAGCCGGAAGGATTAGGATATACTTTAAGCTTTTCAGAAGCTAAAATCTCTTCCACACCATAACTGCAGTTGTCAAAAGTAAAGTTAACTGTAATGGTGGCAGATTCAGAGCAGCCTGTAGTACGGTCAGTTACCTGCACACTATAAGTTTGCTGGTCATACACAATACCAGATGTTGAGATAAGTATTTGCTGTTCTGTCCATCCATTATCCCATACATATACAGCTCCGGGATTGCCCGCACTAACAATAATTGAATCGAAAACGCATGCACCAATTATAAAAGGATTCACATTACTGTTAATAACTATCTTGTCAAGTGTTGCAGGGTCTGTTGGAATAAGATTGATTAAGGGCAATGGATCTACTTTAATTTCTACAGAGCCGGTGGTAAGATTATAACCGTCATCAACCTCAACAGTATAAATAGTTGTGGTATTGGGTGTTACTGTTGGATTGGCAGAGGTAGAGGTCCAGCCGGTCTTGTTTGAAGTCCACTTATAGGATATATAATTGCCCGATCCACCGGTTGGTCCGGCAAAGAGCTGAGTTGACTCTTCCAGACATATTATGTTATCCGGGGCATACGGAAAGGCTGCGAGTATATCCCCTGCAGGTGTAACTGTAACCTGGTCATTTCCCGAACATCCTTTAGTATCTATAACTGAAAGCACAAAAGTCTCCTGAGAGTATATGTTCTTTGTCTGTGTAGTGGCACTCGTTGGATTTTGAACCATATTATCCGGTTCCCATGCATAGGTATACCCCGGATGTCCGCTCGAAACACTTGATGTCAGCTGAGTATTCGTTCCATGAGGGATAACGATTGCATCGCCTAGTTCAACCACCGGATTAGTATTTACTGTAATGGTAACCGACTTCGAAATGTTGTTAAAACCATCGTCCAGTACCAGCGTATAGGTTGTGGTAACTTCTGGAGACACTGTTGGATCTTCAATCGCAGAGTTAAAACCCGGAGGATTGGATGTCCATGAGAATGTATACGAAGCCGAACCGGCGCCACCCTGTGGATTTACATTAAGGGTAGTACTTTCGCCGACACAGATTTCCGGATCGGTCGGGTTTATTACTATCGACAGCGGCCCTCCGGTAATATTCACATACAATCCGTCAGATTTCATACATCCGTTCTGATCGGTTGCTGTCAGCAAGAAGTCGGTGCTCTCTGTGAGATTGGTAGTCATTGTAGTTAACTGGGCCGGACTTATAACTTTTTCGGCGGGTGTCCATGCATAGGTATGTGTTCCTGAGCCACCGGTTACCGTTCCGTTTAGCTGGGTAGTGGTACCATAGGGGATCTCGTCATCCGGACCCGCGGCAACATTAGGAGTTGGTTTAATGCTTAACGGGAATGTTCCGGTTTGTTCGCAAGTGTTTGATGCAGTAACTTTCAGCACAACATTATACAGGCCTTGTGCCGCATAAGAATGTAAAGGATTCTCGATATTGGAATGCGTCGTACCATCCCCGAAGTCCCAGTCCCATGCTGCAATACTACCTCCGGTAACCGTACTATTGTCAGTAAAATAAGTATTAAGGGTAGCGCACTGATTGCTGGAACTGATCTGTGGAACAGGTTTCGGCCGCACATTTACCGTAACAGTTCCGGTAGCTAATCCGCTACAGGCATTGTTGCTGATGCCGGTAAGCGTATACGTAGTGGTATCGGTAGGTTTAACCCAGAAGGAGTGGGTTGGCTGAAAGAAGTTGATCACCATAGGAATACCAAGTCCTGCATTGAGCACAGCCCGGAAAGGACCCACACTCGTAGCAGTTATTTTCAGCTGCACCGAGTCTCCTTCACAAATTGTGGTAGGTGTAGTAGCTGTCAGCGTACCGGTTGGAGGTGCGTAAACAAATACTTCCGTGTTACTCGGATCACTGGTAATCCCCTGCACCGTAATGGTCACAGAGTAAACTCCCTGATTGATAAATTGCGCATTCAGGATTGTCGGGTTTTGCTGAGTGCTCACGAAATTATTTGGCCCTGACCAGCTGTAGGTTGCACCTGCAGCATTGGCAGCCTGTAATTGAATGGTTTCACCTGTACATACCGGTGAATTGCTTGTTGCAGCCGGCGGAAGAATTGTACAGTCAGTAGTACCTGTTCCGCTGTTTTGCTGGAAGGTGATGTTACACGGCTGGTTTGAGTAGTTCGTAATGATCAGAATATAATACTGCCCTGTCTGGCCATTGGGAATATTTGCTGTTTCTGTAGGATTTGGTGAATAACTGCAATCCACCACTTTGCTTCCTGTCAAACCACCATTGGTATTAGTCATCGGACAAGGAGTTATCGGGTCAGCGAAAGGCCCCCATAAGCAGAAATCAATATCTCTGGAAGGCGTGCTGTACATATAAATAGCAATTGGACCCGGATCTTCGATCTTCAAATGATACCAGGCCGGGTTTGGCTGTGTACTCAAACAATTATAGTTTGGACCATGCTGTGATTGTGTATTGGTACCTGCCGGAAAAGAATAAATTGTTCCCGTGCAAAATGGCATGGAAACGTGACAGGAATCGTTTGCTGTTTCCCTGCTTCCTGTTTCAGCATAGATTATCAGCCAGTCACCATACTCCGCTTCCAGAGCAGTGGTGATATCTGTCTTTTGCTCTTCTGTCAATGTGCTCTCACTGTCTGTTGCCTTCTTAATGATAGCTGTTGTTTCCTCTAACAACGATTCAATCGAGCGCTCATATGGATAAAGATATACAACGCTATTTTCATCCGAAAGGGCAACCTTGGTACTTTGCAGTTTATCAAAGTCTTTTACAATCAGCATAGAAGCAAACGAAGAGTATGCACTCAGGTCTACTTTCACGTAGTCGAGTCCGTCTCTGGTTATAAGCTCCTGCGCATTGCTCTTGTTAAATAGCAGCAGGGCTGTAAGAGCAAAAGAAATAAAGACCAATGAGAACCGGTAATTTTTTTTCATTTTTTGACTATAATTTATTTAATCCCAGATTATTTGAGCACTTCCCATGAAGGTCTCAAAATTATAAATTTATTATGTATAGACAACTTCCCTGCAAATTTTATTTCAAAATGCTGCACAAACAATATCCGTATAAGAGTCGATGTTGCATGAAACTACCGCGATATTATCAGTTTCCGCACAACACATCCATCCTTCGAGGTTACCCGTACAAAATAGGTACCGGTCGAAAGGCTTGATAAACCAATGGTGTGATTATAAATGCCGCTGTAATTTTTTTGGAATGATTCTTTTTGAAGCAATTTACCCCGAAGATCGTGCAGCTCCATCACATAGCTGTCCGGGTGCCCGTCAATGGAAACAACCGCGCTTGAGTTTGCAGGATTTGGATAAACCTTCACCAGATCATCAAAGGCCTTTTCTTCGACCCCGTATGAGCATGCAATAAATGTAAAATCAATCTGAATAGTAGCCTCCTGAACACACCGGGTGGTAATATCGGTAACAGTTACCGAGTGTTCCTGACTATCGAAAATGATTCCTGATGTTGAAATAAGGTTTGTAAATGTGGTATTCCCGTTGCTCCACAGATACTCACCGTGAGTATAACCCGGATCAAGATACAACGAATCAAACACGCAGACCTGCACTACATTATTCACAACCTGATATTCAGGCTTTAACAGATTTAAAACAGGCAAAGGATTCACTTTAACAGTTACTTCATCACTTATATCGTTAAAGCCGTCGTTCAGCGTTACCTGGTAGGTAGTGGTAGTGGACGGTGACACGCTTAACTGTTGATCGGTCGAGACTTCTACCCCGTTCACTTTCCATGAATATGTATACTGAGGATTCCCTCCACCTGCAGCAGCGCTGAGAGTAGTTGAATTGCCAAAGCAAATACTGTCGGGTTGAGCGCTTGCCGTAACCTGAAGTGGTCCGCCAAGTATACTAATGGTAACCTGATCTGTGGGATTGCTTTTACATCCGTGGGCATCTGTAACGCTGAGCGTAAACGTAACAGGTTCAAACAGCTTCTTTGTCGATGGGTTCTGCAAAGTGTTGTCCCATAACATACTCGATGGCTGCCAGTTCCATATTATAGGGGTAACACCGCCGGGCACACTTCCCTGTAAACTGGTATTGGCGCCATGATAAACACTGATATCTTCTCCTGCGTAAGGTATAGGCAACGGGTACACAACAACAGTAACATCAATGCTCACCGGGTTAAATCCATCACTTACTTCTACGGTGTAGGTTGTTGTTTCGGTGGGTGCAACAACCGGATTTTCGTTGGTTGAAAACACCGTTCCATCAGGAGTTGACCATGCATAGCTGTATGGATTCTGTATATTACCCCCAAATGCATTCACATCGAGGGTCGATGTCTTGCCAAAACAAATAGCCTCGGGAGTAGCAGTAGCCGATGCACTCAACTGGTCGCCCACAAACAGGGTTGCTGCGTCTGAATTCTTTGCAGGATTGCAGTCTCCGCTGATGTTACAACGGAACTGATAACCTCCCATCGGAAAAGTTGCAGGGCCAACATTCAGCGTATTTGTATTTACCCCCGAATACGGAGCACCTTCTGTCAGATTGATCCACCATACATCACCCGGAATCTTCTGCTGCCACTTGAAGGTGTGAGCACCAACACTTTCAATCGAAAAAACCGCCGTACCGCCAACAGGTACCATGGCATCTTCCGGTTGTGCTGTAAAATCGGGCAACGGATCCATATCAGCATAAAACTGTATGTCAGGAGCAACCGACACATTTAAACAAAGATCTTCCACTTCACCTACCATGCGTAAAGTGTATAAACCGGTCTGTGTTATGGGTGGATAGAAGCTGCTAAGCGTAAAGAATTTTTCCTGATTTCCGTTCAATTCACAACCTTCACCCGAAACACTGTTGGGTACATGCTCAGTCCCATCCGGAGCAATTACAACAAAGTCTTCGGGCTGTATTGAAGTGCATAATATATTTTCATTGAAATCGAAATCAACCGTAGCCGAACCGGAGCAGCCTTTAACCGTATCAATGGTGGTAACATAAGCCGGTACATCATCAAAGATGTCGGCTGTTGATGCACTGAAATCAAGGGTATAACCGGCAGACGAACTGGCAGTCCAGTTGCTTACACACAACACATAGGTATCACCGGCAAGGACCGGCAAATCGGCATTCCACTTGTCGGTATTACCTCCACCATTGCAATGCTTATCACCACCATTTAACGTACTTATTCCGGTTGGTCCGTGAAATCCCGGGCCACCTGCCGCATTGCAGCTTTCCTGCATAAACTGGGCATTATTGTATATGTCAGCACACTCATAATCGTTCAGGTTGTATACTGCCCAATCGTAATCGTCATCCGGCACCACCGGCGATATCACAAACCGAAGCATCCCTCCGGTCTTAACTGAAATTACATACCAAATGGAGTTGGTCTCCCCATCCATGCAACTCTTGGGACATGTCTGGCCTGCGTTAATTTCGTTGGGGTAATTACCCTGCCCTCCATATACCGTTGGCTGTACATAGGTGTCCTGACATACCGGTATGGCGCCAAGACAATCCTGCACTGTGGGTACCTGAGCATATGCTTCCTGAATGCTCCATGAAAGCGAAATGAAGAACAATCCTAAACTCAGCGCGTAAAATTTTCTCATGATTCGTATGAGTTATAAACCACAGATAACCAGCTAAATATGTAAAACTGAACAATCCGGTACACTTATGGTTAACCAATAAAGATAAGCGTTTTTTATATAATTTCCAATGACAAATGTAAAAAAAAGAAACAACCTTACACAAAAAGTTGAAAATTCCCGCCGACAAAAAACATTTGTTTCAATTGCTTTGCTTATCTTTGAGACTCTTAATCATCAAGGTCCTAAGTTATGAACCGCTTGCTTGTACTCTTCTCTCTCTTCCTGGTACTCGTAACAGCCTGTGAAAATGATGAGACCAATTCACAGAAACACATGCCAGTTGCAAAATTCACCATCGACCCCGATACAGTTTTGATGGGTGAAACAGTATACTTTAACGCCGATTCCAGCTTCGATAAAGAAGATAACCTCAGTTCGCTTCAGGTGGAATGGTCCTTCTTTGGGAATGAGGAATTCACTACCACTTCCTTGTCCAAAACCACCTCCTTTGCCTATCAGGATATCGGTCCCTTTTTCCCGAAACTATGTGTTACCGACAGTGATGGTATGATGGACACTGTTATGAACATGGTGATCGTTGTTCTGGATAAAGCAAATAAATCACCCGATCCTGCCTACATCTTTCTGCCAAGAGATTACGAAACAGGAGTGCCCTATAAAAATGTCACCCTCAAATGGGCCGAAAGCCTTGATAAAGAGCACGACAGCATCTCTTACGATGTGTGGTTCGGATCTTACATCGACAAGCTAAAAAGGCTTAACTACCCTATTACCTATCAGATCGGAAAGTATCCGTCACCCAGCGTATATGGCGACAGAGATATAAGAATATATCAAATGACTTTCCCGGTTAATCTCCATCCAAACCAGGACTATTTCTGGAGCATTGGTTCTAAAGACACTAACGGTAATTATACACTCAAAAACATCTGGAGGTTTTCTACCGGGGGCCCGGAGAATTAAGCACTCCTCCTATTCGTATCCTGACGCCAGTACATCAATCAGATGAATCGTCTTTAATGGTAATTGTTTCTTCCGCAAAATACTATCGAGGAACATCAGGCACGAAGTGTCGGTCGATACTATATAATCTGCCTTGTTTTCCAGTGCAAAGTTAATCTTCTCCATGGCGAGGGCGTTTGCAACAGCCTCGTTACGGGTGGCGAATAACCCACCAAAGCTCATACAGTCGTTGCGGCTATCGGTCTCAATAATCGTCATGCCACGCACATTTTTCAATAGCGTTAAAGGTTCGTCCTTCAACCCGTATTCAATCACTCCTGTGCAACTGTCGTAATACACTACCCTGTAGTTAAAAGTTGCACCGGTATCCTTAACAGAAATCTTATTTACCAGAAAATCAGAGACTTCGTATACATTCTTTTTCAGCGACCTGTATTCATTGTGCAGTGCTGTATTGTAAAACAGTTTATCGTAGTACCTGGTTACCATAGTTACGCAGGAAGCAGAAGGTGCAACAACAAGCGGGCTTCCCATGAAATCGCGGATAAACTTCTCTCCAATAGACTTAGCGTGGTCCCAGTAGCCTTCGTCGAACGAAATTTTACCACAGCAGGTCTGGTTCTTGTTGTAATTTACATCCACACCAACTTTCTCAAGAACCTTAACCATATTAAAACCCGTCTCCGGATATAACTGGTCAATAAAGCAGGGAATAAAGATATCGACTTTCATGTATTTTCTAAAGACAACAAACGTACATATTTTACACGATTATTCCAAAACCTGCTTTCTCAAGATCATCCCAGAAAGAAGGATATGATTTTTTAACCACCATTGGATCATGCAGCACCAGACTGCCTGTTTTTAACGATAACAGACTCATCGCCATGGCAATTCTATGGTCGTTATACGTTTCAACTACATTGCTTTCGCGGATGCTTTCTTCAACGCTTTCGCGGATGCTTTCTTCAACGCTTTCGCGGATGTTTTCTTCAGCGCTTTCGCGGGAACTATCGTATGTCCCCGGGAGTATGAGCGTATTGCCTGACACAACCGAGCAGCCAAAACCCAGCTTATTCAATTCTGACTTCAGGGCTGCCAGCCGGTTACTTTCCTTGATTGCCAGGGTGTCAAGACCGGTCAGCATGGCTTCGGTCTTCAGTCCTGCACAGGCAACCGCAACCGCGGGAGCCAGATCCGGGTATCCCGTAAGGTCAAACCTGACCGATTTCTCAATACGGCACGAATTGGTAATAATAACATCCTCTCCCGACCATTCTGTTTCAACACCCAGCTTCTCAAATATAGCTGCAACCTCCTTATCGCCCTGAAACGAATCTTTTCTCAGTCCCCTGAGCCGCACCCTATACTGGTACTTACCTACCCTGCAGTTTGATAATGCCATAAAAGCATACCAGTACGAAGCAGCTGACCAGTCCGGCTCTGATGTTATTTCCGGCACGACATATTTCCCGCTGCGTACCATAACAATGTCATTCTTAACACTTACTTCCTGCCCCATTTGCTTCATAAGCCCGGCAGTAAGCATAATATAAGGAAGCGACACTGTGTTGCCATCCATCCTTATGACCAGCCCCCCCTCCATTAAAGGAGCGACCATCATCAAAGCCGAAACAAACTGACTGCTGATGGACGAATTGATCGTGATCTCATTACCTTTTAATGCTTTTCCGTGAATTCTGAGGGGCGGATAACCTTCTTTGCCCAGATATTGAATGTCTGCTCCCAGCTCCTTGAGCGCCTCCACCAAAGGCATACAGGGGCGCTCAAGCATGCGCTCAGAACCCGTTAGTATTCTCGTTCCGGGGATAACAGCAAAGAGGGCACACAGAAATCTGAAAACAGTACCGGCATCTTCCGCATCAAAAGTATTTGCATTTTCACGCATTCGCTTTAGCAACCTGTACATGATCTGCGAATCGTTAGCTGCAGGCAGGGCAACTTTATCCTCGTTCCCTGCAATAAAAGACATAACCAGAAGGCGGTTGGCAACACTTTTCGAAAGTGGCAGGGTAATTTCAGTATCTATCCCAAATGTAACCGGGGGATTTATTCTCATTTTTTCCACTACACAGAGGGTATTATTTACTCACATACCTTTTAAAATCGGTATATCTGAACAAACTTTCCCGAACAAGCGCTGTCTCACATGGTTGTCCGTCAATACCTTTGCCTATTTCGCGAAGCAGGCTCAGGATAAGATTTCCGTTAATATTCTTTTTATCGTACACGGTAATCTCCACCAGTTCATCAATAGCCGAAGTTTCTATGGTATAGTGGTCAAAATTAAGCAGAATATTGTGAATAACCTCATCGCGTTGTTCATGTGGAAAATCGGCCAGACGGTACGATATGTATGATTCGCATATTATACCCATGGCTACCGCTTCTCCATGACTCATGGGCTTACTGTCGTGGCGCAGTGAGTATGTTTCAAAAGCATGCCCGAGGGTGTGACCAAAATTCAGAATCCGTCTCAGTCCGCTTTCCTGAGGATCGTTGTTCACGATTTTTGCTTTTATCAGCGCGGCATGGTATATCAGGTCGTCCCAGTTGGCAATCAGGGCCATGGGCATCCGCGAAAGCTTTTTCCAGAAATCGGCATCCGCGATAAGCGCATGCTTTAACATTTCGGCATAGCCCGAGAGCATATATTTATGCGGCAGTGTTTTCAGGAAACCGGGCCAGATATATATCCCGGCAGGATTGGCAAAAAGTCCAACCATATTCTTCAGCGATGAAAGATCAACCCCAGTTTTACCACCGAGCGAAGCATCAATCATAGCCATGAGCGTAGTCGGAACATTAATATAGGACATTCCCCTGTGAAAGGTTGAGGCTGCGAAACCACCCAGATCAGAAATTACCCCTCCCCCCAGATTAATAACAAGCGACTGCCTGTTGGCACTCAGCACTGCAAGCTTATTCCATACCTCCTCGCAGGTCTGTATGGTTTTATTTTCTTCGCCGGGTTCAATAACAATGATACAAGCGTTACTGAGCTGCGGAACCTGTTGCAGAAGAGCAGGCAAACAATGCTTTTCGGTATTCCGGTCGGCCAGAATAAATATTCCCGACCTTGCTTTATACCTGTTTTCCAGGTGGGAAGACAACTCCAACAAGGCATCTTGTCCTAGGAAGACCGGGCTGTCAGCAATATCAAAGTTTTTTAATTTTCTGGACATAAATTTCTCTGAAAACATTTTCTACGAAATTACAGTAAATAACCAAGTGCTTACCGCCATAAATGCAACATTTCCTATATTTGGCCAAATATTTATCATCTTATAATTTATGCAGATCAACTTCTGGGATACCGATATAGCCTTTAAAGGCAAAACAAACAAAGAGTTAAAAAGTGCACACCTTTTATTCCGAATAATGAAGAATAAGGGTCTTGTTAACACAAGCAGCAGGTTATTTACAGCCGCAATGCGGATGAAACTGCCTGTTTCATGGGCTGTAGAGGCCACCATTTACAAACAGTTCGTAGGGGGTAAAACCATAAGCGAATGCCAGCCTGTAGTCGAAAAGCTTAAAAAATTCAACATCCGTTCCATACTCGATTATTCGGTTGAAGGCAATACCACTCCCCAGGGTATTGAAAAAACGCTCGAAGAAACCCTTCGCACCATCGACAATGCTTCACGCAATCCATACATACCTTTTGCGGTGTTCAAACCAACAGCTTTTGCTGCACCACATCTGTTCGAAAGTGCAAAACCGGGAGTTCCACCCGATGAAACTGCTGCAGGTATGTACCGTGATTTTCAGGAAAGAGTCAATATCCTCTGTAAAAGAGCCTATGAACTGAACGTACCCATTCTTATTGATGCAGAAGAAACGTGGTATCAGCATCTGGTAGATGAGACCGTTGAAATGATGCAGAAGCGGTACAACAAGGAAAAGGTTATTGTTTTTAATACACTGCAAATGTACCGGCATGACAGGGTTGCATTTCTCCGCGAAAGCATTGAAAAGGCACGCCGCGATAAATACTTTTATGGTGTTAAATTTGTCAGGGGTGCCTATATGGAAAAAGAACGCCTGAAAGCAGAAGTTAACGGTTATCCTTCGCCAATCTGCGCTACTAAGGATGAAACCGATAAATCGTACAATACGGGTCTGCTCGTTGCGGTTGAAAATCTTGATATTACGAAAGTATTTTCCGGCTCACATAACGAAGAAAGTAACCAGCTGCTGATAAATGAGATAAATAAACGTAATCTTGCAAAAGACGACGATCGTATCTGGTTCTCGCAGCTGTACGGAATGAGCGATCATATCAGCTATAATTTGGCACACAATGGCTACAATGTTGCCAAATATGTACCCTACGGACCGGTTAAATCGGTAATGCCCTACCTTATTCGCAGGGCCGAGGAAAATACTTCAATAGCCGGACAGACAACCCGTGAACTTAATCTTATCGAAACTGAGTTAAAACGCAGAAACACAGTATAATACAAATTAAGTCGTACAGTTCATTTCTTGTAAACATACCTGGGTATCGGGTGTTATAATAGCATTATTGCATCCGGTATCATTAACTTAAAAGCGATGAACATGCTCGAATACACTAAAACTGTGCTTGAAAAGGTAAGCTTCAATCGCGACCTTTTTAAAAAAGAACTCGAAAAATCAAAGAAATCCCTCAAAGAGGAGGAGATCATTATGTTGCAAAGCTGGTGTAATAACAGTTTTATAGAAATATACCCCGATGTATTGGGCGAGGTTTTTAATAATAAACCGTCCTGAACTCCTTCATTGTTCCATAAACTTGCTGACACCTGAACCCGTCGCCTCATTTATTTTAGGACCTGCACGTATTTTTTCTTTCAAAAGTTAATTACGTCATTATATTTGCATGCAGAAACGAATTATTCAGATCATGGAACTGACAGTTTTAAATGCAGTATCACCAATCGACGGACGCTACAGAAAGCAGGTGGAAGGTTTGGCATACTATTTTTCAGAAGCAGCACTAATCAACTACAGGGTATTTGTTGAAGTGGAATACTTCATAGCCCTGTGCGATTTACCACTCCCACAGTTAAAAGACTTCGACCATTCAAAAGTAGAAGAATTGCGAGCCTTGTGCCGCGATTTCTCATTTCAGGATGCACAGGAAGTTAAAGATATCGAGGGCGTTACCAACCACGATGTTAAGGCGGTGGAATACTATCTGAAAAAGAAATTCGATAAAATGGGGCTTAGCCGTTATAAAGAGTTTCTGCACTTTGGCTTAACATCGCAGGACATAAATAACACGGCATCGCCCTATGCTCTTAAGCTTGCGCTGAATGAGCATTACCTGCCTGCGCTCGAAGATCTTGTACTCAAACTTACTGCAAAAGCAAAAGCATGGAAACTCATACCCATGCTCGCCCGCACCCATGGCCAGCCCGCCAGTCCAACCACTGTTGGCAAAGAAATATTTGTTTTCATCGAACGCCTTAAACAGCAGATAAAGCTTCTCAGGAGTATTCCCGTTACAGCAAAATTCGGTGGTGCTACCGGAAATTTCAATGCTCATTATGCCGCCTACCCCGAAATAGACTGGATTACCTTTGCTGATAATTTTACCCGTGAATACCTGAAACTCGACCGGCAGAAGTTCACCACCCAGATAGAGCACTACGACAATCTGGCTGCTATGTTCGACGGACTGAAACGCATCAATACCATATTGCTCGACTTTAGCCGCGACATGTGGATGTATGTTGCACTCGATTATTTCAAGCAAAAGATATCGCCCAACGAAGTGGGTTCCTCGGCCATGCCGCACAAGGTAAATCCAATCGATTTCGAAAATGCGGAAGGTAACCTGGGCATCGCAAACGCGTTATTCGAACACCTCTCGGCCAAACTGCCCGTTTCACGTCTGCAGCGCGACCTTACCGACTCCACCGTAATGCGTAATGTAGGTGTGCCCATGGCGCATTCGCTCATTTCTATTAAGTCGATCGTTAAAGGGCTGAACAAGCTCATTCTTAATGAGGAAAAGATATACGCCGACCTCGATAATAACTGGGCGGTGATCGCTGAAGCCATTCAAACTATACTTCGCCGCGAGGCATTCCCAAAACCCTACGAAGCGTTAAAGGACCTTACCAGAACCAACAGCGTTATAACCGCTGAGGTCATTGGCCGTTTTATTAACAGTCTGCAGGTTACTGATGCGGTGAAAGAAGAATTACGTGCTCTTACACCCCATAATTATACGGGAATCATCGCCGGTTAACAAAATCGCCGGTTAAACATCGCCGGTAAACAACATCGCCGGTTAACAAAATATGCGGTTGCATTTCTTAATGAAACGCTGCAAGCAGGAGTTCTATATCCTTGTGCGGAAGCTTGAAGTGATCGCTTATATAGCGGTTGGTTGAAATTCCGTTATACAGATAAACGCCATTGCGAATACCCAGATCTGTTCTGAGGATGTTGTTGATACCACCTTCTTCGCCCACTTTCAGTATTACCGGCACAATCAGGTTACTCAATGCCAGCGATGCCGTTTTAGGAACTTTCGAAGCTATATTCGGTACGCAGTAGTGAATTACACCGTGCTTTTCAAACACCGGGTTCTGGTGATCTGTAATAAGTGAAGTTTCAAAGCAGCCACCCTGATCAATGCTTACATCAATAATAACCGCGCCCTGCTTCATCTTCATAACCATATCTTCCGATACGCAAATGGGTGTAAAGCCGGCACGCGAACGCAGTGCGCCTATGGCAACATCGGCTGTAACAAGTGCATCGGCCAGTATATTTGGCTGAATTACACTGGTATACATCCGGGCACCGATATTATTCTGCAGCCTTCGTAAACGATATACCGAATTATCGAAAACCTTCACATACGCTCCCATACCGAGGGCTGCGCGTGCAGCAAATTCACCAACAGTGCCTGCCCCGATTATAACAACTTCGGTAGGTGCAATACCGCTTAATCCGCCAAACATCACTCCCCTGCCATATTCCTGATGGCAGAGATAATCGGCTGCAATTATTATGGAGGTATTACCTGCAATTTCGCTCATGGCGCGCACAATCGGAAAATTGCCGTCCTTATCTTTTATGTGCTCATATGCCAGAGCTGTGACTCTCTTTGCCGAAAGCTGTTTGAAATGAAAATCGGTAAGGCCTGCCAGATTGAGTGACGAGAAAAGCACCTGTTTGCCGCGCAACATCGAAATCTCTGACGAAGTAGGGGGAGCTACCTTAATGATGATATCCGACTGATACACTACGGCAGCCTCATATGCTATTTCAGCACCCAGATCGCTGTATAGATGATTGGGGAAATGCGAAGCCTTACCGGCATCGTTTTCCACCACTACCCTGTGCCCTTCTTTTAAAAGCAGCCTTACTGCTTCAGGTGCCAGCGAAACCCTGTTCTCAAGCCATACGGTCTCCCTGGGAATACCAATTGTCAGTCTGCACGATTTACCGGGCAGTTCCAGCCGCTCTTCACTCGGCATCAACTGCGACGTAGATGCAGGAAATACCGTAAAGTCCCTTTTCTGATCTTCCATTCCAAGCGTATTATCAATTCATGCAAATCTAGTGAAAAAAGGTTAATTTGTTCCCGCCTTTGTCACACGCAAAGTACGGCTGGCTGTCTGCTCGTCCACCTCAATGAATATACTTATATACGATTCAGGCATCAGATCCGTCGCCAGTTCCGGCCACTCTATCAGGCAAATACTGTCACTGAACAGGTATTCCTCGTATCCGATATCCAGCAGCTCCACTGGCGACTTTATCCTGTAAAGGTCAAAATGAAATACGCTTTCACCGCTAACCGTTTTGTACTCGTTAACGATCGAAAAAGTCGGACTATTTACTACGTCAATCACCTGAAGTGCCTTGCACAGTTCCTTTATCAGGGTGGTTTTACCGGCTCCCATTCTGCCATACAACAAAAACAGTTTCTCTCCGGCAAATTGCTGCACTATGCTGCGGGCAGTGTCTGCAAGCTCTTCAAAGCTGTTATTTTTTACTACAAAGTCAGTTCTCATTAATTTCTCTTTTCGGATGTCTGTTACACTCTTTTTTAGCCGACCCGAAATTAGGATTTTTTATCTTGGTTTTAACGTTATAAAGGGCACCAGCACTTCTTCCATCGAAATACCCCCATGCTGGAAAGTATTGCGGTAATAATTCACATAGTAGTTGTAATTATTCGGATATGCAAAGAAATCATCGTTTCTGCAGAACACATAGTTCGAGCTTACATTAGTGCGTGGCAGGAATGCATCGGCCGGATTGCGTACTTCAAAGACTTCCTTCTTGTTATAACTCAGACTCTTTCCCGTCTTATAGCGAAGATTGGTATTTGTTGCCTTGTCGCCGATGATCTTAACGGCATTCTCTACCCGCACCGAACCATGGTCGGAAGTAAGCAGCACCGGTATGCGTTTCGACGCAAGGAATTTAATTATTTCAAGCAAGGGTGAATGCTCAAACCAGGAAACCGATAACGACCGGTATGCAGCTTCGTCATCAGCCAGTTCACGTATTACCTCCATGTCAGTGCGGGCATGCGACAGCATATCGATAAAATTGTATACTACCACATTAAATTTATTGTTAAGCAGATTCGACATCGATTCTACGAGCTTTCTGCCGGCCGTAAGATTCAGAATTTTATGGTAGGAGTATTTAACATCCCTGCCAAACCTCTTAAGCTGTTCGCCCAGTAATTCCCCTTCGTATTGATTCTTTGTGCCTTCGTCGTCTTCATTTACCCAGTATTTCGGATACTTACGCTCAATCTCAGTAGGCATGAGTCCCGAAAAAATGGCATTTCGGGCATATTGTGTGGTAGTAGGTAAAATTGCATAATAGATATCGTCCGATTCAACCCTGTAATAGTCTTCCATGATAGGCTGCAGTACTTTCCATTGGTCGTACCGCAGGTTATCGATCAATATCAGAAACGTGCCGGGATTTTCATCCACAACCGGAAAAACCAGGTCGCGCATAACCGTCTGCGAAAGCACCGGCCTGTCCGTACTTTTCGAATTTATCCAATCGAGGTAATTGTTCTCATAATACCGGGCAAACAACTGTCCTGCCTCGGCTTTCTGCATCTTCAGTACATCTATGATGCCGCTGTCCTTCGATTTCTCGAGCTCAATATCCCAGAATACCAGTTTCTTGTACACCTCTTTCCACTCATCGTAATTGAGCCGGTTCGATATTTCCATACCGATATTCCTGAACTGCTGCTGATAGGTGTAGGTTGTCTTCTCGCTGATCAGCTTTTTGTTTTCGAGGTTCTTCTTAAGGCTCAGCAGTATCTGGTTCGGATTTACCGGCTTTATCAGGTAATCGGATATATTGGAGCCAATGGCATCTTCCATAATAGACTCTTCTTCACTTTTGGTGATCATCACCACCGGCAGGTTCGGGAACGCGTTCTTGATCTGCATCAGCGTTTCCACCCCCGAAAGTCCTGGCATCTGTTCATCAAGGAACACAATATCGAAATCAAACGGCTGCGCTTTTATAATGTCAACCGCTTCCACACCGTTGTTGGTCGTCACAACATTGTACCCTTTTTCTTTAAGGAACATGATATGGGGTTTGAGTAAGTCTATCTCATCATCTGCCCAAAGAATTGAAATTTTATCCATAGAGTCTTTATAAGTGTTTAATATTTAATTATCGTACTTTTGTTGTTTACAGGTACCTGTATAAAGAACAAAAATCCGTTTTATTATATTGCCGGCAAATATTAAACATTATTTAACTTACAAAGATAGAACCCATGCGTCAATTTTACAGTAATCAGCGAAAAATTGTCAACGATCCGGTGCATGGATTCGTAACCATACCTGGCGACTTTCTGTTTCAAATCATCGAAAATCCGTTATTTCAAAGATTGCGTCGCATAAAACAACTGGGTTTAACATCGCTGGTATACCCGGGGGCATTGCACACCCGGTTTCACCATGCGCTCGGGGCGATGCATCTGATGATGGAAGCCATCGATATATTACGCATGAAAGGTTCCGTTATTACGGAAGAAGAGGCCGAAGCAACCCTTGCCGCCATTCTGCTGCACGATGTTGGTCATGGTCCTTTTTCGCATTCGCTGGAGCATACTCTCATACCGGATGTAAGCCACGAGGAGCTTTCAGAACGCATCATGCAGCAACTCAATCAGGAGTACAACGGTAAGCTCGATCTGGCAATCGCCATCTTTAAAAACCGGTATCCTAAACGTTTCCTTCACCAGCTGGTATCCAGCCAGCTCGACATGGACAGGCTTGACTACCTCAAGCGCGACAGCTTTTATACAGGGGTATCGGAAGGGGTAATAAGCACCGATCGCCTGATCAAAATGCTGGTTGTGGTCAACGATGAGCTCATGATCGAGGCCAAAGGCATATATTCCATCGAAAAGTTCATCGTAGCCCGGCGACTCATGTACTGGCAGGTCTACTATCATAAAACGGTTATATCGGCCGAGAATATGCTGATCAATATCCTGAAAAGGGCTAAAGAAATAGCGGCATCCGATGACTCACTTTTTGCCACACCGGCACTAAAATACTTCCTCACACTCCGGCTCTCCAAAACCGATTTCCTGTCAAAGCCCGAAGTGCTGCGCCAGTTTTGCCTGCTCGACGATTACGACGTGTTCACGAGCATAAAGCAATGGGTAACGCATCCCGACAAGGTAATTTCGGTGCTGGCAAACGGATTGGTTAACCGCAAGCTGTTCAGGACAGAACTCCGCAACCAGCCACCCACAGAAGAAGAAATAAACCGCTTCAGGTCAAATATCGGTGCGTACTTTAACCTGCACGAAAGTCGCCAGATCGATTGTCTTTTCACTTCAAAGCCCATTACCAACAATGCATATAATCCGGGCAGCGACAAGATATCCATTCTGTTTAAGGATGGCAGCACGGCCGACATTGCAGAGTGCTCAGATCAGCTCAACGTTTCCATACTTACACGCGATGTTACCAAGTATTTTCTCTGCTACCCAAAACATTTATAGCTGAATTTTAATATTAAAGTGGTAACTTGCACCACTTTTTAAAAACCCACATTCGTTAACATGAAATTCACCGCGCAAGCTATTGCCTCCATGATTAATGGTAAGGTTGAAGGCGATAACTCAGTTGAAGTCAATACACTAGCAAAAATTGAACAAGGACGGCCGGGTTCCATTTCATTCTTAGGAAACCCTAAATATACTCACTACATCTACGAAACAAATGCCTCGGTAGTAATTGTCGGCAACGACTTTACACCTGAGCGCCCCATAAGCTGCACGCTCATAAGGGTTGAAAATCCCTATGAGGCTTTCGCTAAAATGCTGGAAGCATACAATCAGCTTATCGGCGACAAACAGGGTATTTCGGATAAAGCATTCATTGCAGGATCAGCTGCTGTAGGCAAAAACTGCTACGTTGGTGAGTTTGCCACAGTTGGTGAAAACACCGTTCTTGGAGACAATGTTAAGATCTACCCTGGCTGTTACCTTGGCGACAATGTTACTGTTGGCAGCAATACCACACTTTATTCCGGGGTAAAGGTATACCAGGGCTGTGTAATTGGCAAAGGCTGTACTCTGCATGCCGGCGTAATCATTGGCGCTGACGGATTTGGATTCTTCCCGCAAAGCGACAACCAGTATCAGAAAGTAGCACAGATTGGCAACGTGGTGATCGACGACTTTGTAGAAATTGGTTCAAACACCACTATCGACAGGGCTACACTCGGTTCTACTGTCATCGGTAAAGGGGTAAAACTCGATAATCTCATCCAGATCGCACACAATGTGGAGATTGGCGAAAACACCGTTATCGCTGCCCAGACGGGTATAGCCGGTTCCACACGTATTGGCAGAAATTGCATGATTGGTGGACAGGTAGGCATCACCGGGCATCTTAACATTGGCAATGACGTAAAAATTGCTGCCCAGTCAGGTATCTCTACCAACGTTGCCGACGGATCGGTCATCATGGGCAGCCCGGCCTTCGAAATAGGACTGTACCGTAAATCGTACGTGCATTTCCGCAACCTGACCAAACTGGCCGACCGCATCAGTGCCCTCGAAAAAGAGCTGAAGTCATTAAAGGGCTAACTTACAGTATTTATAGTCGTTCAGGAGCCGGCCAGACAGGAACGGAAGCAATATTATCAGCCAACTTACAGCAGATCTGTACGGCCTGCTGCCAACAATATTAAAAATGTATTAATTTTGCTGCCGATATGTCAGTAAAACAAAAGACGCTTAAAGAAGCCGTAACCATTTCAGGCGCCGGGTTACATACCGGCAAAGAAGTTATATTAACCCTTCATCCTGCACCAGAGAACCACGGGTTTAAATTTCGCAGGATCGATTTACCAGATCAACCCATCATTGAAGCCGATGCCGACCTGGTGGTCGATACATCGAGAGGTACCAGCATTGAGAATAACAACGCCAGGGTCAGTACCATCGAGCATGTACTGGCTGCCCTTACCGGGATGGATCTTGATAACGTTCTTATCGACCTTAACTGCCCCGAAACACCCATTCTCGATGGAAGCTCACGCTTCTATGTTGAAGCAATTGAAAAAGCAGGCATCGTAGATCAGGAAGCCGAAAGAGAATACTACGTAATCGACGAGGTAATCCGTTATTACGACAGTGAGAAGAATGCCGAACTCATGATTGTACCCAGCGATGATTACCGCGTTTCGGTAATGATCGATTACCAAACCAAGGTATTGGGTACCCAGAATGCACACCTCGATAAACTGTCAGACTTTGCCGGTCAGATAAGCAAAAGCCGCACATTTGTCTTTCTGCATGAACTGGAATTCCTTATTCAGCACAACCTGATCAAGGGTGGTGATCTGAGCAACGCCATCGTCTTCGTTAACCGGCTCATCGAAAAAGAGGAGCTCGACCGGCTGGCTCGTTTCTTTAACAAGCCGCATGTAGAAGTTATGCAGGAAGGTATCATAAACAACCTCGAACTTCATTTCGCCAACGAACCCGCACGCCATAAGCTGCTCGATGTGATCGGCGATCTTTCCCTGGCAGGCATCCGAATCAAAGGGCATGTAATAGCTAACCGGCCCGGCCATTCATCAAATACCAAATTTGCCAAAATCATCAAACAGCATATCCGCAACAGCAAGTCGGGCAACCAACCACCAAAGTATGATCCCAATACGCCTCCGCTGTACGATATAAACGATATAAAACGATTACTGCCGCACCGTCCACCGTTCCTGCTCGTCGACAGGATTATCCGCATGAACGATAAAGAAGTGGTGGGCTTAAAGAACGTAAGCATGAACGAAGGGTTCTTTGTGGGTCATTTCCCTGAAGAGCCTGTTATGCCGGGTGTACTTATCCTCGAAGCTATGGCCCAGACCGGAGGTATACTTGTACTTAGCTCCGTTCCCGATCCGGAGAATTACATCACGTATTTCCTCAAGATCGATAATGTCAAATTCCGTCAGAAAGTTGTTCCTGGCGATACAATAATCTTCCATCTCGAACTCATTACCCCGGTACGAAGAGGCATCTGCCACATGCGTGGCACCGCTTTTGTGGGCAATAAAGTCACTACCGAAGCAGAATTAATGGCACAAATAGTCAGGAAACATAACTAACAACATGAACCAACCTTTAGCATACGTACACCCCCAGGCAAAAATTGCAAAGAACACCGTCATTGAGCCGTTCGTGAACATTGAAAAAAATGTGGAGATTGGCGAAGGCACCTGGATAGGCTCCAATGTAACCATCATGGAGGGCGCCCGCATTGGTAAAAACTGTAAAATCTTCCCCGGTGCAGTTATTGCTGCAATTCCACAGGATCTCAAATTCAACAACGAAGAAACCATTGTTAAGATTGGCGACAACACCGTTATCCGCGAGTTTGTCACCATCAACAGGGGCACTAAGGCCAACTACGAAACGGTAGTCGGAAACAACTGCCTCCTGATGGCTTATGTTCATGTTGCACACGACTGCATAATCGGCAACAATGTGATCCTGGCAAACGGCGCAACCCTTGCCGGACACATCGTAGTAGATGACTGGGCCATCATTGGCGGCCTTTCGGCAGTACACCAGTTTGTAAACATTGGTTCTCATGTAATGATCTCCGGTGGTTCGCTTGTTCGTAAGGATGTCCCTCCGTTCACCAAAGCAGCCCGTGAGCCTCTTTCGTATGTAGGTGTAAACTCTATCGGCTTACGCAGACGTGGTTTCACATCCGAAAAAATAAACGAGATCCAGGATATATACCGGTACATCTACCTTAAAGGTAACAATGTATCGCAGGCTCTCGAATACATCGAAGCAAACCTGCCCGCCACTTCCGAACGCGATGAAATCATAACCTTCATCTCCAAGTCGAGCCGCGGCATCATGAAGGGGTACTCCAAACAAGTATAACCCTGCCCAGGTTACTTTATTCTAAAATGGCCATCAATAACAAACCTGGTGGCCATTTATAATATTCAAAATTTGAAATGGTTAGAATAGAACTAAATAAGATCGGCAAGCAATACAATTCAGACTGGATATTTTCGGATCTGTCATGCGACCTCTCACCCGAAAATCCCACTGTTATTCTGGGATCAAACGGCTCCGGCAAATCCACTCTTTTGCAGGTCATCCTTTCTGCCATCACCCCCACTCTGGGCGAAGTTAAATACCTTCGCGACGGCCTCAAAGTCCCGGTAGAGAACGCCTTTCGGCTGATGTCGGTCAGTGCGCCCTATCTTGAGCTCATCGAAGAATTCACGCTCGAAGAGATGGTCAACTTCCATCGCCGCCTTAAACCCTTCGTCCGAAACTACACTGCGATGGATATTACCCGCATCTGCCGTCTCGAAGCAAGTCTGCAAAAACCTATCCGCAACTTCTCTTCCGGCATGAAACAGCGTGTAAAGCTGGCGCTTGCCCTTTTAAGCGACACGCCGGTAGTTTTACTTGACGAGCCTACCTCTAACCTCGACCAGGCAGGAACGGACTGGTATAACGAGCTGGTAGTACAATACACCAAAAACCGGACAGTTGTAGTCTGCTCCAACTCCCTACGTCACGAGTACGATTTTTGCACCCAAAGCCTCAACTTAGAAGACCACAAAGCAGTACCGGTAACTGATCCGGGGATGTTGCTGTAGGGGTGTTTGGGGTGGTTGGTGGTTTGGTGGTTTGGTGGTTTGGTGGTTTGGTGGGACGAGTGGGACTTGTGTGACGAGTGGGACTAGTGAGACTTGTGGGACGGGTTAGCGTTTAGCTGAGCAGGCGTGTTTTATTATAGAAGTTTTTAAAAGAGGGGGCCATCGTCGACGATTGCCCCCTCTTAAAGTTTAATCGGGTTTAGTCAGTTGGCTTTGGTAGTGGAATAGAGAGAATTCTCATACCAACAGAACCGGCGCAGCAGTCTAAACTGCAAAGTGCTTCACATTTTGCGGTTAAACCGGCGATGCTCATAGAGCCGTCTGAACCGCTACGTGCAGCCTTGCGACTAAACTATATAGAGTTGCAATTACAGGCCGGGTGCCAACTCCGGCCTGCAGCATTTGTACTATTTTATCAGGCCGTGGACTTAACGGCCTATAACTATTTCCAGGATGTCAAAGAACTGTACCGTGCCTGATCGTAGTTGATTTTTACATCTCCAACTCTCTCACACTATGGTAATTAAAAATGATACATTTATCATTTTATATTTCCGTCAATATGTAATTATCAATATCCGTGCCGAATCTTATAAAATTAAAAATGTATAGCTTTGTATAGCCACATTGACAAAATGGCAGTAAAAAAGACTGCAAAAAAAACTGACAGAAGCTATACAAAGCTATACATGGATGTAAGAAGCTATACACAAAGCTATAAATGGCTATACTTTTCCTGCCACTTTGACACTTGATTTTTTAATGACAACAAGTGTACTATTCATGCCAAAAAAAAATTTACCATTCCCGTGCCAAAACACTATTATTCTTAAAAGTGGTACCTAATTGCACCTTTTGCCATTTTGTCATATAAAAAAAGACTGACACAAAAACTGCCACAGGTGCATTTAGGTACTAAACTGTTCACTTTGTTCACTTAAAGTGACATAATGACAAATATTCAATCCGTAGCTTTAATTAGGAATTACATAGTGTTCAATGAAAATTCGCAAGAATCCTGTTACGATCTTCATTATCCTTGTCACTCTTATGGTAGATTTCAACAAAAATAATTTTTTGCTCGTTCGAAAACCAAGCATATATCAATCGCAAACCTGAGTTAACACCTTTTCCTTTTAGTGATTTACATGCAATTTTTTTTACTTTTATTATGCAGGTAGTCAAACCTAACCCTTCAATTCTGAAACTGAATGGAGGTCTTTCATCAGGCACTGTTTCCAACACCTTTCTTAATACCTCTAAGTCTTCGTTTAAAGTCCTGTACTTTTTTAACAGAAATTTATAATCAGAGGTAAATTCTTTTAATTGCTCAAAGGTCATTTCTCACGGCTCTTCACAATAATACCTTACCGAAAAAGGCGCTTCACGATAAAAAACCAGTTCGTAGTCTATTTCATCACCTTCTTTAGTAGCGAGCCAGGGTATATCCTTATGGGAATATTCGCTGATACTTGTTGCTGACCAGTCTCCCATCTGCTCTATTACCTTGTCTATTGTGTGCACTTCACTGGCCTTGAGTTTAGTCAGGTCTGGTTTAACCAATGGTATAAAACGGGTTTGTGGATAACCAAAGTACTCAGTTCTGATTCTTTGAAGCTGTTGTAATTTAATCATTTGATTAATTATTGCGTCAAGATCAACAGGAACAGGACCAAAGGGCATTTTCTGATATCTTGCTGATGTAAGATGCTCCTCGTATAGTTCGTAATAGTTGAAATCAGAGAAGTATACCAGCTTGGCCAGAACGGTCTCACCTACATTTGCTCTTCCGGCACATTTCTCCAGAACATACAACAGTACATTTCTGAACTTATCCGGATTCGGATCAGGTTGTGAAACTCTTACAGAGACTTTGGTTTCATAGGTGGCAGCAGGTTCTCCTACCTTTAGAGGCTCTTTTTTAAAATCAGATGAAAGAAATTCATCGACAGAAAACTTTAATGCCATTGCAAGTTTCTGGAGTTCCAGTAAGTTAATACTCCTGTTCCCTAGTTCGATTTGTGTTAATGAGGAACGGGATATACCCACCTCCATGGCAAGATCTTCCTGCGACAAACCTTTAAGTTTTCTCAGGCCCGCAATTCTTTTGCCAGCCTCTTTCTGAGACAATATCATCTTGAATAATTTTCTGTAAAGATAATAAATGTTGTAAAACAAAACATGTCCATGTTTGATATTAAAGCATATATTTCATTTTAAACAGCCCTTTCAAAAGGATTTTTTTCCTTATCCTTGCAGTCAGAATCGGTGAATTCTTGTTGTAAATAAAAAAACTGCAATGCCCGAAAAGCCTGAACCGATAACAATTTCATTCGAAAGCACCGATGCCATGCGGCAATGGCTCGAGGCTAACTATGAAACAACAGAAGGCATCCTGCTTAAAATTGCCAAAAAGGGTGCGCCTGTCACAACGGTCAATTATCAGCAGGCACTCGAGGTAGCATTGTGCTTTGGGTGGATCGACGGCAAGGTTAATAAGCTCGACGACCACTTTTATCTGCAGAAATTTACCCCCCGACGCAAAAGGAGCCTCTGGTCAAAACGCAACGTAAACATCGCCGAAAGGCTGATGGCTGAAGAAAAGATGCACCCTGCCGGTCTTGCAGAAATTGAGCTGGCTAAAGCCGATGGTCGCTGGTCGGTAGCCTACGATTCGCCGAGCAAAATGACTATCCCCGATGATTTTATGGCCGCCCTCTCCGAAAATAAACAGGCTCTGCACTTCTTCCAGTCGCTCGATAAAACTAACCTCTTCTCCCTTGGCTTTCGGCTGCAAACTGCTAAGAGTCCGGAAACCCGCACCCGTCGGATTCAGGAGATTATTCAAATGCTCGAAAAAAAGGAAAAATTTCATTAACGCAATCAGTCCCGGAATCTTTGGAGCGAAGCGACCCTGCGACCTTCATAGTTAAGAAATACAACATCACCGGAAAATAATTTCCGAAAAGAAACCTGATTAATAAAAAATGTAACTTTGGATATCAAACATCAAAAACATGAAGACAAAATTACTTTTCTCATTAATTGGGGCGATTGTAATATTCGCCTGGCAATTCCTTTCGAATGCCATGCCTAACTTTCATAAGTCTGCTTCGCAGTACACCACCGCACAGGATAGCATACTACTGATGTGTGAAAAACTAGGGCTAACCGAGGGAATGTACTTTCTGGGGCAGCCTGATCCTTCTCTCAGTATGGCTGAACAGGAAGAGATCATGAAGCAGCTCGATGGAAAGCCATGGGCAGTGATCAACTATCATGAAACAAACGCAATGAGCATGACCATGAATATGATCAGGGGGCTTTTGGTTTGTTTCGTCATATCCTTCCTCCTATTCTGGTTGTTCCTGCAGCAAAAAAATCCTACACTGATGAACAGGATTTATCTGGCGCTGACGGTTGGATTGATCGGATTTTTCTTCGTACCCTATACCAGCTATATCTGGTATCAGGCACCCGACATATTTGCCCATTTTGCCGATGCAATCGTTCCCTGGATCATATTGGGGATAATAGGGCACGCAATGTCAAAACCCAAAAAGGTTGTTCAGGCCTAGCTGTCTCTCACAGCCATTTCAACATTTGCGACAATTGCCGGAAATAATCATTTGACCAGATTGCAATACTATCAGGATCTTTTAGTCATTTTCTGCACAGAAACTCGAATTTTATTCGATTATCTGTGCAGAAAATGACATAATTATTTCTCATACACTAATTTCACTATCGCATATTCTTCCTCAGGAAAATGAATCTCTACCTGGTTCTTATCTGATCTTACGACGACTCTGACCGATTTTGTGTGCTCTATATATGGAGGTCATCGGTATCTGACAGGTGCAGTGGTTTAAGATACCGCTTAAATCTATCAAGGTCGTAAACATAGCATAGTAACAATTTTTCACCCTGAAGAGTGATAAACCGATAAGTAGCTTTCAGAGGACTGCGATCTATTTTTGCGGAATAAATTGTTCTGGGACCAGACAACGTGTATCCTTTCTGATAAAGCAGTACTTCCCTTGTAACTTCCAGCTCGATCTTTTCAGCATAACATTCGGAAAATCTCCGCTGCTGTAAAAAATTCAGGTAACTGCTTCCATAGAAGCCAACATAAATAAACGCTGGTATCAAGATGAAGGTCAATCCAAAGAGTACGGTTTCCAGAGTATTACCCGCAATGAACAGCATGCCATATATAGATGCCGGAATTATGATAAAAGCAAAGTACTTCAACCCCCTTTTATCGGAAATTAAAAACTTCAAAAACTTCATCTGAAAGTTATTTAGGAAGTCTCAGTCATTTTTCAAATTTAAGAAAAAAAACATCCACGAAGCCGCCCAGACCGTTCTGGTGAAGTGAAGTTGTCTATACCTGTGTAGCGAAACGAAGCCTAAGCGCTGGTTACTCTTCGGGCTTAAATCTGTGGTCTTCCATAAAGGAAGGCAGCATGCGCAGGGCAGCCAGTTCTCTCCATTTCTTGCGGGCTTCGGCCACAGGAACACCAAAGTAGGTTTTTCCGCCGGCAATGCTTTTATCCACACCAGAAGTAGCCAGTATAATTGCTCCTTTTCCGATAACGAGGTCCTTATTAACCACCACCCGGCCCCAGAGGATCACATCGTCTTCAATGCGCGTAACACCGGCAATTGCACAGTGCGCACCTATTAGGCAATTTGCCCCGATGTAGGTGTCGTGACCAACCTGCACATGGTTGTCGAATTTTGTCCCGAACCCGATAAATGTATCGCCTGAGACACCCTTATCGATCGCGCACAGTGCACCTATTTCCACATTGTCGCTGATCACCACGCGGCCGCACGATTCAAATTTGCGGTACCCTTCGGGCTTACGCTGAAAGTAGTATGCATCCGCGCCAAGCACGCATCCCGAATGGATGATGACATTATTGCCGATAACAGTATGGTCGTAGATACTGACATTTGCATGAATGATGCAGTTTTCGCCGATGACCACATGGTTGCCGACAAAGGCATTGGGTTGAATGACCGTTCCCTTGCCGATGGTTGCTGATGGTGAAACCAGAGAGGTGGCGGGCTCAAAGGATCTGAACTTCCTGACAAGGCTGACATACGCGGCAAAAGGATCGTCGTGCAATATAAGTACTTTGCCCTCGGGGCAGTCGACGAGTTTGTTTATAATGACAAAAGTTGCACGCGAGCTGAGTGCCTTGCTGTAATACTTGGGGTGATCGACGAAGGTAAGGTCGCCTTCGCGCACCATATGAATTTCGTTTAGTCCGGTTACCTGAAGATCGGGGCTGGATGAAGAAGTAGCTCCTGTGATTTGCAGGATACTTTCTAGACTAACGGAAGGTTGCAGGTCCATTGTGTGTGCAATTATCAGATAAAGAGTAAAAAAATGCTTTTATCAGGTAAAAAAAAACGGGCTGTTAACCCGGTTTTAAGATTATGATTTCACGCGCTCGGAATAATCGCCTGTACGTGTGTCAACTTTAATGCGTTCGCCTTCGTTAATAAACAGCGGTACATTGACTATGGCACCTGTGTCGACCTTCGCCTGTTTCAGGGTATTGGTGGCGGTATCGCCTCTGAGTCCGGGTTCTGTATAAGTAACTGTTAATTCTACAAACGGAGGCAGGTCGCAGCTCAGTGGGGTTTCGGTTTCAGCATGAAACAGCATTTCAACAGATTGCCCTTCTTTAAGGAACTGAGGTGCATTTATTAATGTTTCTTCGATTGAAACCTGATCAAAGGTTTCATTGTGCATAAAGTTGTAACCGTTATCGTCCTTATAGAGGAACTGATAGGGGCGGCGTTCAACGCGTACAACGTCGATACGAACTCCTGCGCTGAAAGTGTTAGGGATAACTTTGCCGGTTTTAAGGTTTTTGAGACGTGTTCTGACGAACGCGGCGCCTTTACCCGGTTTAACATGTTGAAATTCCACAACGGAATACAAATCGCCATTAAATTCTATGCAGAGACCGTTTCTGAAATCAGCGGTTGTTGCCATAATGTTCTGTCTTTTTTTGAGAGCGCAAAAATAGTAAAATAAGTAATACAATGGAAAAAAGTTTAAGCACCGAGCGCGGGGCGGTTAGGTAGCTTAGGTAGCTTGGCGAGACTAGGCTGCTCAGGCAGCTTAGCACGCTTAAGGGGTTGCTTCTGTATCGTCCGGCTCCCTGATATCTTTTTTGTTTTTGTGGTAGATGTCCATCGCCACGATCATGGCAAAGAAGCCCCAGTAGGGTATGGATGCCTTGTCGGTATCGAGGAAGTTGTTGAGTAAACCGTGTACAAAATAGGTACACAACGAAAGCACCGACAGCAGACTGAACAGTTTTATTTCTTTGTTGAGGGCCTGACGGTACACCAGCACACCGGTATAGATAATGCCTGAAATAAGAATGATTTGAATGATCAGCCCCGGGAAGCCCTGTTCAGATAAAGGCCCGATGTATTCGCTGTGGGCATTACCAAGATCACCGGCGTTGGTGCTGATAATGGTCCTTTCCTGTGATCGCTGAAAAGGTGCATACACAAACTGATAAGTGCCGGGTCCCCAGCCAAATACCGGCCGCTCATCAAACATCCTGAAGGCCGACTGCCATCGGTTAATGCGCTCGAGATTCGAGGCATCCGACGAAATATTGTAAATGGACTGAATGTGCTCAACAAAATTCTCTGACGAGTCTTGCTTGTTTTTCTCCAGCACATAGATGATCTGGTGCTGAAAGGTAAAGAACACAGAAACCACTATTATCAGTGTTGTAAGAATCCACCTGAATTTGATCTTATACACGATCAGCACGGCAATTACAATAATTGCGGCAATACTAACCCATGCAGCCCTGCTGTACGACAGGAATAACGCCATAGTCAGTATTGCAGCAGCTATACCGGCATACAATCTGTAGGTGCGCGATCTGGCCGAATTGAGCATGTATCCCACAAACACCGGAAGAAAATATGCCAGAATCCCTCCATATGCGGTGTGGTCATTATAAAAAGGTTTCATTACCCAGTGCCCCTGCTTTTCAGCAAACCCATACAGACTATGGTTATAGGTAGTGTATGCAATTACTATGATAAGGCTGATAACGTATAACCAGTTAAAGCGGGTAAGATTACGGGCATCGCGGAACAAAGCTATGCCCAGAAAGTAAAATGGTATAACAAACCATAGCCGGGCAAGCAGAAATTTAAAGGAAACCAGAGGCAGTTCGCTGGTAACGCTCGTAATGAGTATCCAGAACAAACTCAGGTATATCGTCCATGAAACCGGATGGGTCAGGATTCTCCGGTCATAGTTGGAGTTGAAAATCGTTTTAAGGAAGAAGATCAGCAAAATGCCCACCAGCAAAGGCTCTGTGGGTATCGACACCCCAATGCCCATCTCTTTATCGGCAATGTTTACGGCCAGCGGCGCAAGGAAAACTATAAACAGCAACAACTTGTCAAGCCAGAATACATACATCATTGCTACGATGATCAGCACCGGCAACACAATTCCCCAGTACTGCTCCTTAACAATTAGCAGAGAGTTCAGAAGAATGAACAAACCGCTCAGTAAATAAAACCACTTGACTTTAACCTTTGTCAACGCTTTGACTTTTTATTAATTGCCTTATAAAATTCCTGTTAGGATTGCTGGTACCCCGGCAAGATTAATTGCTGGTAACCCCGGCAAGGTCAGCGACTGCCTTGTTTATTTTCTTGTTTTCTTTTACTGAAATAACCACAACCGAGAAGAATACCGCGGCAACAACTGAATAGACTACGATGAGCCAGCGTACCGGATACGATTTCTTGTCGGCAACGGTTGGACTGGTAATTACATTGGTAAAGGTGAAGTTCTTGTTTGCATCGTATACGGCCTGGTCGTATTTCAGCTCGAATTCAGCATATATACGCATAATGTCGGCTCTTCGCTGGGTTAATATGGCAAGCTCGCCTGCCTTCTGTTCAAAAGCCAGTTTCATAGCCAGAACATCCTGTGTTGGCTTACCAATAGCCCCGTCGTATGTTTTCAGCAAACCACGGGTAATTTCCTGTGCCTGACCAGCATATTCAAACAACCCAAACTCTTTGCGCAGTCTTGAAAGGGTATCTTCTACCTGAGTCAGCTGCATGCGCTTCTCCTCCAGGGTATTGGCAAGACTAACAACTACCTCTTCGTATTTTTGTTTGTGTATGCTGCGTATTTTTAAGTTGCAGAAGTCAATAATAGCATTTACCATTTCGTAGGCAATAACCGGGTCCTTGTCGGTAACCACTATTTCAATCGATTCCCACTGGGTCTTGTTGATCTTTACGTTTTCATTGTACATGTACATCATTGTCGAATAATAGTACTTGTAGCTTGTATCTATTTCGTAGTGTTTTGCAAGATCAAACTTTTTTATAATGCTGTCTTTTATATCTTTTGACTGAAGCCACTGGAGCATTTGTTCCGATTCACTTTCATCGGAATACGGTGCAATGTTCGAAGGGTAAACCAACGCATTCGACTTAAATTTCGGGGTTATGAAAATTGACGATGAGAATATCACTGCAAGCAGGGCAGCAGCTCCGGCAATGATAAGCAGGTGCCATTTCCATTTCAGAAATATTTTCATCAGGCTGGTGTTATTAAAGTAGTTTTCCATATTCAGCTTCCAATTTGATCAATCTTGATATATGACATTCTTTTTACCGCTTCGTAAGAATTTATTCTTTAGCAAGCCTTTTGCTGCAAGCTTTTCAAGCGAAATTATTGCCAGTATTGCAATAAGTACCGCCGAGATCACCGATACAACCACGATCACCCAGCGTATCGGGTACGATTTCTTCTCCGCTTTGTATGCCGACTCCACGACAAACTTCTGCGGAAGGTTTTCGGTAGCATCAACTTTTGCCTCTTCGTACCGGGCTTTCAGATAGCTTAATTGCTTTTTCTCATGTTCCAGCTGGTCACGGATCGAGACATAGGCTCCGCCGTATTTCGCCAGAATATCGAGTTTTTTATTTAAGGCATCGATCCCCCGCTGATTCCCCCTGGCAATTTCAATAGCCAACTGCTGGTTCATCATTTCAGACTGGGTTTCGTAATCAAACACTCCCATTTCGCGGATCTTTCGCAGCGAATCTTCCATCTGTGCAATTTCGCCCTGGAGTGTAAGGTATTCTTTTTCAACAATCTTAAAACCCTTCAATGCACGCTCGCGCTGCATTGAGTTCTTGGTCGAGTCAAGCAACTCCGAAATAGAATTGGCAATGTCGGCAGCAAGCTGCGGGTCACGGTCAAGAACCGTAATCTTAACCGCCATAAATTCGGTGCGCCGGAAGGTGATGTTACTTTCGTATTGCTTGAAAAGGTAGGTGTACTTGTATTTTGAATTCGGATTTATCCTGTAGTGCTTCATCAGATCGTACTTCTGCACGATCTTGTCCCTGATCAGTCCTGAACTCAGTATTTGCAGCATCTGTTCCGTTTGCTCGTCCTCACCGAATTCGAGAATATCTGACTTTGCAGCAGGCTGATCCGTTAGCAATGCCTTGGAAATGGAATTTGACGAAACCGGAAACAGAATTACCGATGATCTATACAGTGGAGTTATAAACAATGGCGATGAGAAAAACACAGCCAATAGGCCGGCAACTGCAGCGACAATTATAAGGTGCTTACGCCAGGAATAAAGGAACACCCCAAGACTCGTTGAGTCAAAGTCCCTCATAACCTGATGATTGTTTTCCGACATGATGATATTCGCTCTGGTAGTTTTTTAAAAAGTCGTCAAAGATAATTTTTTTTATTTAACAATCCTATCTTTCACTATATCCTTAAAATGATTGATATTCAACAATTTAAGAACAGCGGCTACCACAAGCGATGCCAGCAGAAGGCATGTAAGTGAAATTAGCCAGTGTACCGGTGCTGCATCTGCCACAAAACCCAATGCTATCACCCCACCCACAAATAACAGCAATCGTAATAAAAAATTGCGTTCAACCCGAAGTTTAAAAAACAGTATGCTCAGAATTACCTGCGAAATGGCCATGATTGACTGAGTAACCAGACTTGACCAGGCAGAACCGTAGGCTCCGAATTTGGGAATTAGCACCAGATTCAATACTATATTCAGCACCATACCACACAGAGCCAGCAGGTTAAGGTGCTTCAGATTACCATTGGCAGTAAGCAGGGTACCAAAAACATACCCGGTTGATATGGCTATCAGACTGCTCATAAGAATCGGAAAGAGTGCTGCTGATTCTGCAATATAATGTTTGTAAAGCAACCCTATGATCTCTGTTCTGAAAGCAAACGAAACAACAGAAACTACCACCGAAACGACAAAAAGTATAGAAAACGACAGCTTAACCAGCCTTCCTACGTTTTCCTGCGCCTTAAGCTGCCTTGCAAACATTGGCAACAACAGCACCGAAACCAGATAGGTCATACTGTTTGCCGCATCAAGCAACCGGTACGAATGTGCATAGATACCAACCTGAATCTTACCTTCCGATCCCTGTATCAGTTTCATTATCATTACGGTATCGATCTTGCTGTAGAAAGCCATCAGCAAAACAAGCACAGCAAAAGGCAGGCTCTGCTTCAGTATCATCAAAAAAAACGGATAATTCCAGTTAAGCCTTCTGAACGACGCTTTTTTCAGGACAATAATGAAGGCAACAAGGAAAGTTATAAAATATGCCACAGTCTGGGCATACACAAACCATTCAATCCTGAATTCGCCGGCTACCCCTCCCCACAATAAAACGCTGCATATAGCAATCATCATTATCCTGTCGAGCACCGACATTACGCTTTCCGTCTTGAAAAGCAGCAGAGCCGATATATTCGATCGCAGGTAAAGGATGAACGAAATAAGAAACTGGTTTATTCCTAAAAACAACAGCATGTGCAGCGCCTCACCCCTGAACCCCCATATAAGGGCAGCCACAAACGTAACCACGAAATAAAGCACCCCCAGTAAAAACTTAAGAATAAGTATACTCGAGAAATGCTTGTTCAGCAGCTGCGAATTCTGTGCAATGTTCCTGTTATTGAAGTTGGTTATTCCAAGATCAAACAGAATATTGAAAAGAAATGAAAAGTTAAAAAGGGTGAAATAGTAACCGTATGCTTCTGCGCCAACGGTATTCTGTACCTGCATATCGATACCAAAAATCCATGCAGGCTTGATAATAATATTGAGCAGCATTAAAAAACTCAGATTGGCAAGAAACTTCTTTTGCATGGAATCTTAGGTCAATAATGCTAAATTTGCACAAATTTAAAATTAAAAGTCGTACACCGCTGCAAATGCAGGGGAAATAATAGCAATACGGCAGAAAATTATCGATGTTTTGAAAATCGCAGTCAACACCCGGTTACTTTTAAAAGGCAAACTTGAAGGCATAGGCTGGTTTACCTACGAAAACCTTAAGCGCATTACCCGTGCCCATCCCGAACACCACTTCTTTTTCCTGTTCGACAGGGAGTACGATGAGGAGTTCATTTTTTCTGATAACATAACCCCAATTATACTGGCTCCCCAGGCCCGACACCCTTTCCTGTACTATATCTGGTTCCAGTTTTCGGTAAGAAGCATGATCAGGAAACTGAAAGTTGACCTGTTCCTGTCGCCCGACGGATACCTACCACTAAAAAGCGGCATTAAAACAGTGAACGTTTTTCACGACCTTAACTTTGAGCACTATCCAAAAGATGTTCCCTTCCTCGAACGGTGGTATTACCACAAGTTCTTTCCGAAATTTGCGGAGGAAGCCCACGCCATTGCTACGGTTTCTGAATACTCCAAAAAAGATATCATGAATCTCTATGGGGTGCCTTCAGAAAAAATAGGCGTAGTATACAACGGTGCCAACGAAATATACACCCCGTTAAGCGCTGAGCAAAAGGCAGAACTACTGCGCGGGTATTCGGGTGGCCGGCAGTATTTTTACTTTATCGGATCGCTCCATCCACGCAAAAATCTGGTAAACCTCTTTAAGGCCTACGAATTATACCGCAGGCACTGCAGCAAAGAAAATCTTGAGCCTGCCATGCTTGTCATCACGGGCGCACGCAAATGGTGGACCAACGAAATAGAAAGCACCTTTAATTCCATGGAGTATAAATCGGAAGTCGTTTTCACGGGAAGGCTTCCGCTTAGCGAAATACACAAGCTTATGGCAAGTGCCCTCGCACTCACGTATGTGTCGTATTTCGAAGGCTTCGGAATACCCATTGTTGAAGCTTTCCGCTGCGGTACCCCTGTAATAACCTCCAACGTAACCTCCATGCCCGAGATAGCCGGAGGTGCTGCCCTCATTATTGATCCGTTCGAACCCGAAAGCATTACCGAAGCCATGGTGCGCATCATGACCGATGAACCGCTCAGAGCAAAACTGATTAAAGATGGCCTGGAAAGAGCTAAAATATTTACCTGGGATAAGTCGGCCGAAAGGCTCTGGAACATCATGAACAGCGTGCTATAGCCTGCCACTGCACAAAACCTGAATGTCAGATTATATTGACCTCCGGCTCCAGCTGCACACCGTATTTTGCAAACACAGATTCCATGATCTTATGCGCCAGCTGCTTTATCTGCAGTCCGGTTGCATTGCCGTGGTTTACCAGAACAAGGGCCTGCTTGCTGTGCACACCGGCATCGCCTTCACGGTAACCCTTCCATCCGCAGCTTTCAATAAGCCAGCCCGCAGCCAGCTTGTAGCCTTCGGGGGTATTGAAATACCTTAGATCAGGATGCATCCGCAGCAGCGCTCTGAATTGCTCTTCATCCACTACAGGGTTTTTAAAAAAGCTTCCCGCATTACCTGTAACTTTCGGATCGGGCAGCTTGCTTTCGCGGATACTGATCACCGCCTTACGCACCGAAGCAACGTTAAGCGGCAGGTTGAGCCGGTATATCTCCTCTTCAACGGCCCCATAGCTGAGATTAAGCGCCGGCCGCTTACTAAGCTTCAGAACCACCGACAAAATGAGGTATATACCTTTGTATACGCCTTTAAATACACTGTACCGGTAATCGAACTGACATTCATTACGGTAAAACTCCCTGAACTCACCCGTGCGTACCGAAACGGCTTCAAGCATGTAAAACACATCTTTCAGTTCAGCCCCGTATGCCCCGATATTTTGAATGGGACTGCTGCCCACCGTACCCGGTATCAGGCTCAGATTCTCCAGTCCGCCATATCCTCTGTCAACCGTATACTGCACCAGATCGTCCCACTGTTCGCCGGCGGCAGCCCGTATATACACATAATCGTTGTCCTCGTCCATGATCTCTATACCCCTGTTCTCCACCCTAACAACCGTTCCGTCGTAATCGCCGGTAAACAGCACATTGCTGCCTCCACCCAGAAACAGGTACGGACCCTCTCCAGCAGCCAGACATTTCAATATTCCGGGCAACGCACTTTCCTCCGTAAACCGCACCAGCTGCCGGCAGGTAGCTTTAATAGCAAAAGTATTCAGATTGCTCAGATCAGCATTCACTTCAATCGGTATAGCCGTGTTCTTTTCCATTCGGCAAAAATACTATTTTTGCATGCGACGAGAGCAATACAAAATTGAAAAGAGTAATCGTTTCCGTAACCAACGACCTGAGCACTGACCAGCGTGTGGATAAAACATGCAATACCCTTACGGGGATGGGTTTTCGTGTTCTGCTTGTCGGAAGGCAGTTGCCCGGAAGTTTCCCGCTACAGCGAAAATACAGCACCCACAGAATGAAGCTGTTTTTCAGGCGCGGGCCGTTGTTTTATGCAGAGTACAACATCCGGCTGTTCCTCCTTCTGATGTTTAACAAAGCCCACCTGCTGGTTTCAAACGATCTCGATACCCTGCCGGCCTCGTTTTTAGCCCATAAGCTCAAACATATACCGATCGTTTACGACAGCCACGAATACTACACCGAAACGCCCGAACTCGTTAACAGGCCGTTTGTACAATCGGTGTGGAAAACATTCGAGCGGTATATATTTCCTCGCCTCACCGACGTTATAACGGTAAACGATTCTATTGCCGGAATGTATAAAAACGAATACCATAAAGATATTACCGTCATACGTAACGTGCCCCGAAAACTGGACGTTTCCGCATTGCCTGCACCGGCCGGTACCGCAATTGATCCTTCAAAGCACCTCATCATTCTTCAGGGAGCCGGCATCAATATTCAGCGGGGAGCCGAAGAAGCCATACAGGCCATGCAATACGTAGATAATGCGGTGTTGCTCATACTGGGTGGCGGTGATGTGATAGACCAGTTAAAAAAGATGGTTGAAAACCTGCAATTGTCGCCAAAGGTCCTGTTTTTGCCCAGAAAGCCCTACACCGAAATGATGGCATACACCTGCAGGGCGCACATCGGTTTAACCCTCGATAAGGATACCAACATTAACTACCGCTATAGTCTGCCCAATAAATTATTCGATTACATACATGCCGGTACCCCGGTGCTCGCTTCTCCCCTGCCCGAAATCAAAAACATCGTCGAAACATACGGGGTTGGCTGCCTTATTGAAGAGCACAATCCTATGCATATAGCTGCTGTTATTAATAAAATGCTTTCGTCAAATCTGAAACAAAGTCTTAAAGTCCATCTGCAGCAAGCTGCAAATGAACTGAACTGGGAAAACGAAGAGAAAAAACTCATGGAGGTCTACCGGAAATATGCCTGACAAACACCTGCACATTGTTTCGTTCGATGTACCTTACCCACCCAATTATGGTGGAGTTATTGATGTATTCTATAAAATTAAGGAACTGCACAGCAAAGGAATACGTCTGCACCTGCACATCATAGAATACCCCGGCCGCGACCGCGCCCCTGAACTGGAAGAGTTTTGCGAGTCGGTAAACTATTATCCCCGCACTACAGGCTTACGCTCGGCCTGGAGCCATGAACCGTATATAGTAAAAAGCCGCAGGTCGGCTGCCATGATTGCCAACCTGCTCAAAGACAACCACCCCATACTTTTCGAGGGACTCCATTCGTGCTCGTTTATTGACGACAGCAGGCTGCGTAACAGGGTGCTCATTTATCGCGAAAGCAACATAGAACACCATTACTACTATAACCTGTTCAAGGCCGAACGGTCGTGGGCAAAGAAAGTGTATTTTCTTATCGAGAGCTTTAAGCTGATGCTTTTTCAGCGAAAGCTGACGCATGCCACCGCTATGCTGGTGGTATCGAAAGGCGATCAGCAATACCTCAAAAAGGCATTTCCGCATAAGGAAGTGTATTTCCTCCCCAGTTTTCATGCAAACCAGAAAGTACGCAGTTCCGAAGGGAAAGGGGAGTATTTTTTGTACCATGGCAACATAGAAGTGCCCGAGAACGAGATTGCTGCTTCGTTCCTCATACGCAGGGTCTTTGCCGGCTCACCGCATAAACTGATCATTGCAGGCATGAATCCGCCGGAAACCATTATAAGCCTTGCTGCAAAGCAGGCCAATGTGGAGCTGATACCCAATCCTGCCGATGTGCAGATGTTCCGGCTTATTAGAGAAGCGCAGGCTAATATTCTGGTAACGTTTCAGGCATCGGGGCTAAAATTAAAACTACTTAATACCCTGTATAACGGACGGTTCTGCATTGTAAATCCTGCCATGCTTAATGGAACGGGACTGGAACCGGTATGTCTTATAGGTAAAGATGCGGGCGAATTGCGCAAACTGGTCGATCAGATTGCACAGGCCGAATTTAACACGCACGAAGTGGAAAAAAGAGAAGCACTTTTGCAGAAAAATTTCTCAAACTCCGTCAATGCCGATCGGCTCATCGATATTGTTTTCAACAGATAACACCTTGCCGTTTTCACACTTCAGGGTGCGTGACGGGAATTTCTCCATCAGTGCGTAATTATGGGTTGCCATAAGCACAGCCCTTCCATTGTTGCTGATATCTCTGAGCAGCGACATAATGCCGGCCGATGTTTCAGGATCAAGATTTCCGGTGGGCTCGTCGGCAAGAATGAGTTCCGGTTCGTTGATCAGTGCCCTGGCAATAGCCACTCTTTGCTGCTCCCCTCCCGAAAGCTGGTACGGCATTTTAAACCCTTTGGTCTTAAGGCCAACCTTTTCGAGCACGTCTTCCATGCGCTCCTGCATCTCCGGCTTACTCTTCCAGCCGGTTGCCTTCATTACAAACAACAGGTTATCGTTGACTGACCGGTCATGGAGTAACTGAAAATCCTGAAAAACAATACCCAGTTTTCTTCGCAGGTAGGGCACCTCCCGTTTTTTTATCTTAAACAGATCATACCCGGCAACTTCAGCACTCCCTTCCTTAACCGGCAACTCTGCATACAGGGTCTTCAGCAGACTGCTTTTTCCCGTGCCTGTTTTGCCGATAAGGTACACAAACTCGCCCTTTTCAATATGCAGGTTTACATCCGAAAGAACAAGTATGTTACGTTGATAAACATTAAGATTACTGAGTTCAATAATAGTGTCGAGTGCCATACCACGGTCGTATTTGCCGCCAAAGTTAACTAAAATTTATTCTGCCGTAATAGTATAAACACCTTTAACAAGCACCTTTCCCCAGCCTACGGTATCTGCTACTTCCATCATGCCGTTGGCCTGCCTGCCGGTTTTTACGGGTTTGGCTATGAAATAGTACTTTTTGTCGGCTTTCTTATCGAAGCTAAGTACCGAATACCTCTCCCCTGTTTTAAGCAGTGCAGTGGCAGGCATCATAAGCACAGAATCGTTTTTGCGGATTATCTCAGCATGTACAAATGCATTATTGACCAGGTTACCCTTGTTTTCGGTAACTCCTACAAAACATTCCACCGCTTTTGTTTCAGGATCCACTGTGGAACCAACCGAGATAACAGAGGCTTTTATCTTTTCTTTCCCCGGCACCGTGAATACCACCGGAGTGCCTGCTTCAATGCCGTTCAGGTCTTCCGGGAAAACCGAAAGTTTCACCTGCATGGCATCTTTATCAAGAATTTCCATTAACAGTTCCCCCTGTGCAGGATACCGGCCTATGTTGGCTTCCAGGTCAGTAATAACACCTTTTATGGGCGCGGTAACGGTATAGGCAGCCACAATACTGCCCGCTTCTGCCCTGGCGGCAGACAAGCCGACCGATTCGATCTTAAGCTTCAATCCATTGTACAGGGCAAGAGCATTTTGGTAATCGCTTTCAATAACCCTGAATTCCTTTTCCGAACCCACATTCTGTTTAAAAAGCAGATCGGCTCTTTTAAATTCGCTCTCCAGCCTGCGGTAATTGATTGCTGCCGAAGCAAAGTCGTTTTGCAGGTCGATCAGTTCATTTCCTCCAATCTCCATCAATGGCTGTCCGGCATGCACCTGTTGCCCCTGCCGCACAAAGATCCGCCTGATCACCCCCGGCACATTCAGTGAAATTTCTGCTTTGCCGTTAGGCAGCGTCGTTACTACCCCGTTGCACGCCAGCTTATCCTCTATGTTCAATAACACGGCCGTGCCCAGCTGCATTCCCTCCGAACTGAATTGTTCTTCCGTAATGATCACTGCCCCGGTTTCTTCCTGCGCAGGTTGTGCTTCATTTCCATTTTTACACGACAACAGACTTAATACTGCCGCTGCCAGAATTATATTTCTCAGACTCATTTTCTAATCGGTTAAATAATTTAATTCAAGTGTTAAGGTGTTATACCGCATTACATTGTCAAGATAGGCTTCATGCAGCCTTTTGGCACTTCCAATATTCTGTGACAACTGAAAAAAGTCAATATTACCATGCTCAAATTCCAGCCCGGCCGTTCTGATTATTTCGTTGTACAATGCTTTCCCGTTTTCTTCGTAGCTTTCGATCATCCGTTTGCAGGCTGCCTGTTCATACCGGTATTCTGCCAGCCGGGCATTCAGATTGAGTTTCGCCTGTTCATTTGATTGTTCCTGAATCATGGAGGAAAATTTCGCTCCTCTTATCTTTGATCGCTGACTTCCATAAAACAGCGGTATTGAAAGCCCCACCTCCCATCCATCGTATGTCTGAGCGTTTTCATGTTTATTGGAGCCGGTAAACCAGGTTGCCGAGAGATCAGGAAGCATACGGTTTTTCTCTACCCGCAGAAGCTGGTTCGAGAGTTGCAGTTCCTTATCCATTCTCTCTGTAATAAAGTTCACATTGCTTTCCTTTGCGGGAATAACAGGCAATGTGTTAACTACCGCAAATGCAGAATCGAAATTGGCAGCGGCCTGCAAACGTTTAAGTGCACTGTTGTACTCTGCCCCTGCCTTTTCGAGCAACAGCAGGGTCTGTTCACTTTCTGCCCTGAGGGCCAGAAGGCTGATATTACTGATGTCACCTGCATTTTTCCTGAGATTGCCCATGTGAACCAGAATACGATACAGGCTGTCGAGTTCACGGTACAGATTAACCTTCTGGAGCGCATACTGGGCAAACACATAGTACATCGAAACCGACTTTATAAGCTTTTGTTCCTCCAGATCTTTCGAAATCCCCGCGAGTTCCACGCCCAGGGTTCTGCTTTTCCATTCTGCAGCATAAAGCGTCGGGAAACTAAACTGTTGCTGCACCCCCCATACGTAAAGCGGAAAACCGTTTTCGGCAATATTGTTTTCATCCAGACCATAGGTAACAGAGGTCTTATCTATCTCAAAGGCAGTGCCTCTCAGTGCTTTGGCTTCTTCTATCCTGTATGCGGCAGCCTTCAGGCTGTATGCCTGCTGCTTTGCAACGGCAATAACCTGGTCAAGAGTCAGTACCAGAGCCGGTTGCACTGTCTGTGCAGGTGCCGTTGTCTGAGCCGGTTTCGCCGACTGGGCCGATGCAAGGGCCGGAACCATTAATCCGATCAGGAGAATAACAGAGCTTTTTCGTATTATTCTAAAAGGAAACAACTGAACGCTTTTTACCGTATAGAAAACTTCATACAACAGAGGCAGTAAGATCATTGTCAGGAAAGTGGAAGTAAACAATCCCCCGATAACAACGGTAGCCAACGGTCTTTGTACTTCGGCGCCAGCACCCGATGATATAGCCATTGGCAGAAAACCCATCGCAGCAGCGCCTGCAGTAAGCAGTACGGGTCGCAGCCTGTTACGTGTTCCATTCAGAATAAGGTCGCGTATACTGTACTTACCTTCGTGCTGAAGCTCTTTCAAATGCTCAATAAGTACAATACCGTTGAGCACAGCAATACCAAACAGGGCAATAAATCCAACCCCGGCCGAAACACTGAATGGCATGCCACGGACCCACAGCAGGAACACCCCACCCACTGTGGCCAGCGGAATAGCCGAGAATATCATGATAGCATCTTTAAACGACTGAAATGCAAGATGCAGAAAAATCAATATAAGCAACATCGCAACCGGAACTGCCAGCATAAGTCGTCTGGTTGCATTATTCAGGTTTTCAAACTGTCCGCCGTATTCAATGTAATTGCCCGGCTGAAGTGTAATTTCACTGTCAATCTTTGCGCGGATGTCTTCAATAACCGACTGCAGGTCCCTGTTGCGCACATTAACTGCAACAACCACCCGGCGGTGCGTGTTTTCGCGTGAAATTTTAGCAGGGCCTTCGGTATAGTTTATATCGGCCAGCTGCGACAACGGGACCTGTTGTCCGCCCATGACCGGTACCTGCAATTGTCGTATAGCGTCAATATCGGTGCGTGTTTCAATGGGCAGCCTTACAACCATATCAAAGCGCTTCTCTCCTTCAAAAAGCACTCCTGCAAACTGTCCGCCAAAAGCAGCAGAAAGGTACCCGTTGAGCGTTTTCGTATCCACCCCATATTGCGCAATCCTGTCGCGCAGATAGGTTACCCTCACCTGGGGCAGACCTGCCGTTTTTTCAATAATTACATCGCCTGCACCCGGCACCTGCCGCACCAGCTTTTCAATTTCCTTAGCCTTCTCATTAATGTAATCGAGGTCTTCGCCGAAGAGCTTGATGGCAATATCCGACCTTACACCGGTAACCAGCTCATTAAAACGCATCTCAATAGGCTGTGTAAACTCATATTCAATACCCGGTATAACGGAAAGAGCTTCTTTGAATTTTTCGGCCAGAGCCTCTTTATTATCTGCCGAAACCCACTGCTTACGCGGATGAAGTTTGATGATCATATCGATCTCCTCCATCGACATGGGGTCGGTAGGCACTTCTGCAGCCCCGATCCTGCTCACAATCTGATCAACCTCAGGAAACTTCTGCAGCAAAATATTCTCCATTTTGGTGGTAAGCTCAATGGTTTTGGTGAGCGAAGTCCCCGTTTTGAGCACCGGCTGAATCACAAAATCTCCTTCGTCTAGCGTGGGTACAAATTCACCCCCCATATTTATAAAAACAGCAATGGTCAAGGCCAGCGAAAGTATGGCAGCGCCAAACACCATGCGTTTATGGCCGAGAGCCCATTTTATCGAGGGCAAATACGATTTGTGCGCAATAGCCATCAGTTTATCTGAGAGGGTTGGCTTATCCGATTTCAACGGTTTAAGAAATACCGACGAAATGACCGGCAGCCAGGTGAGTCCAAAGATCATCGCACCAAGAATAGCAAAGCTGAAAGCCAGCGCCATAGGCCTGAACATCTTTCCCTCCACACCCGTAAGGGAAAGAATCGGTATAAAGACAATAAGGATAATGATCTGTCCAAAAATAGCCGAGTTCATCATTTTTGAAGCTCCGTCGGCCGAAATCCGGTCCATCAGCTTCATGCGGTTATCGCCTTTAAGGGAGTTAATTTCATCCCGGTTAACGGTGATCCGGATTGCAATAAACTCCACAATGATCACGGCGCCGTCAATGATGATCCCGAAGTCGAGCGCCCCCAGACTCATCAGATTGGCATCAATGCCAAAAATATACATCATGCTGAGTGTGAACAACAGCGCAAGCGGAATCATCGAAGCAATAACAAGGGCCGAGCGCAGATTACCCAGCAGTAAAATCACTGTGAGCATCACAATAATTGCGCCCAGGATCAGGTTTTCGAATACAGTGAAGGTGGTTTTGCCGATCAGTTCACTGCGTTCGAGAATCGGATTTATAAAAACTCCCTCCGGCAAATTTTGCTGCACTTCTGCCACCCTGCTTTTCACTTCACTAATAACTTCTTTCGAGTTGGCATTCTTAAGCATCATGATCTGGCCAAGCACCGTTTCTCCTTTTCCGTTGGCAGTAATGGCACCAAACCGATTGGCATGACCGTAGCGCACTTCGGCAACATCCTTAATAAAAACAGGCGTGCCTTCGTTGTTCTCCACCACAATCTGTTCAATTTCCTTAATATCCTTAACCTGCCCGTCGCCGCGGATAAAATAGCTCTGATTCTCTTTTTCAATATAAGCACCCCCCGAAATACTGTTGTTGGCTTCCACCGCATCAAACACCTGCAGCAGGGTAATATTGCGGCTCCTCAATCTCTCCGGCGAAATGGCAATCTCATACTGTTTCAGCAGCCCACCCCAGCTGTTAATTTCAACAACCCCATTTATTCCCGAGAGCCTGCGTTTGATCACCCAGTCCTGAATCGTCCTCAGTTCCATGGCCGAATACCTTCCCTCGTACCCCGGCTTAACATCAACAATATATTGATATACTTCACCCAAACCGGTTGTGATCGGACCCATTTCAGGCACCCCAAAACCTTCAGGAATCTTAGCCGAAGCGCTTTTTATTTTTTCTGCAATAAGCTGTCGCGGAAGATACGTGCCGAGTCTTTCCTTAAAGACCACTGTAACTACTGAAATTCCGAATTTTGAAACCGACCTGATCTCCTGCACCCCCGGCAGATTGGCCATCTCCATTTCGACCGGAGCCGTAATGAACTGCTCAATTTCCTGTGTTGACAAATTACCTGAAGTGGTGATCACCTGCACCTGATTATTGGTATTATCGGGCACCGCGCCAACGGGGATATTAAACACCGCATAAACTCCAAAAGCGGCCACTGTTGCAGTGAACAAAAAAATGATCAGTTTATTTCTGATACTGAAATTAATAATTTTCTCAAGCATAAAAAAATAGAGGTTTAGACGCTTCGCGGTTAAGACGGCTTCGCTGCGCTTGCCGGTTTAGACGCTTCGCGGTTCAGACGGCTTTCGCTACGCTTCGCCGGTTTAGACGCTTCGCGGTTAAGGCGGCTTCGCTGCGCTCGCCGGTTTAGACGCTTCGCGGTTCAGACGGCTTCGCTGCGCTCGCCGGTGTAGACGCTTCGCGGTTTAGACGGCATCGCTGCGCTTGCCGGTCTGGGAGTTTAGGGGTTTACTAAGGATGACTTGAACTGCCACACCACCTGGTCGCAAAACTAAAGCAAAGTTAAAGGGAATATTTGTTAGAATCGTTATAAATAAGATATTTAAACAGGTAAAATGTGCCAGAGTGCGATTTAGTTAGAGTAATTTAAATGCATAATTAATATCAGGTAACTGCATTAATGCGTTTGCAACACGAGTTCGGTGGCACTGGCGAGGATTGTTCTCAAAACATGTCAAGGCGACACGTTTTTCTTCCTGGATAATTTCCCTGACTTTCAATAATGCTGCGTAATTGCTTTTTAAGGTTGTCTTTTCAAAATCCTCAAACAAAACATCATAATCCTCCTGAGAGCTTAAAGTCCTGCGTTTCTCAGATTCAATTCCTAATTCAGGAATATGGATAAATTTTATGCCGACCCCTTCACAAGCTTCACGTAACTGTTTTTTTGAAAACCCAAATTTTCGACTATATGCATTCTTCCTGACATCGCACAATACACGCACGTCGTTTATTATTAATGTATTTATATAGGTTTCAAGCGTTACTCCTTCATAACCTATGCTAAATAGCTGATAATCGTTATATTTTCTTTTTTGTTTTTCAACTGTTTTCTTTTCCACCGGAGTTAAAAGTTGGTCTGCAATGCTGCTGTTAATTGCATAATATGGATAGTTTTGGTAGATAAAGCGTGTTAGATCATCCTGGCTATAGTGCCCGAAAGTTGCTTTTACTTCTTCAAGGTCTTGCCGGTCAATCGTATCCAGTTGCGATAGATAGTTACCTTGTTGGATCAGTTTTATATACGTTCCGTCGGGTTGTTCCAATATTTCCAGGTATCCGTATTTTTTCATGGTGAGTATGTCCTGATTAGCCTGGAACGAAAAACATCCATTGTGATAAGGTACAAAATCAAATGCCCTGTTGCTCTGCTTACGGGTAAACAAAAACAGATATTTCTGCAAACTTTCTGCATTTGTTTGTCCGTCAAATGATTCCAGTAAGGCAAGTAGAATTTTTCTTCTATAGTATAGCATGGAATAAAAGTACAAAAGAGAATAACAATGTTCTGCTAAAAGGGTCCTGGTACTTCCATGATATCTCAAGGTTATCTCTATATCTTCTCTACGTCTTCTCTACCTCAACTCTACCTCAACTCTACCCCTCCCCGTAGTCTTAAGGTAGCTTTGAGGTAGAGTTGAGGTAGAGTTGATACGGAGTTTATATAGACTAAACCCGGAATAAAAATTAACCTTAAATATGGTCTAACCCCGATGAATGCATTTGCCACTTTTAGATTGGCACCTCCTCTCCCACTCTATCTATAAAGCCGCGAGAAACCGTCAGCACAGTATAGCATTAAATACTTCTAAACCGGCGAAGCGAAGCGTAGCCGTCTCAACCGCGCAGCATAGCGGAGCGTCTACACCACAACGCGCAGCGTTGTGTCTAAACCGGCGCAGCGAAGCGTAGCCGTCTACACCGGCGAAGCCGTCTAAACCGCGAAGCGCAGCGAGCGTCTAAACTTTTCTTACCTTTGCTTTATATAAATCCACCATTATGAAAAAACATTTACTTCTCCTTGTAAACTGTGTTATTTTCAGCGCTTTATCGTTGCCGGTGTTTGCCCAACAATCACAGCAAGTGCAGCAAGTGCAGCAGTCACAGCAAGTGCAGCAAACCGGCACGGCGGCTCAGAAAGATTACGAAAGCTACCCCTACTGGGTAGATTTGATGCAGGACCCCAATGCAAATTTCTTTGAAACACAAAAAGCATTCGAGGCGTATTGGAATAACCATGAAATTACCAGGGGTAATGGCTGGAAAGCATTTAAACGCTGGGAATACTGGATGAGCAGAAAAGTAACTCCCGACGGGCAAAAACCGCCTGTTCAGAGAAACTACACTGCCATGCAGGATGCCGCTAATTTAACCGCCAGAGTAGTGAGCAATGCACAATGGACTCCGGTGGGTCCTTTTACGGTGCCTTCGGGATATAACGGCTACAGAGGGCTGGGCCGCGTAAACGCTGTTGCATTCCACCCTACCGACCCGGCAGTAATTTACGCCGGTGCACCCGCCGGCGGTCTATGGGTCAGTACCGACGACGGTGCGACCTGGAACACTACGACCGATATAATGCCAACGCTGGGAGTGTCTGCTATTGCTGTGGATTACACCAATCCGCTGGTGATTTACCTGGGAACAGGCGACCGTGACCATGGCGATGCCCCGGGAATGGGTGTATGGAAAAGTACAGATGGCGGCAATACTTTTATCCCCGCAAATGCCAATATGGAATGGGTAACCGTTAGTAGGTTGCTCATGCACCCGACCAATCCTTCTATGCTGCTTGCAGCTACCAACGAAGGTATGTTCAGAACAGAGAACGGCGGACTTACATGGACACTGGTGTACACAGAGAATTTTAAGGATGTTGTTTTTAAGCCCAACGACCCGCAAACAGTCTATGCATCTGCATCAGGAAATTTCTACAGATCAGTAAATAACGGAATGAGTTTTACACAGGTTAGCACCGGGCTGCCGGGCGGATACCGCGGTGCAATCGGAGTTTCGGCCGCCAATCCTGAAGTGGTTTACTTCTGGCTCACCAATTCCGACTCCTTCAAAGGTCTATACCGTTCTACCGACAGTGGTTTAACATTCAGTGTGCGGTCAACCTCTCCCAACATTATGAGCTGGGATTGTAACGGAGGTAGCGGCGGACAGGCATGGTACGATCTGGATATAGCTGTTGATCCCAATAATGCCGACATTCTCTATGGAGGCGGTGTAAACTGCTTCAAATCAACCAATGGCGGACAAAGCTGGGCCATTAACAGCCACTGGTACGGTGGATGCGGCGTTCCTTCTGTTCATGCAGATCTGCATGTGCTGGAATATAATCCGCTTAACGGACGACTGTATGCCGGAAATGACGGAGGCGTTTACTGGACTTCAAACGGAGGCTCTTCGTGGACAGAAGTCAGCAACGGACTTGTTATAAGTCAGGCCTATAAGCTGGGACAAAGTGCAACATCACGCGATTATGTCATCAACGGGTATCAGGATAATGGCACTTCTACTTTTTACGGCACAGAATGGGTTAATGTAAACGGTGGTGACGGAATGGAATGTGCCTATGACCCTGCCGACGCATCCTACAGCTACTCTACGTTGTACTACGGCCCAATTTACAGACATTTCAACAACGGGGATGGTTATCAGATTGCCGGAGAAGGCTCAAACGGAATCAATGAGAGCGGCGACTGGGTTACACCCTTCACCATCGACCCTTCCGATGGCAATATAATGTACATAGGCTATGACAACATCTGGCGAAGCACAAATATTAAAGCACCAAATTCCGGAAGCGTTAACTGGACTAAAATTTCGAATATCAATGGCGACAATTTTAACCAGATAGCTTTATCTGATGCTGATCCAAACATACTTTATGCTTCTGATGATCACAAATTATACAGAACCGACAATGCCCGGGCTGCTTCCGTTACCTGGACTAACCTTACCGCCGGACTACCCACTTCAAACTACATCACGGCCATTGAAACATACCCGTATAACGCAAACATCGTATACCTTGTGCAGCAAAACAGGGTATTCAAATCATCCGATAAGGGAGCTACATGGAATGAAATTACCGGCGATCTGCCTGATGTACAAATGCATACGTTAAGACATTACCACAACAGTTCAGAAGGACTATATCTGGGCACTGATATTGGTGTATTTTACCGCGATTCACTCAGCACAGGCTGGGCCGCATACAACACAGGTATGCCTGCCGGAGCATGGGTAACTGAATTGGAGATTTTCTATGATGAAGGCAACCCTGAACTGGACGCATTACGTGCAGCAACTTTTGGCAGAGGAATGTGGGAATCGCCCCTGATGCAGTCAACCCTTCCTGCATCAGCAGGACCAATCAGCGGTCCGGCATCGGTTTGTGCAGGGACTTCGCAGGTGTTATATACCGTAGACCCTATAGCCGGAGCTGAAACCTACGTATGGACTTTACCCGTTGGGGCGTCAGGCAGCAGCAGCAGCAATCAGATACTGGTTGATTTTGCTTCTGATGCCGAAGATGGAGAAATAAGTGTGTATGGTGTTAATCCTGCCGGTAACGGAATTGCTTCTTCGCTGCAGATAACCATCAGTTACCTGCCTGAGCAGCCGGGTGCCATTACCGGAGCGGATGTAGTATGTCAGGGTGCCACTGCGGTGGAATACACGGTGCCCGAAGTACCCGGGGCAATCTCTTATATCTGGATTATGCCCGAAGGTGCCACCATCAATACTGTATCAGCCAACACTGTTCTGATCGATTTCGGTTTAACAGCACAATCGGGGGAAATATCAGTAGCAGCCATTAATGATTGCGGCACAGGTCCGTACTCAAATTTCGAAGTTACTGTAAATACAAAACCTGAAACTCCGGTTATTTCCGCATCGGGCAAATACCTCCAGTCTTCAGCTCCTGAAGGCAACCAATGGTACGACCAGCAGGGAGAAATAGCCGGCGCTACGGCACAGGATTACACTGTTACCTGGGACGGCGAATACTACACACTGGTTACGCTATCGGGTTGTGTTTCCGATACATCGAACAAATTAACCGTGATTGTATCCGGCAAAACCGAACTAACAGAGGCACAACCGTTTATACACTACCCCAACCCATTCAGCGATCAGCTGGTATTTGAGGTAAACAAATCTACAGAGAACCTTCAGTACACAATCGTCAATTCAATGGGTAAGATCATGAGCCGGGGATCAGTTAATTCATACAATGCAATCAATACCGCAGGCTACCCCGCCGGAGTGTACTATCTGAGAATTACAGAAAGAGATGGAGAAAAAAATGGAAATGGAAATGGAGAAAGCAAAGCAGAAGCTGAAGTAAGCATATTTTCAGCCAAAATTATTAAAATGTAACAGATCCATCTACCTGCATGCAAAGGAGAACTCTGGTTATTGTAATAATCTTACTTACGGTTGCAACCCGGTTTTATCACCTCACTTACCAAAGCCTTTGGTTTGATGAGTTGTATTCTGTAACCATCGCTGCTCCCGACAACTCCGTTCAGGGAATACTAACGGATATTAAGACGGACTTTCATCCACCACTTTTCTACTTTTTGCTGCATTACGTATTCAGGGTGTTCCCCTATAACGACCTTACCGGCAGGCTATTATCAGCAATCATCGGGTGCATCGGTGTATGGCTTATTTACCTGCTTGCCAAACAGTCGGGGCGGGAACGGTTTGCTTTACTAACCGCGCTGTTTTGTTCTGTCTTTTTCTTCCATGTTAAATACAGCCAGGAAGTACGAATGTATATTGTTCTTTTTTGCCTGGCAACCATCACATCGCTGCTGTTTCTAAAGTACCTCCGCAGCAAAAGAAACCGCTACCTGTGGTTATATGCAGTGGGGAGTGCAATTATGCTGTATACACACTATTATGGTTTCTTTATTATGCTTGCCCAGGCAATTTGTTTATTGCACCTGTTTGTGGTTAAGAAGATACCGGCAACCTTGTTCCGGAATTTCATCCTTGCTTTCGCGGGAGCAGGCATTTTATACCTGCCCTGGATTCCAATGATCTTTCACACCGGAGGCAGGGAGCACTTTATGAATCTTCCTGTAGCCTGGTACTTCTTTGAATATCTGTACGATTATACCGGCAAGGAACCTGTTACAACCTTGTTTATGCTTACGGGTATGGTCTTATACATACGAAAAGCTATCGGGGCATTCAGGCGGTCAGGATGGGTACAAAGCCCGTTTCAGCTGCTCATGTTTTACAGTGTCGTTTCTGTGTTCGTTCTCATCTATGCAGTGTCGTTGTTTAAACCTGTGCTGAACAAACAGGGCACATTGGCCGGTCTGCCGTTCCTTATAATCCTTGTGCTTACCGGTTTTGAAAGTTTAAAAGATAAATGGGTAAACAGGGCACTTTCCGTTGCAGTGATTGCCGGCATCATCAACCTCCTGTTTATCAGCGGGTACTATCGCAAACAATACAAAGAAAATTTCAGACAAATTACCGAACTTGTTATTGAGAATACTAAAGGAGAACCGAATGTTCTAATTGTCAGTCAACTGAGCAAATTCTACAACTACTACCTGCAGCAGAAGGGTTCGGGATTAAAATCTGTAAATCCCAACCAGGTACAACCCCGCGATACAGATAAACTGCCCGAAAATATTATAGCCTTAAATGCGCCTTTTACAGAAGAAAAGGAGCAACGGCTTGAGTCAATAAACAGATTGGGTTTTCAGATTTTAAATCCCCGTTTGCTCCATAAAATTGACAGTATTGATCACTACAGCCGGGAATGGAATTCTTTTCTGACAAAAAATTACACAATCGACACTTCATACAACCACCCAACAAGAGATATTGCGGTAGCCTTTAAGTTTAAAAAGTTACAACAATAATATAAAATCGCCTGAGGGGACCTAAATATTAAACCGCAGGCCTATCGTATAGGTCCTGGCAAGCGGATATACATTGAAATAATCCACCCCGGTACTGCTGCCTGCAGGATCATATCCGGTATAATCGGTCACGGTTAAAAGGTTACGTGCTGACAGGTAGATCTGAAGGTTGCCCGGCTTTTTGGTTTTATTGAATGCTGCAGTATACGATAATGTTATATCATCAACTCTCAGGTATGAAGCATTCTCAAGATACGTTTCAGACAAGGGGGCCGACGATTGATAACCGGCATCGAGGTTGGCTAATCCCTCTTCCGAAATATTATAGCTTGTTATATAAAAAGGGTTAGACAGATACATGCGTGTGGCATTATATATGCTGAAGCCTCCCACATAACTTAAAGAAACTGACAGGTTAAAATTGCTGAGCATTTGGAAACTGTTCATCCAGCCAATATAATACTTTGGGTCACTCTGGCTCATCATTTCAAACTTTGCACGGCTAAACTCGCGGGTTACATTGCCGTTTTCGGTGTAATACAATGGCCTGCCGTCGTCGGAGTAACCTGCGCTCAGAGGTAAATAAAATACACGCGATGGATACCCGGTTTTGATACGTTGTGTTGCATAGGAGTCGACAGAATAGCTGAAATAACCGGCGGCTTCTGTTCCTGAATTATGCGTTGGCAGTCCCTTCTTAAGCTCTTCATGGTTCAGGAAGAAATTGAACTGTGAACGCCATTTGATATTTTTATGGTCCAGCGCTGTAACGGAAAGCATGGCTTCGAATCCGGTTGATCGGTAAGAATAGTTATTGCTGTATGTGTAGTAAAATACACCCGGGGGCACCGGCAGATAATTAACACCGACAGCATTATCAATGGTCCGGCTGTACCATCCGAGATTACCGTTTACCCTGTTTTTAAATAAGCCGAAATCAATTGCGAAACTGAGTTCACTGATTTTTTCCGTATTCAGACTTTCAATGCCCGGAAAGGTGTTGTAAAATCTTTGCGTATCAGCATTCCCGTTTCCTCTTATTCCATGACTGGTTTTCAGGAAAAGGTGATTAATTCGGGTATTGTTGCGCAGGAATTTTTCATTACTCAAATTCCAGCCTGCCATAAACGAAGGGTAGAATTTTTTTCTGTTTAATTGACTTATTGCAGTCTGAAATCCTGTAAGTGCAAGTTCTGAAGCTTCGATAGTAGCAGATGCATTAACAAAATAACGCTCACCGTAATTATATCCGGCATGGAGTATATAGTTGGTATACGAACGTTCTTCCCTGTATACGGATGAATCTCTGATGTTGCCTCTAACCATAGAATAATCATCTTCATCGTTAAGGCTGCGATACCTTATGAGGGCGCCTATAGAAAGGTTGTGATTTTCGGCCGGTGCTTTTTCGTAATCAACGCTGATCTCTGTATTAAAACGTTGTTTGTTGTTGGTGTATCCGGAGGTAATTTCCTCTGTAGGATAACTAAATGTTTCAGTTCCCTGGTGATAGTCATATGTATTGTCAAGTCCTGAATAACCAACATTAATACCGGCTTTAAGTCCATCAGCAATAGCATACAACCCACCGGCATTTATACGGAGATTGTCAGATTTTGACTCACTAACAGTTCCATCTATCATCTTTAGGGGGTTAAAATAGCTAAATGCCCTATCAACCTGATGATATGTTACCCCATCAGATTCAAAAACAGGATCGGTTGGGTTACGTGTAAGCGTTTGAAGGAACAGATTATTAGTCCCCTCATCGGTAAATGGAAGCACCTCAGAATCAGCAGAGTTATACGACACATTGGCAAATAAATTGAGCTTATCTGCCAGGGCTGATTGGTTTACTTTTATGTTTATGCCATTGTTCTTATGCGATGAGCCTTTCACAATTCCGGGGTTTTTATCAAAGAACGCAGAAAAATCATACGCTGTACTGTTAAGTTTGCCTGACACTCCCAGACTGTAAATCTGCGATACAGGTTTTCGCATAAGTTCCTTCTGCCAATCGGTATTGCTTCCTCCATCGTCAAAGTTGATGTCATGCCTGTCAATGGCTGACCTAAACTGTTCTGCTGTTAGTACATCCATGTATTTTGAAGCAGTGTTTAAAGTGATAAAAGAGCTGAAGTTAACAACCAGTTTCTCCTTTCCCTTGTAATGCTTTGTTTTAATGATAATTACTCCTGCACTGCCCTGAGTTCCATAGACTGATAACAGGGCTCCGTCTTTAATAATTTCAATACTTTCAATATCGTCAGCAAACAACATTGAAGGATCAGCATCCACTATTCCGTCAATAACATACAAAACATCAGGGGCAAAGCCGGATTCTTTACCCCTAATACTCAGCGTATTAAAATCGTTGGGATTGCTACCCTTTTTGTTAAAAGTTACTCCTGTTGCCTGCACTTTTAAAATTTCGAGCGGATCATGCAGATTGAGCCGGTTGTTTTCATAGTTTACAATCACCTGATTAAAACTGCCGGTAAAAGTGGAGTCTTTCAAAGTGGGGTCGTTTGTATCCTGTGCAAATGTTTGGGGAGCCATCAGAAAAGAAAACACCGACATGATTGCCAGCATAGACAGTGTAACGGAGAAATTTTTCACAGATCCTGGTTTTAGGTTTAGTGACACAAATATAAAAAAATAATTACTTTTAAAATTCCACTTCCTGTTAAATAAAAAGAGGCCATCCCTTTCGGGACAGCCTCCTTGCCAAATAATTGTCAACTAAAACCTATTTTGTTTGCTTTATGGCCTTTAAAGTTTTCTGCTGATCACCGGCCTCAACCCTGATAAGGTATCCGCCATCGGGTAACCTGCTCATATCGAGTTTGCCCTCGGAGGTCATGGTCTGGGTTTCTTTCATTACCAGACGGCCTATCATATCGTAAACCTGATAGTCACTCTTTTCATACAACCTGCCCAGTTTTACTGAGAACTTGCCGTCGACCGATGGGTTCGGATAAAGTACCATCTCTGCTGCGCTTCCTATTGAATCGTTCTCTATTATGGCAGCCGATTTTGTGCCGTTGTATTCATGTATACCTATGTCTGTTTTTCCCGATACCGGCACTAATCCGCCAAAGAAATCCTTTACCAGACTTACTGCAGCGCCCTTGTTTATGGCTATCGAATTTGATACCAGGTGAAAATCAAGTGCATTGCCATTAACAAAGCCCGGATTGCCAACAACCGAAGCTGCATCGTTACCTGTGGCACTTTTCCATGCCGAAAGTGTGCTGTAGTTATTAATAAATCCCGATTGCTGGGTATTGAATACATTATTGTTGGAGGATATGGAGCCACTGGTCTTTATGGCTTTCGCCGATGAGGACGACACCTGAAAAATATTGTTGCGAAGTGTTACACTGGTGTTACTTGCAGTAGACACACCGCTGATTGTATTGTTGTAAAACACGTTATTGCGCATAGTGGCAGAATATCCGGGCATTACATGTATACCGGTCTTGTTGTTGGCAAACGCATTGTAGTAACCATCAACTTTTGCATAGGAATACATGCCGTAGTTCGATTCTTTTATGGTATTGTATCTTACCGTAACTGTTTTGGTGGTTGGCGACAGGTAAATACCGCTGGTAACCTTGTTTCTGTTGCCAATTATTACGTTACGCTCTATAGTTCCTGAATAGTTATTGCCCCAGGCTATGATACAGAACTTGTTACCCATCGACGAGTGGTCGATAATGTTATCGTGTATATTGAACACCATGTTGTTGGTCGATGCTATCTGTATACCGTCGCCCGATGAATAACTTTCGTTGGTATTAACAAGGTACTTTTTATTAACATCAAAAATGGTACAGAACCCTATCTCAACCGAAGAGGCATCCTTTACATAGATTCCGTCGTCTTTAATGTCGTTAATGGTCGAATTCAAGATCTTTGTTCCGCCCGAAGTAGTGATAACCCTGACACCCCATTCGGTTTTTCTGATTACAGAGTTATTTATCTGATTGTTTGATGCATTGCTACCCTGTATAATTACTCCCGAGATCCATGTACCGGTAGAACTGATATCAAGATCCTTAACAGTAATGTTTGAAGAGGAGGAAATGTTGATAATATGGTTACCCGATCCGGAGGCAACAATTTTGGCTTTCGCTCCGCTGCCATAGGTACCGAGGGTAACATTGGTTTTATTGCTTATGCTGATGCCTGATGTGGTGGTAAAGGTGGAGCCGGCTTTCTGCAGATAGGTATTACCTGAACTGATGGTAAACCTGGTCCATGAATTATAGGGGTTCGACATTGAGCCGTTTTGACCAGAAGCGTTGTTTGCAGGGTCAATATATATAGTGGCACCCATCACAAAAGCGGTAATGCAGGTAAACAGAACTGTCAGTATCGTGCTTTTTACCGTTAACAGGGTGTTTATTTTGGTTGTTACGTTTTTCTTTGAGTTATTCATTTTAGCAGGTATTAAGTGGTTTAACTTGCTCATTTACCTGCACTTATGAATAATGATGCCGATATTTGACATAACGGCCTCCCAATAGTCCACTCAAGCAAAAGCAACTTAGTCTAAACACTGTAGTATCAATGGGTCCAGCCCATTATACATATAGGCATCCGGCATATTTTTGATGTGTCTGCACCCCTATAACTCCGGGGTGAAAGACGAAGGTAAATCCCGTAACGGGGAAATTATCTACAGGATTATGATCAAAATTTTTCGATATTTGCGCTTGCTATCCCTAACATGACAATATATGTGGTACAGAAAACCTTCCATCTGGTTCCTGTTTTTTTTCTCTATAGTTTGTGTGTCGTCCGACCTGGTTATACCACACGCTAATTTTATATCGTACGACAACTTTGGCTATTACATGCACCTGCCGGCAAAGTATATTTACCACGATGTAACGCTCGAGACAGAATGGTACAAGGAGGTGAATGCCAAATACAATGTCACACCCACCTATTTCCAGATAGCACCCACCGAAAAAGGGGGTATAATAATGCGCTTCTACAAAGGAATGTCGTATTTGTGGACTCCTGCATTTTTCGCAGGGCATTATTATGCAAAAACGCACGGGTACCCGGCCGACGGGTTCTCTGCTCCTTACCAGTGGGCGCTGATCATGTTTGGCGCACTCTGGAGCATTGTGGGCTTTATTGTCACACGGAAGCTGCTTTTACGTTTCTTTAATGAAACCATTACAACCATTTCGCTATTCCTGATTCTGGCTGGAACAAACTTTCTGTATTTTGTTTCGTTCGGAAATGATACACCCCATGCCTACCTATTCACCCTGTTTGTGATCTTTATCTGGTATACCCTGAGGTGGCATGAAAAACCACGATACAAATATGCCATTGCGCTTGGTATAACGCTCGGACTGATCATTGCGATACGGCCATCAGATGTGTTTATTATTGCGTTTCCGGTTCTTTTCGGAGTGTACAACCGATATACTTTCGAGCGAAAAATAACAACAATCCGCCAGAATTACCTGCAGATAATACTGGCCGGTATCATTGCAGCACTGTTCTTTGTACCGCAATTGCTTTATTACAAAGAGATCGCCGGCTCCTACATCATAAATATATACAACGATCCTGGAGCTGCATTCGATCTGTTGAGACCGCGTTTCGCTCATGTACTCTTTGGTTTCAGAAAAGGATGGTTTATCTATTCGCCTCTCAGTATTTTGGGCATAATCGGTATCATTTTCGTTTACCGTAAGTTTAAAGAGTACTTCTGGCCTTTAGTGATTTACCTCTCGTTGGTGATCTATCTTATCGCTTCATTTAACAGTCTCATCAGTTATGGATGGCGTGGTTTTATTCAGGCATACGCTACCCTGGTTATCCCGACCGGTTTCTTTGTAGAATACCTCCTGAAAAGAAAAACGGCTGTAAAAATAGCAGCCGGTGTGGTTATCTTATTACTCACTGCCCTAAACGTACATCAGGCATACCAGGTAAAAATGGGCATCATTGACGGCAGTCGAATGACAATGAGATATTATTTCAGGATAATAGGCAAAAGCAAGGTTACTGACGACGATAGGAAGCTGCTGCTGGTGCAGCGTTCGGTTACTCCGCTTGACGTTATTCCCGATGGCATTCCATTCAACAATATAGAGCTTGACTTTAAAGATTTTGAAGAGTACCCTGTAACCGACACCACAGCACCCCTGCCATTCAGCGGCAAAGGAATGTTCGAAATGAACGCTAGTGTTAACTATTCGCCCGTTTACAGAACCGTTTACAAGAAAATTACCGACGAATATTATTGCTATCTGCGGGCTACGGTGATGGTTTTTTCGTATGAACCTATAAAGGACGACCTGCTGATCGTTATGACCACCACCAACAAAAAGGGAGAACATATTAAGTACCGGGCAAACACGAGTGACGACGATATGAATAAGTTTGTGCCGGGGCAATGGAACAAACTTACCATGAATTACCAGACTCCTGAAATTTATTCAGGTAACGAGCGGATTGAATCGATGGTATGGTATCGTGGCAAAGGGCGTGCATGGATTGACGACTTCAGGGTTATGGCCTACACCATTGGTGGTGTTCCGGAAGATAAGCTGTACTAGTACTGCAGCCAGATCATGAAATTATCGCCCAGTATGTATTCGGGGTAACCGTTAATATCGTATCGTATCTTTGCTGTTTTAATGGCAACATCCGGAACGTTGATCTCCGTTAGCTCCACCGGATTGTTGGCACAGTTATACCGCCATGGTATAAGATCATAATAGAGCAAGGGTGATGACTTTCCATAGAACTGGGTAATTTCACGCATCAGAAGATATTCAGCGGGATAATGCGTTGATGAAACATACGATGGACGGTTGTCGTATCTGAATTCCCGGCGATAATGCACCTGATCATTCGGATAACCGGCACGGCTGGTAATACTGATCAGATTTCCACCCTGCCATACATAAAACAGCGAATCTTTTAATACGAGTGGAGTAGTTTGTCTGCTGATATAACGGGCAGAAGGTTTGTTACCGTTACCGCTACCGTATACAAGTTCCTCATACGAATGTGCAAAAGTAGATGTATGATACTGTATTCTGCCTTGCGGGTCATAATAAAAACGGGTAGTATCGGTGTACCTGCCTGCATCATAGTATCCGCAACGGGTGGTAAACATCTGCAACCGGTTGTCAGCGTAATGATAATACACTGTATCCTGCCCTATGGTGGTCATGGACAACTTTCCGTTACCATTATAATGAAACTGAATAGTATCGGCCATAATGAGTCTGCCATGATTATCGTACCTGTACCAGGAGGTATCGGCATTAAGTATGATTGTATCGCCACCACTTTTATGATGCCCGCCACCAGAGCCCTTTATCGTGTACCACGAAAAGATTTGTCGTTTTAGTGACTTTTCGGCATATATGTATTCCGGTTCTCCTGAATCCTTCTCTTTAGTACATGCCAGAGCCAAAAATAAAAAGACGGCGCATAAAAATTGGGGTGGTAGTTTTAGCTTCACGGGCAGCATTTTTAAGATATACCAGATAAACACCTGCAATAAAGAAATGTCTGTCAATAAGACATAAAAATATCTCAAAAATAATATTGCATTTGTAACAATTCTTTACTATGTTTGTTTTATGAAGTGGAAAATCCAAATCCTCCTAATAGGCATGTTATTTCCTTTAATAACC
>CAZXQT010000005.1:0-162632 GCA_964643225.1 uncultured Lentimicrobium sp. | reverse complement strand
ATTATACACAGGTTATTATGGCTGGTCATCCGGTTGGCGCATGGTACATGCCAGAGTATGCTGGTTTATCCGACGATGGTAAGTTTCTATTTTATACCGCTGCCGGGGGTGTGACAAGAGATCTTGAAAAAGCAGAAAGAAGATTTGTTGGTGATGCTAATCCGGATTTTGAACTAGGCTGGTCAAATTACTTTACATTTATGAAGCATTTTGACTTCAGTTTTACTGTTCGCGCAGTATATGGACATCAAATTTTCAATACTACAAGATTGTTCTTTGGAAACGCATACTTGCTAACACAGAATCTCAATGTACTTGAGTCAGCACTGGAAGAAGAGGCCAGAGGACTTAATGACAATCAAAAGCTCTCAAGTTACTATTTAGAAGACGGTTCATTTGCACGACTTGATAACTTGTCACTCGGATACAATATCCCTGTTAAAGGCATCTCAAACCTCAGAGTTTATGTTGCAGCAAATAATGTATTTACCATAACCAACTATTCAGGTATTGACCCGGAAATTTCTGCAATTGGCAGATCATTTGGACTTGACCAATATAATGTCTATCCAAAGACCAGAACCTTCCTGTTAGGAGTTAACGTATCATTATAAAGAAGAAAAGAACATGAAAAAGATATTTTTAGGATTAACAATAATTGCTTCCATGTTCTGGGGATGTACAGATCTGGAGGAAGATGTGCTTGATCGCATACCGGAAGATAAGTATGTAGTTGACCCTGTGTTGGAGATGACTCCAATTTATGAACCAATGAGAGAATTGTTAGACAACGCCGGTTGGTGGTTTGCTCAGGAACTCACATCTGATGAAATGGTAGGTCCTACAAGAGCCAGTGATTGGGATGATGGAGGTAAATGGCGTGTATTACATCAACATAGTTGGGATAACAATACTGAAGCAATCAACAATATGTGGAGCAGGTTCTATAATGGTGTTGGTCAGGCAAATAAATTTATAGAAAAGCAAATGCCGTTAGCTGGGGATCCGGTTGTCGATGCGGGTATTGCTAAAGGAAAAATTCTTAGGGCATACTACTATTATCTTTTAATAGATAACTATGGTGATGTGCCTTATGTTACATCATACCTTGATGCCCCATCACTTCCTGAAAAGGCAAAACGAGAAGATATATATGATTCTATCGTAGCTGATCTGGAAGAAAGTGTGCTTAAAATTCAACCCAGCACTTCAAAAACTGCAGTTTCGTTAGGTATGGCATATTCTCTCTTAGCTAAATTATACCTTAATGCTGAAGTATATACAGGTACACCTCAATGGTTAAAAGCAGAAGAAGCCTGTGATAAAGTAATTGCATTAGGTCAGTATTCACTTCAAAGTCATCCATTAGATCCATTTGTTACTAATAATGATGAATCGCCAGAGAATATTTGGGTAATTCCTTACGATGAGAATACTTATAAAGGTTTTAACCTGCATATGAGAACCTTACATTACATTAGTAATCTCACTTTTGATATGCCTATCGGACCATGGAATGGTTTTGCAGTAATGGAAGATCACTTTAATACATATGCTGACAATGATTTGAGAAAAGAGGGTTTTCTTGTTGGTCAGCAATATGCATCTGATGGTTCAGAATTGATATATGAAGGAGAGAAACTGGTATTTACACCCGCGATTCCCGCATTGCTTATGGATGCGTCATATACTCCTGTTCAAATAAAAAATTCAGGTGTAAGAGTTGTAAAGTTTGAAGTAAAAAAAGGCGCTTTAGAGAATTTGAGTAATAATTTTCCGATATTCAGATATGCTGACGTGCTTTTAATGAAAGCAGAGGCTATGATCAGACAAGGAAAGAATGGTGATGAGTTTATAAATATGACCCGCGAAAGAGCAGGTATTGAGCCAATATCAGGAGCAACTCTTGAAGATGTTCTGGAAGAACGTGGCAGAGAGATGTTCTGGGAAGCACATCGCCGTCAGGACCTTATCAGGTATGGGAAATTTAACCAGGCATGGTGGGAGAAACCAGTATCAACTCCTGACAGGAAAATTTTCCCAATTCCTCAATGGGCAATTGATTCTAATCCAAATTTAGGTAAGAGTATATAAATGTTTAAAACTAATTGTTTAACCACAAAAATCCAGTAAAATGAAAAAAAACCAATTAAGTTTATTACTCAGAGCAAGCATGATTTTGCTAGCTTTCGTGTTCGTTTTCTCCGCATGTAAAAAAGATGATGATGATAATAACAACAATCCACCAGCAGTGGAGGATGGAATATACGTTAGAGGTGGTTCAACAGCACTTACTGACCTTACTTCCAAGGGCTTATTAAAATCAACTCGAAATGAGGTTAACCAAAGTGACAGAGCTGAATTAATGGAGCTGTATGTTGCAATTAAATCAGGTGAACCTGGATTTAACATTGTTGAAGTAGTTGGTGGACAACCGAAGGTTTATGGACCTGGTGCTGATTTTGGTGTTGTTGCTGAAGCTGATCGTAATGTAGATGAGCCAAAAGTTGATTTCTGGAGAGGCTCCTATACTGAAACTGCTACTGCATTTACCGTGCCAGCAGATGGTCTTTACCATGTAGTAATTGATACCGAATATGACAAGATCGTTATTGCTCCTGTTGTATGGGGACTCATTGGTGCTGCAACTCCAAACGGATGGAGTGGAAGTACTGCAATGACACCTTCTGCATTTGATCTTAACACTATGTCATTTGAGATTAATGATATGATTATGACCAAAGCTGACTTTAAATTCCGTTATTCTGATGGATGGAAAATCATCATTGACACCACTGAAGATCTTGGTGGAGGTGCAGTAGGAGTGAGAGTTAACACAAACTTTGGTGGTGCTGTTGATGCATTAGTACCAGGTGGTGCTAATATTGTTAATGATACTCCTGGAAAATACACCGCTAAAATGACCTGGAACCTTGGTCAGCCATGGGTAGCAACCGTGACAAAAACTGGTGATCTGGATGCATTCAATTATACAGACACAGAGTTGGGACTTGTTGGAGACGGATTAATGGTAGACGGTGTACAACATAACTGGGACGAAACCATTATGCTTTCTAAGCCGATCGTAGAAAATGTTACTAATTACACATGGACATGGGAAGGTGTTGAAATAACAACTGCCGGATCATTCAAAATTCGTGAAGGTCAGGACTGGTCGAAGAAATCGATTGGGTACAATGATGTAACTATGGCTGGTCTGTCAGCTGGTGATTTTGAAACTAATGGTGATGGTAATTTTGTTCCCAAAGTTGATGGTACATTTGATTTTGAACTAAAGATTGATGCAGTGACTGAAACTTATACATTGACAGTTAATCCTGCCGGTGTTGCAGTAGAGATGTATCTCTTAGGTGACGGTTCATTAGCAGGTTGGGATAACAATGCTGCTCTTCCAATGCAAGGTTCTGATGGCAATTATACTATTACAACCGAATTACAAGGTGCCGGAAAGTACATTAAGTTTATTACAACTTTAGGTCAGTGGGCTCCAATGTACGGAACTGATGCTAATGGAACCAGCACTGCTGGTACATTAGTATACCGTGCAACCGAAAGTGATCCTGATCCTACAAGTATTCCAGCTCCTGATGCAGTTGGTCAGTATACAATTACATTAAATACTAACGCATTAACCTACACGATAGCTCCTGCAAAGAAATAGTAGAATTTCTTTTAAGGCGAGTTTTAAACAGAGAACCACCCAGGTAGGGTGGTTCTCTGTTTTATATTACCTTTGCAACCCTAAAAATGCCGACAATGGGTAGAAGAGATCGAAACGAACAGCTTATAATTGAGAACGTGACAATAATAGATGCCGGCGCTGAAGGTAATGCTATTGCCCGGCACAACGATATGGTTATATTTGTCCCGTTCGTCGTTCCCGGTGATGTTTGTGATATCCGCATAGTATCGAAAAAGCGCCGTTTCTTTGAGGGCAGAGCATTGAAATTTCACAAACTTTCTGAAAAAAGGACAGATCCGTTATGTCAGCATTTTGGTGTTTGTGGTGGATGTAAATGGCAGAATATGCAGTATAATGAACAGCTGGCTTATAAACAAAAACAAGTATATGACACTTTCACTCGTATAGGTCATCTTGAGTTTGACGAAATACTTCCGATACTACCCTCTAAAAATATCTATTATTACCGTAATAAGCTTGAGTACACTTTTTCATCACTCAGGTGGCTAACAACAGATGAAATAAATTCTTCAACCGAAGATATTGACCGCAATGCACTAGGTTTTCATATTCCTGGCATGTTTGATAAAATTCTTGATATTGAAAACTGCCACTTACAGTCTGAACCGACTAATATCATAAGAAATGCCTTAAGGTCTTTTGCAAAAGTCCGAGGATACACTTTTTACAATATACGTAAATTTGAAGGACAGCTTCGTAATGTTATTATCAGGAATACCGAAGATGACTTAATGGTTATTATGGTTTTCGGAACTGATGATACTTCTGTTATAAATGATGTTATGACATTCTTGTCAGATACTTTCCCTGAAATAACATCCTTATATTACATAGTGAATGAAAAACATAACGATTCCATTGTAGATCTTGAACCTATTCTTTATAAGGGTTTGCCTTATATTACAGCAAGAATGGAAGACTTAGAATTCAGAATTGGACCTTTATCATTCTATCAATCGAATGCTTTACAGGCAGAACAAATGTACAGTAAAGCTCGTGAATTTGCTTCCCTCACCGGAAAAGAGACAGTGTATGATTTATATACCGGGACAGGCACAATAGCTAGCTTTGTTGCAAAACAAGCCGGTAAGGTAATTGGAATAGAGTACATTGAAGCTGCCGTGGAAGATGCAAAAATTAATGCGAAGGTAAATAACATTAATAATGCACTTTTTTTTGCAGGAGATATGGTTAAAGTACTAGATGCTCCATTTTTTACAAAATATGGGAAGCCTGATGTTATAATAACAGATCCACCAAGGGCTGGAATGCATGAAAAGGTAGTTAATAGCATACTTGGCGCATCACCTGATAGGATTGTTTATATTAGCTGCAATCCGGCAACCCAGGCGAGAGATATAGCTTTAATGAACAATGAATATCGCATTGAGAAAATACAACCTGTTGATATGTTTCCTCATACTCAACATTTAGAGAACATCTGTCTTTTGATAAGGAGATAAAGTATCTAGTACTTTGTTCTATTTATAGGTAACTTTAACAACTGAATATATAGATCTTCAACTTTAAGATTTTCACCCTTAATAATTATTGAAGCTTCTTTATAAAATATTTCTCTTTGCGCCAAATGAGATTTTATGTATTCAGATATATTTTCTTCAGGAACTCTTTGGAGTAGAGGCCTCTGTGTCTTTGACTCCCGAATTCTTTTAATGAGCGAATCTGGATGCATTTGTAAATAAATTGTAATACCACTTTTATTCATTAAGGACATATTGTTAAAGTAGCAAGGTGCACCACCTCCAGTTGAAATAACTATGTTTTTCCTGGCACAGGCAGATAGTAAAACAGAATGTTCAAGTTGACGAAAAGCTTCCTCTCCATCAGACTGAAAGATCTGGCTAATAGTTTTGCCCGTCATTTTTTCGATAGCTGCGTCCATATCCAGGAAATCATACTTCATTCTTGTAGCCAGTTTCTTGCCGATTGTTGATTTTCCAGATCCCATATAGCCGATGAGAAAGATTGGTTTAGCCATTTTTATCGTGTTTTATCAACAAATATATAGATTATTGTAACTTTAAACGGCTAATTATTCTCGCTAAAACATTCGTAGGACCATGGACAATTCCAAAATACAAGAAGTACTTTATGAATACTGGGGCTATAATCACTTCAGACCATTACAAGAAGAGATAATAAATTCAGTTTTAGCTGGAAAGGATACGCTCGGTTTATTATCTACCGGTGGTGGTAAATCTATTTGTTTTCAGGTACCCGGATTGATCTTGCCAGGTATAACTCTGGTAGTTAGCCCTTTAATTGCTCTTATGCGTGATCAGGTGCAGAGGTTAAGAAAACAAAATATTTCTGCTGAGGCAGTTTATTCTGGTATGTCGAAACGAGAAATAGATCTGGCTATTAACCATATACAATTTGAAGAATCAAAATTTCTTTATGTCTCACCTGAAAGACTGGCATCTTCATTTTTCAGAGAGGTACTTAAAAATATTAAACTATCATTACTTGTTGTCGATGAGGCCCATTGCATTTCTCAGTGGGGATATGATTTCAGACCTCCCTATCTTCAAATTGTTGAAATACGAGACTTATTCCCAGATGTTCCTGTTCTGGCGCTAACAGCAACTGCCACTCCGATTGTAGTAAAGGATATTCAGCAAAAACTGGACTTTAGAAAGGAAAATTTTTTTAAGGGTTCATTTGAAAGGCGCAATCTCTCTTATGTTGTATACAATGATGAGAACAAATTGCCAAGGCTCTTAAGAATACTTAAAAATGTGCCGGAACCTGCAATAGTTTACGTGCGAAACAGAAAGAAGACAAGAGAAACGTGTGAATATTTGCGAAGAAATAACATAAGTGCAGATTATTATCATGCTGGTTTACAAGCAAGGGAACGAGAACAAAAACAGCAAGACTGGCTTAATGGATTTATAAGGGTTATTGTTTGCACAAACGCTTTTGGAATGGGAATAGATAAATCCGATGTAAGAACTGTTGTACACCTGGATTTGCCAGATTCTATTGAGGCTTACTTCCAGGAAGCTGGTAGGGCAGGCCGGGATGGCAAAAAGTCATATCCGGTTATTATTTATGATGATGCAGACATCATTGATGTTAGAAAAAATATCACTTTGTCTTTTCCTGATCCAGAGTATATAAAACGTGTGTATAAGGCACTGGTATCATATTATTCATTGGCCCCTGGGACAGGAAAAGATTCAACTTTTGACCTGGACATTACTGATTTTGCTGAAAAATATAATTTTCAAGCTTTACCTGTATTCAACTCATTAAAATTTATTGAACGTGAAGGATATATTGCATTAAACGAAGCAATGTACAGTAGCTCCAGATTTATCTTTAATGTTAACAGGCAAGATCTCTATAAATTTCAAGTTGAGCATATACAATATGACTCCCTAATAAAGACTATGCAGCGGTCCTATGGTGGTTCTTACACGGAACCAGTCAGTCTTAACGAAGCAGAACTTGCCAGAAGACTTGAAACCACAGAAGACGCGATTAGAACGTTGTTGAATGAAATGCAGAATCATGGAGTGCTTTCATATTATCCATTAAGCGATAAACCGCAAATTACCTTTATTAGTGATGTTGTCAATCCCAGGGACATTGCCATTTCACCTGAAAATTATGAGCATCGTAAATGTGAAGCAATTAACCGTCAGGAATCATTAATTGCTTACGTAAAACAAACAACAGAATGCAGAAGCCAAATGTTGGTTGGCTATTTTGGTGAAAAAATTGGCAGATGCGGAAAGTGTGATACTTGTCTTGAGTTGAATAAAAATGTATTGAGCGAAAGAGAATTCAATGAAATTTCGGATATAATTAAACCACTATTATCGCTAAGAATATTGAGCATAAGAGAAATTATTGATCAGTGCGAGGGATTTAATGAAAGTAAGATTGTTAAAACGGTTAACTGGTTAATTGACAACAATAGTATAATACTTGAAGGGACTGATAAATATAGGTGGAGTACCAATGATGGTAAAAAAAGATAAGCTGAAATCTGACTTTTATCTGCGTGATAACGTGGTTGAAGTAGCGAGAGATTTATTAGGAAAAAAACTGGTAACACAATTTAATGGTCTTTATACTTCAGGTATAATAACTGAAACAGAGGCATATAATGGTGTAGTTGATAAAGCTTCGCATGCATACGGTAACCGGCGTACTGGCCGAACTGAGGTAATGTATCAGAATGGAGGCATTGCCTATGTATACCTCTGTTATGGTATACATTCATTATTCAATGTAGTTACAAACCGGAATGAGATACCTCATGCAGTGCTTATAAGGTCAATTCGTCCGGAAGATGGTCTTGATGTCATGTCTCAGCGAGTGGGCAAAGTGAGATCTCAATTAGATGGTGTTGGACCAGGTAAAGTTACCAAATTATTGGGTATTACCTTTAGAAATAACAAAGAAGATCTGGTGAAAAGCTCTGTTATGTGGATTGAGGATATCGGTGTTAAAATACCTGAAAATGATATTATTTCAAGCGCACGAATAGGTGTTGAATATGCAAAAGAAGATGCTCTGTTACCTTATCGGTTTTTTATAAAAGACAATAATAATAAAGGGCAGAAAGTTCCGCCCTTGTAAAAATTTTAACTGCAGTTACCGTTCGAAACTTACTTAACGTTCTTTGAAAGCTCAGTACCTGGTTTAAATTTAACAACTTTCTTGGCAGCAATCTTGATCTCTTTACCTGTCTGTGGATTGCGACCTTTCCTTGCTGCGCGCTTTGATACAGAGAAGGAACCGAAACCAACCAGAGCAACCCTGTCGCCCTTCTTTAATGTTTTTGAAGTTGCAGATACGAAAGCATCCAATGCTTTCTTGGAATCTGCTTTAGTTAGACCTGATTCTTCGGCCATGGCAACAATTAATTCTTGCTTGTTCATTTTTACCAGTATTAAGATTAATAATAAAGTTGGATAACCTATGGCAAATATAAGCTATTCCTGACTAAAATCAAGTATTTTAGCGAAAAACAGGCATAAAAGTATTAAAAGTTGCAGAAAATTTAGTCTCAAGACAGCTAATTCACGAATTTACTTAAATGAATCTTCAATATTTGCAATTGATCAGTATTACTAACGGTTACGTAAGCCCTTTAACTTAATCTTAAAAGATCACTTCTATTTCCCCTCAGGAATTCTGCAACAGACATAAGCTTTTTCCCGGCAGGTTGTATTTTTATGATTTCAAGCATCTCATCTTTTGCCGAGACGAAAAGTTTGTAGTCTTTAATTATAATGGTTCCTGGTTCAAATTTCGTTTTTTCGCTTGTAAGGGATGATTCAAGGAGCTTTATATCTGATTGGTAAGAATCAGTATGAAGAATGCCATAAGCTGACGGATAAGGGCTTAAACCACGAATTAAATTATGAATGTCTGATGCGGAGTTATTCCATGAAACATGACAATCATTACGGTATATTTTAGGTGCAGGTTTTAGCGTATTAATCTGAGAAATATCATGCTGATCTTTTGTTTGTATGGTACCTTTAAAGATAGCTTCAACAGTTTCCAAAACAAGGTCTGATCCAACAAACATTAACCTGTCGTGGAGTTCACCAGCAGTTTCATTATCTCCAATGGGTATTTCTTTTTGGCAGATCACTTTACCCTCATCTATAGCTTCATTGAGAAAGAAAGTTGTAACACCGGTTTTTTTTTCTCCATTGATAATTGCATGATTAATTGGAGCAGCACCTCTGTACTGTGGTAGCAATGAAGCGTGCAGATTAAAACATCCAAAAGGGGGCATCTCAAAAACCTCTCTGGGTAATTTTCGAAATGCAACTACAATGAACAAATCAGCATTGTAACTTCTGAGAGATTGCAGGAAATCGGGATCTTTCAACTTTAATGGTTGTAGGACTGGGATATTATTATCGATTGCAAATTGTTTAACAGGGGAGAAATGCATTTTTAAACCACGACCAGCTGGTTTATCTGCAACTGTAACAACAGCAGAAATTTTATATCCCGAGTCTACTAACTTTTTTAAAGGGCCAACTGCGAAATCAGGGGTCCCCATGTAAATTATTGAACGATCGTTATCCATACAAATAGCATTCAATGAAAACACCCGGAAACTTGTCCCGGGTGTTTAATATACAATAATAAGTGTAAAGATTACACTGCCTTCAGGCGGGTAATATACTTTTCAACATCCCGTGCTTCTGCACTTCTCGGAAATTCCGTTTTTATTCTCTCGTAAGTACTCAGGGCCTTTTCTTTATTTCCGGCATCTTCAAATGCCCAAGCTGCTTTTTGTAGAAAGACAGGAGTTGTAAAATCGTTTTTGTATGTTTCAGCAGCTTTAAGATATTGGTTAGCGGCTTCATCTTTTTTGCCAAGTTCCAGATAAGCATCCCCAATGGCTCCTTTTGCCATAGGCGCTAGCATTACGTCTTTGGTTTTAAATTTTTCTAAATGGTCGATAGCTTCCTGGTATTTACCTTGATTAAGCAATATTACACCAGCATAGTAATGAGCCAATTTCGCCGATTTGGTCATGCCATAGTCATCAATGATCTGTAGAAACCCGGGATAACTGCCATCTCCATTAAGTGCAAGACTTAAAGAATCTTGCTCAAAATATTTTTCAGCCATGAACATCTGTGATTGAGCTTCTTTTTCTTTAGGCATCAAAATAAATCTTTGAAATCCAAAATAACCAAGCACAAGTAATGCAATTACACTTAATATAGTTATTAGTAACTTTTGGTTTTTCTCAATGAAAAGTTCTGATTTGCTCAAAGCCTCTTCAACGGCCATGATTTTTTCTTCGGTGTTGTCAGTCTTCTTTGCCATTTATACATAAATTTGAAGCGCAAAAGTAATGTTTTTTTTAATTCTTCAAACACCTTAAGTAACAATGCGCAAGCATAATTATTAGTAATTTCTGGTAACCTTTAGCTTGTATTTCAGATAAGTCCTTTTAGGAACAGTGTTGCTTGACAATTTCTTTAAAGCGTTTGCCCCGTTGTTCGAAATTTTTAAACTCGTTATAGCTAGATGCTGCAGGCGATAAAAGGCATTTCCCTGAAATTGGTGTTAATTCGATTGCTTTTAATAAAGCATCATCGAATTTCTGAAAAAAGAATAGTTCATCTATTTCTTCCAACTCTTCCAGCAACTCAAAAATGACTAAACCAGCTGGTCCTGTTGTCACAATATTGTGCACGTATCCTCTCTTTAGAAAGTCTCTCAGGATTGAATAGTCTATGCCTCTGTCAAATCCTCCAAGCAGCAACACATCGATGGGTTTTACACTTTCAACAGCCGCAATAGTTGCTTCCGGAATGGTTGATATTGAATCGTTTATAAAAGTCCGTCCATTAAAACAACCAACTAATTCCAATCGATGCTCCAATGGCTTAAACTCACTTATCGCTTCTGATATACATAAAGGAGAATTGCTGAGTGATTGGCCCATAGCAAGCACTTTTAGAACTGAAGCAGCCGAAGCTATAATACTGTTAATCCGGTTATGTATCCCAAAAAGATTAGATGAAAAATCAGCAGGTAGTAAGAACTGTAGGGAATCATTAAATTTTAAATATATACTATCTTCAAGTTCTGTAATCGCAAATGCTTGGTCGTTGATGTCGCTTTTACCAAATGGGACTTTGATACCTTTTGCTGGTTTTGAAATTATCAGGTGTTTAACCAGGTCATCATTTTCTGGAAAAATAAAATAATCATTTGCATCCTGATACAATGCTATGTTATATTTAGCTTCCTGATAATCCAGAAATGAATTATAATGATCAAGATGTTCCTGAAAAAGATTAAGTAATATAGCTATACCAGGAGAATGAGTTGTGTATTCTAATTGATGAGATGAAGTCTCGCACACAATTATTGTATTGCTATTGATTTCATCAACGATGTCGAAGAGAGGAATACCAATATTACCTCCAATCAGAACCCTTTGGTTCAAGTGCTTTAATATGTGATATATGAGGCTGCTGGTTGTGCTTTTTCCTTTTGTTCCAGTAATGCCTATGGTTTGCTTTCCATATACGGCAAAAAACAAATCAGTCTGGCAAGTTATTTTACTTTTTACTATATTTCCACAAACACCTTTGAGAGAAATGCCTGGTGATTTAATGATGACATCAAATTGATCCAGGTTCGCAAGGTATTGGTCACCTTTAATAATTGTAGCTGAGAGTTCAATCGCAACTTTATCGTTGTGCAGAAGTGACTCGTTTAAATCAGCTATTGCTATTTCACACTCTACTTTATTTAATAGTAAAAATCTGGCTGTTGACTGACCTTCAAGGCCGTAGCCTAAAATTAGCACCTTTTTTCCTTTAAAATTTTTTGTAAGGTAAGATTCAAGCTTATTCTTAAATTTCATTTTTTTCAAGTGCCTTTTCTAAAATGTTGTATTGTTCTTTGTTAAGGAAATGATTGTTGATGTCGGTATTATTAGATTCAAATGTTCGATTTAAGGGTATCTTCTCCAGATAACGTTTTGCAAGTTTTGGGAGACTGTCAGGTGCATTGTTTTTAAGAATCATATGCATTGCAGATTGCACATCTTCAATCGTACCTACACATTCGAAGGGCTTGATTTCTGAAATGCCGGTTAGTTCATCGAAATAACGAGCATTTGACTCATCATCAAGCATACTTTTGCCTATTATTTTATTCGAGTACTCAACTCCCCTAAAGGCAGCAAGCATAATATGCGTAAACAAACATTTTGGACAATGCCCGCACCATGTATTAGTTTTACTGCCAGAGTTGCAGCTTCTAAAAGCATTATGATATTTCGTAAGGCCAGAAAATAATTGCATAATTTTCAATTCATTTAATGGTCTGAGAAAGCTAAAATAGTTGGGTTCGGAACTAATATACTTTTGATAGTAATTCCTGAAGGCACTTTCAAAATGAAATGATTTTGAATACTGATGATTGATGTTCGTGCCTGGTATTGTGGATTCATTGGCACTTGCTTCGTTAGAAAGTGCAATATGCTTTACATTACTAACAACTGATGCTAGTATGGTGTAGAAAGCAAGCATAGCCGAGAAAGGTGTATGACCATTCAAAAAATTCTTACTGTTGAGTTCAATCAATAATGGATCAATGGTCCTATTAATGATCAGTACCTGATCATGATTTAATCCAGCTATTGATACTGTATCCAGGGTTGCTTCACGCGGATTCATAATAAGTGGATGGACAAGCAACCCATTAGTTGCCAGCAATTCAATAGTAACTGCAGAATCTTTCCCACCACCAATAGGAACTATGTATTCATTTCGTAAGGAAGTCAATTCCTCTTTTTTGTATTCTTTACCTGAGGCGTGGATATTCATTAAAGAAAAAGAATCTGTTTGAATAGTATTAAGATAGAAAAATTCTCCTAACCCATTATAATACAAATCTTTCCAAAAATTAATTTGTTCTGCTTCAAGAAATCCGGTAGTAATAAAAACATTTGGTGAGCAGGTCGCCTTCCAATAACTTATAAGTTCAATCATTCCAATATTGAACACTATATTGTCAATAATTGGAAACAATGTGTCCTGAAAGTGTGGAATCTGAGGAAAAATTAACTCTGAATGGGGCTTGAATACCAAACTATCGCCTATTTTAAATTCAAACTCCAGTTTGAGGGTGTTTTCACAAAGAGCATAACTATAACCTGAATAGAAAAAATTCGGATATTTAGTTCTTAAGAATTGGAATCTATCCTGATTATTAAATTTCGCCATGGGAAATCTGGTATAGTATTTGTTTCAGAAATTAGTGGAAGTGCAAAATTAACATTTTGGACATAAAAAATGCTATCATGGAATCTTCAAGAATTAAACCTAATACAGGCCGAATACTGATATCGGTTCCATTTTTGAAAGATTTTTACTTTAAAAAATCTGTAGTTCTCCTAGCAGAGCATGGTGATGAAGGAACATTTGGTATCATAATTAATAAACCAGTAGAAGTAAAATTAGGTGATTTAGCCTCTGAGTTTGATGGCTTTGATGCACCTGTTTTTCTTGGTGGACCAGTTAAAACTGATAGTCTTTATTTCCTGCATACTCGTCCGGATCTGATAGAAGATGGAGTTCCTATTTTGGATGGGTTGTATTGGGGAGGAAACATCGAGACTGTTAAAGAACTTATAAAAGTTAATAAATTAACAAAAGAGGATATTCGTTTTTACATTGGCTACTCAGGTTGGGTGGCAGATCAGTTAAATCGAGAACTAGAAGAAAGATCATGGGTTGTTTCATTGACGAATTCTAATCAGGTATTTCGTTCTAACCCATTGGAAATGTGGGCTAATACGCTTAAAAAACTAGGTAAGGAGTACCAGTTTTGGGTAGTATATCCACCAGACCCTTCATACAATTGATGCCAGGCTTATATCGCCTTTGAAGGGTAATTTATATTGTAAATGGCTTGTTTATATAGAAAAACTAGTTAATTGTTTAATAAAACTGATCAATAAAGCAGGTTTTATAACTATTGTAAAGATAAAGCCAAAGACTGCACCCCAAAAATGTGCATCATGTCCAATATTATCCTGAGCTTTTCTGGCCATATATGCAGAGTATATCAGGTATAAAATTCCAAAAATAAATGCGGGTATATTAAATGGTAAAAATATAAACCTTATTCCTGATAAAGGGCTAATAACTATACTTGAAAAGAGAACTGCAGAAACAGCACCGGAAGCACCTACAGCAGTATACCATGCATTGTTTTTATGTTTACCAAAGCTTGGTGTTGATGAGAGTAATAGCCCACCCAGATATAGCAATACAAAATAATATATTCCTTTTGAAGCACCTGTTAGGATAAGGAAAGCCTGTTCAACAATTCGGCCAAAAGAGAGAAGTACAAACATGTTGATAATAAGATGCATCCAGTCAGCATGAACAAATCCATGTGTAATGAAACGGTAATATTGGTTCATGTGCTGAATCCGATATGGATCGAAAAGGAGCTTATCGAACAAGCCACGATTGTAAAATGCAAAAACGCTCGTAATTGAAGTTAAGACTATGATAAGGTAGGTTACCATTATTCTCCTGCTGTGTGATCTATTTCCGAACCTAATACACTATGAGGTATAAGATAGACCAGAGTCATAACCAGCGCTGCAACTAATGCCCATCCTCTTTTCTCAGGATTCTTAATAAGCTTATAAACAGCAATTACCCAGAATATAAACGCAAGTGCAGTCTTGTTGTCTGTTAGATCATGACCAAAAGGCCAACCGGTCCAGTAAGCTCCAAAAGCATATTTCTGAACAATCGGTCCAAGAAGGAGACCTCCACCTATAAGGCTAACAGTGGTTATTATACTATATCTCAATGTTCTTGGCCCTTTGCCAAGTGCTTCTATACCAGTTCTTGTCGAATACAACATTGCTACAAACATTAGAAGAATATGGGGGATAAGAATAAATCCCGGCACATGTCCTTTAAACCTAATGATGACGGGTTTTTCTGAAAGTTCAACCCGATTATCGCCATCGGTAAGTGTAATCATATATTCAACTTTACCTGCAGGAGGTTGATGAGGGATATATGCCAGCAACTTTCCACCCTGATGCGACATTTCAACAGTAGTGTCAGTGTCAAAACTTTTATACCTTTTATAAGTGATAAAACCTGAGATTTTTCCATTTACATCATCAATTGCGATCTCAGCATCATCGGGTCCTCCATAACTTCTAAGAAGCTTATATTTAAAGGTTTCACCACCGAGAATTACTTTACCAGTTTTTGGATACGTTGGACCGGTTGTGCGTTGATATATAACCAGGGATAAGGTAAGGATTATTGCCAGAATCCAGTAAAAGACATTACGGGTACTCATTAAATAGTTTTTAAGGTTTGTAAATGCAATATTACTAAAATGTTACATAAGTAATTACTTAGCACTTTTAAATGCCCTTAACAATTTCAAGAAGCTTAAGTTCAGCAAAGATTGACGAACTATTTAGATAAATTAAGCGTTTTTACTGATGCACTTCACAAAAAAAAGCATACCTTTACCTATTGTTTCGTAGTAGTTATGAAATTTTAGAAAAGTTACTATAAATAACCTAATTGAACTCGTGTTAAAGAATGGCTTAATAATTCTATTATTGATTGTAACGTGCTCAATAAGCGTTTTCTCACAGGAAATGCATGGATACGTGCATTCAAACTATTCTGGAATTACTGGTGCGCAAATTAATCCAACAGCAATTATAAACTCCAGACGTTATTTTGACATGACCATTTTTGGTACTTACCTAAATGGGGACAACGATTACATTTATTTAGCAAAAAAGGAATATCGTTTTAATCAATTTCCTAAAGACAACCTCGGGATTACACCCCATGTTGGAGACAATGGCAAGAGTAGGATTTTTTACGACTTTTACGATGAAGGACTGAAAAATGGTTTTTTGCAAGCCAGAATTATGGGGCCTTCAGCAATGTATACTGTGAATGACAAAGCTTTTGGAATATCAACTTCTATTCGAAACATTGCGTCAGCTGCAGATGTGCCTTATGAGATCGCTAAATTCAGTATAGAAGGATTTAGATATATGCCTCTGCATAAAATCAGGTATATTGACGAAAAGGATTTCAGAGCAGCTGCAATGTCATTCACCGAAATCGCTGCAACTTATGCACAGGTTATTCATAAACAGGCATATGACCATTGGACCGCGGGTATTACTGTTAAAGGTTTAATGGGTTTTGCCGGGGGATACTGGTATGTAGATAACTTCGATTATATTATCCCCGACAATATTAATATGCAGATAAATAGTGCAAATGGAAGAGCGGGTTTTTCTCTTCCAATTAATTACGATAATAACGATGTTACTTTTCCAAATAATCTTGTTAAGGGTAGTGGTATTGGTTTTGACCTGGGTATTACTTATCAATACAAAGAGCAAGGACATACAAATAAGAAATATCATGCCTGTGAACAACCTTTCGAGGAGTATTACTACAAGATTGGTTTTTCAGTGATAGATATTGGATATGTTAAGTTTAAGAATAATATAAAACAAATTGAGTTAATAGAAGCGAATGGGACCTGGCGTGATTTCACAAATGACCGCATTACTGAGAATCTAACTGCACTTTTTAATTCTCTTGACACCGATCTGGATCAATCAGGGGATGCTGAAGTTGTGATTAACGACAAACCATTTACGGTCTATCTGCCCACTGCTGCGAGTGTTCAATTTGACTGGAGGTACAAACCTAATGTTTATATTAACGCAAGCGCTGTAATACCCCTTGTGTTACATGAGAACGCGTTAGTCAGGCCTTCAACAATTGCTGTTACTCCAAGGCTTGAGTATGAGCGCTTTGAACTTGCAATGCCTCTATCTTTGTATAATTACAAATATCCACGGATTGGATTGAGTACCCGTATTTCAAATATAGTTATAGGGACAGATAAACTTGGAGGTTTCTTTGGGCTTTCTAATTTTACTGGTTTAGATTTTTATTTCATGATTAAAGTTGGCATTAGCAAAGGTAATTGTCTTGGAAAATCTAAGGGGGTAACTTGTTCTAACCGTGAATACAGACAATACCAGAGGAACCAAAAGAGATTAATCGTCAGATAATCCTAAAAACATAGTTTACTATACTGGTAAAGTATTTGTTTTTACATCCATTGCATCCCGGAGACCATTTCCTATAATCATAAAGGCGAGCACTAAAATCATAATTGCCATTCCGGGAATTAAAGCCAACCAGGGATTATCAAGAATGATATATGCGTAGTTTTCTTTAACCATAGTTCCCCATGACGGCATAGGGGGTTGTATACCTATACCGAGGAAACTTAATCCAGCTTCGATTAAAATTGCAGAAGCAAAATTTGCAGCGGAAATCACAATAACAGGTCCTAATGTGTTCGGTAGAATATGTTTGCTTATAATTCTAAGATGTGAATAACCAAGCGCTCTGGCTGCTTCTATATATTCCTTTTCCCGAAGACTTATTATCTGTCCTCTAACAACACGTGCAACCTCTACCCACATAGTCAATCCTACTGCAATGAAGACCTGCCAGAATCCTTTGCCTAAAGCAAAAGTTATAGCAATTACCAGCAATAAAGTAGGGATTGACCAAACAACGTTAATAAGCCAGATTATTACATCATCAATCCAGCCTCTGAAATAGCCAGATAATGCCCCCATAAAAATACCTAAAACCAGAGATATAAATACTGAAATAAATCCCACAGAAAGACTTACTCTGGTGCCAATCATTAACTGGCTTAAAACATCTCTTCCAAATCTGTCTGTGCCAAGCCAATAAGTTCTTTTAACGATATTGTTTTTCAAAACCAGTTCTTTCATTTGGGTAACTGAAAGACTAATACTCTCTCCATCGATATCTTTAATTGTAGTTAAACTACTACTTATTGCAGATGTATCCTGAATTGCAAACAAAACGTCAGCCAATAGAAAAGAATTGGTAATTGGTATATCTGTATGTGATTCGGTTGGAGCCGTAATTGTTATATAATCATTAGATAAGGAATACTTGCTGAAAGGAAAATAAGTGTAATTGGATTTCTTTCCAGAGATTACCGTATTGAATAGAGTAGATTTGTTATATGGGCTGTTATTTCGAACTTTCAGTACATAAACACTATACCCAGGCTTACGGGCTGCAATTTCCAGATGTTGTTCATTTGAAAAGGGGGATTGATCTGGAGTAAGCAAATATCCTGCAATAGCAATTATCGTGGCTAATAATATTATTAAACCGCTTGCCATTGCTATTTTGTTAAGAAGGAGAGACTTTATTACCTTAGAGGTTAACGATCCTGAGGGTAAGCTTTTGACTTTTAACAAGGTTTATTTTTTTTAATTATTAAGCAGTAAATTTTAACGAAAATCGGTTCAGTCTTAACATGAAAACGCAAATCTACGTAATCATAAAGATGTTTACACAAAAAAACGTGCTATAAAATTTGAAAAGTAAATGAAAGTTACTATTTTTGCAGCCTCAAAACGGTGAATATAGCTCAGTCGGTTAGAGCATCAGATTGTGGTTCTGAGGGTCGTGGGTTCGAATCCCATTATTCACCCACCTATAGTAAAAAGATAAGGCCCCGATAATGGGGCCTTATCTTTTACATATTGCAACATAGTAGTTAGAATCTCACTCCAAATGAGAGTCCAGCCCTGAGGCTTAACCATGGAACGTTTCCAGTAAGACTAACTTTGTCTGCAGATACTTTTGATTCAAGCTTCAGCATAGGGATATCTACATCATCAAAAGCGTCTCTAATGTCATTTTGATCAGATGATGAAAGATCATTTTCAGGGTCACCCAAAATAGAAGCTTTTGCTTTACCGCCATGAAAACCAAGAATCCACCAATCAATGCAGAGGTGTTCCCCTAGCAGCCACTGAGCTCCAAACATTAAACCACCAGCATTGGTCTTAAAGTCACCTGATAGCTTTATATTATTTATGTTGTTTTCTGAGTCAGTGTAATTAACTTCAAACTCACTTAATTTAAATTGTGAGTGTTTAAAGTAAGGAGCAATATAGAAACCTTTGCCATATCCTTCACCTAAATAGAAACGGACATCAGGAACGATTGACCAGGAATTAAAATTAAAAGAATCAAAGTCAAAATCAATCTTATCATTGGTACTAATGGCATCAGAAATCATTCCCTGAAAAGGTAAACCTCTTTTAGGCATCATTGAGAAGGTTAATGATGCAGAAACTTTTTCTGTAAGAACTCTTTCGTATTGAAGGGAATAATTCCCTGTAATCAGGGAAGTAAGATTGGTTTTAATCAAATTATACTCTTGTGCAAAAGATGATAGGTTGCAGACAAGAAGTGCAGTCAGCAACAACAGGGGTAGTTTTCTTTTCATTGTTTAAGAATTAAGTGATTAGTTGATTAGTTGCTTGAGCAATAAGGAATTGGCCTGATTGCTGATAATTCAAATTTAAATAAAAATTTATGAAAAAGAATACGGTCAAGTAAATAATTTGCTAATTTCTTCTTTATGTAATCCTGCAATAACGGAATGTGGTTGTATAAATGCATCTGCAAGTGTCTTTTTGTGTTTCTGAAGGTGAAGAATCTTTTCCTCCATCGTATTTTTAGTGATGAAACGATAGACGAATACAGTGCTTTTCTGTCCGATTCTATGCGCCCGGTTAATTGCCTGTTGTTCAGCGGCAGGATTCCACCAGGGATCTAAAATAAAGACGTAATCTGCTTCAAATAGATTTAAACCCACGCCTCCAGCTTTTAATGAAATTAGAAATATCTGGGTTTCTTTCCTGCTTTTAAATTCATCTACAACTTTTGCCCTATTTACTGTGGCTCCTGTCAAAATTGTGTAAGGGTATTCTTTCTCAGTACAGTATTCTGCTATAATATTTAAATGCTTAACAAAGGAGGAGAACACGAGGACTTTGTGTTTACCCGCAATAATAGTATCAAGTTTATCGGTTATTTCTTCAAATTTACCACTAGGAATGTTTTTCTCGCCAACTAATTTCGGATGGTTTGCAATTTGCCGGAGCTGCATTAAAGCTTTAAGTACCATAATAGGAGTTTCACTGGCAGATCCTTTTTCCAACTGTTCTAATACCTGGTTACGAATTTTAGATTTTTCTTTTTCATAGAAGACACTCTGCTCCGCAGACATAGTACAAAAACTAATCGTTTCAAATAATTCAGGCAGCTCCGGAGCTACTGCTTCTTTGGTCCTTCGCAGAATGAAAGGCTGTATGATGCTCAATAATTTTAAGCCTTCAGGTGCCTCAGGGTTTTTGAACAACGGATTTGCATAGTAACTAATAAAAAGTGTCTGGCTTCCTAAAAGTCCGGGATTTAAGAAGTTCATTTGAGACCAGATGTCAGTCAAATTATTTTCGAGAGGTGTACCTGTAAGAGCAAACTTGTGTTGCCCCATTAGGTCAAAAATAGCATTTGAAGTTTTTGAAGACGGGTTTTTAATGTATTGACTTTCATCGAGAATAATGTTAGCAAAATGATAATCTGACAAAAACTCAACATCATTACGTAAGGTTCCGTAAGTGGTAATAATAAGATTGTATCTTGAAAGGGTATTTTTATTTCTTTTCCTTGTTGATCCTGTATAAACCAGAAAAGTAATCCACGGAGCCAGTTTTTTTAATTCACTTATCCAGTTATGTATTAAAGATGCTGGCAACACCAGCAAACTAGATGCTTTATCATGCGGAGTATTATCGAACAATTGCAGCTGGCTTGCAGCGGTGGGTGCGACAAAAGAATCTGTAACATTTGTATTTAATGATACTTTTGAATGGTGTGGGTAATAGGCTGCAAGGTAAGCTATCATTTGAATTGTCTTACCTAATCCCATATCATCTGCAAGAATGCCCCCAAATCCAGAATGCATAAGCTTTCTTAGCCACATGTATCCCGTTGTTTGATAAGATCGTAACTGAACATTACTCAGCACTGGTAGGTTATCATCGCTTATGTCTACCTGAGTAGGGTCCAGATTGGAATTATTGTTAAGTTCTGGAATGAACTCCTTAACATTTTGGAGCAGTTTGAAATGATATCTACCTAAAAGTAAACTATCGTTTTTATCCCTTGTATGAACCATCAAATCATGAAAGCGTTCAAACCATTCGACTGGAATAAAAAACTTTCGTCCATCTGGCAAGACATACATTCTTTCGCGATTAAGAATGTTTTTTCTCAAATATCTGAATGGAATCTGGTTTTCTCCTATTATTACAGTTATCTTCAGATCGAACCAGTCATAATTATTATTCAACTGATAAGAAAGAGTAGGAGACTCAATTACATAATTATCTGAGAATTCACGACTAATTTGAAATCCTGATTCAAGCAGTGAGCTTTTATGAAATAAAAACCAATCAATCAAGTTACAAGCCTGATCTGAATCTAATCTGAAGCAATTTTCTGTCTGCAACAGTCCTTTGCTTTTTAGTATGTTAATGCAGTTCTCTTCAAATTTTCTTCTTCTTTTGTATCTGTAGAATGTTATGTTTAACTCATCAGATTTTAAATCTGTAAAGGATTCATTAAGGTTATTCGGAAATACAATTCTGTCCCCATAATGAAATTCTAAAATCAGACAATTTGTTCCTGTCCAGTCAAATTCGAATGACAGGTAGGGCATAGGATCAATATTAATATCTTCTATTATAAAACCTGACGCCTTTACGTCAGATGAGTTAATTATTTTTTTTATAAAACCTTTAAAGTATTTGTGTTCAATATGCTTGGGTATCGTTATTACCGATCTACTCAAAAATGGGGTTATGAGTTTGCCTGTAATATTGATGTTGAAACCTAAAAGATTGTTTCGGTTAATGATATAACAGGGTTTATTTGTAAGAATCGCAGTATTTTCATCTTGTAAATCCACCTTTTTACCATCTGTATATGTTTCCAGCGTATATACAGTATGTTCTTCTGTCCGGTTGAAAATTAGAGTAGTGGTTGCTTTGTTCAGTTTTACTATAATTTGCTCTGCAGGATAAAGATGTGGTAAAGATGCTGCATGAAATAACTTGATGTTGTGCGAAGTAATAAGTTTAATGCTCTCTGTAAGCTGTTTATCAATGTAAGGTTTAATAATATTCTCAACCAAATTAGCATCCGAAAAAAGTTCTTTAATGGCTATCTTTTTTTTGGTATGTTTTGCTATCAATGAGGCAGGCTCAAGTGACTGAGATATATGAAATAACTCTAATGCACCCGGGGGTAATGCATCGTATGTTGAGATGCTTAAATTAGTAATGCGATCACGCACCACAATATAAGGTATATCATCAGCGGGATAATAAAGGTATGGCTGGATAATATATCCAATGTAATCAACAAGCTTGAGTACAGCTACTACAGATGGTATCAATTCATTCATAAAACAGGCATCAAATTTATATAAAAAAAGTGATGCCTGTTACTGTTCTAAACAACCTCTTTTAATGAAAAAAGTTGTAATGGATGCGTTTTAAAAGTGCCATGGAGAAAGGCTCTTTTCAATATCTTCTTTCTTAATCCAGTACTGGTCGATGACAGTAGTTTCTTTCTGGTCCCAATAGGCCGGAGATACACGAGCACCCGATGGTGTTTTTAGTTGCATCTCATAAACAGCGATAACCGGATTAAAAACAAGATCGGTAACACCAATTGCACATGTCTCTATACCTTCAGCATTTGTTATGCAATCGGTAATTACTTCAAACCCATTGAATTTAAGCAGGTCAGTTAGAAATCTGCACCTTTCGGCTGAAGCACCTTTTTCAACTAAAGTGCAACGAATATTATTGATTTCCTCAACTATATGTTTGGCTTGTAATGGCATATTACTGATGGTGCGTTAAATTAAAAAATACCTGTACTTAGACTTGTAATCCATTCGTAAACCTGACTCCAGAAACCGAGAATAAAAATTCCCAGAGCACTGATAATCATACCTGCTTTGCTCATTCCATCACTGGTAAATTTAGCTATTGGGGTGTCATTTTTATTAATAAACATTGCCTTAACTACAAGCAGGTAATAATACAGTGAAATAGTAGCATTTAATACTGCAATAAAGACAAGCCAGTAGAAACCACCTGAGGCAGCTGAAGTGAAAAGGAAAAACTTACCAAAAAATCCTGCAACCGGAGGAATCCCTGCTAATGAAAACAATGCAAGCATCATGAGCAAGCTCAATTTTGGGTTGGTACGATACAGCCCATTGTAATCATCCATAGAAATTTTGCCTGTGTTATTTTCAATAGCAGATACAACACCAAAAGCTCCCAGATTGGAGAATATATAGATCAGAACGAAATAAATTACAGAGGTCATCCCGATCTTGTTTCCAACCATAATACCGAGCAAAATAAAACCGGCCTGTGCTATGGAAGAGAAAGCTAAAAATCGTTTCATGTTCTTTTGCCGTAAAGCAAACAAGTTACCGATCACCATAGTTGTAATCGACAATGTGTACAATATATTTTGCCAGACCTCAAAAACAGGATAAAACACTTTAAATAATACAAGCATCAACATAAAGGATGCAGCTCCTTTTGAAATAACTGAAAAATAGGAAGTAATCGATGTAGGAGCTCCTTCGTATACGTCAGCAGTCCAAAGATGAAACGGTACCAGTGAAATCTTGAAAGCCATACCTGAGATAAAGAGAATAATGGCCATTACCTGTAAGGCTGAGTTAGAAATATTAAGAGCGACTTCACTGAACATAATAGAACCTGTTGTGCCATATATCATAGATAGTCCGAACAGTAGTATTCCCGAAGACAACGCAGATGATAATATAAACTTGATTCCTGCTTCAGCTGATTTGGTCTTATGATGTGTATATGCAGCTAATGTTGCCAATGGAATTGAAGCAGTTTCAAGTCCAAGGTAGAACATCAGAAAATCACCTGCTGATATCATAAAATACATTCCAATAAGCGTAGATAGCAGCAGCACGAAGAATTCACTTATTTTTTCTTTGTTTTCAGGTTTGATTAACCAGGTGTATGACTGTAATATTACAATGAGAACGCCAATGTTTAATACATTTTTCATCATCACTTTTAGTGCTGATGATTCAAACATACCACCAAAGAGCACACCATAATTTTGAGGTAAGAAGCCAATTGCAGTGTGAATACTGAAAAGTATTACTGCAAAAGGAATTACCTTTCTTTTTGCTGAAGGCTTAAGCCCCAGGTCAATAATCAGCAGAAGCAGTGCTATAATAACCAGAACCAGTTCATGCCGCATTAAGAAAAAGTCGTTGATGTTCATATACAAAGTACCCTGAAGGATTTACAAATCTTATAATTAATTAAAATATGCTTACAAAGGTTGAAGTTGCAAGAGATAGCTTTTGCACAATAGGCTGTAGACTAACATTAATCATATCACTCAGCCATAAAGGAGCAATACCAATCCCTGCTATTGCTATAACCAGAGTTACGGTAGATAACCTCTCATACCATTTTGCATCTGTTAAATGCAGATAATGATCGTTCTTAACGGGGCCGAATAATAGAATACCAACTACCCGAAGTATATAAACCGCAGTAACAACAATACTTGCAGTTACTGCAATAGTCAGCACACGGTGGAAAGTATCTTCGTGCTGGAAAGATCCAACAAATATGGTCATTTCAGCCACAAAACCGCTTAATCCCGGAAGGCCTAAAGAAGCAAGGCCTGCAATCACATAAACAACAGAAAGGAAAGGAATTACTTTCATTAAACCACCCATTTCATTGATCATACGTGTATGGGTTCTGCCATATATCATTCCAATAAGTGCAAAGAAAAGGGCTGTCATTAAACCGTGAGAGATCATTTGAATAATTGCACCATTAAAGGCCGTTTCATTCATCATGAGGATTGCAAATAATACAAGACCACAATGGCTAACGGAAGAGTAAGCATTTATGTACTTTAAATCTTTCTGGAATATAGCTCCAAAAGCTCCGTATAGGACAGATGTACCTGTGAGTAATAAGAAAATCCAGGCCTGTTCCTGAGCTGCATCCGGCATAAGGAAAATAGCAATCCTGAATGCTCCGTAACCTCCAAGTTTCATGAGCACGCCTGCGTGCAGCATTGACACTGCTGTTGGTGCTGAGGCATGTCCGTCAGGCGACCAGGTATGAAATGGAAAGAGGGCTCCAAGTATCCCAAATCCAATAAAAGTGAAAGGGAATAAGAAGCGCTGCATTTCTACAGGTATAGTATTTTTTGCAATTTCCAGAAGGTTCCAAGTTAATGGCTGGCCTTCAGGTGCGGAGAAGAAGTATATTCCAAACAAACCAACCATAATGAGTGCAGATCCTGCCATGAGCATAAGAGTCAGTTTCATGGCAGAGTATTCTTTTGGTCCTGTACCCCAAATACCAATAAGTAAGTACATTGGAATAACTGCTAACTCATAGAACAAGAACATAGTAAATATGTCTATGGAAATAAAGAATCCAAAAACTCCAGTAGCCAATAAAATCAAGGAAATGAAGAATTCTTTTGAAAGGTTGTTTATTTCCCATGAAGCAAAGATGCCTGCAAAAACTACGATTGCTGTAAGTGCAATCATAGCAACAGAGATACCATCAACACCTACAGAATAATGTATGTTAAGGCTCGGGAACCAAACAGCATCGTAGGTAAACAGCATTTGAGCCATATTACCTGCGCTCCGCTGATCAAGATATGCAAATACCAGATATGCTGCCAAGAGCAATTGTATGCCCATACCGATTGCAGCAACAACCCTGATGCTATGCATGGATTTGGCAAAACCTATAGCCAAAATAGTAAGTACTGGTATGATTACAAAAAATGATAATAAGTCCATATTTTTTCTTTTCTACCTGGTTAAAATTTTACGATTACCATAAAAATACAAAGACGATTACTAAGACAATTGCCCCGGTTACAAAGACAAAGCCATATTGTTGAATTTTCCCGCTTTGCAATCCTTTGATAATGTACGAAGTCTTCTCAACGGTTTCGCCAATAAGATTCATTGTTGCATCTACAACATTCCTATCGAACCATGCAACAGGCTGCGATATATATCTGAAAATAATTTTCTTGGTGACAAATAAATACAGTTCATCCATATAGAACTTATTATAAGCCCCTTTATAGAATGCACCAAAACCAGCAGCAACTTTATCAGGAATAGCTGTTTGCTTCCAATACATAACCATTGCAATAAGAATTCCAGCAATTCCAATGAGTACAGATGGAATTGCAACTGCATAATCTATATGAGATTCAAATGGTAAACCATCAGAAGTGACAAGTTCACTAAAAGGAAGGAAACCAGAGAAAACAGCACCAAAGGCAAGGATTATGAGTGGAATAGTCATGACCAGCGGTGATTCATGCGGTGTGTGATGGTAATGCTTCTCTTTTCCCCAGAAAACATTAAAATACAGTCGGAACATATAGAACGCAGTTATACCTGCAACTAAGAACTCTATAGCAAAAAGACCAGGGTTATGATGTAATGCAGCAACTAAAATTTCGTCTTTACTGAAGAATCCTGATAGTGGAGGAATACCCGCGATAGTTAAGCACCCAATCAGAAATGTTAAATGAGTAATGGGCAAGTGTTTTCTTAATCCACCCATGTCACGCATATCGTTTGAGTGAACAGAATGAATAATTGCACCAGCACCCAGGAATAGGAGAGCTTTAAACATAGCATGAGTAAACAGATGCCAGTTTGATGCCATAAAACCTAACCCATCATGACCTCCATAGCCTGAAACACCGAGAGATAGCATCATGTAGCCAATTTGTGACATGGTCGAATACGCTAAAACCCTTTTAATGTCAAACTGAGTTGTTGCGATAATAGCAGCAAAAAGAGAACTTAAACCGCCTACCCATGCTACAATATGCAACGCATCAGGAGCTACCATATGATACACAGGGAATAACCTTGCAACAAGATAAACTCCTGCCACAACCATAGTGGCAGCATGAATAAGAGCAGAAACCGGAGTTGGCCCCTCCATAGCATCAGGCAGCCAGATATGCAATGGAAACATAGCTGATTTTCCAGCTCCACCTATAAATACTAAAGTAAGTGCCCAGGTTATTCCACTTAAACCAAGAAATGTAAGTCCGCCAACGTGGGTTAATGCTGGGCTATCCGAACTTACAAGAGTTTGGAAGTCAAAGGTTTTGGTCATAAACGATAACATAAGTATACCGATTAGAAAACCCAGGTCAGCAAAGCGGGTAACAATAAAGGCTTTCTTTGATGCAGCGACTGCACTTGGCTTTTCATAATAAAAGCCTATCAGAAGAAAAGAAGAAACACCGACAAGTTCCCAGAAAATATACATTTGAAAGATGTTGGTTGCCAGAACCAGCCCAAGCATCGAGAAACTAAAGAGAGAGAGGAAAGCATAAAAACGCGCAAATCCTTTCTCACCCTTCATATATCCTAAGCTATAAATATGAACCATAAGAGAAACGGTGCTGATAACTACAAGCATCATAGCTGAAATCGGGTCGAGTAGAATCCCGAGGTTAATAGTAAGGTGCTCAGTAAGGTGCAACCAGCTAATATCAAAGACTTTGATAGAATTGTATGCAGTACCAGGTATGTGATTCAACCAGAAGTAATTTATTGCTGCTGTGTATGAAAGGAATGCTACAACAAGCAAACCTGTGGTGCCTATGATACCTGAAATCATAGGTTTATACTTGTGACCTGTAAGCCCTATCAGCAGGAATACAAATAAAGGGATCAGGGGAATAAGTAGTATATACGAATACGCGTTCATAAAATTTATGCTTTATTTTCCTAGTACTTCATTTGATTTACCTGATCAACTTCAATTGACCTGAAATTCCTGTAGATATTGATTATAATTGCAATGGCGACTGCTGCTTCAGCTGCAGCTACAGCAATTATGATCAAAGCAAAGAAGTGGCCCTGAAGGTGATTTGGAAACAAATAGTGATTAAAGGCAACAAAATTGATGTTAGTTGAATTGAGAATAAGCTCAATTGACATCAACATGGTAATAAGATTTCGCCTGGTAAGAAATCCAAAGATTCCTATAAAAAACATTAAAGTACTTAATACCAGGAAATATTCTAAAGGTATGTTTCCAGTCATTTTATAATGTGTTATTCCTTGTTATTATCTTTTGATGATGGAGGCGCAAGTGTTTCTTTGCGGGCAACTATAATTGATCCGACAAGTGCTGCCAAAAGGAGGATTGAAATAACTTCAAATGGCAGTGCATACCCGTTTTCTCCATATGATACAAGTTGGCGGCCGACATTTTGTACGTCGGTTGAGATTGGCGGTTCAGTGCTTGGGGTAAACTTATGATTTAAAATAAGGATAATTGTAAGCATTGCTCCTGCAGTAACAGCAAGTGCCGATAAAACACCTTCTTTTAAAGTAGCTACCCTTGCTTTTTCACTGATATGGCTGGTAAGGAGGATAGAAAAAATCATTAATACGATAATACCTCCGGCATAAACAGTAAGTTGCACTGCAGCAAGGAAATTGTAATTAAGCATAAAGTACAATCCAGCCGTACTCACGAGCACAAACAATAGATACACTGCCGCTCTAAGCACCCTACGTGTTGTTACTGTGAGTACTGAGAATGTTAGAATTGCACCGGCAAACAGAAAAAATAATATATTACTGTCCATTATGATTGGTTGTGGATTTCTTAAAACTTATTCTTTAACACCTTCCATTATTTTAGAACCCGGCTGGTTAAGCACTTTTGTTAGTGTTGATCTATCCCAGACTGAGTGCTCAAAATTTTGCCCCATAAAAATAGCATCTGATGGGCAGGCTCTTACACATAAATTACAAAATGTGCACATTCCAAGATGGTATATGTGCTTGTCAATGGCTTTCCTTTTTTTACCATCTTCCGTGACAACAGTTTTAGTAATGATTTCAATAGAGCCATTTGGGCAAGACAATTCGCACAGCCCGCATCCGGTACATTTATGTTCATTGTTTTCGTTGTGGGGCATAATCACTTCCCCGCGAAAACGATCAGCTATTTTTAAGGTATCTCTATTCTCAGGGTATTGTTGAGTAACATGATTCCAAGGTGTGAAAAAGTATCTTGCGGTGACCTTCATCCCTGTTAAAAGGGTGATAAAACCTCCAATAATTTCACGGAAATATTTAAATATCGACTTCATATTGGTTGTTCAAGTTTAAAAATGCAGACCAAATAATACCACTATTGTCATTAAAATGATATTCATAAGGTTTAAGGGTAAAAGATATTTCCACTCGAGGTTAAGAATCTGGTCAACCCTTAATCGGGGGAATGTCCATTTAAACCACATCATGAGGAAAATTACGGCAAAAACTTTGAGGAAGAACCAAACAATACCAGGTATGAAATCCATTACTGTATTAAATGCTTCAAAGTTTCCGAAGTGTAATGGCATCCAACCTCCAAGGAATATAATCGTTGCCATTGCAGCAACTATAAACATATTCATGTATTCAGCAAGGAAGAAGAATGCGAATTTTATACCAGAATATTCAGTATGGAATCCAGCTGTCAATTCTGATTCTGCTTCTGCAAGGTCAAAAGGTCCACGGTTTGTTTCTGCTGTTCCTGCTAAAACAAATATTATAAATGCAATAAATGCAGGAATATGTCCCTTAAATATAAACCATAAATCGCGTTGGCCTTCGATTATACCTGAAATCTGCATAGTACCTGCTAATATGATCATTACTACCAGCGATAAGCCAACGGATAGCTCATAACTTACTATCTGTGCACCTGATCTCATAGCTCCAATTAAAGAGTATTTATTGTTAGAGCTCCATCCTGCTAATAGCACTCCTATTACGCCTACTGAGGAAACAGTTGTTACAAAAAACACGCCTATATCAAAATCAAATGTTGCCAGACCTGGTGCAAATGGAATAACCGATATAGTGAGAAACACTACTATCATTACAATGAAAGGAGCCAGGTTATAAAGGAATTTATCAGCCCTTTTCGGAGTAATCAATTCTTTCATTAGCAACTTGATAAAGTCGGCAATGGTCTGTAAAAGACCCCAGGGACCAACTCTCATAGGCCCCATACGCTGTTGAAAAGCGGCACAAACCTTACGCTCAGCATAAACGAGGAAAAGTCCAAAAACTGCTATGAAGAGAATATAGAGCAAACCAACGATGGTCCACTCAATTGCCAGGACAGCAGTAGGATTAAGACTTGTGCTGAGGGAATGGTGAATGGACTGCGTAAACTCGTTAAAATCGTAAATATTAAAGGCCATCGTATTAAAGTTCAGTTTTGAAAACAATACACATTATCGGTCAATATCTGGAATAACCAGGTCAAATGTTCCCATTATAGCCACTAAGTCAGCAATTTTCCAACCTTTTGCAATGTTGTTTATAGCAAAAAGATTAGAGAAACCGGGTGATCTGAATTTCATTCTATACGGATTCTTTTTTCCATCAGAAATTATGTATACTCCAAATTCACCTCTTGCAGTTTCAACGCGTTGATAGTATTCACCTTCAGGTAATTTGGTAACCCCTTTCAGTTTAACTGCATGATCACCGGCTGGAATGTTATCGATAAGCTGCTCTATGATATTCATAGATTCATACATTTCCAGAATGCGAAGATGGTATCTTGTAAAGGTATCACCTTCTGTTCCCATGATTTCATTGAATTTCACATAAGGGTATGCGCTGTATGGCTGTTTTTTGCGAATATCACATGAGAAACCTGATGCTCGTCCGCTTGGTCCGGTAACACCATAGGCAATAGCTTGTTCTTTTGAAAGAATTCCAACTCCAACTGTACGTTCTTTAAAGATCACGTTTCCAGTAAGAAGTCTTTCGTATTCAGGCAGTTTTGCTCTGAATTTTTTTATGAAAGCTTTTACATCCCTTTGGAAGTTAGGATGTATATCAAACATTACTCCACCAGGTATACTATAATTAAGCGTTAATCGGGCACCGCATGTTTCCTCAAAAATATCAAGTATTTCTTCCCGATCACGCAGTCCATAAAAGAAAGTTGTCAGTGCGCCCATATCCATACCGAATGCGCACCACCACAACTGATGAGATGCAATACGCTGAAGTTCATCAAAAATGGTGCGGATATACTTCACTCTTTCAGGTACTTCAACCTGAAGAGCCCGTTCTACTGCAAGACTGACAGCCTCATTATTCATATGAGCTGAAAGATAGTCCATTCGGTCAGTAAGATGAGGAATCTGGTGATAGGCAAGACTCTCAGTCATTTTTTCAATGCCACTATGAATATAGCCAATATGCGGCTGAACATTCATTACCTTCTCACCTTCAAGTTTAACCAGCAACCTCAGTACACCATGGGTACTCGGATGCTGTGGTCCCATATTGACGAGATAATCATCGGTTTTTATCTCATCAGTTGATAGCATTATTTCTCTAATTTCTTCCATGGTCTATCTCGATACAATGTGTACATCATCTGAATAATCCTTTCTCAAAGGATATCCCCAGTTGTCGTCAAGAAATAATCTTCTGGGCTCGGGATGGTTATTAAACCGAATGCCAAGTAAGTCGAAAACTTCGTTTTCATGAGGATCAGCGGTGGGCCATATCTGACTTACAGAATCAATAACAGCATTTTCCCGGTTTTCGGTTTTTACTTTAATTACGATAACATGATTGTGTGTTGTTGATTCAAGATGATAAATCACCTTCAGATGATCTGCGAAATCTGCTCCGCTGAGACATATCAAATAATCAAATAAAAAATCGTTGTCGTTTTTTAGATGATTCATTACTTTAATTAGGTTTTCGCGGGGAATTATCGCTTCGACATAATCAATGCCCATACGTATTTCTGCATCAGGGTCCAGTCGACTAATTGACTGAATAAGCGAATCGTTTGTCATAATGTTGGGCTATCCTTATTATTTACTAACTTCTTTTTGTGAGAAAAAACGTTCGTGCCTGATCTTTTTTTGCAGTTGAATAAGACCAAACAGAAAAGCCTCAGGTCGGGGAGGGCAGCCCGGAATATAGACATCAACCGGAATTACATGATCAGCTCCTTTTACAATAGAATAGCTGTTATAAAAGAAAGGTCCGCCTGAAATAGCGCATGCTCCCATTGCCATAACATATTTTGGGTCGGCCATTTGATCGTACAATCGTTTCAAGACAGGGGCCATTTTATAATTAATTGATCCACTGATAACTATCATGTCTGCCTGTCGGGGAGTTGCTCTTGCTACTTCCATCCCAAATCGTGAAAAGTCATGCCTTGAAGCCCCAACTGCCATGAACTCCATTGCACAGCACCTTGTTCCAAAGGTCAATGGCCACAGAGAATTTGAGCGGGCCCAGTTTAATAAATCATCCAGTTTGGTAAGAAGGATGCTTCCTCCTTCATGCGATTCAATGATAGGGTAATCGATCCCTAATTTTTCTTTCATGCTTATGAATCAGATAATTTAATTCGATTATGATTAACTTGACTTATTCCCACTTCAATGCGTGCTTCTTCCATCCATAAAGCAATCCAAGACCCAGCACGGTAAAGAAAATGAGAATTTCGATGAAAGCAGTTACACCAGCTTCACGAACAATGGTTGCCCATGGAAAGATGAATACCGTCTCTACATCAAAAATGAGAAAGATAATAGCGAAAAGATAGTATCCAACGGTATATTGCAACCATGATCCTCCTATTGTTTCAATACCACACTCGTATGGTTCGAACTTAAGTGGGTTATAAGACTTTGGTGGAACAAATGAGGAAAACAAAATAGCTCCTCCAACCAGGATAACGGCGAGGATAAAAAACAGAACTAGTGATTGGCTGTCCATATATATAGGTATCTACATCTTTCAGGGTGACAAAAGTAGAAAAATGTTCACATCTAGATGCAAGAATGTGAATATTGTAACCTAATTTAGAATGGTTATAATTAAAAGTACTTACCACGCTTATATTCAGTTGGTTTACCCACTTTGTTAAAGTTTTCTTAATCATTCGATTAACCAGATTGTTTAACTATTTTTGTGGCTTCAAATGAAAGTCTGGTTTTGGCTTGGTTTTTGCATGTTCAGGGTTTAAATTTTTGATATTACTTTTATGGTCCGTACCAATGTAATCAGATACGTATTGACTTTTTTCCTGCTGACAGTATTTATTATATCGTCAACCGGAATAGTTGTGTATCTGCACCATTGTTCGGGGCATAATGTTTCGATGTACACAGCCAATATTGAGGGTAGTGGCTGCTGTTCATCAGGTGAGCATTCCCACGACGATAATTTAATCAAGTTGTCTGATAATCATGATAAGGGTAACTTTAGTGGTTTATCATTCAATAGTAAACCCTGCTGTGCGGATAATGAAATTTTTGTCAAAATTGAGCTCCTTAACAAGGAACAAGTAAAAAATACCTTGTTAAATGACATTCCGGTTAAGGATATAATCAGTAACTATTATCCGATTAGTTTATCTGACAATAAAATTAAATCCACTATACTAAGGAGCGACATTGACCCTCCCCAGCATCTTATTGTCAGGCATACTATCCTGCGAATTTGATTTCACCTGTTTTTATTTAGATTAATCCCTCCAGATTTATCTGGAAGTGCTTCTAGTATTAACTAATAAAATCAGTTCAATGAAAAAATATCTAATTATTCTCTGCGCCATTCTTTTGCGCGTGGAATCAATAAATGCTCAAACTGCACCGGAATTAAAGAATGTAAAAGGTACTGTCTATGAAATTGACAGTAAGAATAATAAAGTGCCACTTCCTTTCGCTAATATTCACTGGGAAGGTACAACTCAGGGAACAGTAGCTGATGACAACGGAAAATTTACTTTGCCTCTTTCACCCCAGTCTAATAAATTAATAGCAAGTTTTGTTGGATACACCAACGATACTTTAATTGTAAATGGAACTACCAAAGTTGATCTAATTCTGCTAAAAGGAGCACAACTTGGTCAGGTGGAAGTAAAAGAGAAACTTGAAAGTAGTTATATTTCGAAATTAAAGACAATAAAAACTGAAGTTATAACCACTTCAGGGCTACAAAAGCTGGCATGCTGTAATTTGTCGGAGAGCTTTGAAAACAATGCAACCGTTGATGTTGGCTTTTCGGATGCAGTTACTGGAGCAAAGCAAATACAAATGCTTGGGCTTGCTGGTGTATACAGTCAGCTAATGGTTGAGAATATTCCGTTTACCAGAGGGTTAGGTTCTGCTTTTGGATTAACATATATACCTGGTACCTGGATGGAATCTATTCAGATTTCAAAGGGCACTTCTTCCGTAATTAACGGCTACGAATCGGTAACCGGGCAGATAAATACAGAAATGCGTAAGCCCTGGAATACTGACAAATTATTTGTCAATGGTTACATTAATAATGAGGGACGATATGAGGTAAATGCTCACGGAGCAGCAAAAATTAGTGAAAAGCTGAACACAATGGCTCTTGGCCATTATTCACATCAGTTCCTTAAAACTGACATGAATCATGATGACTTTTTAGATGTCCCCCTTTCTAAACAGATTAACCTGTCAAATAGGTGGAGTTACGAAAATCATGGAGTAACAGAGAGTAAATTCGGTATAAACTATTTACAGGATGAACGTACAGGAGGCCAGTTGATGGATCATACTAAGAACGAAGCTGTTGCTCATGAAAAATACGTTATGGAAGTGAAGACCAGAAGGGTACAGGTGTACGATAAGACCGGGTTTATGTTTAAGAATAAACCAAATACAAGCGTTGGATTAATTTTCAGTGGATTATATCATGATCAGCAAAGTGTTTTTGGTGCAACAAACTATAATGCGGAGCAACTCGGATTTTATGGTAATGCAATTTTACAAAGTGGAACACCTGTTCATAGTTACAGCACCGGTCTTAGCTTTATGTACGACAATTACGACGAAATATATGCCGACAGTTCATTCTCAAGAGTTGAATCTGTTCCCGGAATCTTTGCCCAGTATACTTTAACTCCAAATAGTAAAATGAATTTTATTGCAGGAGTGAGGTTAGATCATCATAATCTTTATGGCACGATTTTTACACCAAGATTGCATATTAAGTTTGACCTATTTAAACATACTACTATAAGGGCATCTGCCGGAAAAGGATACAGAAGCCCTTCTATCCTTGCAGAAAACACAGGTTTACTTGTAAGCTCGCGTCAACTTGTTTTTTCCGAAGCATTTAATCTTGAAGAGGCATGGAATTACGGAATTAATGCTACTCAGGAGTTTCCAATTGATGATGACAGAAAAGCTACATTAACTGTTGATTTTTACAGGACAGACTTTCTTAATCAGGTTATAGTTGATCTTGATGAGGCATTCAATAAAGTATACTTCTATAACCTTGATGGCAAGTCGTATTCTAACAGTTTCCAGGTCGATCTGACAGCAAATCCTTTAAAGCAGCTGGAGATGACTTTTGCCTACAGATTAAATGATGCCTGGGTAACAACAGCAGGTGAATTAAGAGAGCGTCCATTTGTCAGCAGACACAAAGGATTACTTACAGTATCCTATGCGACAAGATTTGAGAAATGGAAGTTTGATTTTACCGGTCAGTACAATGGAAGTTCCAGATTGCCTAAAGGCATAGGATTGCATGGGGCTGCTGACGGCCAATATTATTCTCCGGCTTATGAAACTATTCATACTCAGATCACCAGAAAATTTAAAAAATGGGATGCGTATATCGGAGTTGAAAATTTAACGAATTACAAGCAGAAACATCCCGTTCTTGGATCCGAAAAGCCGTTTGAGGAAGGATTCGATGCAGGCATGATCTGGGGACCAGTGCTTGGCAGAATGTTTTATGCCGGATTCAGATACTCTATCCCAAGAGATTAAAAGCGTCCGGTACAGGGTAACGTATTGTTAATAAATAAATTAAGTACACATTCACTTTATAACATTTGTAAATTATGAAAAGCCCAGTAATAATCCTTATCTCGTTTCTTCTTATGGCAGGAATGAGTTTTGCTCAAGAGAAGAAACCTGAAGTAAATGCAAAAACTGCAGAACTGACAGTTAAAGTATCATCTCAATGCTCTATGTGTAAGGAGAATATTGAAAAGACTCTTGCTTTTGAAAAAGGGGTCTCTAAATCAAACGTAGACTTAGAAACCAATACGGTACACATTGTGTATAAACCATCAAAGACTACACCAGAAGCAATTAAAAAGGCTATCACACTTACGGGATACGATGCAGATGAAATGCCGGCTGATCCTAAAGCATACAGCAAACTATCAGATTGCTGCAAAAAGCCGGAGGACAGAGTTCAGGATCACTCTGGTCATAGCCACTAAAGTTAAACATGCTCTACAACGATTCTTCCTTTAACGGAACCTTTTAAAATTAATTCAATGTAGGCAGGTAACTCTTCAAGTGGTATTACTTTTGAGATTAAGTCAAGATGGGTTGGCTTCCATTCCGAGGCCAGTAATTTCCATACTTCTTTTCTAAGATCCATAGGGCAGGTTGCTGAATCAATACCAAGCAGATTGATGCCGTTTAAAATAAATGGATAAACTGAAGTGTGGAGTTCAAAGGAGTTGGCATTACCACAGCAGGCAACATTTCCGTCATGCTGACAACCTTTAATAGCAGTTGCTAAAATATTACCACCCACGGTATCTATGGCACCAGCCCATCTTGGCCTTAATAGTAATTTTGAACTCTTGTCATCAGCATCTTCCCGTGACATTACATGCGTGGCACCGATGGTTTTAAGAAAGTCAATTTCCTCAGTCTTACCAGTAGCTGCAATTATTTCAAATCCTAATTGACTTAATATACTAATTGCCAGACTGCCGAGACCTCCTGTAGCTCCGGTTACCAAAATTGGGCCCTTGATTGGATCTTGTCCATTTTTTAGCATCTTATAGACAGATAAACCTGCAGTAAAGCCTGCAGTACCAATTATCATTGACTCCTTCATGGTAAGCGTTTCCGGCAGATGCATTATCCAGGAAGCAGGAGCTTTGATATATTTCCCAAATCCTCCCGGAGTATTCATGCCCATATCGTAACCACAAACCAGCACCTTATCACCTGTTTTAAATTCAGCAGAAGCTGATTCAACCACGATACCAACTGAATCAATTCCGGGAGTATGCGGATACTTCTTTGTTATTCCCCGATTGCCTGTAGCAGAGAGAGCATCTTTATAGTTTAATGATGAGAAGTGCACCTGAATCAGAACATCATAATCCGGTAATCCATTAGTATTTAATTCTCTGATCAATGGCTTTATTTCACCATTAGATTGTTCTGATGCAATGAGCGCCTTATAAAGCATAGTCTTCTGTTTTTCAGATTGTTTTGAGATTATTATACTCAGGCCAGGTCATGATCTTATACTGATCACTTCCATAATACTTGAGAATTCGCAAAAGTTCATCGGCCTTTATATAGCCTCTTACCTTGTTTAGCCATTCATTAGAATAATCCAGAATAACAAAAGACGGATAAACCATCTCATTTTTTAGAAGCAAAACAGCCAGTTGATTGGGTGTGCGAGGCTTTGTGGGATTAGGATTAAAATATTCCTTACCCTGGTATTTGATTGGATCAGGGTATTCTGCATTCAGCTTTACAGCATAATAATTTTCATTAATGTATTTTACAACCAGTGAATCAGTAAAAGCTTCTTTATCCATCTTTTTACACCAGCCACACCAGTCAGTATATACGTCAATAAAGATCTTCTTTTTGTGCTTTTTATTTTTCTTTATTGCTTCCTCAAAAGTTAACCACTTTATCTGTTCCGGCTTATCTTTATTTGATGATGTTTGCGCAAAACCCATCCAGGGTATAATCAGTAAAAGAAAAACGACAAACCCGGTTCGTAATCTCATAGATAGAGAATTATAAGTTTTCAACAGTAAAATTCTATATTATTCGCGGTGACGGTCAATCTCCCGTTGTGTATCTTTTGACTTTAGCGACTCTCTCTTATCGTAATTCTTTTTCCCTTTTGCGATGGCTATTTTAAGTTTAGCTCTGCCTTCTTCATTAACAAAAAGCAGCACAGGAATAATCGTAAGTCCTTTTTCGTTTGTTTTGGAAAGTATTTTCCGTAGTTCCCGCTTGTTTAGCAATAATTTTCTGTCACGCTTTGGCTCATGGTTTGCATATGTTCCATACTTATACTCACTTATGTGCAGGTTCCTCACAAAAAGTTCATTTCCGATGAAAACGCAATATGCATCAACCAGATTAGCTTTACCCTCTCTGATAGATTTTATTTCAGTCCCTGTAAGCACCATACCTGCAACAAATTCCTCAGTCAGGAAGTACTCAAAACTTGCTTTTTTATTCTTAATTGCTACAGACTGGCTCATTTTTTCTCGCGATAACCATGCAAAGATAAGCAAACCAGGAAACCTTATAAAGGTTCATCAGCGTGAAATACTTTTGTTTCAATTAAAGCTTAATACTCAGCCCCGCGTTAAAATTAATTCCTGCCTGTGGAAAGTAGCCATCATATAAATGATATCCATCCTGAGAATAATATCTGTATACCCAGGCATTGGTCTCGTATTCGGCATCGAATAAATTGTTTATTGCCAGAGTTAAGAGGATTTCTCTTGCGAATCGGGGTTTTACTGAGTAAAACAGCTTTAGATTATTCACAAGGTAAGGATCCAGACTTCTCTCTTTTGTGGATGTATTATCAATATACTGTCTGGAAACAAATTTAGAGTCAAAGCTCAAGGAAAAGCCATTAAAGATTTTCCATTGTAAATCAGCTCCTGCAATGGCATTAGGCGAGAAAGCAATATCCGTTGTACCCAGATCATTCGAAATTTGTCCTCCCAGATCCCAGTTATCAACCTTCTCATTAAAATTGATAATTTTATTCTGTGAAAATGTTGCATTGGCACTTAAAATTAAAGCATCAGATGCCTTGTAATCGGCCTGTAACTCAATACCTGCTCTATACGATTTATCAATGTTAATCATAATCGCAGAACCAACATCATTAATATCTCCGGTCAGTATAAGTTGATCGCGATAGCTCATATAGTAGAGATTAGCGTTTAAGCCGAGCCGTGAAGTTTTGTAATGATAGCCAGCCTCATAGTCGAACAGCCTTTCAGCAGCAGGAGATGGAGCATTAGGGTCGGCATCGGTATAATTATCGCGATTAGGTTCACGGTGAGCTACTGCAAAACTTGCATAGATGCTTCCATTTGCATGAATGTCAAGAAATGCGCCTGCTTTGGGATTAAAAAACAGGAAATCATGTTGCTGCCCAATGTCGCGCAAATCGTCATCAATACCTGTTATTCTGTAATCTATCATTCTCACCTGCAAATCACCATATAAATTTAAACGGCCGGTTGCCTGGTAATTTGTCTTAGCGAAGATGTTGAGATCCTTTTTATTACCTGTTCCCCTGTACCATTCATAATTATGGCCAGTATTGTTTGCAAATTCAGCCCAGATAATTTTGCCAAAGTGGTCACCATCGTATATACTTCCTGAGCTGCCAAAGTTGAATTTTAGCCTGTTGCCTGGCTGGTAGTTATATGATAGAGTATAACCGTAAAATACATTATCGAGATGTTTCTGCCTGATAAGGTCAGTAATTCCTTTTTCTAAACTGTCTCCATCTATAATGTATTGAAGCGGTTGAATTCCATAATCCTGTATATCATCATCATCTTTATACTGTTCATAGTAGCCTCTTCCATTAGTTAAATGCAGACCAAGGTTGATGGTTGATTTGTTGGTAACCTTCTGTGCCAATAGTAGTTGATAATGATCCTGCTGATAATTGTCTGTCTCATTCTCATAATATTGTACTTGTTGATCATTACCCAAGTAAGCCCCCATGCCATTGTACCTTCTATTGGTTGGCAGAATATCAGAAGGTACTCCGTCCCATGCCTGATAAGTCTTCTCCATACCTGAGAAAACATTAAGTTTCATTATTGTATTCTTGCCATAATATCCTGACGAGATATAAAAGGAGCGAAGATCAGCACTTGCTCTATCAATGAAACCATCAGATGAAATTTTCGACAGGCGGGTCTCGATCGACCATTTATCATTAACCAGTCCTGTACCTGCCGATACGCTATGTTGCCATGTATTGAAGGATCCAAGTGCATTATTTATTTCAGCATATGCATGCTGCGGAGGAATGGAAGTTTGCAGATTAACACTGGCACCAAATGCTGCCGCTCCATTGGTTGAAGTACCAACGCCCCTCTGAACCTGCAAGCTTGAAACAGACGATGCTATATCAGGCATGTTTACCCAGAAAACGCTATGCGATTCAGCATCATTTAGAGGTATGCCATTCACTGTAATATTTATACGATTCATGTCAGTACCCCTGATCCTGAATGCTGAGTATCCTATGCCTGTACCGGCATCGGAGGTTGTAATTACAGAAGGCAACCTTTGGAGATGAAAAGGAATATCCTGGCCCTGGTTATTATGCTCTATATCCTGCTTTAGCAGAGTAGCCGAGGCAACAGGTGCTTTTTCTCCCGCTCTTGTTGACTGGATGATCACTTCATCGTTGAACTGATAGGTTGTTTCTTCCATGGATATAAGCATGGTCTGGTTATCGTAGAGATTGATGATACTTACCCAGTCAGAATATCCTAAGAAAGTTACTTTCATAGAGTAATCTCCAGCCGGCAATTCTTTTATTTCGAAAATACCATCAGGTTTAGTAATTGCGACCCTGAGGTTGTTATTAATGCTAACATGAGCTCCGGAGAGCTTTGCACCGGTTTGAGCATTAATAACCCTTCCTTTTATAGTAAACTGACCTGATACCAATAAAGGCAGTAGCATCGGTAAAACCGATAAAATTCTTTTAATCATTTTTGATTATTACTTTTAGATTAAACTTTGGCAAACAAAAGGGGTCTTTAGTTCACCGTTAATTAAGTTTTCTCTTCTATCCCTTCGCCGGCATTATCCGGAGCAGGTTCTATGAGTATGATCTCAGCCCTTTATATTAAGGCACCCCAGTAGGAAATCGATGCAAATGTACGAACAATAATCTATTTTTGTCAGCGTTTTCCATAGATAATCGAATATTTCCCATGAAAAAGTGTGACTGGAGACATAAGACTTTAGTTTCCCGAATTCCGAAATTTATCCTGATACCTGTTTTTGTGTTTACCCTTTTTGCCTGCAATAAAGATAAGTTCCCCGATCAATTTGTTATTTATGGAAGATGGATTGAATTAACAAATGAACCTTTGAAGACTGAAATTGAATTTAAACGGCAGAATGTATTATTTTTAACAAGAGTGCATGACACGATCAGAGAATACAGATATCTTCTTGAAAAACAAGATGAGCTTCAGATATTTGAAATTGCAGAATATCCGCTTGGCATCAGAAGTGTACACAAAGTTAACTACAATAAGAAAGATGATCTAATGACAATATACGGACTGTATCCTACAACTGGTAACGAGTCAAAAACAATTTTCAAAAGAAGATAAAATCTGAATCATGGAAAAAAAGAAGATAGCAATTATTAACGGCCCTAACCTCAATCTTACAGGAATCAGGGAACCCCATATATATGGTGATCAAACCTTTGATTCATTGTTAAAGTCTTTAAATGTTGAATTTCCACAAGTTGAGATTCGCTATTTCCAGAGTAACATTGAAGGTGAAATAATTAATTTCATTCATGATTGTGGGTTTGCATCCGATGGCATCATACTAAATGCAGGAGGGTATTCTCATACTTCAATAGCTATTGCTGACGCTATTAAATCCGTTAACAGCCCGGTAGTTGAAGTGCATATGAGCAACGTCTGGGCACGGGAATCGTACCGTCATACTTCCTTTATTTCTCCTGTTGTAAAGGGTGTTATTGCCGGTTTCGGATTAGAATCTTACCGTTTGGCAATTCAAAGTTTGATATTGTAAAGCAAACAATTGTGATGATTACATCATGAAGTTTCTGTGCACTTCAGCAATAATCAATTGCCGATATTTTCTGTAGTCTCCTGTTGTTTGTTTTGGGGCTTGTCACTGGTAGTGAGTTTTAACCCAATTATACCACCAATGATCATCATTACAAAAAGAATTTTAAGAATATCTTTTGATTCACTAAAAAATAGTATTCCATAAATCACAGCACCTACAGCTCCAATTCCTGTCCATATGCTATAGGCAGTGCCCAGGGGAAGAGTTTGCAGGGATAATGCCAGTAAATAAACACTTAAGGCCATTGCTACAATCACAAGTAAGGATGGCCAGAGTCTGGTAAATCCTTCAGAATATTTCATTCCTACTGCCCAGACTGTTTCAAGCAATCCGGCAATTATCAATAATAACCATGCCATTATTTAGAAAATTTATGTGAAGGAATTTGCGAGAAGTACTTAACTCCCTTAAGGAAATGTGCAGCTACTATATTACCCTGGTATACCTGAGAAACATACTTATGATCAATTAGTTTTCTCTTATGTTTTTGTTTAAGGAAGGTTCTGTAAAAGCTCATATGGGCTCTTATTACAGCCCAAAAATCCTGAAAACCTCCATCAACCAGAAACTTGAATGCTGCAATGCCATCAAGTATGAGCCTTACAAAAAAGACATACGCCAGTCTTCCCGGAGGCAGATTTTTATATAGCAAGGTAATATTGTTGCGCATGTTAAGGTAGGTCTTGAACGATGATTTCTTTGGTAAAGTTCCACCACCTACATGATACACAACAGACTGAGGACACACCATGATTTTATAGCCTTCATGCTTTAGTCTCCAGCACAGGTCAATCTCTTCCATATGCGCAAAAAAGTCTTCATCAAAACCTCCGAGTTTATGAAACAAATCAGCTCTGATAAAGAGACATGCGCCCGTAGCCCAGAAGATTTCCCGTACATCATTATACTGACCATAGTCACGTTCAATATTTTGAAATAATCGCCCCCTGCAGAAAGGATAGCCATAATTATCGATAAATCCTCCTGCGGCACCGGCATATTCAAATAACTGAGGTGCGTGATATGACCTGATAAGTGGTTGACATGCAGCAATGGTGCTATCATTGCGCATAAGGTCAATAATCGGATTAGTCCATCCGGGTGTAACTTCAATATCCGAATTCAACAAAATGTAAAATTCGCAATCTATCTGTGACAGTGCATCGTTATACCCTTTTGCAAAACCACCGTTGGTCTTGTTCTGAATTATTTCTACCTGTGGGAAATCACTTTGCAGTACCTCAATGGAGTTATCCGTGGAAGCATTATCCGCAACTATAATCCGTATTCCGGGTTCAGTGCAACTCAATACAGATGGTAAGAACTTCTTCAGGAAGCTACTTCCATTCCAGTTAAGGATAACAACTGCTGTTTGCACTAGATAGATGACCGGTTTAGGGGGTTCATTTATGCAAAAATACAATAATAAACCAAATTCAGGCAAAGATTAAAAAGGAGTGCCCACTATTAGAATGGATCCTGGTATCTGGTACTTGCCCTCGATCCTCTGTCTTGTTCCGGATCCAAACCAAAACCTCCGGGTAATCTTTTCAAATTATGCTGCCAGTTATAATTTTGTAATTCACCTTTTACATCAGAATGAACCAGTGTATAGTCCTTTGTTTGCAATTCTGAACTTACAAAAACGAACCTTTTATTGCGCTGTGTGCCATTCAGAATAGAATAATATTGCCAGATCTGGTATGGAATTGCTGATTCTCCAAGTAAGGTGCTGGCTTCAAATGGAATATCCATTACTGCATCAGGCTGTCCATACTTCAAAAAAACATATCCCATATCGGTGTCATACCCTTTTTTTACACGGGTTGAATATGCTTCATTAACCTTTTTAACCTGCACTTTGTATACCTGCCATACTTTACGTGGATTCAGGGGCTCCCTGTCTTCCCAGAATTTCTGAAAATATTGTTGCATCGAATGAACGTCAGCAGTTGCAAGCTGATAATTAATAAACATCTTTTCAACCTGAGTTGCAATAGGATTCAGTGATCTGATAAATTCCCTCAAGGTGTCGGCGCTCGTGATTTCAATCGCAAAGGAATTCGACAAATCAACCATGGAATAATTCATGGCGTTATTGTCCATTACCGGGTTAGATCTCTCAAAAAATGATGACGAGGAGGCCAGTGTACTATTGTCTTTATTCTTTAAAATTACAACCACATTATAATTGCCTGAAGGCAACTTTGAAATGTCGAATTCATTCAGAACCACCATTACAGGTTTGGAACTTTCTCTTTTTGCAATTGCATAATCGTTGAGAATTCTGCCACTCTCAAACGATTCGATATAATACGAAACCAGATATTTTTCTTCAGAACCTTCCTTGTGTAGCGGGTTGTAAATCTCACTGTAGAAAATGAGCTTATTGCGGTCAGATCTGAAAAAATTGTCGACCATAGGTACGAGGTCGTAACCGCTTTTTGTGAGTGCTGATGCTGATGTTGATTTAGTGTACGAATTTATTAACTGAATGGTCGAAATCGAATACTCTTTTTCGGGAAAAACCACTTCAATCGGATACAAAAGAGTACTTGGTTCTTTATTAACATGCATATCAGAGATTGCAAGTTCAAGTGTGTAATTGCCGTTTGGCAGGCTAAAGCGTTGCTGGTCAATGAAATTAACACCAACGCCACTGGTGTCAGCTAATTCTGCACTCAGTAGCTCATACTTTTTATAGTCTTTAATAACTGAGTCTTGCCGGACAACCATGGTTACCTGAACCTTTCCCTGAAATTTACCAGAAGGTAACTGATCGTATACTAATGTATTACCAATTATTTCCAGGTATACTTCCACGTATGGCGACTGGCCGGGAATATTAAAGGTACTGTGTGACAAGAATGCACCAATTCCCTTTCCACTGCTAACGAAGCTGAAGCTTAAAGCAGTGAGCAGAAGTAAAAAAAACTTTCTCATAGTTGTGATTTTAATTATCATATTATTAGCCACAAATATCTTGCCAATTCGAGTGAAAATCCCTATAAATAGCAGAATTATAAACAAAAAAAACAAAAACCCGTGCATTATTTTAATACACGGGTTTTTGTTTTACTGTCCGCGGAAAGAGAGGGATTCGAACCCCCGGACCCTTTCAGGTCAACGGTTTTCAAGACCGCCGCAATCGACCACTCTGCCATCTTTCCGGGGGCAAAATTACACTTTTTTTCTAAACTACAAACAAATAATCAACCTGAACATGAAAAATATGTACGTTTATTAAAAAGATGCATTTGATCAGATAGTGACAGGTACATGCTACCAGCTTCCGCTTGCACCACCACCTCCAAAACTACCGCCACCAAAGCCACCAAAACCACCGCCTCCGCCAAAGCCACCACTGCCAAAGCCGCCGCCTCCGCCTCCGCCAAAACCACCACTGTGTCCGCTTCCCGATGACCGACCAGCACTTCCCAACATAGACATTAGCACCCAGAAGGGCAGGCCGCTGCTATTCTTCCTTCCTATAGTATGGTTGTTATTTTTATTTTTACCTATTAATGAAAGTGCAATTATGATCATAAAAATAAGCAGAACAACAAACCCACTGCTGCCGTCTTTCTTTTTTGCATAATCATCTGCTTTATATTTCCCCATCAGCAAATCTGAGATAACGCCAACACCTGCTACTATACCACCGTAATAATCGTTTTCACGAAAATGCGGTATCATCTCCTGATCGATTATCCGGTTCGAAACCAGGTCAGTAATAACTTCCTCCAGTCCATAACCCGTAGAAATGGCAACTTGTCCCTTTTGCCTGCCATTACTGGGCTGAATCAGAATTACCAATCCATTATTTGTGTTTCTCTGTCCAACTCCCCATTCCTGTCCAATGCGCTGAGCCAGGTCATCCGGATCATACCCCTGCAAATTCGGCAAAATCACTACCGTAATTTGTGTTGATGTGCTATCGTTGTATGATACCAATATCTGCTCCAGTTGATTGATTTCCTGCGGTGCCAGTAATGATGCAAAATCATTTACCAGTCTCGGAGGTTCAGGTCTCGGTGGTATTTGCCCTGTTACCTTTGTGCCGGACAGAAAAATTACTATCAACCCAAGGGTAATCAGTTTGCAGAAATTAAATAACCTGTTTGTATACATGTAGTTTTTTTTTAGATCAGGAGTATTAGCCCGATCACGTCTATCAATTTTCATCAAAAGAAATATCGTCACTTAACTCATTTACATCATCCTTGTGGTAAGGAAAATGTAATTTCAGTTGTTCACCGGCTTTTTCAATTCCTGCTACAAGACCTTCAGCAAAACGGCCATCCCGAAAGTGGTTGATCATGATCATCTTTGTACTTTCCCAAAAGTCATCAGGCACAACTGCATTAATGCCACTGTCGCCTATGATTGCAAAGCTGCGGTTTTCAACAGCAAGATAAATAAGCACTCCATTGTGGGCGGTTGTCTTATCCATATTCAATTTTTTGAATATGTCTGCTGCACATTCCAGTATATCGCCTTTACATTTTTTTTGGATATGTACTCTTATCTCGCCCGATGTATCAAGTTCGGCATTTAAAATGGCCTGCTTTATATCATCCTGCTGTTGAGGAGTAAAGAAACTTTTCGCTGTATTTGGCATGTCGTTAAAATTACTTTATCAGAACTGTACTTCTGGTGCTTTCTCGGCACCTTCCTGCGACTCGAAGTATGCCTTTTTATCAAAACCAAAAATACCTGCGAAAAGATTACTTGGGAATCTTCTCAGGGTGGTATTATAATTCTGTGCAGCAAGATTGAAGTTCCGACGCTCAACAGTAATTCTGTTTTCTGTTCCTTCCAGCTGACTTTGCAGATCCATAAAGTTCTGATTAGCTTTTAGATCGGGATATCTCTCCACAACTACCATTAATCTTGAAAGCGCTGAACTCAGACCTTCCTGTGCAGCCTGAAACTGACGGATAGAGTTTTCATCCAGATTTTCAGCATTAACATTAACGCCCGTAGCTTTGGCTCGTGCTTCAATTACCTGAGTAAGTGTAGATTGTTCAAAGTCAGCATATCCCTTAACTGTATTTACAAGGTTCGGAATAAGGTCAGCACGTCGCTGGTATACGTTTTCAACCTGTGACCAGGATGCAGTAACGCCTTCTTCAAGGGTTACCAGATTATTGTAGCGGCTGCTGCCCCAGGCAATAATTACAAACAAAATACCAACGATAACAAGAATGGTGACTAAAGATTTTTTCATGTTGTTTGATGTTGAATTGTTAGTTGATTTTTTACAAATAGCCCAGCCAACCGGGCCGGGCTATTCGTTATTTTAAAATATCCAGACTACGTCTGATGAAGCCTGTAAGTTCTTCGCCTTTAAGAATGTTTTGTGAAAGTTTTGCAATATCGATCAATTGTTTGGCGAGGTTTTTCTTTGTTTCCTCATCTTTTTCCTGAACAATTTTTCCAATAAGCGGATGGTTGGTATTTACTACAAGATTATAAGAATCAGGCAGATTACCCATATAACCCATTCCTCCGCCACCGAGCATCGACATGTCTTTCATACGGCGCATGAATTCAGGTCTTGTAATATTAACAGGCATGCTTGTTTCACTCATGCTTTCAAATATAACTGTGTAGCTTTCCTTTCCGGCGATGTCTTCAAATACCGGTTTTATAGCAGTCTTTTCTTCTTCCGAAAGTTTCGAGGGCAAAGAATCTTCTTTATTGATCAGTTTGTCGGCAACATTAGAGTCTACCCTGACAAACTGGCTGTTCTCGAACTTCTGTTCCAGCGTGTTAATAAAATGATTATCGAGTACCCCATCCATAATCAGAACATTATAACCTAATTCTTTAACCGGCTCAATAAAAGCATGTTGTTCTTTAATATCTGAAGTATAAAGATAAACAAGTTTTTTATCCTTATCTGTCTGGATGTCTTTAATAGAATTTTTGTATTCTTCGAGGGTGTAGTATTTGCCATCGGTATCCTTGAGAAGAGTGAATTTCTCCGCTCTTTCCCAGAACTTAGGTTCACTTATAATACCGTACTCAATAAAAATCTTAATATCATCCCACTTACTTTCAAATTCCTGCCTGTTGTTTTTGAAAATATCCTCCAGCTTATCTGCCACCTTTTTCATAATGTGGTTTGATATCTTCTTAACGTTTGCATCACTCTGCAAATAAGATCGTGATACGTTCAGCGGAATGTCTGGTGAATCAAGCACTCCATGCATAAGAGTCAGGAAGTCAGGAACTATGCCCTCCACAGAATCGGTAACAAATACCTGGTTCGAGTACAACTGAATTTTTTCCTTTTGTACTTCAATGTTCTTCTTGATTTTTGGGAAGTACAGAATACCGGTCAAGTTAAAGGGGTAGTCGACATTCAGGTGAATATTGAAGAGTGGCTCATCAAATGTGAAAGGATATAACTCCCTGTAAAAGTTTGTATAGTCTTCGGTTGTCAGCTCAGCCGGTTTCTGTTTCCAGGCCGGATTCGTATTGTTAATGATTCTTGGGTATTCACGCTCATCGTATTTATCGTTTCCCTTGTCATCCTTTTCACCCTCAATTTTCTCCCATTTCTTTTCATTGCCAAAGCGAATGGGAACAGGCAGGAATTTACAGTACTTTTTCAATAGTTCCAGTATTCTGGCTTCTTCCAGAAATTCCGTTGAATCATCAGCTATGTGCAGAACTATATCAGTTCCCCTGTCAGTTTTTTCTGTTTCTGTCAGTGAGTACTCCGGACTTCCATCGCATTCCCATTTTACTGCTTTCGATCCAGGCCCCTTGCGATAAGTCTTTGTGAAAATTTCCACCTTTTTAGAAACCATGAACGAAGAGTAGAATCCGAGTCCAAAATGGCCTATCAGTTGAGCAGCATCAGCTTCACTTTTACCTTTATATTTTTTAACGAACTCTTCTGCACCTGAGAAAGCTATCTGGTTTATGTATTTATCAACCTCGTCGGCAGTCATCCCAATGCCATTATCTCTTACGGTAAGAGTTTTGTTCTCTTTGTCAAGGATAACTTCGATGGTTAGGTCGCCCAGATCTTCTTTTACCTGACCCATAGAAGCTAGGGCTTTTAATTTCTGGGTAGCATCTACAGCATTTGATATTAATTCTCTCAGAAAGATCTCATGGTCAGAATAGAGAAACTTCTTAATAATTGGGAAAATGTTTTCAGTTTGAACGTTAATTTTACCGGTTTGCATGACACATTTCTAATTAATAATTATATAAGAGACGGTACTCAAAAGCTGTGCCACTTCAAAATACTGACAAAATGACTGATTTTTTATTGAATCATGGTTTGAAAGTATTTTCCCAAAATGTCATTGCCAACTGAAGGAAACTTTATAATTTAGCCAAAGATTGGAGAGAATTAAAAAACCTCAAAATACTTAAATTATGTTAGAACTTGATTGGAGTCATCTTCCCTTTGGTTACATTAAAACCGACTACAATGTCCGCTGTTACTACAGAAATGGAAAATGGGGCGAGATAGAAGTTTCCTCATCCGAATTTATCAGTATTCACATGGCAGCATCATCGTTGCACTATGGACAAGAAGCTTTTGAAGGAATGAAAGCCTTCAGGGGACAGGATGGGAAAATACGTTTATTCCGTTGGGAAGAGAATGCAAAGCGCATGGAAAGCTCCGCAAACGGTGTAATGATGGCAGTTGTGCCTCACGAAATTTTCCTTAAATCCATTGAAACCGCTGTTAAAATGAATGAGCGGTTTATACCACCCTATGGAACAGGAGCCTCATTATACATTCGTCCTTTATTGATTGGAACAGGTGCCAGAGTGGGGGTAAAGCCAGCTGACGAGTATCTGTTCATGGTATTTGTTACTCCTGTTGGACCTTACTTCAAAGAAGGGTTCAAACCTGTAGCTTTACAGATTGCCAGAGAATATGACCGCGCAGCACCAAAAGGAACCGGTCGTTACAAAGTGGGTGGAAATTATGCAGCAAGTTTAACAGCCGGTGAGGAAGCCCATGCTGCAGGTTACGCAGCTGCATTGTTCCTCGATGCACGCGAAAAGAAATATATTGATGAAGCAGGTCCGGCAAACTTTTTTGGAATTAAAGATAATAAGTACATCACTCCAAAGTCTGAGTCAATCCTTCCATCCATAACCAATAAGAGTTTAATGGATCTTGCAAGAGATATGGGTATGGAAGTTGAAGTGCGCCCAATTGAAGTTAGTGAACTCAGTACGTTTGATGAAGTAGGAGCCTGTGGAACAGCCGCAGTCATTTCTCCTGTAGGCAAGATTGATGATCATGTTACCGGAAAGGTATATAACTACTGCAGCAATGGAGAGGCCGGCCCGGTTTCTACCAAACTATACAAGAGATTGCAAGGTATTCAGTACGGTGAAGTAGAAGATAAGTTCAACTGGAATCACATTATTGAATAATTCTAAAGCTCATTTAAATAAAAAAGGCCTTCCGAATGGAGGGCCTTTTTATTTGGTGGTTGTTATTATTAAATAATTCCTTTGTCTTTCAGGGTCCTTTCCATAGCTGCCTGCATGCTTGCGGCTTCTTTACCGGCTTTTTCAGCAAAGTCTTCACCGGCCGAGGCAAACAGAATACTCCTCGAGGCATTTACAAGAATTCCGCAATCCTTATTTAATCCATACCTGGCAACTTCGTCCAGACTACCTCCCTGAGCTCCTACTCCGGGAACCAGAAGGAAATGATCGGGAATAATGCTCCTTATTTCAGAAAGCATTTCTGATTTTGTTGCACCAACAACAAACATGGTATTATCTATAGTACCCCATGAGGAGGCTGTTCTTAAAACATGCTCAAAAACTTTGTTATCCTGCTTATCGGTAATCAACTGAAAGTCGTTAGCGCCCTTGTTCGATGTTAAAGCGAGAATTATTGCCCATTTGCCTTCAAACTTGAGAAAAGGACTTACCGAATCCTCGCCCATGTATGGTGCTATGGTTACTGCATCAAAGTTAAAGCCTGACGATTTCTGGTCGAAAAAAGCAGTAGCATATTGCGTTGATGTGTTGCCTATGTCACCCCTTTTTGCATCAGCAATAGTAAAGCACGTATCTTTATAAGTGTCCAGATACTGCATAGTCCGTGCAAGACTTTGCAAACCGGTAATCCCTCTCGATTCATAAAATGCCAGATTGGGTTTGTATGCAACAGCATACTCTATTGTCGCATCAATAATTGCCTTATTGAATTCAAAAACCGGATCTTCTGTATCGAGCAGATGTTGTGGTATTTTACCGATTTCGCTGTCTAACCCAACACAGAGGTAAGACCGTTTTCTTTTAATAAGATCAATAAGCCCGGTGCGATTCATTCTGCTTCTTGTTTAATAAGGTTTAATAAGTAAATAATGTTAACCTACAGCCTCTTTCAGTCTTTCAGCATTCTCTGCCAGCTGCAATGCATCAATCATATCCTGAATATCTCCATCCATGTACGTAGTGAGATTATACACCGTTAGATTTATGCGGTGGTCGGTAATGCGGCTCTGAGGATAATTATAGGTTCTAACCTTAGCAGAGCGATCCCCTGTAGAGACCATAGTCTTGCGTTTTTTAGAGATCTCATCGAGGTACTTCTGATATTCCTGCTCGTAAAGTCTCGTCCTTAATACTGTAAGCGCCTTATCAAAATTCTTTAGCTGCGATTTCTGGTCCTGGCATGTTACTACAATTCCTGTGGGGATGTGTGTGAGACGTACTGCAGAATAAGTTGTGTTTACTGACTGGCCACCAGGTCCGGAGGAACAGTAAGTATCTTTTCTGATATCGGAAGGTTTCAATTCAACGTCAAACTCATCCGCTTCCGGCAGAACAGCAACCGAGGCTGCTGAAGTATGCACTCTTCCCTGAGTTTCCGTCTGTGGTACCCGCTGAACACGATGCACACCCGACTCATACTTTAACTGACCATACACGTTTTCGCCGCTTACATTCAAAATAATTTCCTTAAAGCCGCCCACGGTTCCTTCTGTATAGTCAACCAGTTCAATTTTCCATCCTTTGGTTTCACAGAACTTTGTGTACATTCTGTACAGATCACCTGCAAATATACTTGCTTCATCACCGCCGGTACCGGCTCTGATCTCAACAATGGCATTCTTGCTGTCCTGTGGATCAGAAGGAATAAGCATGATGCGGATATCTTCTTCCATCTGCTCACGCTTTTCAACCAGCGAGTTAAGTTCTTCCTTCGCCATAGCTCTGAACTCTTCATCTTTTTCCTGATAAAGGATTTCTTTGGACGAGGCGATATTATCTATTACTAATTTGTACTCTTTATATGCCTGTATTACAGGTTGCAACTCTTTATAATCCTTGCTTAATTTGATATAAACTTTCATATCGGCCATTACGCCGGGATCATTCATTTGCTTTTCAATCTCCAGATATCGGTTATATATAGCTTCAAGCTTATCGAGCATAAGATCTGATTTTTAAGGGTGCAAAGATACAAAAAAAGCACAGAGCCCTGACGAGGGTGTCAGGTAGCTTGCCTAGTTGTATTCAATAATGCCTTCTGCAGTATGCAGGGTGAGCTTTTTGTGGGCAGAATCTGCAATGCGTCCTACAATTTTTGCTTCTACATTGTAAGCGGCGGCAATCGCGATAATCGTTTCAGCAAACTGGGGAGGTAAATATATTTCCATTCTGTGCCCCATATTGAAAACCTTATACATTTCCTTTAAAGGAGTGCCCGACTGTTCCCTGATCAATTTAAACAGGGGAGGAATTTCGAAAAGGTTATCCTTAATAACATGCAGATTATCAACAAAGTGCATTACTTTGGTCTGTGCACCACCCGAACAGTGTACAATGCCATGTATTTCGTTCCGGAGTTCTGCCAGTAGGCTTTTCATAACAGGAGCATAGGTGCGGGTAGGGGAGAGCAATAGTTTGCCGTAATCCAACCCTTCTATCATAGAAGGTGCCGTTAGCGAAATTTTACCACTGTATACCAGATCTTCAGGAACCATAGCATCGTATGACTCAGGATATTTTGAAGCATACAGTTTCTGTAGCACATCATGGCGGGCTGATGTAAGCCCGTTGCTTCCCGTACCCCCGTTATAGCAATCTTCATAAGAAGCCTGTCCTGATGAGCTAAGGCCAACAATAACATCACCCGGCTGAATTTTATGATTCGAGATGATGGTATCACGGTGCGTTCTTGCAGTAACTGTAGAGTCAACAATTATAGTCCTGACAAGATCTCCAACATCGGCCGTTTCACCGCCTGTAGAATAGATGCCTATACCAAAAGACCGAAGTGTTTCGAGAAAGCTCTCTGTTCCGTTAATTATTTCTGTAATGACTTCTCCGGGAATCAGATTTTTGTTCCTGCCTATGGTACTTGATAACAGAATATTGTCGGTAATGCCAATGCATAAAAGATCGTCAGTATTCATAACAACGGCATCCTGGGCAATTCCTTTCCACACAGAAATATCTCCGGTTTCTTTCCAGTAGAGGTAGGCAAGAGATGACTTTGTACCAGCACCATCGGCATGCATTACATTACACCAGTCAGGATTACCACCAAGAATATCGGGAATTACTTTACAAAAAGCTTTTGGAAATAATCCCTTGTCAACATTTTTAATTGCGTTGTGTACGTCTTCTTTATCCGCCGAAACACCCCGGCGAACATAGCGTGATTCCTGATTCATAGTTAATTGAATATTAACTGCTTCTTACCTTCGTCGAGTTTAAACCGGCCAAGCATATTTATAGTACTGCCTCCCATAATTACACCTTCCAGGAGTTTATGCGAAACTGATGCTTCAATCTTTGATGCAGAGCGTGGACCTATTCTCATTTCTTTTATGATGAAGACAGCCCTGTCCTTAATGGAACCTTCAGCCAGAATAGTGTTGGCGTCACCCACAAAGTCATCTTTTGTAATTGCACCCGATTGCAGGAGTTTTTGTGCTTCCTGGAGTGAAAAAATGAAGCCCCGGTCTGTATCATCCAACATGATGTTCATTGTAATACCATTAATTACAGCAGGAACAAGCAGGCTGCTGCCCTTACCCTGTGTAAGCTGAACGATATTATCTTCCGGATTGAGCTTAATCTCTACTTTTTGCTGAGTGTATTCCTGATTTTTAGCTTTTGGAACAAAGTCCTTGCTAAGTACCCTGAATTCAGTACGCCTGTTAAGTGCATGTGCTGCTTCTTTTTCAGGAACTGTTGGTAACGCATCAATAAATGCTTCGGTTAGCGTGGTACCTTCTTTAAAGAGGAAACCATCTTTTCTGGCATCGCGGGCCATAGTTCTTGGCACTCTCTCACCATACCCTTTTGCAACAAGTCTGGCAGGGTCAATACCTCTCTCAATAAGATAATTTACAACAGATTCGGCTCTTCGCTGCGACAAAATATCGTTACGTTCTTCCGTATCGCGAGCATCTGTGTGCGAAGCCAGTTCAATTACTATTGTTTCGTTATCAAGCAGTGTTTTTATAAGACCCTGCAGTGAATCCTGATACTGCGGCTTTAAATCCCATTTTGCCAGATCATAGAGAATATCAGGCAGTACAACAGGCTTTTCGGGTATTGGCTCCAGCATGAAATCAATAACAAAGTCCTTGTTTTTCTCCAGTCCAACAGTAGTTTCCCGTGCTTTTTTATTAAAGTAATTATCTTTGATCACGGTCAGATCGTACGTAGTATTTGGTTTAATCTGCGATTTGCTGAATGAATAGAAGCCTTTTGGGTCGGTTTTTGCTTCCACTGATGAGCCATCAGACCCAACCAGTTTAACAGAAGCCATTGGTACAAACTGCAAGGTACGGTCGTCTTTAACAGTTCCCGATAAGGTAAACACCAAAGGCGGATTACTGAAGCTGTATACATCGTCACCTCCCTTGCCACCCTTACGGTTTGATGACATAACTCCCTGATCTTCGCCCGCTTTAAAGACCATTGCAAAATCGTCTCCAGCCGAGTTCACCGGCACCTGCATGTTTACAGGTTTAGTCCATTTGCCATCGCGCATGGTGGTTTTAAAGACGTCAAGTCCACCTAATCCAGGATGCCCGTTCGATGCAAAGTAGAGTGTTGTGTCGTTTCTGAAGAAAGGGAAAACCTCGTCACCCGGAGTATTTACCATGTCACTCAGGTTCATGGGTTTCTTATACTTATCTGTAATAGAAGAGCGCGTAGCTATCCAGAGGTCTTTACCTCCTTTACCACCCGGTCTGTCGCTTGAAAAAATAAGGATAAGTTCGTCGTTGCTGATGGCAGGATGACCGTTGGTAACGGTACTGTCAGCTCCAAGATCCAGCATTTGCGGATCACCCCATCCTTTGCCGCTTCTCTTCACACTCCATATATTACAGTTTGAGCTACCTTCTGTTTCATTACCGCAACGGGTAAAGTACATAGTTGTGAAACTGGCATTGAAAATTGGCGCACCATCGTTGGATGAGGTGTTTAATTTACCTTCCGAATCGGCAAGTGTAGGTTCACTCCACTCTTCTTTCCTGTCCTGACGTGACTGAAATAAGTCGCTGAAATTCTGGCCTGTCCAACCATCGAGCCCTTTACCGGTGCTACCCTCACGAGTTGACGTAAAAATTATGGCATTGTAAAACTTATCGGAATAGGTTGATGAAAAGTCATCAGACCTGGAATTGACTTTTTTAAGGTTGGTAACAGTATATTTTGTTGGGTTTTCAATCCATTCAGCAGCCAGAGTGCACGATTCTACTCCGTTTGTCCCTCTGGGATCGTCAGGTATACTTTCAGCATACATGGCATAGAATTCTTTAGCCAGGTCGTACTTTTCATTAGCCTTGAGCATATCGGCGTAGTAGAGATAAGCCGTCGGGTTTTTCCTGGCATAGTCGCTGTTGATCATTCTGCGATACGTAACTTCGGCGCGTTTTGTATTATTCATGAGCCGGTAACATTCTGCCATTTTGTACGATATTCTGTCTTTTTCGGCACGGCTTTTAGTCTTGGAGTAGACTTTTTTGTATCTGTTAACCGCTATGTTATACTGAAAGGTGTTAAATGCATCGTCAGCAGCAGCCAACCGTCGGCTTTGAGCCATCAGATCGCCGGATGCAATAAATAACAAGAACAGTAGAGATAGAATTATTCTGTGATTCATGAAGATATTATTTCACGTTTAACGCTATTGGCAGGTTCAATATTGTCAGGTTCCTTACTAACACCATCATTAGCAGGAGGTTTTAAAGAAGTGTCGTTTTTTTTCACCGGCTGATTGAAAGCATCGTTTACTATTTTATCCGGATCTACTACAGGAATATTGATCTTGGCTGACTCCCGTGCAGCTTTTAATTCATTTGCAATGCCTGTAGTTTCTTCTTTAAATTCACGGGTCAGTTCTCCTGAAATGCTTTTCATCTGGTTCATGGTGCGCCCAAGTTTCCGCGCTATTTCAGGAAGCTTCTTTGGCCCGAAAACAAGAAAAGCAACGAGCATAATTATCAAAAACTCCCCTCCACTCACATCAAAAAACAACGGGATGCTCATCAACATACAGGTTACTAATTTGATTGTAAAGATAAGCAATATCCATGAATGGATTAAATCGTATAAAAAAAGAAAGAGCTGCCGGAGCAGCTCTTCCCTCATGTTCATGATCGACTCAACTAACTGATCGCATGATTGCAAAGAATGCTATTTTTTAACTGCTTTGAGTTCCATTGCTTTTTTTGCTTTTTTCTTTTCGGATACCTGAATGAAGTCGAAAGATAAAGCAGCAGCATTAAAGATGGATGAGTATGTACCAACCGCAATACCTATCAACAGAGCGAAGACAAATCCCCTGATCACCTCACCACCAAAGATAAAGATTGCAATAAGTACTACAAGGGTTGTACCGGCTGTGTTGAAGGTACGACCAAGTGTACTGTTGATAGCCTGATTCATATTCTCCTTCAATGTCCTTTTCGGATGCAGACCTATGTACTCCCTAATACGGTCAAAGATGATTACAGTATCGTTGATGGAGTATCCGATGATTGTCAGCAATGCTGCAATGAACGCCTGATCTGCTTCAAGGTTAAACGGTAATATGCCATTAAAGATGGAGAATACACCGATGGTGATCAGTACGTCATGCGCAAGAGAGATAGTACCTGATAAACCGTACTGCCACTTTTTAAACCTGATGGCTATGTATATAAAGATAACCAATAGAGCAAAGAATACGGCCATTACAGCGCCTTGTTTGATGTCATCAGCAATAGTCGGTCCAACCTTTTGTGAGCTTAGACGACCAATGATCTTCGTATCACTATCTGAGGTGAAGTCATTAAAGGTGATCGGGGTTTTGTATAATCCTTTAACTCCATCAAAGAGTTTAGTTTCTACAAGAGAGTCAGCAACCTTACTATCATCTTCTATGATGTATTTGGTAGTAATCTTAACCTGATTGTTTCCACCAAATGTTTTTACTTCAGGAGCTTCACCAAACGAAGCAGCCAGAGATTCACGAACCTGATTGGTGGTAACATCCTGGTCAAAACGAACTATATACGTTCTACCACCGGTAAAGTCAACACCAAAGTTTAACCCTCTTACTGCAAGAGAAACCATACCTGCTCCGATTACAATAAGTGATACTATGTATAACTTCTTTCTGATGGCTATAAAGTCGATATTGACATTTGTGAAGGCGTATCTTGTGTAAGCATTATCAAATGTAATATCCTTATTCTTCTTAAGCAGGTTTTCAAAGATGATCCTTGAAATAAAGATAGCAGTGAAGAGTGAGGTTATAATACCGATTATAAGTGTGGTTGCAAAACCCTGAATTGGACCTGAACCGAAGATATAAAGTACAATACCTGTAAGAATTGTGGTAACGTTACCGTCGATAATAGCAGAGTATGCATTCTTGTAACCATCTTCAATGGCGAGGCGCAAACCTTTACCGGCACGCATTTCTTCCCTTATACGCTCATAGATAATAACGTTGGCATCCACCGCCATACCAAGGGTAAGAACAATACCGGCAATACCAGGCAATGTCAGAACCGCACCTAAAGAGGTAAGAACGCCAAAAATGAAGAATACGTTGGTTACAAGAGCAAGGTCAGCAACCCAACCAGCTCTGTTGTAGTATCCTATCATATAGATGAGTACAAGGATGAATGCGATCACAAACGATGCCAGACCTGAATTAATAGATTCACGACCGAGTGAAGGACCAACTATTTCTTCCTGAACAATACGTGCAGGAGCAGGTAATTTTCCGGCCTTTAAGATGTTGCTTAAGTCCTGAGCTTCTTCAATGGTAAAGTTTCCTGAAATGGAAGACCTCCCGTTGGGAATTTCACCGTTAACGCGTGGTGCACTGTAAACGTAGCTGTCAAGAACAATTGCAATCTGGTTACCAATGTTATCGGCAGTTAAACGTTTCCATATTTTAGCACCCTCATTATTCATGAGCATGGTAATTTCAACACGGCCATTCTGATCGTAATCCTGGCGGGCATCAACTACTGCATCACCTCCCAGTGGAGCTTTGCCGTCACGGTTGGTAACTTTAAGAGCGATAAGCTCCAGTACATCTGGTCTCTCTTTTTCAGGTTTTACAGTCCATGCCAATTTCAGATCTCTAGGGAAATTATTGGCAACGCGTGCAAGCATCCTGTTAACACGTGCAGTGTCTTTAATAGAAGAATATCCCACTGTAGCACCTTGTCCAGGGAAGAACTGACCGTTCTCATCCTGGAAAATTGCAGGCCTTAAATACGCGTATAAAGGATTCTCTTTAGCATATTTTTCAAAAGACTGCTGCTGGGCATTGGTTGTATCACCTAATTTATCTAACAATGAAGTATCAGTAGCAAGAGATGTTGTATCTGCAGGAGCAGCAGCCTCTTCTTCTGTAGCTGCAGGTTCCAGTGTAGCTAATGCTGTGGTATCCTGATCAGCTGAAAGGCTTGTGCTGTCGGTAACAACTGTACCGGTAGAGGCAAGTCTCTTATTTGCATCTTCAAAGTATGGCAAAACATCAGCAAACTGATATGTTTCCCAGAATTCAAGCTGAGCCGATCCCTGCAGAAGTTTACGAACACGCTCCGGCTCTTTAATACCGGGTAATTCAACAAGTATACGCCCGGCTGTTGACAGTTTCTGAATGTTTGGCTGTGCAACACCAAAGCGGTCAATACGGGTACGTAAAATATTGAAAGTGCGGTCAATAGCACCGTTTGTTTCCTCTCTTATGACCTTTAATACCTCATCGTTTGTTGAGTTAAAAGTAACCCGGTCTTTCAGGTCAACGGTATTAAATATAGCGGCCAGTTTAGCATTCGGATCTGTTTCATTAAAGGCCTGACCAAATAGTGTAACGAAATCGTCCTGACTATTCTTTTGTCTTTCAACAGCTTTCTGTATAGCCTGTGTAAATACCGGATTGTCACTGTTATCGGCCAGTGCTTTTACGATGTCAACCACAGATACTTCCATGGTAACGTTCATACCTCCCTTGAGGTCAAGACCCAGATTAAGCTCACGTTCTTTTACTTCCTGGTAAGTGTACTTTCTAACCAGAATGTTATAAACCGTTTGGTTTGACATTGAGTCAAGGTAGTAATTTTCTCTTGCCTTAACAATGGAGTCATAAATAGTCAATTCCAAAGCAGCATTACCTTTGGCTAACTCTTTTGCTTGTTGGGTAGCAACTTCATTTTTGGCATAATTCCTTGCTTTACTCTCAACCCTCTTGGAAAAGAATGTGAATGAAAGCTGAAAAAGGCACACAATTGCTAATGCAATCGCGAAAAATTTAATGGCACCTTTATTCTGCATGTGGTGGATAGATTAAAATTTGAATAGACTTTTTTTTGAGTTTGCAAATATAGAACAAGTTAAAGAATTAACCAATCTACCTTTTCAAGTTTTTTTTGGAGCTATTTTTAGTCATAAGCTGCATAGAATCAGGCGCATATGCGCAAATTGGTCCCATATACTCTTTGTTTAACATACATTGTATCTTTGCAATAGTGCATTTTCTTTGTTAATTACATGCAACTGAAAAGCATTCACATACAGCATGAAAGCATTAAAACCATCTATATCCCTTCCTTTACATCACCTTGCAGTGCTTCTTATACTGGGCATCGTATTTGCTAATACAAAATCCCTTCACAGCCAGACCATTAACGATTATGGATTCAGCTACTGGCCTGATCTTAATGTTACTTCCAATGCCATCCAACTTGCAAACCCGTGGGCGGGAGGTTTAAACAACGTACAGCTGGGTGAGATTGACTTAAATCACGATGGAACCCCCGATATTGTTGCTTTTGATAAGCATGGAGGCCGTTTGCTTCCTTTTGTATGGAAAGATGATCGTGCCGAATACATCTATGCACCGGAATATGTGAAGTTTTTTCCTCCGGTTAATTCCTTGTTTCAGCTGCATGATTATAACGGCGATCAAAAACCGGATATTTTCACATACACCACCGGTGGCATTATGGTCTACAAAAATGTAACCGAAACAGACCTTAAGTTCCAAAAGGCAGTTAAGCAATTTGTAACATCCCTGCAGGGCGATATCTTCACCAATCTTTTAATTACCAACGTCGACTACCCCTCCATAAAAGATCTTGATGGAGATGGTGACCTTGATATTTTAACCTTCTGGGGCCTCGGCTCCTTTATGGAACTTCACAGGAATATGTCAGTCGAGACATACGGCCACGCCGACTCTCTGCTTTATCACAAGACCGACTACTGCTGGGGCAGGTTTGCTGAACATCCTGAGTCAAACAGCATCATTCTCGATACCTGTGTCGACATAACATCTGCCGAAAGGCACGACCGTCATACCGGCTCCACCCTGTGTGTTACAGACATTGATAACAACGGTGCCGATGATCTGATACTGGGCGATGTTGATTACATGAACCTGCAGGCTTTAATGAATAGGGGGACTTCCATGGCTGCCCGGATGACTGCAGTAGTTGACTCATTCCCCGAAAATTTGCCGGTCTCGCTCGCCTCGTTTCCTCTGGTGCATCAGATTGATCTGTATAACGACGACATCCCCGATTTGATCGTTTCACCATTCGATCCGGGTCTGTATAAATCGGCCGGCGAGAACTCCGTGTGGGTTTACACCAAAAGCAACGACCGGTTTGAGCTAAAAACCAGAAGTTTCCTACAGAGCACTATGATTGATGCAGGAGCCGGCAGTTACCCTTTGCTGGCGAATATTACCGATGATGATTTGCCTGATTTGCTTGTCGGAAATTATGGCACCATATCAAACACCTCCTACAATAACAACGGACAACTGGTGGTAGAATACGTTTCAAAGCTCCGGTTGTACAAGAATACCGGAACCAAAACAGTACCTTCCTTTACGCTTATCGCGGATGATCTTGCAGGGTTTGGTTCGCTCGGCTTAACCGCTTTGATCCCTGCAATTGCCGATTTTAACAACGATAAGTTAAAAGATCTGTTGGTAGGAACAGCCGATGGAAAGCTCCTTCTGTACTTTGGTTCAGGGTTTGAAAATTCCATTCCTGAATATCATACGGTGCCTTTGATCATTACCGACAATGCATCAGTTAAACACCTGGCTCCGGCGCCTGCAGATATAGATAATGACGGACTAACTGACATTATTTCAGGCAAACAGGATGGTAAACTAAGCTATTACCATAACACAGGTACTCCTGAAAGTCCTTCTTTTCAGTTAATAACCGATAGTTACGGCCAGATCAACGTTACACAGACCACTCTGTCGTATACAGGTCACAGCACCCCATTTATATATAACCATAACGGGAAGCTTCATTTATTTGTCGGATCGGAGAGTGGCAGGCTTTTCTATTATCCTTCGCTGCCTGTAAACCCTGACGATACCGTTTACCCCGAGGCCGATGTGTTCGATCTTTTGCAGGATGGGATCAGGAGTTCTCTATGCCTGGCCGATCTAAATGCTGATGCATATCCTGAGCTGGTTACCGGCAATTATTCCGGTGGATTGAAACTCTACAAAGGAAAGAAAGGGGAGCCTCAGATACTACAGGAGGGGCAAAAGTGGAAAGAATCGCTAAATATTACACCCAATCCGGCTACAGGAGTGATAAGGATAGCTTTACCAAAGGCAGGAGCCTGGCAAATAAGCGTAACAGATACTTATGGAAATCAGGTGATGGATGAAGAAGTAAAAGGAACCAGCGCAGAATTGAGTGTAGAATCGCTGAGAAGCGGAATATATATAGCTGTCGCTTCTCAACAATCTACAGTTATTGCTGGCAAATTTATAATTATTCGATAATTGAATTCTGAGCAACTTCACCTGGCTCCTCGAGCGCATGGAGTTCAAGTACTCTGTCCTCAAATCTGATCACCGCTTTACAGTGACGTAAAACATCGCAACCAAGTAAACCATCAATCTGCGGGTTTCCCATACCCCTGAAAGAACGGTTAACTTGCGATAAGTCAACAGCGGCAGCCTTGTAGTTAGTTATTACAACAGAACCAATCTCCAGTTTGTCAATAGTAGCAATGTAGGAGTAAACACTTGAAGTTGGAGAAACCATATTGCGACGTGCATTACGTTTCAGTTCTGTCTGAGTAACAAATTTCTGCAAATGATCAGTGTCGAGTACAGTTTTAGGTTCACTGGTATCAATCATCATCAGAGCAGGCTTACCATTTATAATAACCCTGGCTAACAGATTGTAACCACCCGTTTCGTAATTTAACTGAATCAGCTTTAATGATGTCATGTTTTAAAGAGTTAGTAATTAAAAAATAGTTCTGGATCCCGGCCAGAAATTAAAAGTTAGGTTTCAAAGCGTACTTATTATAATAATTCTCAATAATATCAACAGCCTCAGCAGCAGTATCCACCATTGTGAAAATATTAATATCTTCTTCTGCTATGTTTAGTTCAGCTAGCATGCTATCTTTAATCCAATCAATTAACCCAGCCCAATAGTCCTTCGAAACAAGAATAATTGGGAACCTTACAGACTTATGTGTCTGTATAAGGGTAATAGCCTCAAATAGTTCATCCATTGTTCCAAAACCACCCGGCAGAACAATATAGCCCTGCGAGTATTTCATAAACATGACTTTGCGGACAAAGAAATAATCGAAAGTTATTAATTTGTCCGGGTCTATAAAAGGATTAGCCCCTTGTTCAAAAGGTAGTTCAATATTTAAGCCGACCGATTTTCCTCCACCAAAATGCGCTCCCTTATTAGCAGCCTCCATGATACCCGGTCCCCCTCCCGAAATAACACCAAAGCCTTTTTTAGTTAACAGGTATGCGACTTCCTCCGCTAATTTATAAAATTTATTTGATGTATGCGTTCTTGCAGAACCAAATATTGTTACGCAAGGACCAATTCTACCTAATTTTTCAAAACCTTCAACAAACTCGGCCATAATTTTAAACACTTCCCATGAGTCGCTGGTCATTATTTCATTCCAGCTTTTCGGTGTTATGGCTTCCCTTATTCTTTCTTCTTCATTATTGTTGTAAGGATGCATTACTAGTTCGTTATATTAAATCAATATTCTTCTTATAATGAGGGCGTAAATATAACACATTTACTAAAAACAAACAAAAAAAAGGAATAAAAGATTAAAAATGTGATATCTTAGGTGCTTAGTTCTTTTTTCAGATATGCAGATGTAAGACTTTCGGTATTAAGTGCCACATTCTCAGGAGTTCCCTGCGCCACAATCAGTCCACCTTTTTTACCTCCCCCGGGTCCAAGATCAATAATATGGTCGGCAACTTTTATTACTTCCATGTTATGTTCAATCACAATTACCGTATTTCCGCGGTCAACCAGCTTATGTAACACTCCAAGCAGCACATTTACATCTTCAAAATGCAGTCCTGTAGTCGGCTCATCCAGTATGTAAAGTGTCTTTCCGGTATCCTTCCGGGCAAGTTCGGTTGCAAGCTTAACCCTTTGTGCTTCCCCTCCCGATAAGGTGGTAGATTGTTGCCCCAGCGTTATATAACCCAAACCTACGTCTTTTAATGTTTTTATCTTTTGCAGGATGGAGGGAATGTTCTCAAAGAATTCTACTGCCTGATTTATGGTCAGGTTAAGTACATCGTTTATCGATTTTCCTTTATAGCGTACCTCGAGCGTTTCAGGATTGTACCTTTTTCCGTAACAGGTCTCACATAATACCTGAACATCGGGCAGGAAATTCATTTCAATTACTTTTAATCCTGCACCTCTGCATGTTTCGCACCTGCCACCTTTAACATTGAAAGAAAAACGGCCGGGTAAATATCCCCTTATTTTCGACTCAGGCAGTGCAGAAAATAACTTTCTGATATCGTCAAAGACTCCTGTGTATGTTGCAGGATTTGAGCGTGGAGTTCTGCCAATTGGCGACTGGTCAATTTCAATTACTTTATCGAGATGCTCTATACCATGCACTGCCTTGTATGGTAACGGCTTTTTATCAGACCTGTAAAAGTGGCTGCTTAAAATAGGGTAGAGCGTTTCATTTATAAGCGTTGATTTACCACTTCCTGAAACCCCTGTAACACAAATAAATAAACCAAGAGGTATTTTAACACTCATGTTTTTTAGGTTATTACCCGTAGCTCCTTCTATTACCAGATATTCATTTTTGTGCTTCCTGCGTTTTTCAGGTATAGGTATTTTTAAATCCCCATTCAGATAACGGCAGGTCATGGTATCGCATGAAATCATTTCATCGGGATTACCGGCAGCAACAATCTTACCTCCGTGTTTCCCGGCTCCGGGACCTACATCTATAATATAGTCAGAAGCCATGATCATATCCTTGTCGTGCTCCACAACGATTACCGAGTTGCCAATATCGCGCAGATTTTTCAACGCGTTAATGAGTTGTTCGTTGTCGCGCTGATGAAGTCCAATGCTGGGTTCATCAAGAATGTACAATACTCCCACCAGCTGAGAACCTATTTGGGTTGCCAGTCGAATGCGTTGTGCCTCTCCTCCCGATAAGCTGCCCGCAGGTCTGTTAACTGTCAGGTAATCGAGTCCAACATCAAGTAAAAACTTAATTCTGCTGTTTATTTCCCTTATAACTTCCTGACCGATGGTCGATTTTCTGCTGTCTTCTTCAAAGTGGTTGAGGTTAAACCACTCATAAAGAGCAGAAAGCTCCATTTCTGACAATTCTGCAATGTTCTTTCCGTCAATCCTGTAGATTAAAGATTCGTTTTTCAATCGTGCACCATTGCAGTGATCACATTTAACGGTATACGTATAGCTGTCAGCCCACTTTTTTATGCCTGCCGAGGTGTCATTAAGCTGACTGTTAATGAACGTGATGATCCCTTCAAAATTCAGGGAGTAGGCAGATGTAACACCAACATACGTATTTTTAACCTTCAGGTACTCGTCACTTCCGTGAAGAATGGCATTAAGAGCAGCTTCTGACAGTTTCTCAACCGGTGTGTCGAGCGTAAAGCCGTGATTTTTTCCCAAAGCCTCAATCTGTTTAAAGATCCAGGTTGGTTTAGCTTCTCCCAAAGGAGCCAGCCCGCCTTTGCGAATACTCAGCTTAGGATCGGGGATGATCTTATTCATGTCAACTTCGGTAACCGTCCCCAGACCGTTACAATGCGGACAAGCCCCGTATGGAGAGTTGAATGAAAAGGTATTCGGTTCGGGTTCTTCAAAAGCTTCGCCTGTTGCCGGATCCATTAAATTCTTACTCAGATACGAATACTTTTCGGCAGTTGGATTGTAAATTAAAATTGTTCCTTTGCTTTGCCTGAGGGCCGTCAGTACAGAAGTTTTCAGCCTTTGTGCATTCTTTTCGATAACATGAATTTTGTCAACTACGAGCTCTACATCATGCACTTTGTATCGGTCAAGCTGCATGCCAAAAGTGATCTCCTTTAATTCACTATCAATGCGTACCTTTACAAATCCCTGTTTACGCAGTTGCTCAAACAGCTCTCTGTAATGACCTTTACGACGTTTAACAAGTGGCGATAAAATAAGGATGTCTGAATCGGCAAACTCATTCTGCACCTGTTTAATTATCTGCTCTTCTGTATACCGTATCAGTTTGTCGCCTGTTACAGGAGAGTAAGCATCGGCTGCACGGGCAAACAGCAGTCGCATAAAATCGTATATTTCGGTAATTGTACCAACCGTAGAACGTGGATTGCGTGATGTGGATTTTTGTTCAATCGAAATTACGGGACTAAGTCCTGTAACTTCATCTACATCAGGGCGTTCCAGATTCCCAATAAATTGACGTGCATAGGACGAAAAAGTTTCCATATAGCGCCGCTGTCCCTCAGCATATATGGTGTCGAATGCCAGCGATGATTTGCCGCTGCCGCTTAAGCCCGTTATAACAACCAGTTTATTTCGTGGAATTATAACATCAACATTTTGCAGATTATGTACACGCGCACCGTAGACCTCCAGATCTGAGGCTTCCGGCATTATTTCACTTTCAGTTATTTGACTTTTATAATCCATCAGGCGGTTTGTGAATTCGTTAAGGTTCGGCAGTTATCTCCAGTGTACCCTTACCCATGATCTGATCACCATCTTTAATGTTTTCAACAAGTTTACTGTATTTGGTATATCCAGGTTTAGGTACCCTGATCGCGTAAGTTTTACCAGGTGCTACAGTAAGCTTGTCTGATCTAAGCCAGGGGTTGAATTCTTTTAAGATTCGGTAATTTATTTTGTTTTCAGCTGCAAATTTAATAAGATCAGTTACAGTGGTGTTAACTTCAACATCATTTGTCGGAATTGCTGGGTACAGATCTCTTTTACGGATGTAGAAACCATAGTATGTTGGGTTCTCATAGATCAGCTTCATGGCCAGTATTCTGAAAATGTATCTCGAAGTCTCCTGATTGAGGTACAGATTATAGAAATCGTTAACACCCTGGCGGGCAGTTTCCCTTGATATTCTTCCCGCCCCGGCATTATAGGAAGCTGCAGAGAGGGTCCAGTTTCTGTACTTATCATACGATGACTGAAAGTACTTGCAGGCTGCTACTGTTGCTTTTTCGAGGTGATATCTTTCATCCACTTCCTCGGTAACTTCAAGTCCGTATTGTTTCCCTGTGTTATCAAGAAACTGCCAGAAACCTGCCGCATTCGATGGCGAAATTACATTTAGCAGTCCACTCTCAATAAGTGCCACATACTTAAAGTCATCAGGTATTTTATTCTTTTTCAGGATGGCTTCTATGGCCGGAAAGTATCGCTCAGCCCGCTTAAGCAGCAGTATGGTATTCGAGTGCCAGTATGTATTGACCAAAAGTTCCCTGTCTAGCCCTTCGCGAACAAAGTAATCATCCATTGGTACCTTCTCTTTGGCAAACGTCAGGGTATCGGGCATAATAATAGCGTGCGCCTTGTTATGCCTTACAAACGACTCATAATATAATTTATCCTGGTCCTGATCGGGATTAGTATAATATGCAAAAATGCCCAATGCAATAATACCTGCCAAAAGGACAAAAAATGATGTTTTATAGAATGTTAACTTCATGGTATTTAATGATATCCGACTATTATAACGTCGATAATAAATATTTCGTTTATAGATAATGAATAAAAACCGGCAGTGAACAGGAGTCGGAATTATAAAAGCTGGTAGGGTTGAGAACAGTCTTACCGTTTAACGGGAAGCCATTTCAACATACGATTTAAACGATGGGGCATCAAGATCCTTTTGTGAGAGAATCGGATCGCTAATGTTCCATTGAATGGCAAGGTCAGGATCGTTCCACCGGATAGAGGCTTCGGCGGGTTTGTGATAAACACCCGAGCATTTATAGGTAAATACCGTATTGTCTTCCAATGTGAGAAACCCATGTGCGAAGCCCCGGGGAATCCAGTACATCAGTTTATTGTCTTCTGAAAGTTCAATACTTGCCCATTTGCCAAAAGTAGGGGAGTCTCTGCGAATGTCAACAGCAACATCCAGAACCCGCCCTTTAACCACACGTACCAGTTTGCCCTGGGCATATGGTTCTGTCTGAAAATGTAATCCTCTTAAAACTCCCCGCATTGATTTGCTTTCATTGTCCTGAACAAAATCAACATCTATGCCTGCATCCTGAAACTTAACTTTGTTGTACGACTCGAAAAAGTAGCCGCGTTCATCGGTATACACGTCCGGTTTTATAATGAGCAAATCAGAGATCTCGGTAGGTATTACTTGCATATTTCTGTGGGAGAAGAGGTTATAGTAAAAAGAAAGGGAATTGCTTCCCTTTCCTGAATAATGTTTCTTAAATGTGAATTACTTCGTTGTATGCAGCGGCAACGGCTTCCATAATTGCTTCTGACATGGTTGGATGCGGGTGAACAGCCTTAATTATTTCCTCGCCTGTAGTTTCAAGTTTACGGGCAACAACAACCTCAGCGATCATTTCCGTTACATTGTCACCAATCATATGGGCACCAAGCCATTCGCCATAACGGGCATCAAAAATTACCTTAACAAAGCCGTCTTTATTTCCGGCAGCGCTTGCTTTGCCTGATGCAGAGTAGGGGAACTTACCAACCTTAATTTCATAACCGGCTTCGCGTGCCTGTTTTTCGGTCATACCAACAGAAGCAATTTCAGGATGTGTATAGGTACAGCCGGGTATATTACCATAATCAAGCGGTTCAACATGTTTACCGGCAATTTTCTCAACGCAGATAATACCCTCGTGCGAAGCAACGTGAGCAAGTGCCGGTCCGTGAACTATATCGCCTATGGCATAAACACCTTCTACATTGGTACGGTAATAGTCATCTACTACTACCTTACCCTTTTCGGTAGCAACGCCGGTTTCTTCCAGCCCGAGGTTCTCCAGGTTGGTAGAAATTCCAACAGCAGAGAGTACAATATCGGCTTCAACAATCTCTTCGCCTTTCTTCGTTTTGATGGTTACTTTGCAAACATCGCCCGAAGTATCGACCGAATCTACAGTTGATGCAGTCATAACCTTCATGCCTGCTTTCTTGAAACTGCGTTCGAGCTGCTTTGACACTTCTTCGTCCTCCACAGGAACTATGTTAGGCATAAACTCCACGAGCGTAACTTTGGTGCCCATTGCATTATAGAAGTAAGCAAATTCTGAACCTATGGCACCTGAGCCAACTACTACCATCGATTTAGGTAACGAGGGCAGTGCCATGGCTTCTCTGTAGCCGATAACTTTCTTACCATCCTGTTTCAGATTGGGCAGTTCTCTTGAACGGGCACCGGTTGCCAGTATTATATGTGCAGGTTTGTATTCGGTAACCTTACCGTCAGCGTCGGTAACTTCTACTGTTTTGCCGGGCTTTACCTTGCCATATCCGGGTATATGATCGATCTTATTCTTTTTAAACAGGAATTGAATGCCTTTGCTCATGCCTTCGGCAACTGAGCGACTTCTCTTTACAACCGCCTCAAAATCGGCAGTTACTTCTCCGGCCACATTAATGCCGTAGTCAGAAGCATGTTTCATATACTCAAAAACCGATGCACTCTTCAACAGTGCTTTAGTGGGTATGCATCCCCAGTTGAGGCATATGCCGCCCAACTCTGCCTTTTCAACAACTGCTGTTTTAAAACCTAATTGTGCAGCACGAATAGCTGCCACATAACCACCGGGTCCTGAGCCAATTACAATAAGATCATAATTCATAATTCTTCTGTATTTATGTTTTGCAAACTTAATTATTTTCCCCGCATCAACAAGAGTTCCTCGTTTTTGTTCTTTCAAAACTCCAATTGGCGCTCAAAGCCAGTTTCTAAAGAAATGAATGTCTCTGTAAAACTAATTTCGGGTATAGACTGAATCTGTTCAACAATTACCTTTTTTAAATGCTCGTTGTTTCGCGTAAATATTTTCACGAGCAACGAATACTTGCCCGAAATGTGATGGCATTCAACTATTTCGGGTATTTTTCTGATCTTTTGAAATACTTCATCGTGCGTGGAGGTAGAAGTAAGGTTCACCTGTATGCCGATAAAAGCGCATGTGTGATAATCCATAGCCGAAGGATTCAGCACCAGTGTAGCACGCTTAATGATACCGGCTTCGACCATTTTCTGCACTCTGAGATGAATTGCCGCTCCTGAAACCCTGCACTGCCTTGCTATTTCAACAAACGGAATCCTGGCATCGGCATTAAGAAATTTCAGTATTTTTTTATCCAGACTATCAATGTGAAAGTTTTTCTCCATGATACGCGTACTTCATTAATAAAATATCGTTAAAAAGACAGTATTTGCTTACAAAATTAAAAAATATTAAGCAATTCATTAAAGAATCTTTAACGATATTCGTCTGAATGTCATTATTTGATATTTTTGTCATTGTGTATTACATAATGTATTACAGGCTGATTATTAAGGTATTAAATAAAACTAAAGCTTATGAAATTCGACCCGGCAAGCCAGATACAAGACCTTCACCAATTCGGTGAATATGGTGATGTTAATCCTTCCATTACTGATTCAGCTACGTATACTTTTTTGCAGGCAAAAACCATGACCGATACGTTTCATGGGGAAGCTGAAGGCTGTTTTCTATACTCCAGGCACTGGAATCCAAGCAATAAATATCTTGCTGATGCCATGGCTGCTCTTGAAGGTACAGAAGCTGCATGGGTTACAGCCAGCGGTATGGCTGCCATTACCAACACCATCATACACCTGGTAAATACAGGCGATCATGTTGTAAGCAGCATAACAACGTATGGAGGTACATTTGCTTTCCTGTCAAACTACCTTAAAAAATTCAATATTGAAGTTACGTTTGTCGATATAACAAACATAGAATCAGTAAAATCGGCAATTCGCAGCAATACCCGTCTCATTTATACCGAAACAATGACTAATCCGCTGCTGCAGATATCAGACATACCTGCACTGTCGGCTATAGCCAATCAGCACAACATTCCGTTGGTGGTTGATAATACATTTACCCCAATGATAGTGAATCCTGCCCGGTTGGGAGCACATATTGTTGTGCATAGCATGACTAAGTTTGTTAATGGTAAAAACGACTGTGTTGCCGGTTGTATATGCGGCAGTCATGAATTTATTAACAGCCTTATCGATGTAAATACAGGTACATCAATGCTCCTGGGGCCTGTTCTTGACCCTCTGCGTTCATCATCCATTCTTAAGAACCTGCATACCCTGCATTTAAGAATGAAACAGCACAGTCATAACGCAATGTTCCTGGCGAAAAAGTTTACCGAAGCAGGACTAAAAGTATCGTACCCGGGTATGGAGAATCATCCCGGTCATGCAGTCCTGACCAAAATGATGAATAAGGAATTTGGTTACGGAGGTATGTTGACCATTGATCTGGGTACGGCAGATAAAGCTTCTGCATTCATGGAAGAAATGGAACGAAACGATGTAGGATACCTGGCTGTTAGCCTTGGATATTTTAAAACATTGTTCAGTAACTCCGGTAAGAGTACCTCCAGTGAGGTTCCTGAAGATGTTCAGCACGACATGGGTATGAGCGAAGGACTTGTTCGCTTTAGCGTTGGTCTGGATAACGATATTGAACGTACCTGGCAACGTATTGAAACCTGTTTAAAAAATAAAGTTTTACAGAACTAACTACTCATTGAAGATCTGCGCTGGTTGTTTAAGGTTCTCGTAGTACTGGATTGGACAATTATTAACTGCACTTAGATGATCAACAGGAAAAAAAGGCTGACCGCAAGGTCAGCCTTTTAAATTTTATAGCGTTTTACAGCGTTTTACACCTGCTCTTCAGCATACGCTGAAACGGGTGTACAGGTGCACATTAAATTACGATCGCCGTAAGCATCATCCACGCGTGTTACAGCCGGCCAGTATTTATCTGACTTATCGCACGGCAGCGGGAAAGCAGCTTTTTCTCTCGTGTATGGTAAGTCCCATGTTTCTGCAGTAAGCATGGCAACAGTATGCGGTGCTTTCTTAATAACATTGTTCTTACGGTCGGCAGCTCCATTGGCAATTTCATCAATTTCTGACCGAATAGCTGCCATTGCATCTACAAACCTGTCGAGTTCTTCGAGTGGCTCACTTTCTGTAGGCTCAACCATAAGTGTACCGTGCACAGGGAAAGCAACTGTAGGAGCATGGAAACCATAATCCATGAGTCTCTTGGCAATGTCGCCAACCTGAACATCTGCGCTTCTGCTAAACTCATTGCAGTCAAGGATCATTTCATGGGCAACTCTGTCATTTTTACCTGTGTAAAGTATTTTATAGTAAGGTGCCAGCTCTGCTTTCAGATAATTGGCATTCAATATGGCAAATTTGGTTGCCTCAGTTAAGCCATCACCACCAAGCAATTTAATATACCCATACGATATGGGCAGGACCGATGCGCTTCCATAAGGAGCTGATGCAACCGCTGTGATTGCGTTTTCGCCACCTGCCTTAGTCAATGGGTGACCCGGAAGGTAGGATTTGAGATGTTTTGCAACACCGATCGGACCAACACCGGGGCCGCCACCACCGTGAGGAATAGCAAATGTTTTATGAAGATTGAGATGGCAAACATCGGCACCAATGAAGCCCGGACTAGTCAAGCCTACCTGAGCATTCATGTTGGCTCCGTCCATGTATACCTGTCCGCCATTTTCATGAACTATTGCGATAGCATCGCGAATGCCTTCCTCAAATACACCATGAGTAGACGGGTAAGTGATCATACAGGCTGAGAGCGCGTCTTTGTGCTTTTCTGCTTTTTCTTTAAGGTCAGCCAGGTCAATGTTGCCGTTGGCATCAGATTTCACAACAACAACAGTCATACCGGCCATTGCTGCACTTGCAGGATTGGTACCGTGGGCAGATGCAGGAATAATGCAAACATTTCTGTGATGCTCACCACGCGACTGATGGTATGCCCTGATCACCATTAAACCGGTATATTCGCCTGCAGCACCCGAGTTGGGCTGGAACGACATAGCGGCAAAACCTGTGATCTCGCACAGTGATTTTTCAAGATCTGCGATCATTAAGCTGTATCCTTCGGCCTGATCGGCTGGAACAAACGGGTGCAGACTGTTAAACTCAGGCCAGCTGAGTGCGAATAATTCCGCGGCAGCGTTAAGTTTCATAGTACATGAACCCAGAGGTATCATAGCACGGTTTAATGCCAGATCTTTGGTTTCGAGTTTTTTAAGATACCGCATCAGAGCTGTTTCTGAATGGTAACTGCTGAAGATCTTATCGGTTAGTATAGCCGATTTTCTTCTTAGTTGTTCGGGTAATGAAAGTTGTCCCTGACAGCATTCGGTAATTGCGATATTGGCATTAAATTCCTTACGTGCAGCAGAAGCAAAGATGTTAACCAGCGTTTTCAGATCTTCAAGGCTGGTAGTTTCGTCGAGGCTTATGGAGATAGTATTATCGTCGATGTATCGGAAGTTAACCTGATTTTCGAGAGCCATCTTCTTAATGTCGGACATACGGGTGCTTTCAGGAACCCTGATACGGATTGTGTCGAAGAAGGTGTTGTTTAGCTGCTTATAGCCATACTTTTCTACTTCGTTTGACAAGAGGGTAGTGTATGAATTAATACGGCAGGCAATCTGTTTTATACCAACGGGACCGTGGTATACTGCATACATTGCCGACATAATGGCAAGCAATGCCTGAGCCGTACAGATGTTTGAGGTTGCTTTTTCGCGTTTAATATGCTGTTCGCGGGTTTGCAGAGCCATTCGTAATGCTCTGTTACCTTGTGCATCAATAGAAACACCTATAATGCGGCCGGGCATGTTTCGTTTGTATTCTTCGCGTGTAGCAAAAAATCCTGCATGAGGGCCACCATATCCCATAGGTAATCCAAAACGCTGGTTTGACCCAACCACAACATCGGCACCCCACTCACCCGGAGGGGTAAGCAGAGCAAGACTCATCAGATCTGCGGCAACAGCAACAGAAACACCAGCGTTGTGTGAGGCTTCGGTAAACTGCCTGTAATCATATATTTCGCCGGTTTCGTCGGGGTACTGTATTAATGCACCAAAGAACCCGTTGCTTAACTCTATCGATTTGTGATCGCCAAACACTAATTCAATGCCCAGAGGAGCCGATCTGGTTATAAGTACCTCTTTAGTTTGCGGGAAAAGCTTGTCAGATACGAAGAACTTAACAGCATTTGCTTTAACAGCTTCGCGTGACCGGGAATTGAAAAGCATGATCATTGCCTCGGCGGCCGATGTACCTTCATCAAGCAGAGATGCATTAGCCAGAGGCATGCCGGTTAACTGACTGATCATAGTCTGATAAACCAGCAGGGCTTCGAGACGACCCTGCGATATTTCCGCCTGATATGGAGTATACGATGTATACCAGCCCGGGTTTTCAAGAATATTCCGCTGAATTACTCCCGGTGTTATACTGGGATAATAACCCAGCCCGATATATGATTTAAAGAGCTTGTTTTTTGCTCCCAAAGCTTTCAGGTGGTTAATGTATTCCCATTCATTCATCCCATCGGGAAGGTTAAGCGGTTTAGGTAACCTTATAGATGCAGGAACGGTTTCATTGATGAGGGTGTCAAGGTCAGTAACGCCTATTACTTCAAGCATTTTAGAAACCTCATTTTCCCGAGGACCGTTATGCCGGTTGATAAAATCATTGGTTAGTTTCGACATGGTTGGATTAATTAAGACAAATTAGCGGAAAACGTGAATTTTCAGGCAAAGATAAATATTATCATTCAACGCTAAAGTTAGAAAATGCAAAGTTTTTAACCGTACAGCAAGGCATGTTTATTATTATGTTTGGTTATTTACATGGAAATATGTAGGTTTGTATGAGCAAAAAATAAAAACACGATGGATCACAAATACTACCTTTATCTTTCAATGACCCCCGAGGCATTGATTGCTTCTATGCTGCCGCCTGAAGAGTTTGGAGTTTACTATGCTGTTGGAACCAACAAACGCACACAAGGTCAGGCATTGTTTTTTGAAATTGATGCCGGTTTTAAAAGCGACTACTTTAATTTTGAAAGTATACCCAAAAGGGTTGTACCACATATTGACGGAAAACCAAAGAGGTCAGTTTACTTATCAACTTACAGGGTGCTTGAAAATATTCCGCTGTCAGCTTTTAAAAACCTGTATCTTACTACCGCTGATGGTAAGGTTCTTGAACTAACCCAATCACAGTTTACACCCGATCAAAAGCCGTTACTGCACCTGTATCAGCAATTATGCCCGGTAACACCCAGGGTGGTTAGCAAGCTTGATCCGATAAGATATACACAATGGATAACCGATAATACCAATCCTATCTATTTCCCGAAACTGGTTTTTGTGGAATTAATATTAAACAGACTGGCCGAAGATCCGGTTACTGCCCCCGTTGGTAATCTGCCGTATTCGAACAAGGACCATTTACGCGATTGCCTTATTGGCCTGCACATGGGGTACGAAAAACCAACTAAAACAGTAAATCGCTTTTATCAGGGTGATGTACTATACCGGACAGTTAAAAACGGATTCTTTGTCGGATCAAAAGAAGGATATTTATTCTATAAGTTCCCTGAAACGGATGAATTGCAAAAGCACTACTATCCATGGTGGCGCTCTGCACTCAACCTGGAGTTTTCAGAGAAGTGATCAGAACATTTAATTTGCTTAACTTCAAGGCTGCCTCGTATGGGGCAGCTTTTTTTTGACCGTACCAGTGCATCGTCACCGCACATCCGTTTCATAGTCGCCACCGGATCGGGCCCGGATCAATCCGGATGTAATCTATAGGTCTAGCAGTAATTAAGCATTCTTGAAACAATGTTTAAGCAATTAATAAATGCTTAATAAATGTTTAAGAAATGTTTAAGGAATGTTTAAGGAATGCTTAAAGTTAGGATCATGTACCTGGTTAGTTTGGATCATAGTCTGGGCTAGGCATAAAAAAAGCTGCCTCATTACAGGCAGCTTTTTATAAAAGTTAAGCGTTTTAGGTTAACGGGTTTCCTTCTTAATACGCATTCCGTAGAATGACCTGTAAACAAAGAAGAGTCCGATAATAAGGAATATAACACCAATTATACTTGAAAAATCAGTGCTTCCTGACGTTGATGAGGCCATGCGCATCTTAACGGCTATTTCAACAGCAAGCAGTCCAAACAGAGTGGAGAACTTAATGATTGGATTTAAAGCAACAGATGAGGTGTCTTTGTAAGGGTCACCAACGGTGTCACCTACCACGGTAGCATCGTGTAACGGGGTGCTCTTTTCTTTAAGGTCAACTTCAACAACTTTCTTTGCATTGTCCCATGACCCGCCGGCATTTGCCATGTACATAGCCTGGAACAGTCCGAAAACGGCAATTGAAATAAGATAGGAGACAAAGAAGTTAGGATCGAAGAAGGCAAAAGCGAGTGTAAGCGAGAAAATTACACCGAATATGTTCCACATACCTGCCTGAGCATACTGAGTACAGATCTTAACAACTGCTTTAGAGTCGTTGATGTTGGCTTCGGCCTTATCGAGCTGAATATTGCGCTTAATAAATTCAACTGCCCTGTAGGCTCCGGTAGTAACAGCCTGAATAGAGGCACCCGAGAACCAGAAAATAACGGCACCACCCGTGATGAATCCGAGTAATACAGGGGCATCGGTTAAACTGAGCTGTAGCAATCCCAGTTGTTTAAGCATAAGTATAATGGCGAAGATCATAGTGGTTGCACCGATCACTGCCGTCCCGATAAGTACCGGCTTGGCTGTGGCTTTAAAGGTATTACCTGCTGAATCATTTGCTTCGAGGTAATGTTTGCCTTGTGTGAAATCAGGCTTAAAGCCGAAGTCTCTTTCAATTTGTCCTTCAACACCCGGAATGCGTTCAATTTGCGACAGCTCAAATACAGACTGTGCATTATCGGTAACCGGACCGTAGCTGTCAACAGCAATGGTTACAGGCCCCATACCCAGGAACCCGAAAGCAACCAGACCAAAAGAGAAGATAGCGGGATAGGCCATAACCTCATCTAACCCCATGGATGATATAGCAAACGCACCGGCCATAAGACCAACAATGACCATACCTTTCCAGAATGCACTGAAGTTACCGGCCACCATACCCGACAGAATGGTCAATGAGGCACCGCCTTCGCGGGATGCAGTAACAATTTCATTAACATGGCGTGATTTTGAGCTGGTAAAGGCTTTGGTAAATTCAGGAATTATAGCAGCAGCTAAAGTTCCAAGACTGATAATGCTTGCCAGTTTCCACCATAAGCCCAGGGTCATTTCGCCAATAAGCAAGTAGCTAACGATGTAAGTAACAATGATTGATACTATGGATGTTATCCATACAAGAGAAGTGAGGGGGGCTTCGAAATCGAATTCTGTTTTGTCAGCGTAACGGGCTTTCGAAATTACCTGATTTATTGCATACGAGAAAATTGAGGTAAATACCATTAAAATACGCATGGCAAATATCCAGACTATGAGAGTACTCTGCAGTTCAAGTCCGATAGCAAGAACAATAAAGGAAATAAGTGCAACACCGGTAACACCATAGGTTTCAAAACCATCGGCAGTTGGTCCAACACTATCACCAGCATTGTCGCCAACACAGTCGGCAATAACACCCGGGTTACGGGGGTCGTCTTCACCAATGGCAAAAACAATTTTCATGAGGTCAGCACCAATATCGGCAATTTTGGTAAAAATACCACCGGCAATACGGAGGGCAGAAGCACCCAACGATTCACCAATGGCAAAACCAACAAAACATGCACCGGCACTTTCACCCGGCACAAACAGTAAAATGAAGATCATCATTATGAGCTCAACGGTAATGAGTAAAACGCCGACACTCATTCCGGCCTGTAGCGGAATAGAAACCACATTCCACGGTTTTGACCGCAATGAGGCAAAACTGGTGCGGCTGTTGGCAAGCGTATTGATACGAATACCGAACCATGCAACGCCATAAGAACCCAGAATACCAAGTATTGACCAGAGCAGCACCAGCATAACCCGGTCGAGCTCCATGTGGTTGAGGCCGAAGAAATAATAGAAAATAGCTGCTCCAATAATTAAAAACAGAATGGTGAGAAATTTACCCTGTTGCAGAAGGTATGTCTTACACGTTTCGTAAATAGTGTGCGAAACCGACAACATAGATGCATGGGCAGGCAGTTTTTTAATGCGAACAAACTGCCATAATCCAAAGAGCATTCCAAGGACAATTATAAAAATACCCCACGCAAGCAATGAATGGCCATCCATTCCTAAATTATTAAAATAACTCGTACTTAAATCAGGAATTGGGAGATCGGCTTCGCTGGCCTTGAGGAGAAAAGGTGAAATACTTAGAAACAAAAGTGTAATTACTTTCTTCATAAAGGAACATTTAGGATAGTGGATATGATAAAATCAAACATTTTCACAAAAATATAGAACTAAATATAAAAACCAACAGTGGGATGTTAAGTTTTTTCAACAAAGAAGCACATTTGTAGGAGGTTGCAGAGAGGTTGATAATCAGAATGTGCTGATTTTTAGCGAATTTAAAGTGTTTTTCGCAAACGTTTGCACTGCAAAATGTTTATTATTAATTATGAGGTGCTTGTAAGATTAAAAATTAGGGCGCAGCTGCCTTGGTTCAGTTGATTTTATTATTATTTTTAACCACTGAATTTTTAAATACAAAGGGATGGAGAAAATTCCATTAAAATTACTTGGAATGATTAACAGTCAGTCGCAAAGTGGCGCATACACTTTGATATTGGGAGAGACTGAAGGGAAACGAAGATTGCCTATTTTAATTAATACTTTTGAAGCTCAGGCCATATTATTTCATATAGAACAGATAAAAATACCCCGTCCGCTTACCCACGATTTATTTAAGAACTTTGCCGATACATTTGGAATTGAGTTTAAAGAGGTAGTAATAAGCAAATTTGCCCAGGGCATTTTTTATGCTACCCTGATTTGTTCGGATGGTATATCCGTAAAGGAAATAGATTCACGCACATCGGATGCGATAGCCCTTGCTGTCAGGTTCAATTGTCCGATTTACACCTACGAAGCAGTTTTAACTGGGGCAGGTGTTTCAATCGAAGAAGAGCCTGATATTGATCAGCTGGCAACAGGTGGAGTGGATGTATCTGACGAATACGACTATAATAAGTTCTCTTTGAGCGAATTGGAGCAGATGATGCATGAAGCCATAGAGCAGGAGGAATACGAGAAAGCCTCGATGTTAAGAGATGTGATTCGCAAGCGTAAAGCATAAAAAGAAAAGCTCCTTCACAGGAGCTTTTTCTTAACAGCGATCAGAGATCAAGTTCACCAAAAACTTAAAAAAAAATTAATCATCGCAGTTTGTTTTCTAACGAACTGTTGCCAGTCCGGTATTATTTCTTAAATATTTATTTGCTATTCTTTTGGTATTAAACGGTATATCGTTTACATATGCCTCATCTTGCGGATGTATGGTAGAAATGTTGTATAGATAAGTTGCAGCTATTCTCTCCGTATCGAAAGGTATATCATCAACAGATTCTTCCTCACCTTTTAAATCTGCGATTATATAACAGCATGTCATTGAAACGACTTCAGTATCGAAAGGAATGTCGTTAACATAGGGTTCTTCTAAAACAAGTAAAGATTTCAAACCTGCACTAACAGGGGTAACAGAGTCAATGCCGGTGCCGGGTAGGTTGTTAGCGTTGCCAGCATACATTACGTTGCTGAGTAGAATTAGCGAGAGTGCAAATAGAATGAGCGTTTTCATTTCTCCTGGTATTAGTGCGTTCGATAAGTACTATTCCAAAAGCATGCCAAAATGCTAAAACCCTTATTTAGTAAGGGTTTTAGCGTGTCTTATTCTGTTTGACCAAAGTAAAGTGTACGTTTTCGGATAATTGTTTCTCGCTTTTGAACGGTCATAAGCAGAAATCTGCATGTGTTGCCCGGAGAAACGGCCCGGAGACGGGTGTACCGATCAGTTTTTAATGAATTTTCCTGACCAGTAATTCCCTGAATCTTGTATCATTATGCTGTATATGCCAGCTTTCAAGTGTTCTGTATCAAATAATAACCGGTTTTTATCGGGCATGGTGAATGATAGCTGCACCTTTTCGCCTTTGGTGTTATATACGGTCACTAACGGTTTCAAAAAGCCCTCTGTTGCAGAAATAACCATATGATCTTTGGCAGGATTAGGCATTATGATCAGGGGTTTAAGATCGTTTTGTGCCAGTCCCCCGCATATCTGGAAGGTTATGATCATTTCGTCAGAATCTGAACATTCTCCCTTAAACACATCAGCTTTTAAGGTAACACTGTTTATGCCTATGCCGGTGGAGTCGATGGTAATGCTGGTACCACCGGGTTGCGGAGCATTATTCAGGTACCAGTTAATTACATCATATGCTTGGTTTATGGTAACCGTTATCTGGTTCTGGGCACAAAGCAGGGTGTCAGTACCTAGCTGCAGTTGTTCAAAGGGGATAACATCAACCTGAATAGTGCCAACGGCAACATTATCCCTTGAGTCAGTCACCATAACGGTATAGGTTTGTGATTCTTCGGGTGTTACTGTAATAGATTCCAGGGTATCAAGAGTGTTCCACAGATACCGGTAAGGAGGAAAGCCTCCTGACGCCTGAGCATTTAACGTTAACGACTGACCCTGGCAGATGGCAATATCGTTTCCGATACTGACAAGCAATGGTGTTATGTTTTGTATAGAGTCAATAAACTGAACATTATAGCTTAATCCTTCGGCGGTAATAGTAAGAACAGGCACCGGGTACTGTGTGGTAAGCCACTTATACTCAACGATGTTTCTGATCACAGGAACGCCGGTACCAATCGAATCGAGGTACAGACTGTCGCGTTCGTAAACAGTTGACTTCACTCTCAGTGTATTAAAGTTGCCAAAAGGCGTTTTTAACGTTCCATAACCATCAACTTGATTAATTCTTTTTCGGTAAAGATGAAAGTATGCAACGGTAGGGTATTGTACTGTAATTTCTGAAACACTGGTATCGGGTGAGGAGCTGATTGATAACGGAAACTTGTACAAACGCTCGGGTTGGGTGAACTTCATCGGAACAGGGAAGTTGAGTACATTAGCTGCATACCCTGCGCGCACGTAAGCACTGGCAGTGTTCTTATAATATTCGTAAATATTCGAAAAGGGCAAGTTTGCAAAATCCAGACTGTTTAAAGGAACAGCCAGATTAGCCACCTGTGGGTTAAAAGTAAGCTGATACATGGCTGGTGTTTGCAGTGGACTAATAAACTGCAGCACCTCCTGATTAGCGGCTTCGAGATTTGAATAATCCCAGGTGTACCCCTGACCGGTGATTTCCGGATCAGTAATTTCAAACATCTGATATGTATTGGTGCTAATACGCACGGTATCACCTACGCTGGGCATATGATCGGTGGTGATGGTAATCTGTGACTGTGCTGGTGAATAGAGAAATAATGCAAACATTAAGCCTATTAAGGCAGAGTAGGATTGTTTCATAAACAGTTTATTTTAGGTCGGATAAAATTAGAGAATTATTGTATTACATCAGGCCTTTTCTTTCTGCGCTTAAAGATTTCAGAAAACTTGTCGAACTCATATCTGTAGTAAACACCAATGCCCTGCTTGTAGGCTGAGTAATACGAAGAACTGATATCGAACTGGTTAGATTTGTTAAAAGCTTTAACCCTAAAGCGACCATCGGGAGTAATCTTGACATCGACCACCACATCACCTACTATATTGTTGGTATTCTGTGTGTTACCCTGAGTGTACATGCCTACATTCCCATCAATGGTAACACGGTCATTGAACAGAGAAGTAGAGAGTGCTACTTCTACTTCTTCGTCGACAAGCGCATTACCTGATCTGTATTTTACCCCGATGTCGATATTGTCGCTTATCTGTGAAAGCATATTGCTTAACTGATCGGTAATAACTTCAATAGAGGAGGAGCCAACACTGGAGGCCAGGGGTGAATTGAAGGCAAAGGTTTTAAGCACCAGCAGAGAAACCATCTGCTGGGTCATGATCACCTGGTTTGATGTGTCGATAGCCGCAAAAACCACCTGGTTCATTTCGTTGTTCGATTCAGGAAGCCGGATGCTAAATGCGATATCGGGGTTATAGAGGTCGTTTTTAAGCCGTATTATGCAGTCAACGGGTACAGAAACACCGGCATACTGATCTGATATACCGCTTATGGAGGCTTTGACTTTGTACACGGCGCTGAGGTCTATTTCAGCATCGTAAGGACTGCCATTGAATGAGATCTTACTGCCATTCTCTATGGTAAATGACCTGTTAATTACATTGCCCAGGGTAAAGAGGAAAGATCCCTCATTGAGGTGGTAATCGCCAAACATCGACATTTCGCCCTGTTTATTTATACCTACCTGAATAACACCGCTGCCATTGCCTTTAATGTTACCGATATTTTCGGGAAGGAAAAGCTGCAATGAGGCATCGCGGGTAACACGCAGATTCATATTTACATCAACACCATTATCTGAAAGTATAAACGGTTCTGTTTTTTCTTCTTCCGCTCCGTTGGTCTTAAATCGTATAAACTCATTTTCTGATGCATCAACGGCAAGGTTTATCGGAATGTATACACTGGTGTTTGTATTGCTGGCAGCATCAATGTTAATGGAAATGTCTTCGAACGATCCCCGTATGTTGATATTTCCGGTGCCGAATGCCTTGCCGTAAAAGAGGTTGTTGTGTACGTAGGACGTGTTAAGCGCGTTAATTTTATTGGCATTCAGGTCAATATTCATCATGATATTCCTGAAGTTGTTATGCTCCAGATCGAAATTCATGAGGGCGGTGTTGCCCAGCGAATCGTATACTACCACATCGCGTGCACTGATATGTGTGGGTTCTATAAGTACTTTATTTGCAAATGAATAGGTTACGTTAACATAGTCTATCTTCATCTGAGTACGTAAAAGCTCAAGTTCGCCGGTAATGACCGGTTTGTTAAAGGTACCCGTGAGTTTAAGATCACCGTTTGCATATCCTTTTATATTTGAAGCTATTCCTTTTAAAAAGGGGTTCAACGAAGCAAGTTTGTAGTTGCTGACCTTAACATCCAGGTCAAAATTATCCTTGGAATGGCTGGCCGTATATATCTTTCCGATAGCAGATATGGGCAGGTGTGTGCTCACGTTCCCTTTGTAAACTATATCGGCTGTAACATCCAGTGCAGAAATATCGTGGTTCCAGCTGCTTTTAATTTTAGCATCGCCCATAGGCTCTTTATTAAAAGCGAAGTTTTTAACATCAACTTCCGCTTCAATTCTCTGGGTATTGTAGAGGTCGCGCAGCGAAACGGTACCGGTTATAATCCCGTCAAGGTCAACATTGTCAACGTTTATAAGCAGGTCAGCTTCAGACACATCCAGTTCGCTGACTGACAGGCTCAAAACATCGTCGGGGTTCTCTGATACGGAGCCGGAAAGGCGCATTTTCTGATTTCGGCTGGCAATGATCAGGTTCTCAACAAAAACGAAGGTTGAATCAATAATGATGTCTTTATCCTGGGTGGCAGTCCACCGGTTATTATTTAACATCAGGCTAAAGTCGGTAAAGCGGCCATGTATCTGAGGATAGTTGTCAAAAGCCAGGTAGCCCTTTATGTGTCCGGTGTTTCTGTTCTCAGGAATATCATCGTCAAAATCGAGGTTGTACCGGATGCTGTCGCCCTGCATGTGAAGGGTAAAGATGAAATTCTCAATTCCGATTTTACCGGCATCATTTTCTTGCTGTTCATTCAGCACGATATCGGTTAATCCGGTAACCATGTGCAAGGAAGCGCCGGTATTTTTACCTCTTATGTACCATTCATCAAAACGTACACCCTTGTATGTAAAAGAATCGGCAAGTCCATTAAAAATTACCGTGTTGTCATCAGAGTTATAGCTGCCGAAAATGGAGGCCTCAGATAACACCTGCAGGTCGGGTACAAAAATGTCAGTTAAGGGTTTTGTATTCTTTAGTTGCACTGAATACTCAAAAAGTTGCTTGCCTGTAATGGTTTTTAGCTTTTGATCTTTAAGCTGAAGTGAAGGCAGGTATTGCTGAACAATGTTGGTAACCGAGGAATAAAGCTCGGTAAAAGTAAATACTCCATAAACAGAAGCATCGAGCAAATCAGATTTAAGAGAGAGTTTTTTGGTGTTAGCCCCAATGTTGGTAGTTGACAACTCAATGTTGTTAATGAGGTAATCTTTGTTTATCTCTGTGTATTGGGTACTGTCGAAACGCAGATAACCGAGAAGATTGTCGATGTTTGAACCCTTGAAATTGAGGTCCATTTTAGTAGAGATATGTGCTGTTGAATCGCGTTGCCAGAGATTCAGCCTATGCAGATAAGCGTCGTTGAGTGATGCAGTAAAGTTGAACCCTGGTATGGTATCAGAGAAATCTACAATACCATTAAAGTCGAGTTTTGCCAGTTCATCTCTCAGGTGCAGGTTGCCGTTGAACAAACGGTCAGTTAATTGACCGTTGATCCGGATATTGTTAAACTCATTTTTAAGAAGTACAAATCTGTCAACTACTGCATTTAGATTAAGGGTATGCTTATGGCTGTTTAAAAAGGTGCCGTCAATATTTGAAGTTACGCTGAGTGCGCCGGCCAGATCGGTGTTTTTTACCGTTTTTCCCAGATCCCAGTTTATGGTATTAAACTTCCCGCTGTAGGTTATAAGCCCGTTTTTGCCTGTTTTTAGGCTCAGGTCAGTTTCGAGCTTGCCGAATGCAGTAGAGAAGTCGGCAGAGGAGACGAAGTCATAAAAGAACCCGGTAAAGAATCCTCTTACATCAATAAGCCCGAAGTCTTTAAATTCGTCGGGCAGGGTAATTATTTGGTTATCAGGTAACCTGATGTTTGCAATATCGTAAAAATCTGTAGTCAGGCTTTTAACTTTAGCATGGATAAACGTTTCGTCTATATCAGGCAGGCCATCCATTGTTACATCGCCTTTGAAAACGGTGTTATTGCCATAGGCGAGGTTGAAGTTTTTAACCCTTAGCGAAGAAACCCTGCCTTTAGCCAGACCTTCGAAATGCAATATGTTATCCATGGTTGCAAGCTCCGGTGCAAAGTATCGTATTTCGTTGAGATTGAGAATAGAAGGATTGAAATCGCCCTGCATGTAAACGCTGTCAATAAAATCGTTCAGTGCATGAATTCCGGGGTATCTGAACAGCAAGTCGAGGTCAAGATCGCTGCCGGGTGTCATAACATGCAGGTTTCGCGCGGTGAAGGAGGTATCTCTCAGCACTATTATCCCGGTAAGGTCGTGCAGTGTAAACCCTGATTTCTCTTTTGCGGCCAGTTTTTTAACAGGAATGTTAATTGAATCGCCTTTGATGGTAATATGATCGGCCAGCAGATTGATGTTGGTTATCATAAGATGATCATAATCCATCGAATTATTGATGTAGCCTTTGTTCTGGTTGCTGTAAAGGAAATAGGTATTTGCAATTTCGAGGTTTTTGAGTGAGAAGCTCCACGGGCGGGAGGCAGAGGTATCGCCCGAACCGGAAAAGTAATCAGCTAAAAACTGGTAGTTGAACACCGTATCGTTTTTGTACTTAACGAGGCGTATGGCTGCATTGTGCAGCGAGAGGTTGTTAAGGTTAACGGTTCTTTGCCGCAAAGAAATGTTCTGTACATCGAGCGTTAACCTGGATGTATACAAAATGGGGCGCCCTGTTTGGTCCTGAACTTCAACGTCTTCAAGAACAAGATCGAGAAACCACGACAGATCAATAGCACGTATACTAACCCTTGCATTAAGCTGATGCGAGAGCAGGGCAGTGGTTTTGCCGACCAGCCAGGTTTGAACCTGCGGACTCCTGAAAATCAAGTACAAACATGTAAGGTGCCCTATCAGTACTACCAGCAGTAATGACGGTATATATACATACTTTTTGATAACTTTGCTGTTTTAATTGACAGACATTGCAAACATCGTGCAACAACTTGCAAAAATCTGAAAATTACTGATAAAATTTAACATTAGCCGACAAATAAGTGAACTATATACTTGGCATTGAATCATCCTGTGACGACACATCGGCTGCGGTATTGCGCAATACGGTAATGTGTTCAAATGTAATAGCAAACCAGTCGGTGCATAATGCCTTTGGGGGAGTGGTACCTGAGCTTGCCTCAAGAGCTCATCAGCAAAACATTATTCCTGTAATACAAACTGCTTTGCACCGTGCCGGGATAACGAAAGAACAGCTTTCGGCCATAGCTTTTACAAGGGGACCTGGATTGCTTGGCTCTTTACTGGTGGGTACATCTTTTGCAAAATCGTTTGCATATGCACTGGGTATACCGCTTATTGAAGTGAACCATATGGAAGCGCATGTGCTGGCACACTTTATTGAACAGCCGGAAGCTGAAAAGGAGGTGCCCGGATTTCCGTTTCTTTGCCTGACCGTATCGGGCGGGCATACGCAGATAGTTAAGATGACCGACCACTTTAGCATGGAGATCATTGGCAGAACCATTGACGATGCAGCGGGCGAAGCATTTGATAAGGCTGCCAAGATTCTGGGTTTGCCCTATCCCGGAGGTCCGCTGGTAGATAAGATGGCTAAGGAAGGGAACCCTAAAGCTTTTAATTTTTCTAAGCCTGTTATCAGCGATTTGAATTACAGTTTCAGCGGTCTTAAAACATCTTTTTTATACACGGTTAGGGATGGGCTAAAAGAGGATAAGCAGTTTATAGAAAAGAATCTGGCAGACTTGTGTGCCTCCATACAGAAGTCGATAATTGATACCCTGATGAAGAAACTTATTATGGCAGTTAAGCTTACAGGAATAAAAAATGTAGCAATTGCAGGAGGGGTGTCGGCTAACTCAGGTCTCAGAGCCGCTATAGAGGAGCAAAGAAATAACGGCTGGAATGTTTTTATACCCGAATTTCAGTTTACTACCGATAATGCTGCAATGATAGCCGTTGCAGGGTACTTTAAGTATTTAAGGAAGGACTTTGCCGATCTTACAGTAACGCCTTTCTCAAGGGGTAATTAACCGGGCTGCAACCGTGCGTTGGGCACTACCGGGCAGAATCTGTGTTGCAATATTATCTAGTTTATACTGTGATCTTATTCGGTTATTACCGTGAAGGGCATTTTCTTCTGGTTGGTTATAATATTGGCATTGCGGATATATGTGAAGTATTTGAAGACCGGTCTGTTATCTGGTAAATTGTTCCAGATGTATTGATTCATAAGATAGTCGAACAGCCATTGTGCATGCACGTAACCCAGGTCTGATGCCGCATTATATACTTCGTTTGTGGTAATGCTGTCAACAGTATATTCATAATTAAAGTCACCGGTAAGCGGGTAGTATCTTACATAACCTGATAACTGGTCAGTAACCATGCGGCTGTTGAACAAAACCACAGGAGCAGACTGAACATGGTTCACTTTGGTTACTTCTATCCAGTTATTTAAGTTAAGTGCTGTAATATACAGAGGCAGGTATTCCTGCATTTCATAATCGTACGTGGAGACTTTTGAAACAGAGTCGAGGTATTCTTCCAGCTGAAGCTGAACAACATTAACAATATATCCTGAGCGGTTATCTGTATTCAGAAACTTTTCGGCAGCCTGGTCTTTATAAACGGTTAAGCCATAATACTGCAGTCCCCAGCTTAATGATTTCATGTAATTGCTTATGTAAAGCGAATCGTCAATAAACTGAACAACATCGCTGTTGAAATAAGCAAGTGAGTCTTTTTCATGTTTCAGTAACAGGTCGGGATTAGTTGTGTACGGTAGTTTAAAACTGTTTTTATAGACAAAATCAGGGGCAAGCAACATGATTGCCCCTGACCTTGAACTATTAACGAATTCACGAGCCAGTTTCCGTTCGGGACTGCAGGCACTGAAGCTCCCTAAGAGAGCGAGTAGCAGAATATGTATGATTATTCTTTGCATGGGGGTAGGAATAGTAAATGACAGATGAACGGACGGCTTTGAGGTTGCATAGGTTAGGTGGTTATTACTTCTTCGGCAGCAAATTCGGCCAATAATGCCTTGCCGAAAGCAACACCGTAATCAAAACCTTTCTGTAATTCATCATCGTGGGGTGTGAATTTAATGAATACGGGTTCACCCACAGGTTTAAGCTTTAAATTAAGGATGTTACTTTCAATAATTTTGGCACCTTCGCCGCTCCAGCCGTACGATCCAAAGCAGCCGGCAAGTTTACCCCTGTCGCGGATTGGGTTGATAAGTGCGAATAACTGGTAGATCTGCAGAAGGATGTTTTGATTGATTGTAGGTGATCCGATGATATACCCGGATGCTTTTGAAAGGTGATCTTCTACCTCTTCGGTTTTCATGTTTTCAATATCGCACACATGCACTTCAATATTACCTGCACTCCTCACACCTTCGGCAATACTGTATGCCAGTGTTTGCGTGTTCTGATATGCTGAAACATAAGGAATGAAGACACGGCTTAAAACCGGATCGGCAATAGCCTGGCGGGCAAGTTTCTCAGAAAGGTCGACCTTTTCTTTCCATGTAGTTCTCAGTATTGGGCCATGGCCTGTACAGATCGTGTCTATTGCAAGAGGCCTGATCTTTTCAATGGCCTTGAGCATAAACTTGCTGTAGGGTTTCAGAATAACGTCAAAATAGTATTTAAATGCTTCGTCGTAGGGGCCGGTAAGGTCGTCGTACATGGCTTCATGGGCAAAATGTGCACCGAATGAATCGCATGTAAAGAGCAGTTTATCCTCTTCAAGATATGTGTATATTGAATCGGGCCAGTGAAGGTTCGGCGCATTAATAAATCGGAGTGTTTTATTGCCAAGAGACAACGTGTCGCCGTCTTTAACCTGCATGCATTTGAATTCGAATCCAAGCATATCCTTCAGATATCTGATGGCATTCCCGCTTCCAACCACGGTAGCGTTAGGAGCTAACTTAAACAGGTTGCCTACGTTACCTGAGTGGTCAGGTTCTGTGTGATCCATAATAATGTATTCAATATCAGCAGGGTTTACCAGCGAACTTATTTTTTGCAGGTACGTTTCCCAGAACTGATATTTTACCGTTTCAACAACGGCAATTTTCTCTGCATTAATTAGATAAGAATTGTACGTTGTGCCATATTCGGTTTGCATGACTACGTCGAATGTTACCAGATCATAGTCAAGCACCCCAATCCATTTCACGTCGTTTGTAATGTCAAGTACTTTAGTGTCAATCATTGTTAATGTATGTTTTTTATGTTATTTACAGTGGTACTGGTATAATGACGGCAGGTTACAGATCGAGCGTCATTTGTACAGCATCATCATCCATGAGGTCTTTTTTATCGCGGGCAGGCAATTCAATGTCTGCCTCAGGTGCTTCAGAATCATCCAGTGCTTCAATATTCTCTGTTACAGGTTCATACGGAATGGGTTCGAGCATTTCTATCCTTTTCACAGCATAGGTTGTAAGACGCTTACCTTTTGCTTTATGGCTTTTAACTTCAATAAATGCTGAAGCTTCAATACTTTCATCTTCAATAGCCCGGTTATTTATTTTCTCATCAAAAACAATTCTGAACACCGGAAGCCAGTCGGTAGAAGCCTTTACCAGTTTTGACTCAGGATCGTCGTTGAGGAAATCAGTTTTCTTATCTGTAATTTCGGGGATAAAGCGTTTAAGATAGTAATGCTGCTTTTCGCCGTTATAGTATACAGCAGTGACCGGCTTTTGAGGATTGAATTTCTCGATGATCAGCAGATCTTCATCAAAGTGGGTGCCCACATCGTAATTATACAGACGATAGTCGCCTGACTGCATGATAACCAGTATTTTATCGTCGGATGAAAAAGCGCCCAGGTGTTTACCACGCCCTTCGGTATTCAGTCTCTTTATGGAGTCATCGAACCAGATATCGCGGGCACCGAGGGTAGACAAACCGGCTTCGGCAAGAGTAATTTTTTTGATGGGATGCTTGGTAAGCCTGTTGCCCTGTGAGTTTCTGCCTTTAATTGCCAGTTCACTGAAGTTGAAATCGGCCGAAGGCTTTTTGGCTTTAAGTCCGGGTTTGAAATGAATGCGGATTATTTCGGCTTCCCCATTGGGATTGGCAGTAAAATACAAAATTCTGGAACCGGCAGTTCCTTTGGTAAGCACGTATTCCTTATCGCGTGTAACGCCCAGGACAGCAAACCTTTTAACATAGTATGGCCCTGTCTTGCCGTCCTGATAAACGAGATTGTAGATGGTTCGTTCATCGTTTCTTCTGAAAACGTCTATATGAATAACCTTCTCTCCAATGAATGCCTTATCGGCAACTTTGGTTACGATAAAGGTGCCGTCCTCCCTGAAAACGATGATGTCGTCAATATCCGAGCAATCGCAGACATATTCATCCTTTTTAAGCGAAGTGCCTGCAAAGCCCGCTTCGCGGTTCACATAGAGTTTCTGGTTGGCTGCTGCCACCATTACTGCCTCTATGGTATCGAAGTTTCTTATTTCGGTTTTTCGTTCTTTTCCTTTGCCGTATTTACGCTTAATATTTCTGAAATATTCAATGGCATAAGCGGTTAAATTGGCAAGATAATGCTCAACCTGCGCCTTTTCATCAGAGAGGTTCTTCATGTGCTCCTCTGCTTTAAAAGAGTTGTATACCGAAATACGTTTAATTTTGATTTCGGTAAGGCGCAGAATATCTTCATTGGATATTTCACGATAGAACAGAGGTCTGTATGGGTCGAGGCTCTTATCAATAGTGTCAAGGGCTTCATCCCAGCTGGGGCTCTTTTCAATTTTATGGTAGAGCCTGTTTTCAATAAATATCTGCTCAAGAGATGCATAGAATATACTCTCCATGAGTTCCTGCCGTCTGATATTAAGTTCCATGCGCAACAGATCAAGCGTTTGCATGGTAGATGCTCTGAGGATTTCCTTTACGCCGACAAACTTTGGCTTGCCATCCTGAATGATACAGTTATTGGGCGATACAGATATTTCACAATCGGTAAAGGCATATAAAGCATCAATTGTAGTGTCTGGAGATACCCCGGGGGCAAGGTGAATCAGGATCTCAACACTCCCTGCGGTGTTGTCGTCAATTTTGCGGATCTTAATTTTGCCTTTATCGTTGGCAGCTATAATTGAATCGATTAACGAACCGGTTGTAGTAGAAAAAGGAATCTCGGTAATAACAAGGGTCTTTTTGTCGAGCTGGGTTATTTTAGCGCGAATGCGGACTTTTCCACCCCTCAAACCGTCGTTGTATTTGGTAACATCGATCAATCCTCCGGTAAGAAAATCAGGATAAAGTTCAAAATCCTGGTCTTGCAGTATTTTTATGGAAGCATCAAGAAGTTCGATGAAGTTATGCGGAAGTATCTTTGAGGCAAGCCCAACGGCAATACCTTCTACACCCTGGGCCAGCAGCAGAGGGAATTTTACAGGAAGCGTGACAGGCTCTTTGTTACGGCCGTCGTAGCTTGAACGCCATTTCGTTGTTTTAGGATTAAAAACAACTTCCTTAGCAAACTTGCTTAATCGTGCCTCGATATACCTGGGAGCGGCAGCACTGTCGCCGGTGAGAATGTTACCCCAGTTACCCTGCATGTCGATGAGCAGTTCTTTTTGTCCGAGCTGAACGAGGGCATCGCCAATGGATGCATCACCATGAGGGTGGTATTTCATGGTATGCCCGATAATGTTCGCCACTTTATTAAAGCGGCCATCATCCAGTTCCTCCATGGCATGCAGTATACGCCTTTGCACAGGCTTTAAACCATCGAGAACTTCGGGTACTGCACGTTCCAGAATAACGTACGATGCATAATCCAGAAACCAGTTTTTGTACATACCCGACAACTGTATCGTCTTGTGAAGTTCTGATGCATCATTGGTTTGTACTTCAGGAGCTTCTTCAGGCAGTTGGTTTTCCTGGTTATTTAATTCATAATCTTCTGACATTATTCCCTTCCTCAATAACGCTTATTGCGCGCTATAATTTTAAACAGTGGTTGTGGTCTTTTTAAAAAATGCAATTAAAATGGTTTCTGCCAGCAATGCGGCAAGAGCAGCAATCAGGAACCACTGCCAGTATTTGTTTCCTTTGGTTTCATCGTTAAGGACGACATTAAGTGGTTTCTGGCTGTTTTCTATTATTTCAAATCCTGTGCGCTGTTTCAGTAAGGCTAAATCATCCTCATCGGCTACAGCTATATCTGATTCTCTTCTGTCGTAATTAAAGGCAAGATCTTCAATGACTTCGTTATTCGATACCAGCTGGTATACCCCTGACTGAGTTATCTGCCCGTTAAGGAAGATGAAATTTTTTCCGTTAACTTGTCTGTATTCAGGGATAAATTGAAAATCACTTTCGGTATGCTTTAACAAAATAACATTGTCGGGGCTTATGATACGGCCGTTAACAGGTACTGGATTATGTGTATTGGTATAATACATTAACGGACTTAACTTTTCGCTCTGGAATGCAATATTTAGCATTGTGGGGACATAAAGGGCATGCCGCACAAAGTTACCGCCTTCGTCGTTGAGCGGTGCGGTAAAAAGATAAATTTTACCGGCATCAAGAGTATAATAAACCATGAGTGGTTCATTGTTTTCAAGCTCAAGCAGGGTTTCACCGGATGTGCGGGAACTCTGCGCAAGGCTGTAATGCATGGCAATGCGGGGCAGATCAAGGTTCTCCGATTTAAGGGTTCCCTTGTCAAATACTTCTTTGTAAATAGGGTGATTGTTGTTAATACTCCCAACCTTTAACGGCGATGTGTTATAGTCTCTGTAAAGACCGGTCCCTAAATTTGACAGCAGTGCATTTTGTGATGGTATGTCAGATTTTACAGGAGGTACTATCAGCAGACTGCCGCCATTCTGAACAAATTTGGTAATCTCGTTGATCAGTCCGGTGCTATAGGTGCTTAACCGGTTAAGTATAATTAGTTTATAGGTAGGAAAAGAAGAGACATCTATTTGGCGCGATGTGGTGTTAGTTAGGTTGATTATAGAGTCAACCCGGTAAACAGAGTTCAGGTAGGAGTCATCAGTATTTTCGTTAATGCTGAGTACTCTTATTTCAGGAGAGATCTTGTAGGTGAAATAATACAGATCGTCGTAAGTAACAGGGTAGTCATCAATTTCAATATGTCCTTTAAATCTCCCCGGCTGACTGTTGGTAAACGTGAAATTGATTTCGCTGGAAGTTCCTGCAGAGACATCAACGCTGGCAACCGCACGTTGCGCACCTTCGATAATAAGGCGGACAGGTATTTTCTCGAGGTCTGTCTCTGAAACGTTGGAAACTCTCACAGTGAGTACGGCCGACTGGTTTATCTGCAGCAACGGGCTGGAGAACCAGCACGAATCGATAAACAGATTACGCAGATTTGCTGCCCTCAGAGGTATTAAATACCCCTTGCTAAATCCGCTGTCAGGGAGCCGGTCCATAAGTGTAGACTTCTGGAAATCACTGATGTAATGCATAACAGCATGGGGCCTTTCATTGCCGGTCAATAAGTCATTTTGTCTGGCAACTACATCGTACATGCTTCTCAATGCAGAAGAAGGTTTAACCTCATTAAGCATGACTGTGAATTCATCCTTACTTACCAGCCGTTGATGTTTACCTTCAAAATCATTTGTCAGGAGTTGAAACCGATCATCCTGGTCATAAGCAGTGAGTGCTTCGCGCACTTTTTCTTTTGCTTCATCGAGCAGTGATCCTTTTGATCCTTCAGCTTCCATGCTAAAGGAATTATCGATGTAAAAAGAAGCTATTTGATTTTTTTCAGCTGTTACGGCCTCTTTATTCCACGAGAATATGGGCTGGGCAAAAGCCAGCACAATAAAGAGGAAAGCCAGAATACGGGTAAGCAATATGAGGCGGTGGAGTAATTTTGATTGTTTGCGGGTTTGTTTCTGAAGTTCTTTCAGAAACTGCACATTGCTGAAATAAACTTTTCTGTATCTCCTGAAATTAAAAAGGTGCACGGCAATAGGGATAGCTATTGCCAGCAAACCAAAGAGAAACCAGGGATTCAGGAATTGCATTTTATTCAGTTAACGATGCGCAAAATTAGTGATTTAAGCCGAAGTAATTTTAAGAAAATGATCACTGTGAATAGAGTAACCAACAAAAAGCCCCGGTGTTTATCCGGGGCTTTTTATCTGGTAAATTAGTAATGAATACTAACTGAAAAGCTGAATTATGTATGATTCAGTTGTTAAATAACACCCTGATCAAGCATAGCGCTGGCAACCTTGAGGAAACCTGCTACGTTAGCACCTTTTACATAATTGATATAACCATCAGGCTGTGTGCCATATTTAACGCACTGCTCATGGATATCCTTCATGATCTGATGCAGTTTCTGGTCAACTTCTTCAGCGGTCCAGCTTAATTTCATGGCATTTTGTGTCATTTCGAGACCTGAGGTAGCAACACCACCGGCATTTACAGCTTTACCCGGAGCAAAGGTAACTTTTGCATTCTGGATAATAGCGATAGCTTCGGGAGTACAAGGCATGTTAGCACCTTCAGCAACATATTGAACACCATTGTTAACGAGGTTTTCAGCGTCAGCTTTGCCTAGTTCGTTTTGTGTAGCACATGGCATAGCTATATCGCATTTTACTTCCCATGGACGCTTGCCGGCATGGAATGATGAGCCTGCAAACTTCTGAGCGTAAGGAGAAACGATATCCTGGTTAGAAGCTCTTAACTCGAGCATGTAATTAATTTTTTCTTCATTGAATCCGTTTGGATCATAGATGTATCCGTCAGGACCTGAAATGGTAACAACTTTAGCACCGAGTTCAGTAGCTTTTGTTACAGCACCCCATGCAACATTACCAAAGCCGGAGATAGCAACAGTCTTGCCTTTCATTTCTTCACCTTTGGTTCTGAGCATTTCCTGTGCAAAATAAACAGCACCAAAACCAGTAGCTTCAGGACGCAGGATGGAACCACCCCAGTTGCGGCCTTTACCTGTTAAAACTCCTGTGTGCTCCTGAGCAAGTTTTTTGTACATACCATACATGAAGCCAATTTCACGGCCACCTACGCCTATATCACCGGCCGGTACGTCAGTCTCAGCACCGATAAGTCTCCATAATTCGAGCATAAATGACTGGCAGAAACGCATTACTTCTGCGTTTGATTTGCCTTTAGCATCGAAATCACTTCCACCTTTACCACCACCCATAGGCAATGTGGTAAGGCTGTTCTTAAAGATCTGCTCAAAGCCTAAGAATTTGAGGATACTTAAGTTAACGCTTGGATGGAAGCGGATGCCACCTTTGTATGGTCCTATAGCTCCATTAAACTGAACCCTGTAACCAAGGTTTACATGTACCTTGCCGTTGTCGTCAACCCAGGGTACTTTAAAGGTTAATACGCGATCGGGCTCTACAATGCGCTCAATGATTCCGGCAGCCTCAAACTGAGGATTTTCATTGTAAATTTCTTCGATGGATTCAAGAACTTCGTGAACCGCTTGCAGGTACTCTACTTCGCCCGGATGCTTTTTCTCCAGGTCGGCCATGATTTTTTCCAGCTTCATCTTGTGGATGTTTTAGGATGATTAAATATTTGATTGTAAAAACGTTGTTAACTGAATAACAAGGCAAAGTTATGCCAATAAAAATGAGATTTCCAAATGAAAAACGAGTAAAGTTTTATTTGTTTTACAGAAGCTATTCGGTCACCTGAATATCATCGCGGTACAGGATTCTGTTTACCTGATTTCCACTCTGATCAAACCATAATTCGTACCCGTTACGCTTATTATTCTCGAATGGTATACTGACTCTTACGATGCCATTGGGGTAAAATGCACGCTGTGTACCTTTCCCCTTGTGGTATCTTGCGTCGCCTATCTTTCGGCCATTCTCATCAAAATAAGTCCAGGTGCTGTCATATAAACCCAGATAATAGAACCCTTCAATCTTAACATTACCATTGTCATGATACATAGTATAAGCTCCATGCAATGAATCGTTCTGATAGGTAACTTCCTCTATAATATCACCCTTAACATCCCATTTTTTTGCTACACCATTCTTTTTGCCGGCGCGGAAAGTTTCCATCGACTCTTTTTCACCATTGTAATACCAGCGCAGCAGTACTCCATCGGGTTGGTCATCTTTATACTGAATTTCAAGTTCTTTGCTTCCGTTGTTGTAATACCATGTGCTGGTGCCGTGTAACTTTTTTCCTTTGTATTCCTGCCGTGATTTGATGGTTCCGTCAGGGTTTAAAGTCTCTTTAGTGCGCGAACACGCAACAATTAACAAAAGAATGGATGTATATAATAGTATTTTCGTAGTTCTCATGCAGTTGGAGGTTTTAGTAAAATTATCGGGATGCCAGAATATTCTGCCTAACTACTTCAAATAAAATGACTCCGGCAGCTACAGAAACATTGAGGGAAGAGATTTCGCCGGTAATGGGTATACGTATTATTTCATCACTCCGGTTAAGGTATTCTCCCGAAACACCATCTTCTTCCGATCCCATGATAAGCACTAATGGTCCGGTTAGCTCTGTGTCGAAGTAATCCTTCGTACCTTTCTCTGATACAGCAATAATTTTCAGGCCGCTCTCGCGCAGGTACTCAAGTGTGGTTTTCAGATTATGGCTTTTATGTACCGGAAGAATATTAAGTGCACCGGCTGATGTTTTTACCGCATCAGCATTTACAGGTGCTCCTCCCCGTGAAGGGATGATCAGTGCATGGGCTCCCGCACAGGCAGCACTCCTTGCTATTGCTCCCATATTACGAACATCGGTTACCCGGTCGAGCATTACAAAAAGTGGCGTTTCTCCTTTTTCGTAAACTGACATGAGCAGCATTTCAATGGGCTGGTAGGCAATCTCGGATATATAACAGGCAACTCCCTGATGATTAGCTCTTACCATGCGGTTGAGCTTTTCGGCTGGAACATACTGATACGGTATTTTGTTATCGTTTATCAGCCTGCGAAGCTCGGGAATGAGTTCGCCCTGAAGTCCATTCTGTATAAACAGCTTATCTATTTCCTTGCCTGCTTTGATTGCTTCAATTACCGGCCGGATGCCGTATATCAGGTTATTATCTTTCATGCACATTAATTTGAAATGCAAAGATAACATTTCGCTCAATGATTGGGCTTTCTGCTTACTTTTGTTACATTAAGGCATCGGTATCAAAGGGTGAAATAATGCGGTTAAGATTATGGGATCTGCAATGAGTAATTTCCTGGTTTACAAGTCCTCCGCCGGATCGGGCAAGACATATACGTTAATGATGGAGTATTTGAGCATAGCGCTCAAAAATACCGGTGCATATTCGCGAATACTTGCCATAACTTTTACCAATAAAGCTGCCAATGAGATTAAGCAGCGAATTCTTGATACACTGGAGAGAATTGCGACTACCACACCCGGCAACATTCCTGAAAAGGATATAAAGCTTTTCGAAAAACTGATTGAAAATACCGGTCTGGCTGAGGATGCAATTATAGCTAATGCCGGGAAAGTGCTTACTTCTATTCTGCATCACTACAGTGATTTTGCAATTTCGACCATTGACTCGTTTATGCACCGCATTATCCGGTCGTTCGCTTTCGATTTCAAACTCTCTATGAATTTTGAGGTGGAACTTGATACAAAAAGGCTGTTGCACACTGCAGTAGATGAGATGGTCAGTAAGGTTGGGCTGGAATACGAGCTTACAGAGATTCTTCGGAGGTACGTTATAAGAAAAGCGGAAGAAGATGAAAACTGGGATCTTAGCAACGATCTGAAAAAGACCGCTGCTTCTCTGCTAAAGGAAAAAATGGCCGGTTTGATGGAAGTGCTTGATGCAAGGTCACTAACACTGGATGATTACGGCAAGATCAGGCAAGTTCATAATAATTTAACCGATGCACTAAAAGCGGAAGGTAACAGAGTTATAAACCTGATTCATAAAGCCGGTTTTGAACCCACTGATTTTACTCAGGGTGAAAGGGGGATAGCCAAACTTTATTTAACTGCTGCGAGAGGGGAATCCTGCGGCAGAAGCAGTTATATCGACGACGCTGTTAATCAAGGTAAATGGTTGAAAAGCAAGTCGCCCTTGCAGGAAATGGTCAATGCAATAGAACATGACCTGGTTCATGGTGCAAAGGAGATACTTAAACTGAATGCGAGTATTAAACTGGTTGACCTCATTATAAAAAACTTTCATCCGACCTTGTTGCTTAAAAGAATCAATGATGAACTCGATGATATAAGGAAGCAACGCAATATTATATCGATAAATGATTTCAATACACTGATCAACAAGCTTATTAAAGAAACATCAGTGCCGTTTATCTATGAGAGGGTAGGAGAGAAGTACAATCACTACATGATTGATGAATTTCAGGATACCTCTGAAATGCAGTGGAATAATCTGTTGCCGTTATTTGAGAATTCTCTTGCTGCAGGGCACAGGAATATGATTGTTGGGGATGGCAAGCAGGCAATATACAGATTTAAGAATGGCAATGCTATTCAGTTTGTTCAGCTTCCTAAATTAACTGGTTCTGATACAGATCTGGAAATAAGGGCGCGTGAAAATTTCCTGAAAGATCACTTCAGGCAGGAACCACTGAATAACAACTGGCGATCGAGAAAGGAAATCGTTGATTTCAACAATGCATTCTTTGCCTATGCCGCACCGCGAATGGTAAATGAACACATTGAATTTTATAAAGATGTTGAACAGGGTTGCGATGCGGCAAAAACCGGTGGTTTGGTAAGTCTGCATAAAACAGAGCCTGACAATATTATCAGTACCATAGTTGAAATAATATACAAAGCTAAAGAAGACGGATACGCATATGGCGATATCGCGGTCTTATGCAGGAGAAACATAGATGCAATAGTAGTTGCCGAAGCATTACAGTTAGAAGGAATTGGGGTGGTTTCATCTGAATCTTTATTGTTGTCGAATGCTCAGGAAGTTAACTTTCTGATGAATTGGGTAGGCTTGATGGCAAATACGGATGATAAAATTTACCTGCAGGCAATAATAAGCTATCTGCTGATTAATTATGATGCGCTGAGTGCGTATAACATATTGAGAAAGCCTGAAAAGGCATATCTGCATGAGCTGCTCGGGGTGCTGGATGTAAAAATCAGGATGGGCTATTTTTCTGTATTATCGTTTTATGATGCAATGGAACTGATTGCCAGGGAGTTCAGGTTGTATGATCACAATTCGGTGTACATCAGGACATTCATGGACAGAATACTGGAATTTACCCAAAGGAAGAGCACAGGGGCAGTCGGTTTTCTGGAATACTGGGAAGAGAACAAGAGCAAATGGTCGATCAGTTTGCCGGTACAGAAAGATTCTGTTCAGATACTAACCGTACACAAATCGAAAGGCCTTGATTTTCCTGTAGTTATATATGCATATCCTGATTTAAAATCATCACATACAGATTTAACATGGAGCAACATTCGCATCAATTCAGGCGCCGATGATTCGGCAGCAATTGAGGAATACACAATGCCACTGGTTTTTGAGAATTCAAAAGCGCTGGAAGGAACATCCCTGGAACAGGAATATACCAGTGAAAAGCAAATGGCCTGTCTTGATAAGTTTAATCTGTACTACGTGGCACTTACAAGAGCAGCCGAAAGGTTATACATTGTATACGAAGCATCCGAAAAGATAAAAGATCCGCCGGAAAAGCTTCAGGATTTGCTTCCTGCTTTTATCTCTTTGCAGGGGGAAAAAGAGGTGTTTGGCGATGGCACATGGGTTATGGGTAAGTACAAAGACTCAACCATCCACGAAAGTGAAAATACACCGCAACTGGATCTTACCCGATTAGAAACCGGCGACTGGCATGGAAGGGTGATGTTGGCAAAGCGCTCTGTTTCTGACTGGAGCAAGGTTCGTAATGCACTGAAGGCTAATAATGGCACTTCAGAAGACGATAAGCTTCTTCACGGTAACCTGGTGCATCTGGTTCTGTCACTGATTGACGATTTCAGCGAATTACCGATTGCTATGGAGGAAGCATTAAAACAGTATGAAATATGTGATAGCGGTACCAGAGAAAAGCTGAGTGCCACTCTTGATAAGCTGATGCAGATGCCTGAATGTTTAAAGTTTTTTAGTGAAGGCAATGTAATCAAGGAAAAGGAGATCATTGATTCTTCGGGCAATATATACAGACCCGACAGGATTGTGCTGCAAAAGAATGCCACCTACATAGTTGATTATAAAACCGGCTTGCACAGCGACAAGCATGTTAGTCAGGTAACTACATACATGAAGATTATCAGTGCAATGGGGTATCCAAAACCACAAGGTTTTATACTCTATATGGGAGATAATCCGGAGTTGATTCAGGTGCATTTTACCGGACAGACCGCAATGATACTATAGAACGACAGATTGAACTACAAAAGATTTAGTGACTGATGATAGAATTGATTGATGCCGGGGCAATATATACTTTTGCAAACACACCTGTGATTGATGTACGAACTCCGAATGAATATTCGAATGGGCATATCCCGGGTGCTGTAAATATTCCGATTTTTGAGAATGACGAGCGGGCACGAGTGGGTACGCGTTATCATAATGCGGGAAAGGATGCCGGGTTTTTGCTGGGATTGGAGATAGCAGGGCCGAAACTGGCTGGTTATGTTAAAAAGGTAAACAGTCACTTTGCTGCCCATTCACCTTTAATAGTGTACTGCTGGCGGGGAGGTATGCGAAGTAATGCTATGGCATGGCTTTTTAGTCAGGCCGGGCATCAGGTTAAAGTAATTGAGGGAGGGTATAAGGCATACAGATCGTTTGTTCGGCAGGCATGCACTGCAGGATGGGATTTTAAAGTTCTCGGAGGTATGACAGGCTCAGGGAAGACGGAGGTTTTGCATTATTTGCACAGTATAGGTGAACAGGTGCTCGATCTGGAAGCGATAGCAAGGCACAAAGGTTCCGTGTTTGGGCACCTTGGAGAAGCAGAACAGCCCGGTAATGAATGGTTTGAGATTCATTTATGGGAGCATCTAAGAGCCTTAAACAAAAACCGGCCTGTATTTATTGAAGATGAAAGCCGGAGCATTGGTAAGGTAAGTCTTCCTGAACCATTTTATTCTTATCTGTCGCAATGTCCCCTCATTTTGCTCGATGTGGAAAGCGGAGTCAGGGTTGAAAGGCTTGTTACAGAATATGGTGTTTTTGGAAAAGAGGCACTGAAGGAAAATGTTCAGAAACTGGGTAAATATCTGGGACTGGAGAATCAGAATAAGGCACTGGAGGCTATAGAAAACGATAATTTAGGTCAGGCAGCTGAAATATTGCTGCGATACTACGATGTAAAATACCGAAAGTCGATAGAGCGCATCCCGCAAAGGGAAATAGTACACCTAAAGAGTTCAGGTCTCGATGCCGGAAAGATTGCATCGGAAATAATTAAAAGTGTATACGCTGCCAGTGCATAGTAAATTGAAGGACAAGGTAAAATGAACAAAACAATAGATACTACCGGTATAATATATCTGGATTACAATGCTTCAACTCCGGTTGATAAGGAAGTGGCAGATGCAATGGTTCCATTTTTAACTCAGAATTTTGGTAATCCGTCAAGCAATCATGCTTTTGGACTAAATGCAAGAACTGCAATTGAAACTGCGCGGGCAAGAGTGGCAGAAATGCTTAATTGCCACCCTGATGAGATTGTTTTTACAGCCGGAGGCACCGAGTCGAACAACATGGCTATTAAAGGTGCTGCTTATGCAAACAGGAACAAAGGAAAGCACATCATCATTTCTGCTGTAGAGCATCCAGCAGTCGCTGAAGTTGCCGAATATCTGAAGAGCGCTGGTTTTGATTATTCTGTTGCCCCTGTTGATTCATCAGGGAGAGTGGATGTTACTGCATTAGCTTCTTTGATCAGGAAGGATACTATATTAATTTCGGTTATGCATGCTAACAATGAGGTGGGTACACTGCAGCCCATTGAAGAGATAGCAGCACTTGCTGCCCGGCATAAGGTTTTATTGCATTCCGATGCTGCACAGTCAACAGGAAAGGTGCCAGTAAATGTTCAGGCACTTGGTGTAGATCTCCTGAGTATTGCCGGACATAAAATGTATGCACCCATTGGTGTTGGGGCTCTTTATATTAAAAGAGGTACGTTCATTGAAAAATATATGCATGGGGCAAACCATGAAAACAACCGGCGTCCCGGTACTGAAAATGTTGCATACATAGTTGGCCTTGGTAAAGCGGCCGGACTTGTTTGCGATAATCTGGTCCATTACACTGACCATATGCAGAAAATGAAACAACGGTTGATTAGCGCATTAAAAGCATCATGCCCGCAAATGCGTATTAATGGAAATACGGAATGGTGTTTACCAAATACCCTGAATGTAAGCTTCAGGAACATAGGGTCTCAGAAAATAATACCGCATATCAAGAATCTGGCAGTATCGGTTGGCGCTGCGTGTCATTCTGACAGTGGTAAGTCAGGAACGCTGGAGGCAATGCACCTGCCACCCGAATATTCATACGGTGCACTGCGAATCAGCACCGGGCGCTATACAACAACGGAAGAGATCGACAAGGCAGCCGATACGATCAGTAATGCACTACAAATTATTACAGAAGATGAGCACTCAGGTAATAAAGCAGGTGTAAAGCAAGTACACGAAAGTAAAAAGACAATCAGGCTGACAGATTATGCTCACGGATTAGGATGTGGCTGTAAGATGCGGCCATCTGATCTGCAATATATTCTTGCTGATTTTAAACACATACCTGCCGAAGTTGTAAAGGTCGGCATTGATACACAGGATGATGCTGCAGTATACATGCTCGATGGAGAAAACGCAATTGTTCAGACTGTCGACTTTTTCACTCCTATGCTTAACGATCCTTATGCCTTTGGCGCCATTGCAGCGGCTAATGCAATAAGCGATATTTATGCGATGGGAGCAGAGCCTCTGTTTGCTCTCAATCTTGTTGCTTTTCCGGTAAACGAACTGCCTTTGGACGTTCTGCGGGAAATAATAAGAGGTGCAAAAGATAAAGCGGAAGAAGCAGGTATTCCCATTCTTGGAGGTCACTCCATTGAAGATAACGGTATAAAGTTTGGAATGGTTGTTTCGGGGAAAGTGCATCTGGGCAACCTTGTAACAAATGACAGCGCCAAACCGGGTGATTTGCTTGTGCTTACTAAACCTTTAGGTTCAGGTATAATTACCAAGGCTTTATCGGAGGGGCTTGCAGAGGAGGATGAATTGCAGGCGGCTATTGATATAATGAGTAGTCTCAATAAATCTGCTGCTGAAATAATGAGAAAATATGGCGTAAAGGCTTGTACAGATATTACAGGATTTGGGTTAACTGGTCATCTGCACCAAATGCTGAGGGCATCGGGAGTTAATGCATGGATAAATTATAATCGCCTTCCTTTTTTACCAGGAGTTGAAAAACTGGCATCTATAGGAGCAATACCGGGTAGTTCGAAAGCAAATCTTAGTCATTATAGCAAAGATGTGGACTTCACAACTCTATCTGAGACACAAAAACTACTCACATGCGATGCACAGACTTCCGGTGGTTTATTGATTTGTGTTTCTGAAAATGAGGCTGATGCAATGATAAAGGAAATGCTGCTGAATAACATCCAGGCTACTTTTATTGGAAAGGTTATTAATGGGGAACATGGTGATTCGGGTACCAATCACAAAAGCAAATCAGGTAATATACTTTTCAGCTTTTCAGATAATTAATTAGACATTTTGATTAGTGGAACGCAGTAAAATAAGAAAAGCGCTGGTTGTTAGCTCGGTAACTCTGCTTTCAGCTATGCTGCACTTTATTGCTGCTGATCTGCTGTTACCCTTACCAAAAGTTTCTAAGGGTTATTCCATGGTGATCTATTCAAAAGACAATGAAATTATGCATTGTTTTTTGAGTCCGGATGATAAGTGGAGGATAAGGGTAGAAACAGATGAGGTCTCCGAGGAACTTAAAAGGGCCATCCTTTTCAGGGAGGACAAGTATTTTTATTACCATCCCGGTATAAATCCAGTCGCTGTGATCAGAGCTCTTATCAACAATACCTTTAAAGGAAGGCGTACATCAGGAGCTTCCACGATTACAATGCAACTCGCCAGGTTGATGAAAGCCGACGACCGAAACCTGAAATCTAAACTCAGGGAGTCATTCAGGGCACTGCAGTTAGAATGGCACTACAGTAAGGATGAAATATTACAAATGTACATAAACCACCTTCCATACGGTGGAAACATTGAAGGTGTCAGGTCAGCTTCTATGATTTATTTTGGCATGCAACCACTAAATTTGAGTGCTGCACAGGTTGCTATGTTAATGGTAATACCCAACAATCCAAACTCTTTGCGCCCGGAGAATTATGAAAACCTTATGCAGGCGCGTAATCACTGGTTACAGCGTTTGGGTGAGGAAGGTATTTTTTCAGCTGATGAAATTACAGATGCACTTGCCGAAGGGTTTGAAACAACTCGAAATCCGTTACCACGTCTTGCACCCCATATTTCTTTAAGGATAAGAGCCGATCAACAAAAATTAATTAATCAAACAATTGCCCTTTCGGGGGATTTAAATCACCCTGATAGAATACAGTCAAGCATAGATTTACGCTTACAGTCTGAGGCTGAGCTGTTGCTAAGGAACCATATTCGGACGCTAAGGACATTACAAATTACAAATGGTGCAGTACTTGTTGTAGATAATAAAACGGGGAAGATGGTTGCCTATGCTGGTTCTGCAGGTTTTGGAGAAGATATATACAGCGGACAGGTAGATGGTGTGCAGGCATTGCGATCTCCGGGTTCCACACTTAAACCCGCTTTATATCTTTATGCTTTTGATCAGGGTTACATATCGCCTAAAACGGTCATTACCGATGTACCGGTGAATTTTAGTGGCTACCGTCCGGAGAACTATGATGAGACATACAGGGGGAATGTAACTGTAGAACAGGCTCTTGCACTTTCATTAAACGTTCCGGCGGTTAAGCTGATGGATCAGGTAGGGAAAGAAAACATAACGACTCTGCTGGGTAATGCAGGCTTTAAATGGATAAGACAGAATGCTGAAAAGTCGGGTTTATCTCTTATACTTGGGGGTTGTGGAGCTACTTTGGAGGAATTAACTGCCTTATACACTGCTTTTGCAAATGGTGGGCGATATATTCCATTGTCATATATTCAAGTTAAAAGCAACAAACATGAATTGGCACTGTCAGGCTTCACCAATGGAAAGCAACAGTTTCAAATAGGCACATCGGGTAGCACATATCTTTTAACAGAAATACTAACTGGTCTTAAACGGCCGGATTTGCCTTCAGAGTATAGGGAAAGTGCGAATCTACCACATATAGCCTGGAAGACAGGTACATCATACGGCCGTCGTGATGCATGGGCTATTGGGTATAATGCCGGTTATACCGTTGGTGTATGGATTGGAAACTTTGATGGCAGTGGCGTCCCGGAATTGAATGGGACTGATTGCGCTGTTCCATTACTGTTCAGTATTTTTAACCTATTACCATCCTCAGGGGATACATGGTTTAAACCTCCGGCAGATGTGGATTTCAGACTGGTTTGTTCTGAAACAGGCATGGTACCTGATACCTTTTGCCATAACAGAACAATGGAAACATATCTTCCCGGGATTTCTCCTGCAGTAAGATGTAATCATTTAAAACCTGTATTCACAAATTCCGATAAAACAATAACCTATTGCAGTGAATGCCTTCCATCAGGCGGATACCGTAAATCACTCTATCCAAATTATGCACCAGAATTAATAAGTTACTATGAATCAGCAGGCATACCCTATACCAAAATTCCCGACCATAATGAGGCATGTGGTGTAGTAGAATCTGCAGCTGGTCCTAAAATAACCTCCCTGACAGATGGAGCAGAATACCTGATAATTGCTGGCAGGAGTCAGAAGTTAATGCTCAGAAGTTCAAATGAAAATGGAACCACTTATGTATACTGGTACCTGAATAAAAAAATGAATTCAAAATCACCTGCAAATCAACCAGTCTACTTCACTGCACAAAAAGGTGCCTATACAATTACCTGCGTCGATGACAGAGGACGGTCTACCACTATAAATATTCGTGTAAGTGTTATATAAACATAATAGTGGTTTTGCTGAAACCACGGTTAGCAGGCTGAAGAGTGCGTAGGACTTTTGGTTAAATGCTCTATATTTGCAGATTATTTCTCCTAATCAACATCAGCACAATGGCTTTAAAATGTGGCATAGTAGGATTGACCAACATTGGTAAGACTACTTTATTTAATTGCATATCTAATACTAAAGGTCAGACATCAAATTTCGCATACAGCTCCAATAAATCGAACATCGGTCAGATCATAGTGCCGGATAATCGGTTATATGAAATCGATAAGCTCATCAAATCAGCCAGGGTTGTTCCTGTTACAGTGGAGATTGTGGATATTCCAGGTTTGGCTAAAGGTGCCAGTCAGGGCGAAGGTGTTGGTAATAAATTCCTGGCAGATATTCAGCAAACGGATGCTATCATTCATGTTGTGAGGTGCTTTGATGACATTAATCTGCCACATGTTGAAGGCTCTGTTAATCCGGTGAGGGATAGAGAAATTGTTGATCTGGAATTACAGATCCGTGACCTTGATCTGGTTGAAAGAAAGATCACCCGAATGGAAAAAATAGCAAAGAGTGGTGATAAGGATGCAAAGCGAAGCATTGATATACTACAGAAAGTTAAAGGTCATCTTGAAAATTTCAATTCTGTAAGATCTCTTGATCTTGATGAACAGGAATTGAAGGTTATTGAAGATGTGTTTTTGTTAACTGCGAAGCCGGTTATTTATGTCTGCAATGTTGATGCGGATTCTGCTGTGAACGGAAATGCCTATGTTGACCAACTCAGGAAGGCTTTACAGAATGAAAAAGCTGAAGTGCTGATCATTGCAGGAGCCCTGGAAGCTGAAATTGCTGAACTTGAAAGTGAGGATGACCGAAAGGCCTTTTTAGAAGATGCCGGTTTGTCAGAGCCCGGAGTTAATAAGCTTGTGCGTTCTGCATACGATATTCTCAATTTAATGTCATTCTTCACAGCCGGCCCAAAAGAGGTAAGGGCATGGACAATAAAGAAAGGAATGGCGGCACCACAGGCTGCAGGTGTTATTCATAGCGATCTGGAGCGTGGTTTTATTCGTGCAGAAGTCATGAAATACAACGACTTCATTAATCTGAAATCTGAACATGCATGCCGGGAGGCAGGTAAGCTATATGTGGAAGGTAAAAACTACATAGTTGAGGATGGCGACATAATGCATATCCGGTTCAACGTCTGATCTGCAATGTATCATCAGGTTCAATGTCTGATCTGTAATGAATATTGAAAATGTTTTGCATCAATAGTATTGCATCAAAAGTATTGCATCAATAGGATTGCATCAAAAGTATAATGCATGAAACTTGACCCCATGCCTGTTAAATTCGATGGTAGGCATGGGTATTTTTATGAAACTCAAAGCCCGGATTATATACCTTGAAGTCTTATTCCTGATTCTTAGCTTAGTAGGATCAATATCAAGTGAAATATAGTATTTACGATATCTTTCAGCAACTGGAAGCCGCACTTCATTGTAGAATTCAGGGTTACTATATCCACCAAGCATCCCGGTGGCACCATGGCCTACAGCTATATTAAGCCAGTCAGGAATTACCGATTCTTTATTTGTAAACGACTTTAGGTTAACTGAGACCCAAAAAGTAGAACCGTTGTAATCTTTAACTGCTCTTGACAGATCAGTTTTTCCGAGAAGATCAGGTCTGAAATTGGCGATACTGGTTGGATGGTAGGAATACTTAAAGCTTATTCTTTGTTCCTGCCATGTTAATTGTTGAATTATAAAAGTAGAAGTACCTATTGCGTTTGCAAGAATGTCACTCCCAGAAGCTCCCCACTCGGCTGAAAATCCATCAAATGCTTCAACTGTAGCCATATAGAAAAACCCTAACGAACCTCCGATTAATGCTGATTTCTTATTAGAAACCCCGGCAAGCCTCATTGTTTCATAACCTATAAGACCAATCTGATAGTTCGAAATTATATGCCCCGCCTTATCCATCTGCATCCACTCGCGGCTATCGTCAATGAAATGGAAGGAGCTTTGCGGATAATCTTTATACCAGAGATTGTATAAGCCAATCATGCTGGCTGTGTATGCCACCCCCACACCAATGGTTAGTTTGGTAAGTAATGGTTTGTTGTAAGGAGTATCGTCAACAATAGAGTCGGGCATGAGCTTTATTGTTTCACCCCGACAATTAATACTCAGGCCTGAGAGAACAATAATGCCGATGATTATGCTCTTATTGCCCATGAGAATATGGAACTTTAAAAGGCTCAAGTAATTCAATAGCCTGTGCTGTTTTTTCTTGCAACAGGTAAGGTGTTTTAGCTTCAATTAATAAACGAAGATAAGGCTCTGTATTTGAAGGTCGCACATTAAACCACCAATCCTTGAATTCAAGTCGGTAACCATCAAAATCAAGAGTTTTCATGGGCTCTTCGCATTGTATCATGGCGGACAACAAAGTACTCATTGCTTCCTTTTTGTTTTCAATGTGAAAATTTAGTTCTCCTGACCCATAGTAATGAGAGATCCTATCAATAAGTTGAGAAAGTGAAATTCCTTTAGACTTCGCTTTACTGATTTCGCCGAGAATAATCAATGCAGCCAGATAAGCAGAATCTGAATAGTAAAAATCCCTGAAGTAATAATGGCCGGCCAGTTCTCCTCCGAAAAGGCCGTCTATTTCACGAAGTTTAAGTGCTGCATATGCTCTTCCGACACGCCATATGTGCATAGAGAACCCCTTTTCCTCTACATACTCCGTGACGGATTTAGATGTCCGAATGTCCTGTAAACAGATTCCTTTCTTACCACTGGCAAAGAAGTAGTCTGCCAGCAAAGCAATCATCATATCAGGTTGAATGAATTTTCCCTCTTCATCCACAAACATAACACGGTCGGCATCTCCATCAAATATAACACCGACATCGCATTTATTAGTGATAACTGCTTTCGACAGATCACGAACATTCTCCTGTTCAAGGGGATTAGGCTCATGATTGGGGAATGTTCCGTCAATTGTATCATATATATACAAAGGTTTATCACCGAGTAACTTCCGAACTAACAGCGATGCCATTCCATTCGAGCAATCAACAGCAATATTTAAATTACTCAAGTCGGTGAGGTATGGTAACAGAAAGTTCAGATAGTCATCTTTGAAATCAATAGAATTTACCTTGCCCTTATTACTCACAACTGCTACTGGTTTATTTTCAGCAAGATTTAATAATTCACTCAGACCTGAATCGAAACCAACTGGCAGGGCATCATGTCTGGATATTTTAAGTCCGTTATAATTTGAAGGATTATGTGAGGCAGTGATCATTACCGATGCCTGGTAACCGTATTTCGCAGTTGCCCAGTAAATCATTGGAGTGGTGGTATGTCCCGCAAAATCAACATTTGCACCTGCATCACAGATTCCTTTTGATAAGCTGTCGAAGATTTCGTTTGAGGATGTTCTTGCATCCATACCTATAAGAATCTTGTCAGCTTTCAGAAGTTCAGGAAGAAAGAACCCAATTTTATAGACATCATCCGCATTGAAATCTATATTGTATATTCCTCTAATATCGTAGGCTTTAAAGGCTTTACGCATAGTGTTATTAATTAAAGATATTTCGTCTTGACAGTTCGGCCTGGTATTTTCTGGCATTAACAAGGTGCTGTTCAAGATTTGTAGCAAAATTATGGTATCCAGAGAAATCTTCGCGTGCGCAGAAAAACATGTAATTATGCGATTCTGCATTAAGAACTGCATCGATAGAAGAAACTGAAGGTAAACAAATTGGCCCTGGAGGCAGTCCTTTGTACATATAGGTATTATAAGGCGAATCAATTTGTTTATGGTAGTTTAATACTCTTTTTATTTCAAAGTTCCCGTGGGCAAAGACCAGTGTAGGGTCAGCTTCAAGAAGCCAACCCTGCTGCAACCGGTTGAGATAAACACCGGCAACTCTTGCTCTTTCATCGTCTTTATTCGTTTCTTTTTCGACAATTGATGCCAGAGTGATCACATCATGACGGTTGAAATTCATTCTCTTAGCTTTGTCATCTCTGCCATTATTCCAGAAAGCATTTGCTTCTACTTTCATCCTTTTCATAAAAGCTTTCGGGCTGGTAGTCCAGTAAAACTCATAGGTGTTGGGAATCATCAACGAAAAGATGTTTTCAGGAGTAACGCCCAGTGAGTCAAGGAAATCTCTATCCCTCATCAATGTAATTAATGACATTGAATCAGCCTCTATCTGATGTGAAATTCTTCCAGCCAGTTCTTCGGCAAATCTGACATTGTTGAAAATGACTTTAACCGGATCCTGATTGCCAGAGCGTAGTTTATTGACTAAATCAATATTATTCATATTGTTTGCGATAAGATAGTGTCCGGGTTTTACACTCTTATCATACTTCTTAAGATTGACTACCAGTTCAAAATTTTTCCGGTGAATGATGTAGCCTTTTGAATAGAGTATGTGTTTTACATCTTCGAAAGTACTGCCGGTAGGAATATAAATAGAGGCCTGACTATTGTTTAACACATAAACATTTGCACCAAAGAGAACTTTATATGCAAACCATCCTCCAGCCACAAAAATCAGAAGCAGAGTTATTATTACCAGTGAAAGGCGATTTTTTCTTTTTGATTTTCTGTTACCAAATCCTGGATGATAGGTAGTTTTCATAAAAGGAAATGCTGTTAAAAAATTAATTGGTAAAGGAATTCATCTTTCCACCCCTCAACACTAAGACACCATTCTTTTTTAATGCCAGTTTTTATAAACCCATTATTTTCAAACAAATATATACTTATTTCATTATCAGATGGAATATGTGTATATAATTGATGCAGTTTCAGCATGTTCTGAGCGTATCTGATCATGAGTTCAAGAGCTTCATTAGCAATACCTCTGCCCCTCATGTCGTGTTTAACCAGAATTCCAAGCTCTGCTCTTTTATTTAACGGATCAAAATCGAACAGATCGATCATTCCAACTGCTTTCGAATGATCGTCATTTGAGATCATCATTAACCGTAATTGTTTGGTAGTGAAGATGTCAGCACTATTCAGGATAAACTGTTCTATTTCGAACATTGAATAGGGCTTAAGTGTATTGCTTACCTCCCAGACTTCGGGGTTGTTTTCCAGTTCATATACAAACTTAGCATCAGCAGGTTCTAAAGCCCTCAGGTGGATAGAATTTCCAATCATGAACGTATCATTTATGTATTTCTCCTGTAAAAACCAGTTTTGCCGGCCCACTTAGAATAATGTTGGTAAAGTTGTCTTCATTAATCTGAAAAGAAACATGCAGACCTCCGCCTTTGGTTTCTACAGTCCAGTCGCCTTCTAAAGTAAGCAACCCTGCTATTAAAGCAGAGGCAGTTACACCAGTACCACAGGAAAGAGTTTCATTTTCAACTCCCTTTTCGTATGTTCTCACATTAATCAGACCCGGAGTCATTGAAAACCAGTTCACATTTACCCCTTCAGGTTTAAACCGGTTGTCGTATCTGATAGCGCTTCCTTCTTCCATAATGTTAAAGGCATTCAGATTGGGAACCAGTTTTACAAAGTGATGTGTTCCGGTATTAATGTACCATCCGTCGTTATATTTATCCGGATGATTTACATCCTTCATGGTAATACCAGCATCCCATGTGCCATGAGAAACCAGTTTACTGGTAGCAGTATGGGGGCCATCACCGGCAAGAAAAGATACAGAACCGGAGTGCATGCCCAGCATTTGACTAAATGCGACAGCGCAACGGGCACCATTACCACACATACTTGCCTTGCTTCCATCGGCATTGTAATAAATCATTTCAAAAAGATAGCTGTTCGATGGAGAAATTACTATCAATCCATCAGCCCCAATGCCGAAATGCCTGTCGCACATCTCCTTTATTCTGGTTGGAGTGAACACAAACTTAGTGGTAAACCCATCAATCAAAATAAAATCATTCCCGGTACCCTGAAATTTAGCAAATGGTATCATAGTTGTATATTAATGACAAAATGTCACTTCTAATTACAATTTCGTTCTTACAAAAGTACAATTTATTAGGCTTGGTAGTTAAAAAAAACCATATATGATGTGCTAAGTTCAAGTAATTGAATGTGATACGCAAACAATTGTAAAAGAGGCAGATACTTAACAATTTTTAACAGCCACTGTGTAAAATTGGTATTTAAATTGCACGTTATATTTTCAAAAAATATAATTACTGACAAAAAAGTGTGACTGCAACTATGAAGACATTACTAAAAAAAATTGGCACAGGTATTTTAATTGCTGCTACAGGTGGTCTTATTGCATTAGGAGCCAACAGGCTGACAGAAGAAAAGCAGACGGAGATTACCAGATACAATGAAAGTCGTATTCCGGCCTATATGACGAGCAACAGTATGGCGGGACCAATGACTTTACCTGATTTTACTGCTGCCGCTGATATGACCATTCATGCTGTTGTTCATATAAAGACAGAATATCAGGGAAGAAGAAGCAGTGTTTACGATTACTTCTTTGATTTTCATGATTTCTTTGGCGATCCCAGAGGATCACAAAGCCCTGTTGTTGCTACAGGTTCGGGTGTGATCATAAGTCCTGATGGTTATATTGTTACCAATAATCACGTTGTCGCTGAAGCGGATAAAGTTCAGGTTACTTTAAACAATAAGCGAACTTTTGACGCGGAGGTTATCGGAACAGACCCATCAACAGATCTGGCTGTAATAAAAGTGAAAGCAGAAGATCTGCCTTTCATGACATTTGGCAATTCTGATGAAACCAGAATAGGTGAATGGGTTCTGGCTGTTGGTAATCCGTTTAACCTAACATCAACAGTTACGGCTGGTATTGTTTCGGCGAAAGCCAGAAATATAAATATTTTAGGTTCTCCGGATGGTACATCTATTGAGTCCTTCATTCAAACAGATGCCGCGGTTAACCGTGGTAACAGTGGAGGTGCGCTTGTAAACACACGTGGAGAACTTATTGGTATAAATGCAGCTATTGCGAGTGGTACCGGATACTATGCAGGATATTCCTTTGCTATACCTTCTAATCTTGTAAGAAAGGTTGCTGCCGATTTGAGAGATTACGGGACAGTACAACGTGCGTACATAGGAGTAAACATTCGCGAAATAAACAGCGAAATGGCAAAAGAAGCAGGTATAGAAGATTTATCGGGTGTATACGTGGCCGATGTTACTGAAAACGGAGCGGCTAAAGAAGCCGGCATTAAATCTGGCGATGTTATTTTGAAAGTTGAAAATATTTTAGTAAATTCACCATCAGAATTGCTTGAAGTGATCGGGCAACATAACCCTGGCGATAAAGTGAACCTATCAGTCAGAAGAAATAATAAAGATCTGACCTTCAACGTTGTTCTGAAGAACCGTGAAGGAAGTACCTCTCTTGCCAAAAGAGAAGAAATTAATACCGGATCATTATTGGGAGCATCCTTTAAGCCGGTATCGGAAAAGCTAATGAGCGACCTTGGAATCGAATATGGTCTGCAAATAACCAGCTTGAGTAACGGACGATTAAGAAACGCCGGTATAAGAGAAGGTTTTATTATAACAGCAATAGATGGTAAGCCAATTAAGAGTGAATCGGATATTGCTGGTGCACTTTCAAGTAAAAAAGGCGGCGTTTTAGTTGAAGGTATATACCCCAACAGAACCCGTGCATATTATGGTTTCGGATTATAAACCATAATATTTTCTGCCACAGTAACCGGCAGGTTACTGATGAGTTAGGTAACCTTTGGAGGTTCATTGAACTTTCAGAGGTTTAAAACTGTTATAAATCACGAAATAGAGTAATAGGGAAATGCTCTGTAAACCCCACTTTTTATGAGACAATTAAAAATAGTAAAATCAATTACCAACCGTGAAACTGCATCTTTAGACAAGTATTTGCAGGACATAGGGAAGGAAGAATTGATTAGTGCCGAAGAAGAAGTTCTTTTGGCTCAAAGAATAAAACAAGGGGACCATAAAGCACTTGATAAATTATGTAAGGCAAACCTCAGGTTTGTTGTATCTGTCGCTAAACAATATCAAAATCAAGGACTTAGTCTCCCTGATCTTATTAATGAGGGCAACTTAGGTTTGATAAAGGCTGCCCAGCGTTTTGACGAAACACGTGGATTTAAGTTTATATCTTATGCCGTATGGTGGATTCGCCAAAGCATACTTCAGGCATTAGCTGAACAGTCCAGAATAGTTCGTTTACCTCTCAACCAGGTTGGTTCTTTAAACAAGATCAAAAAGGAATCAAGCCGTTTGGAACAAAAATTTGAAAGGACGCCTTCGTCAGATGAAATTGCTGATTCTCTTGAAATACCAGAATATAAAATTGACGCAGCTCTCAAGATCTCAACACGATACATATCTATGGATGCTCCTTTATCGGAAGATGAGGATATGAAGTTTATTGATGTGTTTGTAGATGAAGACACCCCTGTAACCGATGCCGGCTTAATGCGCGAATCTCTTGCAAGAGAAATTCAAAGATCGCTGGCTACTCTTACGGAGAAAGAAAGGGATGTCGTTAATCTGTATTATGGTATTGGAATGAACCACGGGCTCACGCTCGAAGAGATTGGAGCCAAGTTTGATCTTACGCGCGAGCGTGTACGCCAGATTAAAGAAAAGGCAATCCGAAGACTTAAACACACTTCCAGAAGTAAATTATTAAAATCGTACCTCGGACAGTAAAGAAAATCAGTAATTTACGGTTAAAATCAAGGGAAGGCATGTCAGAAAATGTCTTCCTTTGTTGTTTTTAGGTATTTTTGTTATCTTTGTTCACTAACGGTAGCTAAAATATTTTGACAATACAATATTGGAGATGGGATTCCCAATAAAAGTTCTGATAGCAGAAGATAATGTTTTAAACCAAAAAATAATCTCAGTCATGGTAAAGAGACTGGGGTGGGAGTGGCATATTGTAGTTAACGGTCGGGAAGCTGTAGAAGCTTGTTTGTCAGATGACTACGATGTTGTTCTTATGGACATAGACATGCCTGTGATGAACGGATGGGATGCCACAGAGGCTATTAAGAAGGAAAAGCCTGATATTCCAATTATTGCTCTCACCGCATTTTCAGAAGAAACATTCAGAGAAAAAAGCTTCATGGTTGGTATGGACTATTTCCTTGCCAAGCCATATAATCATAATGAAATTGAGAAAACTGTTCTCAAAAGCCTAAACAGAGAATAAGCTATTTAAAATCATTAAAAATTTGACAAAAGGACCTTCTTTATTCCTGGTGGTTTGTATTTTTGCATTCCATAAAGGTCTTATTAAATTACCGGAAAATTCAGGAAAGACCACTTAAAATTATGGGACATACAATAAACAAGGCCGTCAACACAAAGTACATTTTTGTTACAGGTGGTGTGGCCTCTTCGCTGGGAAAAGGAATCATTTCTGCATCATTAGCTAAACTACTACAAGCCAGAGGCTTCGCTGTTACAATTCAAAAACTCGATCCGTACATTAACATCGATCCCGGAACACTCAATCCATATGAGCATGGAGAATGTTATGTTACAAATGATGGTGCAGAGACAGATCTTGATTTGGGCCATTACGAAAGATTCCTCAACGTCCCAACATCTCAGGCAAACAATGTGACCACCGGACGCATTTATCAAACTGTAATTGAGAGAGAGCGAAGAGGCGATTTCCTTGGCGCTACAGTGCAGGTAATTCCACATATTACTGATGAAATTAAAAGACGAGTAAAACTGCTCGGGCAGAACAATGAGTTTGATTTCGTTATTACGGAAATAGGGGGTACTGTTGGTGACATAGAATCCTTACCTTATATTGAAGCTGTTCGCCAGATGCGCTGGGAGATGGGGACTGACTGTCTGGTTGTACACCTTACCCTGGTGCCTTATCTGGCTGCTGCGGGTGAACTTAAGACAAAGCCAACGCAACACTCGGTTAAAACTTTGCTTGAACAAGGAGTTCAACCCGATATTATTGTATGCAGAACAGAAAAGCATCTAAGTGAAAGCATGCGCAATAAGATAGCATTGTTCTGTAATGTGATTCCCACATCTGTTATCGAATCCATTGATGCTGATTCCATCTACGATGTACCTTTGCTAATGCGCGAAGAAAAACTTGATGTTGAAGTACTGGAGAAAGTTAAAATGCCTGTCGATACATATCCCGACCTATCAAACTGGGAGAAGTTCCTTTATAAACTTAAACATCCTCAGCATGAAATAACCATAGGCCTGATTGGCAAGTATGTTGAACTTAAAGATGCCTACAAGTCAATCTTTGAAGCAATCGTTCATGCAGGAGCAGCTAACCAGTGTAAAGTAAATGTAAAACCTATTCATTCAGAAGGTATTACGCCCGAAAATCTGTCAATGCTATCTTCTCTTGATGGCTTGCTGGTGGCACCGGGATTCGGACACAGAGGCATTGAAGGTAAAATACTGGCAATAAAGTACGCCAGAGAAAATAAAATTCCTTTCCTTGGCATCTGCCTTGGAATGCAGTGTGCGGTTATCGAATTTGGCCGCAACGTTCTTAATCTCAAAGATGCACATTCTACCGAAATGAATCCTGACACCCCATATCCTGTAATAGACATTATGGAGGAACAAAAGAAAGTCAGTATAAAAGGAGGAACGATGCGTTTAGGTTCTTACCCCTGCGAGATTGATAAAGACTCTAAAGTTTATCAGGCCTATGGCAGAGAAGCCATTGAAGAAAGGCACCGCCATCGTTTTGAGTTCAATAATAAATACTTCGAGGCCTATAAGAAAGCAGGTCTTGTGCCTGTAGGTCTGAATATCAAGAACAACCTGGTTGAAATAGTAGAATTAAAAGATCATCCGTGGTTTGTGGGCATACAGTTTCATCCTGAGTATAAGAGTACGGTCGCTGAGCCACATCCTCTTTTCGTTAATTTCATAAAAGCTGCTATTAATCAAAAGCAGTAGAACTGATCTTACCATAATTACATTCCTCACCTGGTGAGGTTAAAGCCATTTTAATTAAATTTGCGCTCTCAAAGACCTTACACAATAACTGTATGAATAAGAATACCATAATTGGGATTGTACTGATTTTCGCCCTGATGATTGGCTACACGGTAATGATGTCGCCTTCTGACGAAGAACTGGCAGCACGAAAAAGAGTGCAGGATTCCATTGCTGCTGTGAATTTAGCTCAACAAGAAGCAGCCCGGGCACAAGTTTCAGAAGTGCCATCCGATACCATCGTTTCAGATAAACCAATATCAGCACCTGCTGTAGACAGTTCTTCCCTCAAATCAAAACTCTACGATACCTATGGTGAATTTTCGGGAATAGCCGAAGGTACTGATCAGGAATATGTTATTGAATCTGACTTGCTAAAAATAACCCTCTTAAGCAAAGGGGGCAGAATTGGAAACGTAGAACTAAAGAACTATAAAACCTTTAACGGCAAGCCTTTACAGCTTTTCAATCAGGATTCATCTCTGTTCAATGTTTCTTTTTTCGCTGGTGTAAGACCAATCAATACACAAGATCTTTACTTCACTCCCTATATTAAGAACATAAATGCTGATGCCCGGAATTCAATCAAAATAGCGGGTACTGATTCTGTTACCATCGCAATGCGCGCATATGCAAATGTTGGTGATTCTATAGCAAAGAGTGATCAGTATGTCGAGTTTCTTTATACTCTAACCGGTGACAATTATCTTGTTGACTATAAGATAAACTTTGTCAACATGGATGGCATCATCAAATCCAATACTAAAAATGTAAACATTGACTGGTCAGCCAGATTGTTAAGGCAAGAGAAGAATTTCGAGAATGAAAGGAACCTAAGCACTATATTTTTCCGTCATGCGGATGAAGAGGTTGATAATCTGAGCGAAAGAAAAGATGATGAAACAACTATCAGTACTCCGGTTAAATGGATATCGTATAATCAACAGTTTTTCTCCAGTGCTTTTATAGCAGATAATTATTTTGATGATGTTTCGCTGAAAAAAACCGTTGAGCCTGAGAACGAATCAAAATACCTGCAAACAATGGCCAGTACCGTTACGATGCCATATGACATCAAGCAGGATCAATCGTATGATTTTGGTTTTTACTTAGGCCCAAATAAGTATAATATATTACGTAAGTACAAACTCGATCTGGAACGTCAGATCCCTCTTGGTTGGGGATTTTTCCTCATGCAATGGATCAACAGATTTGCAGTAATACCTGTATTTAATTTCCTTGAAGGCTTTAATCTTAATTACGGAATCATAATTCTCGTCTTAACCGTATTGCTAAAGCTGGTTTTATTCCCGATTGCATACAAGACGTACATTTCATCTGCGAAGATGCGTTTGCTTAAGCCTGAAATGGATGAGATCAGTGCAAAATTCCCCAAACAGGAAGATGCAATGAAGAAACAACAGGCAACAATGGCATTATATAAGAAAGCAGGGGTAAATCCCATGGCTGGCTGCGTGCCCATGTTGTTGCAATTGCCTATTCTTATTGCCATGTTCCGGTTCTTCCCTGCATCTATCGAGTTGAGGCAGGAAGCATTTCTCTGGGCTGATGACCTTTCAAGTTATGACTCTGTTCTTGATCTTCCATTTACTATTCCTTTCTATGGTGATCATGTGAGTTTATTTACTTTATTGATGACCATCTCGACCATCATATATACCAAGATAAACAACGATATGATGTCGACCGGTAACCAGGTGCCCGGTATGAAGACCATGATGTACATCATGCCGATCATGTTCCTTGGGTTCTTTAACAGCTATTCTGCAGGATTGAGCTATTACTATCTGCTTGCAAACTTATTTACATTTGCACAGATGTTTGCAATCAGGAGGTTTGTAGATGAGAAGAAACTGCATACCCAGATTCAGGAAAACAAGAAAAAGCCAGTAAAGAAATCCAGTTTCCAGAAGAGACTTGAAGATATGGCCAAACAACAGCAGCAGAAAAGAAGATAAAATATCAGTCAGCATGTCAGACAAGGAATCAAAAGGTCGTGTTACCGGAGTTGGCGGTATATTTATAAAATATAACGAGCCCGACGCTGTTAAGAAGTGGTATGCTGAAAACCTTGGTTTTGCTATTGATGAGTACGGTACAAGCTTCGAATGGAGGCAAGGGACCGATCCTGCAAAGAAGGGTTTTACTGTCTGGTCTCCGTTTTCAAAAGCCACAGAATATTTTAGTCCTTCTGCCAAAGAAGTAATGCTCAATTTCAGAGTGGATGACCTTGACAAACTGCTTGACAAACTTTCAGAAAAGGGGATCTTCAAGGTAAAAGCCATAGAAGTAACTGATTATGGGCGCTTTGCTCATATAATAGATCCTGAAGGTTTAAAAATTGAGCTCTGGGAACCTAATGACGATGCCTACGATACTATGATTGGTACTAATCGTACATTATAATAAGCTGAAGAACAGTACTTACCGCGATATTATTGTTTATTTATCAGGGGTTGTCAGAATTTGCTATCCTTACATCTGATTTCAGATAATTTATTAGCTATAGTATTGGTAATAAGAAAATTTCGTACCTTTGCACCCCTATTTAACCGGCTCGCATCATGTCATGACGATGTGTAGTTCCTGTCTGGTTAAAAGTGAAAATAATCTAGTATTAACCCGGTTCCTGAGGGAGCCATAAAGAAAAATTAAATGACGAACAACGAATTGAACGTCAATGATGATGAATTAAAAGGCACTGAAGAGGCAGCAGCAGAACAGATTAGCGACATTAATCAGGTAGCTGATACCTCAGCAGGCAAAGACACAGAAACAGAAGTAAACACCGTTGAAGCAACTGAACCTGTTGCATTTGATGACGATGATGAGCCTACTGTTGAGAAATTAAAAGCTCCGCTGGTTGAGCAAGTATCACTCGAGAATTTCGACTGGGATGCTATCGGAAAGAAGCATGAAAATTACTCAGCCAATGAAAGGATGAAATTAGAAGGCTTATACGATAAAACGTTAAGCTCTATCGTAGAACACGAAGTTATCGATGGTACAGTTGTTGCGATGAATAATCGCGAAGTTGTAGTTAACATCGGATTTAAATCAGACGGTGTTATTCCACAATCAGAACTTCGTTATAATCCTAACCTAAAGGTTGGTGATCAGATTGAAGTATACGTGGAGAGCCAGGAAGACATGGGCGGACAGTTACTGTTATCGCACAAAAAGGCTCGTATTCTCCGTTCATGGGAGCGCGTTAACCAGGCATTTGAAAAAGAAGAAATTATCAATGGTTATGTTAAGTGCCGTACCAAAGGTGGCTTGATCGTTGACGTATTCGGTATTGAGGCGTTCCTCCCGGGTTCACAGATCGACGTTAAGCCTATCCGTGATTATGATGTCTATGTTGACAAAGTAATGGAATTCAAGGTTGTAAAGATTAACCAGGAATATAAGAATGTAGTTGTTTCGCATAAAGCACTTATTGAAGATGAGCTTGAACATCAGAAAGCTGACATCATCAGTAAGCTCGAAAAAGGCCAGATCCTTGAAGGTACTGTTAAGAATATCACTTCTTATGGTGTATTCGTTGACCTTGGTGGTGTTGACGGTCTTGTTCATATTACCGACCTTTCATGGGGACGTATCAACCATCCGGAAGAGATCGTGCAGCTTGATCAGAAGATCAGTGTTGTTATCCTCGATTTCGATGAAAACAAAAAACGTATTGCCCTTGGTCTCAAACAACTTACTTCACATCCATGGGATTCACTGGATGAGAACATCAAAGTTGGTGACAAAGTTAAAGGCCGCGTAGTAGTAATTGCAGATTACGGTGCATTCATAGAAATAGCTCCGGGCGTTGAGGGACTTATCCATGTTTCAGAAATGTCATGGTCACAGCATCTGCGCACTGCACAAGACTTCCTCAAGGTAGGTGATGAAGTAGAAGCTATCATTCTCACCCTTGATCGTGAAGAACGCAAAATGTCACTGGGTATCAAACAACTTATTCCGGATCCATGGACAAACATCCGTGAAAAATACCCACTCAACTCTAAACATGTTGCTACCGTAAGGAACTTTACCAACTTCGGTATCTTTGTTGAACTTGAAGAAGGTGTTGACGGACTTATCCATATTTCCGATCTTTCATGGTCGAAGAAGATCAAACATCCTGCAGAATTTACCAAAATCGGTGAAAAGATCGATGTAATCGTACTTGACGTTGATGTTGAGAATCGCAGATTAAGCTTAGGACACAAACAACTCGAAGAAAACCCATGGGATGTATTTGAAACAGTATTTGCACTGGGTTCAGTACACAAGGGAACCATCACCGGCACCAGCGATAAAGGTGTTGTTGTTGCTCTGCCTTATGGTGTAGAAGGTTTTGCTCCTCAGCGTCACATCGTGAAGGAAGACAATACTCAGGCAAAGGTTGAAGAAACCCTTGAGTTTAAGGTTATTGAGTTTTCAAAAGAAAACAAGAAAATTATCCTTTCTCACTCACGTATTTTCCAGGATACTGCTGCTGAAAAATCAAAAGAAGCTGCTTCCACCAAGGAAAGCGCTGAGAACACAACCAAACGTGCTGTTAAAAAGTTAAAAGATAACTTAGAAAAAACAACACTTGGAGATCTCGAAGCTCTTGCTAATCTGAAGTCCGATATGGAACAATCAGAGAAAGCCGCTGCTGACAAGAACAAGAAAGCTGAATAATAATTATCTGTTCTAAACAAAAAAATCCCCCACAAGGGGATTTTTTTGTTTATTGTATATTTACAGTCTCATTTATACTCAGCAATACATGAAAGAATTCACTGTAACAGTTTTAGGAAGTAGTGCTGCTACAGCGACAGAGCACAGAAATCTTACTTCACATCTAATTAATTACTGCGGACGACTTTACATGATTGATTGTGGTGAAGGAACTCAGTTCAGGTTACGTCAGTTAAGAGTAAAGCCTAACCGGATAAGGCATATTTTTATCAGCCATCTGCATGGAGATCATTTCTTTGGATTAATCGGCATGATATCGACCATGCATCTGATGCGCCGCACGGAAGCTCTTACCATTTACGGTCCGCCTAAATTGCAGGAAATAATTGATCTGCAGCTCGAAGCATCAGAGACCAGACTTTACTATCCTCTACATTTTGTAGCTACCCATGCAGATAGTATGCAAACCATTCTTGATGATGGTAAATTAACTGTAAGTTCTTTTCCATTAACACATAGAATACCTACCACAGGATTTATTTTCAGAGAGAAGGAACAACCCCGCCACATTGATAAAGCGGCTGCTGATTCATATAAAGTACCTGTATCCTATTATGAAAACCTGAAGCAAGGAGCCGATTATATTAACGATTCAGGTGAGCTAATTGCCAATACAGTTTTAACCCTTCCGGGAGATACACCCCGTTCCTATGCATTTTGCTCAGACACTGTTTATGATGAAGGTATTATTAAATATGTTAAGGGGGCGAACCTTTTGTATCACGAAGCTACCTTTATGCATGATCTGCATGAAACCGCCAGTGATAAGATGCATTCAACCAATATACAGGCAGCTTCTATTGCAAAGAAAGCCGGAGCAGACAGACTTCTGATGGGACATTTCTCCGCCAGGTACGAAGATCTTGGCCCTTTTCTGAGCGAAGCACAATCGGTTTTCCCTAACTCGGTGATTGCCGAAGAGGGCTCAACTTATGAAGTTGGTGTATCTGAAACCTGATCTTAGCTGGTTGCAGGCTTATAGAGAAGATTAGAGAATAGTTTGATCAGTGTCTTTTTATCGTATGGTTTGGCTACATAGTGCGAGCATCCGTTTGCCAGAAGTTTTTCCCTGTCGCCTTGCATCGTGTATCCTGTAACAGCAATGATCGGAACATCTTTGTATTCCTCCATCGACTTTATTTCCTGAGCAATATGAATACCATTGGGGCCCGCACCAAGATTTATGTCCATCAATATGGCATCGTATTTCTTTGCTTTAATTTTAGTTAAAGCAATGTACCCGTTTTCTGCCATGTCAATATTGCAGATCTCTCTGAGATAAAGAGCTGCAAGTCGCCTGTTTATCTCATTATCCTCCACAATAAGTACTTCGGGCACATTACCTCTGCCCAGCCTGATGGTGCTGATAGGCTCAGGTTTTTCCTCCGTTATTATAATATCAAGGCTTCCCGGCTCTGCCGATGGTAATGAAACAAAGAAATCTGACCCTTTATCGGGCTCACTTTCAACCCACACTTTCGCGTTTATAAGGCTGGCGATCTTCAATACCAGCGAAAGTCCGAGACCGCTCCCCTCAAAGGTGCGCGACAAGCCTTCACTTACCTGTCTGAATTCTTCAAAAATAAGTTTATGATGCTGCGGATCTATTCCAATGCCGGTATCACTTATTTTAATAACAACATCCGATGTTTCTTTCAAACCGCTGTAGGCACTGATAGAAATTCCCCCATCAATTGTAAACTTGATTGCATTGTCAATTATATGATGAAGCAGCTGCCCCAGAAGTTTTTCATCGGCAATAACATTAATGGTTGGCGGTAATGCCGTCCGTATGTACAGGCCTTTGTCGTTCGCTGCATTGTATGCACTTCGCAGCAATGACATAAAGGTGTTCTTAACATTAACGCTTTTCAGTTGCAGGTTGGTTCTGTTAGACTCAATGGCTGAAAGATCCATTATGGAATTAAGAGTCGACATTAACCGGTTAGCTGATTTATATATAGTTGATGCCATGTTCTTCAGCCTGGCGTCTTCCAGCTCATCGTGCAGAATTTCAGAAAAGCCCAGAATACCTGTCATCGGGGTTCTCAATTCATGGCTCATATTGGCAAGCAGAGAAGATTTAAGGCGGCTTGACTCTTCTGCTTCATTCTTAGCTTTAATAAGAGCCTCTTCGTGAATAGACCTCACTTCGTCAGCATCTGCTTTTTGGATGTAAGCGCTGTGACTGAGTAACTTATTCAACAGAAGGGCCTGCTGCTGTAAAAGCTGACACGATTCAAAGAACCTATCGTATTCAATAATGTCGGTATTCTTATATGCGTTAATTGCCTGATTAACAGTAAATCCGTTTTCAACTGCCCTGGCAAGTATTTTTTGTTCAGAGTTATTCTTCCTGGTAAGTTTAATGACTACAAGATGCTTAACATCGTCGTCGAGCAATTTTATTTCTGTAACAGCAATATCGTGTCTGCAATCGCAGGTCTTTACCCTGACGCTGTCTGCTGACTGCGTTCCGGTGCAAAGCTCCTTAATGGTTTTCAAGCAACAATGCCAGTGTTTGCCTTCTCCGGTATCGGGATTTATGAATGGATGTACAAAGTATGTATTTGTTAAAGGAACACCTTCTGCATTTGTAATAAGAACTGTAGCCTTTAAATTGCTGCCGATCAATTTTTGAATTGCTGTAACATCCTCAATCTCAGCAAGCCGGTTCCCTTTTACGGAAGAAGGTAGAACATTATCTGCGCTTATCATTTATGATAATTTGAAGCCTGTTAAATGGAATTTCTTTGGCATTGTAAAATTAAAAAAATAACAACATACTGTGTAAACTATATTTTAATTAAATCCCGAATTACTACAGAAGCGCAGAAACAACCAAACATTGCCGGCATATAGCTTATTGTTCCAACGGTTGATTTTTTATTTAGTTCCCCTTCGAGCAGTGCCACAGCTTCTCTTGATACCACTTCGGGTGAGTAAACGGCTTTAAAGCCTTTCCAGATGCCCAGTTTATGCAGTCTTTTACGCATATAATAGGCCAGCTTGCAATTGTATGTGTCGTCAATGTCACTTACCCTTATCAGCGACGGGTCGAGCTTACCACCTGAACCCATAGAACTTACCAGCGGCAGCCCCAGCCTTACCGTATGGTAAATAAGGTAAACTTTCGGCGAAAGCGTATCAATCGCATCAATTACATAGTCGTACCCCATCTCAAGAATATCAATCATTCGCTGGTCTTTGATATACTCCTGAACAATAGTAAGTTTAATTTCGGGGTTAATCTCGCGAATCCGGTTCGCCATCACCACGGCTTTATATGCCCCCTGCGAACTCAGAAGTGCGGGGAGCTGTCTGTTTCGGTTTGTTTCGTTAATAGTATCCCCGTCAACTAACGTTAAAGCCCCAACACCCGCTCTTGCAAGCTGCTCAGCTGCATACGAACCAACTCCGCCAAGCCCGCATACCAGCACATGAGCATTGGCCAGCCTGTTAATGTTATCTTTTCCCGTGAGAAGTAGTGTCCGTTCCTGCCAGTGCGGTATTTCCATCCATTATAGTGTTTGTAATTTTAACATCGTTGTGCAAAGCCTCCCATAAGATCTCTATCGGATGCAGTGCCTTGCGCCCGGTACCATCTTTGATCTGATGCCTGCAACTCGTGCCCGGTGCGGCAATGGTAACATCAGAGGTTGCATTGCGTACCTCAGGCAACAACACCAGCTCGCCAATTTTCATTGACACGTTGTAATGTTCCTTCTCATAACCAAAAGAACCGGCCATACCACAACACCCCGATTTGATCTCCGTAACACTGTATCCGGCTGGCAAGGAGAGCATTTGCCTGGTCGACTGCGTGGTGGTTAAAGCTTTCTGGTGGCAATGCCCGTGCAGTTTAATTTTTCTTTCACTTTCGTGGAAGCTTTCTTTATGTATACGCCCTGCCATGACTTCGCGCATGATGAAATCATCGAACTGATAGGTATAGGGTGCCATGGCTTTCGCTTTCTCTTTAATGCCGCCCCGGGTAAGGTCAATGTATTCATCTCTGAACGTAAGAATGGCCGATGGTTCTATACCAATCAACGGGGTATCGGCATTAATTTTATCGCTAAGCAGTGTGATGTTTTCTATGGCTAGCTTTCTTGCCTTACGCAGTAAACCTTTACTCAGAAATGTGCGACCACTTTCTCTATGTTCCGGAATATCAACCTTATACCCTAATGTATTTAAGACCTGAACAGCCTTTATGCCAACTTCCACATCGTTGTAATTGGTGAACTCATCCGCAAAAAGGTATACCAGTTTCCCATCAGGCTGGTTGTTTTTGTGTTTTTTAAACCATGCTCTGAGGGTGGTGTGGTAAAGCAGCGGAATAGACCGTTCGTGGGCAAAACCTGTTGTTTTCTTGAAGACACCCGAAAAGAACTTGTTTTTCAGAAACCCATTATAAAGAGCAGGGGCAAAGCTGCCCAATTTATTGAACGAAGTGATGTTTGCTATAAGCCATGACCTCAGGGGAGTTCCATTAGCATCGTAATAGTGCTGCAGAAATTCTGCCTTATACTTTGCCATATCCACATTCGACGGACATTCAGACTTACAACCCTTACACGAAATGCAAAGATCCATCACATCCAGTATTTCCTTATGGTCGAATGGATTGCTTTTGCTGTTTCGGGTAAGCATTTCGCGTAATATATTTGCACGCGCCCTTGTAGTATCTTTCTCATCCCGGGTTGCCTGATAGCTGGGACACATTGTTCCGGCAAACTGTTCCGTTTTTCTGCAGTCGCCCGATCCGTTGCACTGCTCAGCAGCTCTAAGAATTCCCATTGTATCCGAGAAATCGAATATCGTTTCTATCTCAGGTGTTTGCTGCCCCGGGTCAAAGCGTAAGGAAGTATTCATTACCGGGGTGTCGGTAATCTTGCCTGTATTAAAAACCCCGGCCGGGTCAAAAGCTTTCTTTACCTCTTTTAATAGTCCGTATACATGATCCCCCAGCATAAGCGGAATAAATTCACCCCGCAAGCGTCCATCGCCATGCTCACCACTCAGTGAACCCCGGTATTTCTTCACCAGCCGGGCTGTTTCCAGTGCCACCGTGTGGAATAGCTCCACATCTTTCGGGTCTTTTAAATCGAGTACCGGCCTTAAATGCAGCTCACCGGTAGCAATGTGTGCATAGTACACGCATTCGAGCCCCAGTTTGCTGAGCATTTTCTGAAAATCGTTCATATAGTCGGGTAGAAGTTCCGGAATTACAGCAGTGTCCTCAATTACTGCCACAGGCTTCCTGTCTCCCTTCACGTTCGAAAGGAGTCCCAGACCTGCTTTTCTCAATGCCCACACTTTATTGATATCGTTGCCGTGAATTACCGGATAATGATATCCAAATCCGTTGTCAACCATATCTTTCTCCAGAGTTCGTGCTGCCTCTTCAATTTCTTCCTTTGTTTCTTTGGCAAACTCTACCACGAGTATAGCAGCGGGTTCACCACTAATAAAGAAGCGGTTCTTACGCTGCTCAATATTATCCCTGGTACGTTCAATGATAAAGTGGTCAATAAGCTCAATAGCTACCGGATCGTGGCTCAGAGCTACCAGGTTTGCTTTGAATGCTTCTTCGAGTGTCTTGCAGTGAATACATACCAGTGCTTTTTGGGCAGGCGGCAAAGAAACCAGATTGAGTTTTATTTCTGTAGAGAAGGCAAGTGTGCCTTCTGAGCCGGCAAGTAATTTACAGAAGTTAAAAGGCTTTCCTTCGCTGTTGAACGGAGCAGTGTTAACCAGCAAATCGAGCGCATAACCTGTATTACGGCGCTCCAGCTGAGGCTCAGGATACTGTGTAATGATCTCTTCTCTGTTATGAGCATCGCTCAGCATGGTTTTTATGCTCCGGTATATACTGCCTTCCAGATCCTGCTGTGCGCATTTGTTTTCAAAGTCGGTATTGGTTATTTCGCCAAAAACAACCGTTGAGGCATCACTGAGCAGAGCCTTAATTTCGAGCGTGTGGTCCCTTGTGCTGCCATATATCAGAGAATGCGAACCACAGGCATTGTTGCCCACCATGCCACCTATCATGCACCTGTTCGATGTGGATGTTTCCGGACCAAAAAACAGTCCATAGGGGATGAGCGCGTTATTTAATTCATCAAGAACCACGCCCGGCTGAACCCTTACCCATCGCTCCTCTGCATTGATCTCAAGTATACGGTTCATGTACTTTGAAACATCAACAACAATTCCACCGCCTACAACCTGCCCTGCCAGAGAGGTACCTGCAGTTCGCGGAATAAGCGCAACCTTCATTTTCGCTGCAAAACGAATAAGGTGCCCGATGTCGGTTTCATCAAAAGGCCGTACAACCGCAAGCGGCAACTCACGATATGCCGATGCATCGGTGGCATATAAAATCCGCATAGTGTCACCTGTATACAGATCACCTTTAAGTTTAGATTTTAACTCATTCCATTTATTTACAGGTATGATTGCCGGCATATCGCAGTTTTAAGATGCTTGGTAAAATTATCCACAAATTTAAACATTTATAGGCAGTGAGTATAGTGCCAAAAAACCGCATTACCAATCTATAGGATAATGCGGTTCTATCGCTTATGAATGAATATTTCAGAACAGGTTTATATTCCTGAACAGTGAATTAACTGCAGGCAGGTTATTTTTCCTGATAGAAGTTGGTGCTTTCAAAGATCTTGTCTGCAGATTTGGCAATAAACCCGGAGTATAGTTTACCATCGGTATCGGGATATCTTTTTGCGAATTCATAGTAGCAGGAAGGTATTTCATAGGTGCCTTCAACGAAATCTACCGGCAATTTTCCGGCCATGGTACTTGATTGCTCCAGCAGCTCCTGCGGCGTGCCTTTTACTCTGCCACCTGAATCGTTGATCCTGAATCCATGTTTCTCAACAAACTTATTCACATCCTCTACTTCGGTAGTCTTTTTTAAACCGTTGATGCTTACGGTAAAATGGTTAGCTCTGAAACCGTATACATAGACCCATGCAGCATACTCTGACTCTTCGCGGAGTTTCAGGTAGGTTTGATACGAAGGCTGACCCCATACATTACCCGCATAGATCAATTCCCCTTTACCGACCAGGTTTTCGGGAACTCTGTCGAGCATAGATTTTACAGTTTCCTGAAGAAACGGAGAAAACTCTTCGGTGCGCAGTTCACTAATGAAAACACGCGGAGCATCTCTGAATTCCTTGTGCTCATAGTGACGTGCATTAAGTTCCTTTTCTTCGAAATTGTACGAACCCTTATACTCATAACCTGCTTCAATAAATAACTGGGCCATAACATCTATACCAACCCGTGAATCGTTAAAAGTTCTGAATGCTATATGATCATTTAAAACTTCTTCACCCTCTGCGATAAATAGATCGTATACCTGCTTTGCGGATGGATTCTGGGTGGTATAATCAGCCCACAGTCTGTCGAAAATTTCTTGTGCCTGTTTCATATCTTTTGTGATGTTTGGCTTTAAAACATCCAATTCAGGTAAATGTTCAGGTTATTCACCTATTAACAAAGCACGAAGTATGGTATCGGTTTCGGGCATGGAGAAGTGCCCTGCCAGGGATTCGGTAATATGTTGCTCCTGCAGACGGATGCCTGTAAGTAACTCACTCAATACCAGATATTTTTCGCTAAAGGGATTGATGCAAAACACGTCAACCGACTGTATTATTCCGTTTTTTACGAAGCATTTTATAATACAATGGCCGCTCTCCGTGAGCAGCGTAGTTTCCATGTGAAAAGCAGGGGAGTAGCCGTAGTTCCAGTCCCACCCGCTGTATTTTGTATCCCTCAGAGTGTTTATTTCTGTAATATCGTCGTCCGACAAACTGTATTTTTTCGACGCAGGGTTGTACTGCATAATTTTAGAAAACACAAAATCCGAAAAGGCTTCTATGCTTATTTGCTGACTCAGATAATTACTGATGTTAGTGACATTGCTCCTAACCGACTTAACTGCTTTGTCTTCAAATTTTATGGATGATGGTTTTATCGCACTGTCGAGTGCCTGCAAGTCACTATTGAAAAGTAATGTGCCGTGGTGGATTACCTTGTTTTTAAAAGCATGCTCGGCATTACCCGATATTTTAAGGCCATTAAGATAAAGACTATGACGCTTCCCAACCTCCACTCTTAGGCCCAGATCTCTTAATGCAAGCACAATAGGATATGTAAAGCGCTCAAAATCAACAAGGTTATTCGGGTTCCCGTACGAGGTCCAGGTAAAGTTCAGGTTTCCCTGATCGTGATACACGGCACCACCACCCGAAATGCGGCGAACCACCTTAATATCGTTTGCCTTCACGAAAGCATGGTTAACTTCCGCGAAGGCATTCTGATGTTTTCCTATGATTACCGAGGGCCGGTTTCTCCACAGCATAAAGGTTTCTTCAGCAATATTCCTGAATATAAACTCTTCGGCAGCTATGTTAAACCAAGGGTCTGTTTCCGGCCTGAGTATGCAGCGCATTAATGTAAACAGCTGTTATGCTGTTGTAATAATAAAGTGAATATTTCAGACAAAACTGCCTGTTTATTGCTGTTGAATTATTTTACCACTCTCGTTAACTGCCTTTGCAGTCCACTGAGGCAATACGTTTTTAATGAATTCCTGTTTACTTGCAACAATAGCCGGTATGTCGAGACCTATGAATTTTTGTGCTTCTTCACGGGTTCTCAGTTCAGGCATTACGATAGGTGTTTTTACGTTATGGGCAATAAGCACGGTGTTGAGCAGCACTCTTGCTTCCTGCGATTTTTGAATTGACGTACCAAGAACGCGCAATGCTTCGGCAGGAGCATGGAATCCGGTAGAGTTACTTGCAACTATATAATCCCAACGCCACTGTGACTGACGGAGGAGCTTGAGAATTTCGGCCATTTCCTGCTCACTGGCGCCATTGTCCCATGCTATTTTAGCTTCATAATGTGCCCTGGCCAGGTTCTTTTCAACAATACGGCGCAATTCATAGATCTTATCCTGTCTGTCGTATACATTGGCCATGAGCTTTTCTTCTCCTTCGCGGTGACAAACAACACAGGATCCGGCAATATTAGCCAGCGGGCTCTGAATCTTATGGTCGGTATATTTCATACCACCGTCGCGCTTGTAAGGCATGTGACAGTCAGCACAGGCAACACCCCTGTCGAAGTGTACGCCCATTGTATACTGTTCGTAATCAGGATGCTGAGCCTTTAAAATCGGAGTCTTGCTCAATGCATGGACAAAATCGGTGTGTTGCACACTGTCGTAGTATTTTTCCATAGCTTCAGCCGACATACCTTTATCCCATGGGAATGTCAGGTACTTGCCTTCGCCCTTGAAATAATACTCAACGTGGCACTGAGCGCAAACCAGCGACCTCATTTCCTGATGCGTAGCTTTATTAATGTCTTTTCCCTGTCTCTGGAATGCTTCTATAAGCGCAGGGCGTGTAATGCGCAGATTCATTGTTTTAGGATCATGACAGTCCTGGCAGCCAATATTATTAACTACTTCATGGCCCAGATCTTTCCATGTACCTTTATAGAATTCCGCTACGCCCATGGAGTTCATCAAGCGGGGTACATCCGGACTTTTACAGGTCCAGCAGGTAGCAGGTTGCGGAACATCGGTTCTGAGGGTTTCCCTGATGTCGTTAATGGCATAATAATGACCTCTGGATTGCTTGTATTCCCGTGAGAATGCGTATCCTGCCCACAGAACTACCATTTCGGGTTGTTCATTAAGAGCATCTCTGGTGGCTCCTCCACCATACTTGCTTCTAAAGGTAGTATCGAGTGTAGCAACGTACGACTCATACTCTCTGGGGAAATTCTGACCCCACACTTCATTACGGGGTTCCCATTCAGGAATTTCGCTAACCATTTGGAAATAAACTTTTTGCTCGCTCCTTCTTTCCATAATGGAAGAGAAGAAAAGACCCAAAATGAAAACAACAACTACTGTTCCTAAAAAGATTAGCCATCCTAACCATGGCTTCCGTTTTGTAATTTCTGATACAGGTTCCATATCTTTCTGATTTGAAGTATAAGGTTTTATTATTTTTTCTCTTTGTTTTGTTCTTTGAAGAAATTTTCCATCCACTCAGGAATAACAGACTCCAGGCGCGGAACCAGGGAATAGGGGGTGGATGCAAGGCTGTTTACTGTGCCGTGTGGTGTTTCACGATGGCAGTCCCAGCATCTGAATCCGGTACCCTCGAGGTGGTTTTCACCTGTTACCTGCACAATGCTTACCATGTCTACAAGTTGCTTGTGGCAGCGAATGCAGTTTTCCTGCACTACATTAATACCTGCCTGTTTTATTTGAATTACCTGAGGTTCAGCCCGTGCAGTAAAAATGGTGGCATGCCTTAACCCATCTTTTGCCTTAAAGAAATAAGTCCTGAAAATGTTATCGTGAGGCACATGGCAGTCGTTGCATGTTGCGGCTGCTTTATGACTGCTGTGCATCCATGTGGCATACTGCGGATACATGACATGGCAGTTGATACATGTTTTCGGATCATCAGATAAATACGAATGTGCTCTTGATGTGTAAACAAGCAAGATGATAATCCCTAAAATAGTACCGCTTAATATTATTACCGGCAATCTCCACTTGTCTGGGGGACCTAAAAGTCTTATTATTTTTTTCATAATCCTGGCTTTATACCTTACACCGTTCTTGAGCAAATATAGAGAAATAAGACTAATATGCAAATTTAAAATGCACTTTTTTGAAATAAAAAGCTCAAAAATTTAACTTTATGCGGCATAAAAAAGTGAGGAGTATTGTTAATTTGTGCCTTTTATTTGATTATAAGCACTTTAACCTGCCGCATAGCACTGTCGTGAACCATCAGCCTTAGGATGTATAAGCCGGATTTAAGGTGCGCTGTACTAATATAGTACTGACCTCGTGAGGAGGTTAATTCAGTATGGTACAAAACCTTCCCTGTAAGGTCTACCAGTTCTATACTGCGTTGATTTAAAGCATTTTCAAGCTGATATTCGATCAAAAAATAATCATTGGCAGGCTGTGGAAAAACTTTCAGATAGTCCTCCTTAACTTCCGGAACCGGCAACACATGTACAGGCAGCATAGGTGCATATCCCGGCAAAATATACGGCTCTTCGTAGCTTACGCGCGAATGTTTCTGCGCAAATGCCCGCGCATACGGCGCCATTTCGTTAATTCCGGTTATAAGGTCAAGCATTGCCTGCTGTTCTCCGGTCAGGGTGTCGCAATAGTTGCTAAACAACCTCTGTTCAAATTCAAGCATCCATATTAGGGCATCGGTGGCACTCCTTGAGTCCGGGTAACCCGTTATTGCCTGATCAAGTAATTCTATTGCAGCCGCATAGTTGCCTTTATGATAGTTTGCAAAGGCAAGTGTATACACAGACGATAAAGAACCTTCTTGTTCAAGCCGGTATTTCAGATTCTCTGCGGCACTTTCTGTTTGTTCTGATAGTGAGCGGGCAATCAATAAGTCGCTGTAAATTTTAGCAATTGCTGCCGCATTATCAGCCTTACTCTTAAGCAGTTCTATCGTGCTGAACTGATCAGCCCCTTTTTTAAGTCCGTACATTTCGTAGTCGGTTAAAGGTGGCTCCCGCCTGCTTAAGAGCGCCCAAAGAGTGTCGATTCTATAAATGACAGGGTTATTGGCCAGTATTTTAGAAATATAGCTATTATAAATGTCGTTATTCTCAACAATTGCGATTAATGCGTTCTCAGAAAGCTTAGAATCAAATTTGCGCAGTTCCTTATACAGGTCGTGCGATTGGCCTAGTTCAGTATTCCTAATTTGCTCAATGAGTTTATCTGAATCTCCTCCGTCTAAAGTGCCAAGGTATTCTTCCTGAGCGCTTTGTGCAATGTTTGTCCATGTATTAAGTGATGTTGCAATGTCATTGTCGCTGAATTTCAGATAGTCAGGCTTATGCGAGCTGTCTCCGGGGATAGTAAACACACTCTGAATAAGCCATGTATTGTTATATCGCTGAGGAGTTTGTCTTTTGCCTTTTTCTGAATCGGTATAATGGCTATAAATAAGGGGCATGCCACCGTTGTATAAGTCCGACTGCGGAGCAATTGTGTTGTTGCTGAACTGATTACCTGCAGGCTCGAACGGCAGGGGAGCAGTTGCACCCTGTAGCGCAGCGATCCCATTTACAGACCGGGTTCCATCTACCGTGATGCATATATCAGAATTGTTGTTTTTAAACAGATTGTTTAACACACGGGCACCACTGCTGCCATCGGTGCTGCGGTTGGTATTCTGAAGAAGCATACCATACTGAAGATTCAGCAGGTTGTTGCCTGAGATCATGTTATGATCGCTGCCACAATTATTAATTACAAGTCCGGTCATTTCGTTGCCGATTCCAAATAATGCAGGACCCTTAAAGGTATTATCCCAGATAAGATAGGAGGGACACTCATCCACATACAGCCCGCAAACCAGTTTCCGCGTTTGCTCAGAATAGGTCATAGGCGATGTTTCGTACGAACAGTTGGTACTTTCGAGATAATCATAGCCCGATACGTAAGCGCCGGTATAATTATTTTTAAAGGTAACGGTGTTTACGTGAAAGTAATGTCCTGGTGTTGCAGCAATAGCCTGAATGCCATTATTTAGCTGATAAAAGGTCGGCTTGAGCGCAATTCCAAGAAAAGAAGTGTCACCCAAAACTTTATTTACTTTAAATGACGCATTGAATGCATTAATCCCTATCCCCCTGTCATTAAACGGCAATTCTTTGATAGGAATTTCATTTCGGAAAATGCAGCTCGAGAACTCCAGGTTATTCGTTCGTTCAATGCGCACAAATTCGTTCATCTTTTTCCCCGGCCAGGGCTGGTTTGTTAAAAGGAACTCCGAGAGTACAAAGCGTCCCGGGTTTGCTCCCTTGGCGGGAAGAAAGTTAACAGCCAGCAAGTTGTTTCTGAAGATTGCCCTGTATGCATCGACGATGCCTCCACCCAAACCGGGTATTACATTCAGCGTACTGTCCGTTGCCAGCATGGAAATGCCGGTATAGGCATTTTCTATGACAGATTCGCTCCGTATGGTAATCTTTCCCTGGGGCTTTTGCGAAGAGTAATCAGGATACCCGTAAACCTTAATGCCTTCCCATAATCCGTTGCAATTATTGGTTAGTTCGGCACCATCGAGAACCAGATGTGCCCCGGGCAAAACCGAAATGGTTCTTCCCTGGCCTACCTCAATACGGCCGGTCATAGTTACCATGCTTCCGGGCATGAGCACCAGATCGCTCAACACATTTGCCCCTTCAGGCCAGGTGATGGTATCATTGATTACCGTTTGCTCCTGCTGCAGCGGCAAACAAATATGCGCTTCCCATAAGCCACGACCAAACGTCCCCGCAACAAGAGTTTTTCTTTTGTAATTGATCTCAATGTCAGTAACGATGGTCAGTGGCAGTCCTTCACCAAACAACTGCCATTCCATCATAAAGGCATCGCGGTAAAACACACCGATATCTGTGGCTGCAAACATAATATCATAGCCTGCACCCTGAAAGAAACGCAGGGCGTTTACCGGAACATTAGGGAGCCCCTGCGAGAAATTGTTCCAGCTTTGTCCCATATCGTAGGTAACGTAAATACGTCTGTCGTTCCAGTTTCTGTCTAGTGCCAGGTATATTTCATTCGGCCTTTTGGGATGAAAGGCAATATCAACAGCCGAAACATACGCCATTGACAAGGACCCGTATGGGGTAATATTTCGCCAGTTTTGTCCTCCATCGTCGGTGATCATTACTTTTTCGAGGGTTGTGTTTCCCCATGACGGATCTTCAAAGCTCATGCAGATTACATCGGGATTGGAGGGTGAAACTTCGAGTGCCTGTATTTTGTGACTGTTTTGAGGATCAAAGTTGCTTATGCGATGCCATGTGTCTCCCCGGTTAGTGGTTTTCCATATGTTTTTCAACCCCACATACAAGGTTTTAGGATTGGTAGGATGCATTGCCAGCGGAATGCTGTTGCGGCCCAGTTCTGTTGTATCAGGAACGCCAATCCAACTGAATAATTTACCTCCGTTAAGTGACCGCAGCAGAAATATGTTCTTAAACCTGGGGTATGGTGTATAACCTACAATGTATACGTACTTGCTGTCAAGATAATCTATGGCACCATCGTAAGCATCTCCAATGTGGGTATCCTTGGTCCACTCCCCGGTATCGTAATTATAAAAGCACAGATTGCCGTCCTGCGGACCCCCATACATCATGTTGCTGTTTTCACTTATGGTGACATTATAGAACTGCGTTGCCTGAAATCCATTGCGCGTAATGTCGTACCATGTTTTCGATCCGTTATCTGAACGCGATACGCCACCATCGTTTGCCATGATCAGAATATCGTCATCCTCTCCTTTAACTACATATAGATCACGTACATCTTTATGATACCGGTGGTTACGGTAATCATAAAATCGGGCTGAATCCTGATCGGTATGGTATTTAAAGAAATAGACCCCACCAAGGTAAAAGTCGTAAGGATTACCGGGAGAAATATGAAGATCCATTTTCCAGTAATTGGCAAAAGGAATATAATTTATGCCCAATTCTTTAAAATCTCTTCCGTCATTAACCGATCTGTAGAGCTTTTGCCTGAATATTCCCGGAGTGGTTGTGTCGTAGGTTTCTGCAAATACCAGCATGTATCCGGGCAGACTGTCGGTAAGTGCCAGGCTCATGCGACCAATTTTATGGTTAGTGTCGACCGGAATGCGGTAAGTAACATCCTGCCATGACTTGCCGCCATCTCTGCTTCGCAGCAGCAGACTCCCAACGGCAAAGATGTTGTCGGGCTTGCCCGGCGTAAGAACAACATCAAATAGCTCTTCTCTTGTTTTATGAAATACTTCCTGCCATGACTTGCCTTTATCGGGCGACAGGTATATCATAGTGTTTTCTTTAAATTCGGTGTTTGTAACAGCAATCAGGGTGTCGTTATTCTTTGCATGCTGCTTTAGGTCGTGCACAATGAAGTTTTTGACCAGCACATCAGCGTTTAACGATGTTTGATGCCAGGTTAATCCTGCATCAAAACTTTCCATAACACCCTGACCATAAGCTCTGTAATAGCCCCAGTGCCCTGTGCCGATATAAATATGGTTCGTATCGTCTCTGTCAACTTCAATGGCCAGCACCCCGGTTGTTGCATAATTATCTGATAGAGGTCTCCAGTTCTGTCCACCATCGGTTGTAGCAAAAATCCCTCCTGTGTTGCTTCCGGCATAAATTTTTTGCAGATTTGCCGGGTCCACCCATAAGGCTGATACCAGACCAAGCTGAGCAAGAACCGAATCTTTTGTTTTAGAAGGCCCTAAAGGGTACCATTGTACGGGTAGGTAATAATTTGGTGAATTACGTGCAGTACCTGATACCGCATTGTGCGATGCTGCCTGCCGGAGCGAATCAGTTACCTTTTTAATAGTTCCTGACCAGGTTCCCATGCTGCCGTTGATATCGGCACGGGAGCCTGTAAAATTCTGCGACCTGATATAATCTTTTGTATTAACAGCCGGGCTGTACATAAAGGCATCCTGCTGTGCTGAGGTAAAGGGTATACTGCACATAAGCAGTAGAAGTATTATGCAGATGCGCTTACAGTATCGAAGAGGTTGAATGAGTGTAAAAATAATCATTTACATAGTGCTGTTATAAAAATATACTCATTACAAACATGTGGAAGTTGCTGAGAGTAAGCAAATTCAACCAACCAAAGATACTTTATTTTATTCAATATTCAAAGCCGTGAAAGTAATCATTTGCCTGAATCTATGTGATAAAAAAATTGTCAGGCCGAGATATTCTAAAATTACCCTTTGATAATAGAAAATGGTTTAGATAATAAAACATAAACTACAATCAATCAATTAATTGTAGTTTATGAAATGATCAATAACAAAAAGGAAAAGTAAGTAAAAACTTTAGGTAGGTGTGGTGTTGAGAGTTTTGGCAACAGCCTTCTTTTTGGCAGACGAAGATTTGCGCTTTTTTGCTTTCCACCACATTAAAAGTCCGGTAATAAGTATAACAAGAGTTGTAATGCCCATGAGTGGGACATAAAGAATATAGAACATGCCAATGAGAGATTCAAAGATTCTGCCGGTATGAATTTCAAGAGCCAGATTCCACCACGAAATAGGCTGTTCAGCAATTACTTTGGGCATTTCAGGTTTAATACTGCCTTTTAAATTCATCCAGCCTGCACCGTAGTCCATAATAGCCATGGGTTCACGATCTTTCATGTACACCCCGGCTACCGCAATGGCACCGAATGGATTACCCTGTTCATAGCTCACTACCTCCTGTCCGGTGATCATATCGTAGGTATGTCCATAGGCCGGACTCCAGCGGTAAATTCCACTAAAGGATGCAACGAGATATTCTCCCTTGGTCATTGGTTCGAATGCGTTGATGCCCATAACGCTCACAGGTGGCTGCATAGGGAAAAATGCGGTAGAAGCAGGATTGGTGTTCCTGTCGAGCGATATAAACCCTTCGCTGGTTGAAATAATGAATACGTTTAAAGTACTGTCGTATACAATGTCGCGCAGTTTGTCGTCCCAAACATTATCCGTTGCTAGTATGGTACCCGGAATTGCCTTAACATATTTATTAGCAATGGGAATGAGCAGAGGTGGTCTGAGAAACATCCCGGTTATAACCGTAATGAGGAGTATTGGTAACCCGTAAACGCCTATAAGCGTATGCCAGTTAATACCGGTTCGGTTAGCTTTCTGTAGTTTTTTACGTACGGACTCCCTAACTTTTTTGGCAAACTTAGGCAGAAAGGTGTAAAAGAACCCGGTAAGAGTCATGAAAATTACGGCAAGGCCAACCAGATCGACTATTAACTTACCGGCCAGGCCAAATATCTCACCGCTGTGAACAACCCAGAGGGTTCTGAATAATCCTGCTCTTTCATCATGGCCAGGAGTAGGAGGGATAGTGGTGACTGTAATGGTACCCGGCTCATATACAGGCATTTCCATCATCTCCGACCTGGTGAGGATGATCAATTTCTTATCATGAACGAGCAGTTTAACAATTCGCGTATTCTTATGGGGCAGAGCTACTTCCTGCCAGCCAACGACATCGTTCACGTACTCGTACAATCCGAAAAGAGTTCCGGCAAATAGTCTGCCGTTATCGGTCTTTACCAGTGTAAAAGTCTTACGGTGGTCAATTCCTTTAGGCAATCCTTTATTAAGGTCGGTGAAAGTTGAAAAAGCCTCATCTGTTTTCCAGATACCTGTATTGCCAAACGCTATAAGCTCGTTGGTATCTGTTTTTATAAATCCTTTAACAGATGCCAGATTCCAGTTTTTGTAGTAGTAATTAGGAGGCATAAGCCACCGGGGAAAATCGAGCGTAGCAAATAGTCCCCGGTGATTCATTATTATGCCTGAGGCGCAAAAAAGCAGCAGAAAGAGTCCAATGACCAGCGAGGGCCATTTGTGGTATTTACGTAGTTTTTTCATTAGTCAGAGCAGACAAATGATTTTTTTAATCATTGTTAAAACCATTTTGAATCGTTCAATTGCATTAACGGCATGCGTAATATTAGCCGGCATAATAATGGTTTCTCCGGCTGTTAGTGTATTGGGTTCGCCACCAATGACCACTTCAGCAGTTCCTTCTACTACATGAAGCATGGCATCGAACGGAGCTGTGTGTTCACTCAGCTTCTGTCCCTTGTCGAATGCAAACAGGCTAACGTTTCCTGTTGGTTGTTCAACAACGCGCATACTAACAATGCCGCCATCAGAGTAATTGATCTCTTTCTCAAAAGAGAAAGGTTTTGAGGTCATAAATTTTGATGTTGTCATAGTTTATAGTTATTTAATACGTTAAAAATCAGTTTAGTGGTTTTACATCCAGTTCTCAGAAAGTACTTCTCCCTGAATACTTACAACTACCTTTTTAATCGGAATGTTTCTGGATGCCTGCTGCCTGGCAATGCTGGCCAGTTGAACCAGACCGGAGCAGCATGGTACTTCCATGGTAACTACCTGCATGGTATTGATGTTACTCTGATCGATCATTGCTGTAAGTTTCTGAACGTAAGCTTCTTTATTGGAGTCGAGTTTCGGACAGGCGATAGCCAGTGTTTTACCTTTCAGGAAACGGTTGTGGAAATTGCCCATAGAGAATGCAACACAATCTGCTGCCAGTACCACATCGGCATTCTTAAAATAGTTTGCCTGCGGATTCAAAAGATGTAACTGAACAGGCCACTGACGAAGCTCTGAGGGGGCATCGGTTGCAGCAGAGGTACCGGCTGCTTCTACCTTATCCATATCTATATCAAAGCTCATTGCCTGCGATCCGGGGCAACCGCCACCGCAACCTGACGATGGAGAGGAGACAGCTTTACGTGCTGCGCTGAGATTTTCATGTATATGCATATGTTCGTGGATTGCGTGGGCCTGCTCTTCTGTTGGCCGCATATCGATATTGTTCACTTTAATATATTCCACAGCCTGACGCAGTAATTCTGTTTCATTGTGATCGCGCAAATGCTCGAGGTGCGCCAGGATGGTGTTGCGTCCTTTCGGAACCATCAGTTCCATAACCTTAATTTCATCGTACGGCTCTGCTTCTCGTTCTTCGAGTGTAATTGCGCCTTCAGGACAGTGACCAATGCATGCGCCAAGTCCATCGCAGAACAGATCGCTTATAAGGCGTGCCTTACCATCAATTATTTGTAGTGCTCCTTCGTGGCAGTTAGGCACACACTTTCCGCAGCCATTACACAGGTCTTCGTCAATTTTAATAATAGTCCTTTTCATTGTTAATTGTTGATGTAAATGAATTCTGATAGTTTTTTATTTTTCAGGTACTCTAAAAATTCGGCCGAGAATTGATTTAGGAGCGGGCCAAAAATGCAGGTATCAAAAGGGCACTTTTCAGATTCAATGCCACAATAATGTCCCTGTAAACTTCCGTCAATAAGCTCATAAATCTCCAGTAAGGAAATTTTGGAGGGGTCACCTTTAATGGTAAATCCCCCGTGAGGCCCTCTCACAGAATTCAAATAGTTGTTCTTAACAAGAACTTGCATGACCTTGGCGAGGTGATTTCTGGATGCTTTTGTGCGCTCAGCAATCTGGTTAACATTCAGCATTTCAGTGCTGTTGGCAATCATTGCCATGCTATGGACTGCCAGTGATGCTGCTTCGGAAATATTAATAATTTTAGCCACTTGGTATTTCGGTATTTGAATACGCAAATGTATAAAACTATTTTTAACGCACAACAACTAAATGAAGAAAAATTTTCTAGACAGAATTTTCTTCCATGTAAGCGGAGAGTGTGTGCGTTTTAAGGAAGGAAATAAAGTGCGAAGACAGGTCGTCTGACAGTTTTTTAAAAGGTTCCTTACTAACTTCGCGCAGGCGGTCTTTAGAAAATCCGTTAACCATTTTTTTACCTTCAACCGACTCATAAATATCCAGAAGCGAAATACTCTGGGGAGTTGTGTTAAGGCAAAACCCTCCGCCAGGGCCTCTTTTCGATGAAATGAGCCCGTTTTGAACAAGGCGTTGAAGCACTTTGGCAACATGATGCCTTGATGCTCCCGTTACATTCGAAACCATGTCGATGTTGAGCTTATTGTCTGAAACAGCAATAGTGGCCATACTTCTGAACGCTATGGAAGTAGCCTGCGAAAATGGAAAAATCTGAGCCATAATACATTCTTGTTAAACCGGATTCAATAGTTAAACGATGTTAATAGGTTGTTGTTTAATTAAGTGTCGATTAAAATGAGGGTAAAAAATGACTACCTTTGCCGCCCGTTGAAATAATTTAATATATAAGAATGCACAACATAAGGAATATAGCTATCATAGCACACGTTGACCATGGCAAGACCACATTGGTTGACCGTATCTTACACCAGTCAAAACTTTTCAGGGAAAACCAGGAAATGGGCGATCTGATACTTGACAGCAACGAACTTGAACGTGAAAGAGGTATCACAATCCTGTCAAAAAACGTATCGGTAAGATATAAAGGGGTAAAAATCAACATTATTGACACACCTGGTCACAGCGATTTTGGCGGAGAGGTTGAGCGTGTTCTAAACATGGCCGACGGTGTTCTGTTGTTGGTTGATGCATTCGAAGGCCCCATGCCACAAACGCGGTTTGTGCTTATGAAGGCGCTTGCACTGAATTTAAAACCTATTGTTGTTATCAATAAGGTAGATAAGCCAAACTGCGATCCGGAGGGAGTGCATGAGTCAGTATTTGATTTGATGTTTAATCTGGATGCTACAGAAGATCAGCTTAATTTTCCAACAGTTTACGGTTCGAGTAAAGAAGGATGGATGTCTGATGATTACCGCAAACCGGCAACCGACATTACTTACCTGCTAGATACCATAATTGCGCACATTCCGGAGTATACGTACCACGAAGGAAGTACGCAGTTACAGATAACCTCGCTCGACTACTCCTCGTATGTTGGTCGTATTGCCGTTGGTCGTCTGGCCAGGGGAGTGCTTCGCGGAGGTATGAATGTATCGCTGATAAAGCAGGATGGCAGAATTTTCAAAAGCAAGATCAAGGAACTGTTTACTTTTGAAGGACTGGGAAAAGAAAAAACCAAGGCCGACATTTATCCCGGCGAAATATGTGCCATTCTGGGTATTGACGACTTTGAAATTGGCGACACCATTGCCGATTACGAAAATCCGGAAGCTTTAAACCCCTTATCCATTGATGAGCCTACCATGAGTATGCTCTTCACCATCAACAATTCACCGTTTTTTGGCAGAGAAGGTAAGTTTGTTACATCGCGGCATTTGCGTGAGCGTCTTTTCAAGGAAATTGAAAAGAACCTTGCAATGCGCATCGAAGAAACAGATTCGCCCGACACGCTTATAGTCTTTGGTCGCGGTATTCTCCACCTGTCTATCCTTGTAGAAACCATGCGGCGCGAAGGTTATGAACTGCAGCTGGGGCAGCCACAGGTCATTATAAAGAATATTGACGGAGTAAATTGCGAGCCCGTAGAATATCTGACGGTGCATGTACCGGAACTGTTTTCAGGCAAAGTAATTGAACTGGTTACGCAGCGAAAGGGCGAGATTGTTTCTATTGAAACAAAGGCCGATCGTATACATCTGGAATTTTCAATACCCTCGAGGGGAATTATTGGCTTGCGAAACAATGTATTAACTGCAACAGAAGGTGAAGCCATTATGGCGCACCGGTTTAAAGCATTCGAGCCATGGAAGGGTGAATTGCAGGGTCGCCGCAACGGATCGCTTCTTTCTATGGAAACCGGACAGGCAATTGCATATTCTATTGACAAGCTGCAGGATCGTGGTACGTTTTTTGTACACCCCAATGAAGATGTTTATGCCGGTCAGATCATTGGCGAACATATCAGGCCCGACGATCTTCTCATAAACGTTACAAAAACCAAAAAACTGTCGAACGTGCGTGCTTCAGGTAGTGATGAGAAAATTTTTATTGTTCCGGCTGTTAAATTTTCGCTCGAAGAGTGCATGGAATACATTGCAAAAGATGAATATCTTGAAGTTACACCCCGTTCCTTGCGAATGCGTAAGATAATTCTTGATGAGCATGAGCGCAAACGTCAGCAAAAATCTTAAAAACATACATACAATGAAGAAAAAGTCCTTCCTGTTTGTGGTATTGGCCTCCATTATGTTCAACAGCTGCGATATACTGGACCAGGCTGCTCAAATGGCTATGCTCACGAAATGTGAATTCAGGCTTTCAACTCTGACGAATACCCGGCTGGCTGGTGTTAACATTCAAAACGTTGACGCCTTTAAGCAATTGAGTCTGGTAGATGCCGGAAAACTAACTGCTGCCTATGCGTCAGGAAACATGCCTTTAACATTCACATTAAATGTGGAAGCCAAAAATCCGAATTCAAAACCGGCCGGTATGAGTAAACTCGACTGGATACTTATGATCGATGATCTCGAAGTATTAAACGGTGTTACAGAACAACGCGTCAACATTCCGGCAAACGGTGGAACAGCAACATTGCCAATGGAAATGAAATTTAACCTGTTAAAAGTACTGGAAACACGCAATGTGGAATCACTGTCGAACTTTGCCATGAACCTTGCAGGTGTTGGCAATAAACCGACCCGGGTGTCGCTCAAGGCAAAACCAACCATTTATGTAGGTTCATCGCCTATTACCTATCCTAATTACATTACCATTAACACCCAATTCTCATCAAACTGAGCAGGATAGATAAATCAGAAGTTTTAAAGGAAAAGCACTGCATTATGCAGTGCTTTTTTTTGGCGGGTATTAGTTTGGTGATTAAACCAGTCCTTAACCAAAATTTAATCAATTTTTTAACAATGTTTAAACAATGTTTAAGCAATTAAAAAATGCTTAATAAATGTTTAAGAAATGTTTAAGAAATGTTTAAGGAATGTTAAAACCTATGACCAAACATGGTGAAGGATCGAGTTTGACCTTCGGTTGGGAGTGGAATGTCAGGTTGTTTCCAGCTTCTTCCTGAGTTTATAGATCAGTGCTGTTTCGGTTTCGTCAACACTCTCATCGGCATTGGCTATGTTAATGGCCAGACGAATACACAGGTTTTTAAGGCTCTGATGTAATTTGTCGCTGTTCTCTTCGAGAAACCGTGAAAACATGTGAAAAGCATCGCGGGCAGAAACGTTCATTCGACGAAGTTTGGTAAACTCAGCGCCAAGGAAGATGATCTCGTTCGATCTGCCGGTTTTCAATTCTTCGTCAATGAAATTGAAAACATTCTCTACTTCTTTCTCTTTTACGTCACCGTTCGACTTTGCAACTGCATAAGCCATTCTTCCTATTTCGGTGTATATTTTCTCATTCATAGCACAACTTTGCCTGGTTATACAATTTCATTAGCAAAATTCGCGCCCTGCAAGAAAATGTTAAAATATTGAAACATAAGGTACTAACTATGTAATTTTTCATTACAATTTGGCTTTCAGGAGCGTTTGGTGCTGGTATATTTAATCTACATTTTGTGGAAAGTGTAGAACGATAACCGCAGGCAATAAAAAAAAGCAGAGACCCCCGGTTAAGGAACGGTCTCTGCTTTTTCAGAACAGGCAGTGCGATTAAATTTACATCTAATACATTGCCAAATGTCCGATAATGCGTATTATCTGATGCTAACCTTACGTGTTACCATACCTTTATCTGAAATGATATTCAGCAGGTAAAGACCACTGTTAAGGTTGCTTGTATTGATGCGGGTTTCGTTCGACATTACTTCAGTTTCTAATACAACCTGTCCTGAAAGGTTAACTATCTGGACTTTGCTGATCTTAGAATCGGCTTTTACATTCAGCATGTCGGTTACAGGGTTTGGATATACTGCAAGGTTTTCGAATGCAGGGATATCGTTTGTTGCAGTCATGAAGCTGATAACGATATCATCAACCATAAACACGAATGCATCGTTCGAAACGCACTGAATAGCAACATAAACATTCTGACCTACATACTCATCCAGTTCGTAGGTTACTGAAGTCCATTCTGCAACAGGAGCCTGAACAGGACCAGCAACGAGTTCAAAACTTTCAGGATTCATATCGGTTGTTGATACGAGAACGTTGTAAACTTCAAGTCCGTACTGATCTGTATATGATTTAACCCAGAAAGAGATGCTTGGGTTCTCGCCCAGAACAACGCGTGGAGAGATTAACCAGTCGTTGTTTGGAGGAGTAACTGCAGCAAATGATGCACCAAAGCGCTCACCACCGTGAGGGGTCATATTGCCAACAGGTTCAGGAGTAGTAAGTGCAGGATTGAAAGCTATGAAAGCCATAGGAGCACCTGCATTTGGGAAATCAAGTCCATCAAATCCGTAAGTCTGACTGCCATCAACATCGAGTGCAGTCCAGTCACCGAAAGTTAAAGAGAAGTCTTCCAGATCTTCGAAGTCAAGAACGATGTTTGTCATTGAACCGCCACCGCTGATTTCTACTTCTACAGAGTTTGAAGGAACAGATTCACCGTTCTCATAAACTGCTGTTACATAATAAATGTATCCGCCATTGGCAAGACCTTCGTCAACAAATGTTGTATTCTGAACCATATCGCCAACAAGAACGGTGTTTCTGTATACGTTATAACCAAACATTGGAACGCCATTTGGCTCGGGAGCAACCCAGTTAAGGGTAACAGTCTGGTCAACTACATCAGCAGTAAGGTCGGTTGGTGGAACAGGCTCAACAAGAGAACCATTAAATTTCCACATTCCACCTTCAGTAGCGCTGGCATTGAATGCACCTGCCCATCCAACGGTAGGACTTACAAAGCTAACAGCAAGGAACTGGGCAGCTTCTGTATCAAGGAAATAACTCCATGTGTGTCCGCCATCGTATGAATAAGCAATACCCAGCTGGTTTGGCAGGTCAGGATTTGAACCTGTTGCAACCAGTGTTTGTGTAGTACCCGGAACAAAGTCGAAGTCAGCAGTAAGGGTTGGACCGGAAGCACCGATGGTAGCCCATGTTTCGCCGCCGTCAAAAGTTTCGGCAAAGGTACCTGTTGAGTTCTGGCTCTTATCCTGAGCAAAGCCGTGGCTGGTAGTAGCAAATCTAACATCAATGTACTTGCCGGTCAGGGTAGTAGCAAAAGCTTCCCAGTTATGTCCGCGGTCAAAAGAGCGATACACGCGTCCTTTATTGGTACCGAACCAGATGGTATCGCCAATAGCGTCATAATAACCTACAACACCCCATTCGCCTGAGATTGGATCAGCAATATTGGCACCCGGAACTGCGGTCCAGTTGGCACCACCATCGCTGGTTGTATAGAGTTCAAAATCTCCGTCAATAGGGTCGCCCTGAGCGAAACCATCATTAGCATCAAAGAAATGAACTACATTTGGGAAAGAAGCGCTGTTGCTGAATGAAGCAGTAGCCTGTCTTGTCCACGTAGCACCACCATCGGAAGTATGATAAATACCCTGAGGATTAGAGCCGCTTGAGCGGTACATAGGAGCCCATGCGTTATTTGCATCAAGTGCAAAGATCATTGAAAACTCCAGTCCGGTTGCATTGTTAACAACTCCCGGAACCCAGGTTTCACCACCATCTGTAGTGCGTGTAAACTCCTGAATTACAGCGCCGCCACCCGAACCATCGTAAGCAGTTGCCCATACTACGTTTTCATCTACGGCATGCATGTATTTGATACCGCGGGATGCCGTTGCAAAGCCTGATGCCTGTGGCAGCCATTGAGCCACAGAAGCATACGAAATAGTCACTAAAGCCAGTAGAGTAAAGAACTTTTTCATAGTTTTTAATTAAAGTTTGACATTTATTTGATTTAGCAAATATAATAAACCTGATGGATTTACCTTTAAAATATTACTAACTAATCTTACTATTTAAGGTAGGTACTTTATATAAGTGTTGTGTGAATTAAATAATTAGTACTACGATACTCTCAGTGAATATTTGCCTTTAATACCTAACAACTGGTAAATGAAATGGTTGATTGTAATACGACCCCGGTACTTTAAGGTTTGTACTATGGGCGACATGTAAAGACAATGCAGATAATTGTTAATTTTGCACACTTAAAAAATGTAAATAAGGAAACGGACTATGTTTGAGAATTTAAGTGATAAACTGGAGAGAGCGTTCAAAAACCTTAAAGGACAGGGATATATTACGGAAATTAATGTTGCAGAGACATTAAAGGATGTTCGGAAGGCGCTGCTGGATGCCGACGTTAGTTATAAGGTAGCCAAGCAATTTACCGATACGGTAAAAGAGAAGGCTCTTGGAGCACAGGTACTTACTGCTGTTTCGCCGGGCCAGCTTATGGTTAAAATTGTTCATGATGAGCTTGCAGGCCTGATGGGCGGAACAAATACCGACATAAACCTGAAAGCCAATCCATCAATTATACTTATTGCCGGGCTACAGGGATCAGGAAAAACTACCTTCTCTGCCAAACTTGCCAATTATCTTAAAACCAAACGTAACCGTAAAGTTTTGCTTGTTGCGGGCGACGTTTATCGTCCGGCGGCTATTGAGCAGCTCAAAGTCCTTGGTGAACAGGTTAATGTAAAAGTGTTCAGTGTAGACGGAAGCAAAGATCCGGTGAGTATAGCCAGACAAGCGGTAAGCCATGCTAAGGAATTCGACATAAACACTGTAATCATTGATACAGCTGGACGTTTGGCTGTAGACGAACAGATGATGAAAGAAATTGCAGCGGTTAAGCAGGCAGTAAATCCGCACGAAACACTGTTTGTAGTTGACTCCATGACCGGTCAGGATGCTGTTAACACCGCAAAAGCATTTAACGAAAGACTTGATTATGATGGAGTTGTGCTTACAAAGCTTGACGGGGATACTCGTGGTGGTGCGGCACTTACCATCCGGTCGGTAGTTGATAAGCCCGTTAAGTTTGTTGGTCTCGGCGAGAAAATGGATGCGATCGATATCTTTTATCCTTCGCGTATGGCCGACCGTATTCTGGGTATGGGTGATATTGTTTCTCTGGTGGAGCGCGCACAGGAACAGTTTGATGAAGAACAGGCGCACAAACTTCAGCAAAAGCTGCTTAAAGACCAGTTTAATTTCAACGACTTTATAGCACAAATCAAGCAGATCAAGAAAATGGGTAATGTTAAAGACCTTATCGGGATGATACCCGGTATGGGCAAAGCCCTTAAAGATATTGACATTGACGACAACGCGTTTAAGGGAATTGAGGCCATGATTGGTTCTATGACCCCATATGAGCGTGAAAACCCTTCCGTTTTAAACGGCAGCCGCAGAAAGAGAATTGCGCTTGGCAGCGGAACCGACATTGCAGAAGTTAACAGATTGATAAAGCAGTTTGACGACACACGTAAAATGATGAAGCTCGTTTCGGGAGGCGGAGGCAAGAATGCCCTCAACGCCATGCGCAACATGCAGCGAATGTCATCAGGCAAAAAACGCAAATAAAACAACATGAAGCTTATTGATGGTAAAATGATTGCCGATGAGATAAAAAGCTCGCTGGCAAGACAGGTAGCTGAAATAATAGATGCAGGCGGTGACCCTCCGCATCTCTCGGCAGTTCTCGTGGGCAACGACCCTGCAAGTGAAACATATATTGCCAGTAAAGAAAGAGCGTGCAAGAGTATCGGCTTTACCTCGAGCGTATACCGGTTGCCTGAAGATATAAGTCAGGGCAAGTTGATGGAAGTCATCAATTTCCTGAACGATGACCCTGATATTCATGGTTTTATTGTGCAGCTGCCATTGCCTAAACACATCAACAGCGAAGTTATTCTGCAGAGCATTAAGCCTTCAAAAGATGTTGACGGGTTTCACCCGGTAAATATTGGAAGGCTGGCATTGGGTTTGCCATCCTATCATCCGGCAACTCCTGAAGGTATCATGATACTTCTCGAGAAAATGAATATAAAGACAGAGGGCAAGCATTGTGTTATTCTGGGCCGGAGCAACATAGTGGGAACGCCGATGAGCCTGCTTATGTCGCGCAAAGCAAATCCAGGCAACGCTACTGTTACCCTTTGCCACAGCAAAACAGAAAATCTGGAAGAGATTGCAGCTTCGGCTGATATTCTTATAGCTGCCATTGGTCAGCCGGGCTTTGTAAAGGAGAACATGGTAAAACAGGGAGCAGTTGTTATAGACGTGGGTATTCACCGGATTCCGGACGATACACCCAAAGGATACCATATTATTGGTGATGTTGATTTTGACAGGGTGGCTTCGAAGTGTAGCATGATCACTCCGGTGCCCGGTGGTGTAGGTCTCATGACCATAGTTGGTTTGCTTAACAATACCATGAAAGCCTTCCGTAAAGAAATATACCACTAATACCCGAATATTGTCATGAAGAATCTGGTAATGCTGATAGTTCTGCTTATGCTGGCTACTGTTTCGCAGGGACAGCAGGAAGGGTGTACCGATCGCGGAGCGGTGAACTTTAATAGTGAAGCAGTAATAAACGATGGGTCGTGCCGCTACAGAAGTGAATCAGCTAAGCCAAAAGTACTTGTGAGAAAACTGCCCGATAGTGTTATGGAGACTTCGGGCCTTATCTGGTGGAATGACGCTTACTGGACACACAACGACAGCGACAATGAAAATGCCGTTTACCGCCTTGACCGTAAAACAGGTAAAGTGGTGCAACGCGTTGTTATTCAGGATGCTGTTAATACCGATTGGGAAGAAATTGATCACGATGACGACTATATTTATCTTGGCGATTTTGGTAACAACCTGGGCAACAGGCGTGATCTGAGTATACTTAAAATACGGAAGAGCGATATTCCGGATACCGGAGATGTTGTAGTGAAGCCTGAGACAATACGGTTCAGGTATGGAGATCAGAACGATTATACTGCACGCAACAGGGACAATGATTTTGATTGCGAAGCAATGATCAGTTACGGCGACAGTTTATTTCTGTTTACAAAAAACTGGTCGAGCCTTACCTGTCGCCTGTATGCGGTGCCAAAAAATCCCGGAAGCTATGTGCTGTGGCCGCTCGATAACATGAACACCGATGGCCTGGTAACCGGGGCAGCATTCGATAACGAGAGCAAAAGACTGGTGTTATGCGGTTACAAGAACTACGTACCTTTTGTTTGGGTTCTTGGTGACTTTTGGCGTAATGATTTCTTTGGGGGCAACAAGCGCAGGATAGACTTTACGCAATTGGCAGGGGCGCAAACAGAGGGGATATCTTACACCAACAAGGGCTATTATGCTATATCTGCAGAAAAAACTCCGGTAAGGAAAGCTAAAATATTTAAGTTCGAGATAAAAGAGATTGACTAAAATTGCGTTATGCTTTTATAGATGCAATTCTAATGACCCAAAAGAAGGTACTCTTCATTATATTGGCGCTCTTTATCAGCCTGAGCAATGGTGTTGCACAGGATAAAGAAAGTAAGGCAGAAAAATTCCATCAGCGTGCCCTGCAATACTATAATGCTTCGGCTTACGAAGAAGCAATGCAAGAGACAGTCAAAGCACTTAAGGCTGATAAAAAATACATCAATTCTTGGCTTCTTGCAGGTGATATTCAGGTGCTTAAGGGTAACAGAGTAGAAGCGATAAATAATTATAAAAAGGCTATCTCCATAGATTCTGCATACTTCATTCCTGTGTATTACATACTGGGCAATTTGCTTTTTGAAGAAAAACAGTATAGCGAAAGTATTGCCTATTACGACAAGTATGCTGCTTACCCGAAAATACGTGATGCTGAAAAAGCACGTATGAACCGGAACAGAAGGTCTGCTGAATTCAGATTACAAGCCATGCAGAACCCAGTTCCATTTAATCCGGTTAATCTGGGCCCTTCAGTAAATACAGAAGGTTATGAGTTTGTTAATTACATAAGTCCCGACAGGAAACGGTTATATTTTACCCGCCGCATGTTAACCGGACAGCATAGAGACGAGCAGTTCTATTACAGCGAAAACATTGGTGATACACTCTGGAAACTGGCAATTGACCTGGGGCCTCCGATAAATACAGAGAGTGATGAAGGGGCAATGACACTTTCACCCGACGGGCAGTACCTTTTTTACTCGGGGTGCAACTTTGCAGGAGGATTTGGCAGTTGCGATCTGTATGTATCAAGACTTGCCGGGAACCAATGGACCGAACCGGTAAACCTTGGACCTGTAGTGAATACCTGGGGATGGGAATCACAGCCCAGTTTCTCGTCCGATGGCAGAACATTGTACTTTGTGAGCAACAGACCCGAGGGCAAAGGTTCCAGTGATATCTGGATAACACATATAAATGCCGGTGGGGAGTGGACAGAACCTTATAATGCCGGCGACTCGGTTAATACTCCTGATGCAGAAAGAGGCCCGTTCATCCACCCCGATGGTGTTACATTGTATTTTTCTTCTAAAGGACATACCGGAATGGGGCAGGGTGATCTGTTTGTTACAAAGCTTAAAAATGACCAAAGCTTTTCAACTCCGGTAAACATTGGTTATCCTGTGAACACCGAAGACGATGAGGTAACCATGATTGTTGATAATGAAGGGAAATACGCCTACTACTCTTCGGCACGGAGCAATGGTTTCGGTTTGCAGGATATATACAGGTTTGAGCTCCCGGTGACTGCTCATCCCCGGCAGGTTTCGTACATGAAAGGAATTGTTTACGACAGTATAACTCAAAAACCCCTACAGGCGTCGATTAAGCTGCTGGACCTTGAAACGGGCGACACGATAGTGTTTTCCAATTCGAATGCCCGGGATGGAAGCTATCTGCTGGTTATTCCGGGTGGAAACAATTATGCGCTTAATGTGGAAAGAAACGGCTACCTGTTTTACTCAGCGCACTTTAAACTGGCAGAAGAGACAACTCTTATTGATCCTTTTACAAAAGATATACCGCTCAAGCCTTTCAGGGAGGGAGAAATCCTTGTGCTGCGAAATATATTCTTCGAAACCGACAGCTTTAACCTGTTGCCTGCTTCAACAGCCGAGCTTGACCATTTGCTGCATATGCTTAAGAGTAATCCCGGAATGGCAATACAAATCAGCGGTCATACAGATAATGTAGGCACAGCAGAGTATAATCAGTTGTTGTCAGAAAAGCGGGCCAGGTCTGTCTACGATTACCTTGTATACAGCGGTATAGCAGCTAACCGCCTGCGGTATGCCGGATATGGTGAGACAATGCCTCTGGCAGATAATGCCGATGAGCAGGGAAGGGCTGCAAACCGGCGTACGGAGATGAAAATTGTGCGTATTACACCATAACACTGTTCGCATAAATGCATAATACTGCCCGCATGATTCCGCTAAGATACGCTCCAACTTTACGTCTCACTATAATAATTACATGCCTGATAATTTTTATCACTGGTTTGTCGGCTCAATCTGTTTATGAAAAGTCAGATACACTGAAGTTTACCTTCAAATTTCAGCCGTATCAGAAAACCACAAACAATAAGGTGCTTAATCAGCTGGCACTGGCTCAGCTTAAAATTCCCGAAAAGACCACTTTTACATTACAATACAGTTACAGGCTGAGTATTGGTTTCAGTAATGATGATCAGCTTCACATGTTTCTTGACATAACACCACTTGATGTAGAAGGTCAGACGCAACTCAGAGATTTTAACCTTAAACCTTTACTGCAACCTTCTGCATTTATGATTTCGTACGCGTTGCTAGATCCGGACGGCCAGATACTGTTGCAAAGCAAAGAAAAGGTTATAACAGATGGTGGTATTGTGCGGCTCACAAGCTTTCCTGATTCGCTATGGCGGAATGGGACTTCAGCAGTTCTTGAGGTGCAGGATGTTCAGTTTACCGAAGCCGACTTCCGCAGACTGGAACTTGAATTATTTGCCATAAGGGATTATTATGCTGCTGCATCACTGAGTGATACATTAACCAGAAGAATACAAAAAGAAAGAAAAGAAATTCCAACCTTTAACGATGCGGTAATTACCTGGATAACAGGAACAAAAAGCATGTATCTGCTTAATGGTGCTCTGGATGTTAATTCTGCTATGGTCCCCGGTGCTGACCCTAAGCGCCTGGCACCGAAGCGAAGCATAGCTGCCTACAGCCTGCAGGAATACCTGAATTATTGCACAAACGAACGTCAGGTACCCTTAGCCGGAGACCTATATCTTTCCTTTGCCGATGCCTATATGCAAAGTCTGGTGTATGCAGAACTGCTTTCAAGAAACGTTGATTACTACAGCAGCCCCTTCTTTTACCGGCTATATACAAATTCATTCAGCAGCAGCCAGATAATACAGGCGCATGCTTTTATACAGAAACAGATCAAGGACAGAAAATACGGAAATGCGGATGAGAGAATACTTATGCAGAGGTTGCTCCAGGCATACATAAAGCGGAGCAGGGAACTCACTGCCACTGGTAAATACCTCGAAGCAGTTGATCTGCTGACCGGTGCTGCAAACATTCTGTCCATTGCACCTACTGCTGTTGGTATCCACACAACATTGCAGGCAGAATTAGATAAAGCCCGCAGCGGGCTGATATATTCCTATACGGAGATCATTCAGAAAGCACTCGACAAAGGATTAACAACTCTGGCTGATAAATACCTTGCAGAGGTTACATCATTTACCGATAAATACAATCTCAGCAATAAAGCAGACGGGCCTTTCAGGATGTTTTACATTCGGCTGGCAGATATTAAAATTCAATATGGGCATAAGTTCCTTGAAAAGAATGACCCGGGGGCTGCATTGACAGAATTCACCAATGCTCTCGAACTGCTGAGTCAATACGAGGGTACGGTTGTCGAAAGAGCTACCAACGGGCAGTCAATTGCAGTGCGCACATTATACAACAGGTACCTCGGTGAGGTAAAAGATGCGATAACTCAGAATGATTATTCATCCGCGACAGCGAAACTTCAGTATGCTGAGCAGTTTGCAGCTTCATATCCTGCCTTCTATCCCGATAAGGAAATGATTGGTCAACTGCAGAGCGACATTGCTATGATACGGTATAATTACCTGACAGATAGGTTAAAAAATCGTCAGGGAGAGGTTTCGTTAACTTATATAGAAGGACTTGCAGAGTGTTATCGGTTGTTATTGGTTATTGGTTCTGAAGATAGCGATGACCTCGATTCGCTGACCTTTACCCTTGGTATGCCGTATGTGATGAATCTGTTTTCGCATGCCAGGCTTAAGTACTGGGCATCAGAGCCAGACAGTGCACTTTTTTACAGCAACAGGGCGTATGATCTAGCAGTGAAATTGAAATTCAACAACTTAGAAACTGTTAAGGAACAGTTTGGTAACATACAAGCCCTGGCAGGCGAGACCTATTGCAATCAGGCAAAGGGTGATTTCCATTCTTTGCTCAATCAGGCCGAAGCATTCTTTAAAGAAAATAAATTCAGCTCAGGATTATTAAAGACTGCCGCAGCCCGTGAATTGGTTTACCTGAAAAGCAACTGTGATTTAACTACACAACCGATAAACCAGTTGCTGAATAAATATGAGCATCCGATACGGTGGGATAATTTGGTAAACGAAGCCTTTGATAAGCTAGGGCAGGGCAACTACCGGGAGGCATCAAATCTGATATGGCAGGCTGAATCGTTGCATGCCTATTACAGGCTCGACACTATTGGTGTAAGCAATATTGGCTACTATGATCTGGCTATGCAGTCGGAAGATACTCTAATGGTGCGTCATGCCATTAGTAATGAACTGAGCAAAGGCAATCCCGACAAGGCATTCAATTTATTAAACAAATTGCGGCTGCTTGGATATAGCGCCGCTGAATCGAACGATTTGCAGGAAACCCTTGCACGTGTGCTTGCTCAAAGAGATATTGCCGAAACTCCCGATCTCAATATTAAAGTAATGCTTCAGAATTATACGGGCGGTAATAAATGGTTTGCCCGGTTTGAGAGCGTTTACCGGTACTATACCCGCAGTAAATAATAATAATCAGGGGCAATTGAATTTAGTTTGCTATATTTGTTGAAGGAATATTCCTTAATAATTAAGCAAATTATCAACTATGAACCTCTTACTTATCAGCAACTCAACAAACCCCGGTGAAGCATATCTGGGCTGGCCTCAAAACGATATAAAAGAATATCTCGACAAACGTGGTGTTAAAAAGGTGTTATTTATCCCCTTTGCAGGAGTTTCGTTCAGTTATGATGAATATGAAGCAAAAGTAAATGCTGTATTTCAGAGCCTTGGGTTTGAAATATACTCCATTCATAAGGCTGCTAATGCTCTCGAAGCGGTGAATAATGCAGAGGCAATTGCAGTAGGTGGTGGTAATACATTTCACCTGGTTCGTGAAATGCAAAGGCTGGGATTAATGGATGCCATAAGCCATAAAGTAAAAGAGGGTACCCCTTATATGGGATGGAGTGCCGGTTCAAATGTAGCCTGTCCTACCCTTAGAACTACCAATGACATGCCCATAGTTGAACCAGAAAGTTTTAACTGTATGGGTTTAGTGCCTTTTCAGATCAATCCGCATTATCTTGATGCACATCCTTCAAATCATGGGGGAGAAACCAGGGAACAGCGCATAGAAGAGTTTATGGTAGCTAATCCGGATATGTTTGTGGTTGGATTGCGCGAAGCCACTTTCCTGCTATATGAGAACAACAGGTTATCCTTACATGGTCGCCACCCACTGAGGTTGTTTAAATATGGCCAGGAACCAAAGGAGATAGAGCCGGGTACGGATATAAACTTCTTAATGTCGTAAAACCTCTGAGAGTGTAAGTTACTTTAAGAATTGATAAAAATTTAAACACAACATCATGAATTTTGAATTACCACATTTGCCCTATGCACCTGATGCATTAGAGCCTGTAATCAGCGCCGGTACTATATCGTTTCATTACGGTAAGCATCATCAGGCTTATGTTAATAACCTGAATAATCTTATTAAAGGAACCCGCTTTGAAGGGCTAACTCTTGAGCAAATAATCATGGAAGCCGATGGTGCCATCTTCAATAATGCTGCTCAGGTATGGAATCACACATTCTACTGGGAATCACTCAGTAAACAATCAGATGGACCACAGGGTATACTTTTAGAAGCAATTAATGATGCTTTTGGTTCGTTGGATGGATTTATTGAGAAGTTTTCTGATGCTTCTGTAAAGGTTTTTGGTTCAGGATGGACATGGCTGGTCAAAGACAGTAAGGGAAAATTAAGTATTATGCAAACATCAAATGCAGCTAATCCAATGACCGATGGATATATTCCACTCCTGACATGCGATGTTTGGGAACATGCCTATTATCTCGATTATCAGAACCGCAGGCCGGATTATGTAAAGGGATTCTGGAATATTGTCAATTGGGACAAAGTTGCAGAAAGGTTCTAGTAATCAAATATTAAGTTACAATATCACGTATGTAAATATTTTTTTACGAAAGATACCTCGGACATGTAAAAATGTTTGAGGTTTTTGTATTTTTGGCAATTAAGAAAACGAATCAGTTTCAAATTTAACCCTTCATTTATAAATCAATCAACAAGCTTATGAAAAAACTTCTACTAATTCTTATTGGAGTGGTGTTAATAGGCGGAGCCCAGGCACAGGTGCTCTTTGAAGAAAACTTCAGCGGCGGGGTAGTACCGATCCCCGGTTGGACTTTCATGGGAAATGTTTCAAACCTTTCAAATCCGGCAACTAACTATGCCGGAGGCACTGCACCCGAACTGCAATTTGACAACGATCCTCCTTTCCCAAATACTACCATGCGTATTATATCCCCACAGATTAATACAACCGGGTATAGTATGGTTCTTGTAAGGTTCAAACATAAATTTGAACATGTTTCAGGTACTTCAGCTGCATTTAACCTTAAACTGGAGACCAGGTCTTCGAATGGAACATGGAATACGGTATGGTCAGCTGCTCCAACCGGAAACATTGATGCTCAGGGTGTAAATGTGGTTGTTGACAACGCAAACGTAGGAGCCGCTTCTTTCCAGCTAAGCTTCGTAATTAACGGAACAAGTCAGAACCTCAAGAACTGGTTCATCGACAATGTACAGGTGGTTAATCCTCTTGAACTCGACGGTACTATCTCTTCTGTTAATCTTCCGGCTTTATTTGTTGGCCCACAGGACGTTACCGGACAATTTGCTAATCTCGGAACAACTCCTATTACATCTATTGATGTAAACTGGAGAGTTGACGATGGTAATGCACATACAGTTAGTTACAGCGGTATACAGGTTGATCTGGGTGGTTCAGGCGATTACAGTTTTGTTGATCAGCTTGACTTACCTGAGGGAGAATACGATATGTATATCTGGATCAGCAACGTAAACGGATTACCTGCCGACGATAATGTAGCAAACGATACCATGGTTCGCCATTTATCTATCCCGGCTCAGCTGGTTTATTACAAGCCACTGTTTGAAGAGTTCACCAGCTCAACCTGCGGACCGTGCGCTACATTCAATAATGGTGTATTTAATCCATTCCTTGCACAGCATACTGATGAAGAGTTAACACTTATAAAATACCAGATGAACTGGCCCGGATCAGGTGACCCATATTACACTGCCGAAGGTGGAGTTAGAAGAACCTACTATGGAGTTAATGCCGTTCCTGATTTATACATTGATGGTAAGAAAACTGCAACCAGTGCTTCGGCAGTAAATGCTGGCTTTAATGCAACTGCCGGATCTATTGCCTACGTTGGAATCAATTCACAGCATGTGATTGATGGTAATAACATTATTGTAGATGCCAACATTGAGCCTACAGCAAATTACAGCAATGTAAAAGTACATATGGCTGTAATTGAAAAGATAACAACTCAAAATGTAGCATCAAACGGTGAAACAGAATTCCACCATGTAATGATGAAGATGTTACCTGATGCCAGTGGCGTTACTGCTAACCTCGTAGCAAATGAAGGCATTAACTACAAGTACACACAGAACATGTCATCAACCAATGTTGAAGAAATGGATGATCTGATGGTTGCTATCTTTATTCAGGAAAGCGATAAAGATATCGTTCAGTCAGGATACTCTGTTGAAGTTGGTGCTTTTGTGGATTGCGACATGCAGAATGGCGCAATTAATGTTCCGATAAATCAGCCTGTAACATTCAGTTTCTCAAAACCTGTCAGAATGGTAGGTGGTGAAGATTTAACCAATGGCAATGTTGCGAACTTAATTGTATTCAAGGAAAACGATGTAAACGGAGCTCTTGTTGGTTTTACAGCAACAGTTAATGATGCAAAAACACAAATAACCGTAACACCAAATCCAAGTCTGAAATACAACCAGAAGTATTACATGCAGTTATTACCGGTTGAAAGCTTCACTGGTGTTCCAACACAGCGCCACACCCTTAGTTATACTACTTTACTAAATATCGGTGTTCCGGTAATTCAGAAATCAGAATTTTCAATCTATCCAAATCCGGTAAATTCTGTTCTCTATGTAAAGAATATTCAACACATAAATACTGTTGAAATATACAGTATAGTAGGTAATCTGGTTAAATCAATGAATGTAACCCATAGCAGCGGCACATTACCAATAAATGTAAGCAATCTGCCTGAAGGTTTGTACATTATCAAAGCAAGGGGAGTAGACACCGAGCGTGCTATTCGCTTTGTAGTTTCAAGATAAACTTTAAGTGTTTAATTAAAAGGGAGAGGCAATCAATGTTCTCTCCCTTTTTTGTTATCTAATATATTAACCACCTCTTTTCAGCACACTTGTAGATAGTTTACTATCAGATATATTTATCGAGCGCCTGATTAATAGATGACCGTTTTCGGGAATACCATATAATAGCAAACAGACAAAGAGTTGCAGTTATAGTCAAAGTAGTCTGGATGCCGCCCAGGTTTGATACACTACCAATAATAAAGCTTCCGATTGGAGTAAAGCCCATAAACGACATAGTATACAGAGAAACAATCCGACCTCTCATCTGCTCGTGAATCATTGTCTGAAGCAACGAGTTGCATGCGGCAAATAAAACTACCATTCCGCTTCCTGTCACAAACAAAGAAATCAGCGAAAGCGCAATGTGATTAGAAACTGCAAATGTTCCTAATCCGATTGAAAACAGCAGTCCTGATATCAGCATAATATCAGGAAACCGCTTTATGGAGGGTTGATTGGCAAGAGTAAGTGCTCCGGTTAAAGCTCCGGCACCCAGAGCCCCGGTAAGAAATCCAAGAGTCTGCGAATTACCGGCCAGAATATTCTTTGCGAAAACAGGCATAAATACCTGGAACGGTAAACCTACCAGACTGATAATGATGACTATAGATATCAGAATCCTGAGATGCTCTGTCTTATAAGCATATTTAAATCCCTCAACAAGATTGTGCAGAACGGAAGATTCAGCCTCATTTTTAATAAAAGGCGCCACTTTCATGGCAGCAAGCGACCCTAAGACGGCAATATAGCTTAAACCGTTTACAAGAAAGCAGATTCCTTCGCCTGCTGCAGCAACCAGAAGACCACCCAGTGGAGGTCCGATAAACCGGGCAGAGTTATACATGCTTGAATTCAGAGCGATTGCGTTGGGAAGATCCTTACGGTCATCGATCATGTTAACAAGGAATGCATGCCTGAATGGATTGTCTATGGCGAATGATGTGCCATTTATAACAGCACCAATAACAATATATACTATAGTAATCTTATCTGTAAGAATTAATGCAGCCAGGGTAAGTGCTACTATCATAGATACAGATTGTGTAACCATGAGTACCTTGCGTCGGTTTAATTTATCGGCATACACTCCGGCAATCGGAGTAACAACAAAAGCAGGTATTTGTGACGCAAAACCCACTACACCAAGCAGAAATGCTGAATTGGTTAGCCTGTACACCAGCCAGCCCATTGCGATATTCTGTATCCATAATCCGGGCAAAGAAATGAGCTGACCGAAGAAGAAAAGCCTGAAATTGCTATGTTTTAATGATCTGAATGTTTCCAATTAATGTTTCCACCTTTTGTGCGACCACAACCAATTGACAGGTTGGTCTTTAATATCTGATTCCAGTAAACGGGCATATTCGTTCAGAATCAACACTTCAGGATCATTTTTTATTCCTTCTGCTGTTGCATTCATGAAAAGTGGAGGATTTTGAGCGTAGTTGGCTATAGGAATAAACTCCAGTGAATAGTACCCTCGTTTTACTTTACGCATGGAAATAAAGACCACAACTGACTTAGTTGCTCTGGCTAAACGGGCTCCACCGGTGAAAAATGTGGTTTTTTGGATGAGAAAATTATAAATATGTGCATTATCTGTCTTTGCAGGAGCCTGGTCTCCAATAAAAATATACAACGCCTTCTGATCTTTAGATGAAAGGATATATTTCGCTGCATTTGACATTGCCAGTAGCTTCATGCCGAAACGCCGCCGTATTCTGTACATTATATATTCTGAGATTTTACTTGATAAAGGCTTGTATAAAGTATAGCATGCAAAAGGGTATATGCCGGGGACTATACTCAGCCATTCCCAATTTGCTGCATGACCGGTGAGTGCAATTATGTTGTTTCCTTCCTTATAATAGTTCATTAAAAGCTCAGGGTTTTTAACTGTTACCCTGCGTTTCATGGCATCACGCGAAAGCGAAACACTTTTAATTAATTCGATAAAAATGTCGGAAAAGTGCAGATAAAAATCATCGGCAACAGATTTAACATCTTTATACTTATAATCAGGGAAAGACCGGCTAATGTTTTGTATTATCACATCCCGGCGATAATGCAATATGTGCTTCAGAATGAAAGCTACGACTTTTGATATGATATATAGGATACCAAATGGCAGAAAACTGATCAGCCTGAGCAAAAAGAAAACTATAGAAGCCAGGAATTGACTAAACATTCCTTAAGAAATTTCCTCTCAAGAAGCAGAGGTGTGTTAAGAAAGTGATCCGGACAGGATTCGAACCTGTGACCCGCAGCTTAGAAGGCTGCTGCTCTATCCAACTGAGCTACCGGACCAAAAAACAATCAGTTGTCAATACTGTTATTTTTTCAGGCTGCAAAGGTAAGAAAAAGAACTAAGATTCCTTATTCTTGTTAGATTTTATTCATTTTGGTGTAAAAAAACTAAATTTTAGAGACTAACAGTGGGTTACTTTTTGTGTCTTTTGCGATAAAGACTTAAATAGCGTGAAGTTTTGCTTATTTTTGCTAACAGGCTTTGCGCACAAGCTAAAGGATCACATGAAACAATTACTATTCACAGATTTTCAGAACTCGGCCGATAAAAAGTCTTATGATTGGAGTGGAAAATCAATTTTAATTGCAGAAGATACAGATTGCAGCTATCTATACCTGAAAACTATATTACGTCATACAAATGCTAACATTCTCTGGGCTTCTTCAGGTCAGGAAGCAATAAATATGGTCAGAGAAAACAAGAATATAGATTTAGTGTTGATGGACATCAATATGCCCGGTATTAACGGGTTTGATGCTACAATGGCAATACACTCCATTAATAAGGACTTGCCTGTAATTGCTCAGACAGCCTATGTATACGATAATGAGGTGGAGCTTTGTTACGCTTCGGGCTGCATAGATTATATTGCAAAGCCAATTGACAAACAGGTTTTGCTTGAGAAGATCAGCAATGTTCTGGGGACAAATGTCGTTGCCCAGTCACAACAGAACAAATAACCATTTTTTTTCCTCAAAAACCGCAAAAAGGTTAATTTTTATTTGGTATTTCCAATTCCTTTCGTACTTTTGCACTCCCGTTTGGTGAGGTGGGTGAGTGGCTTAAACCAACAGTTTGCTAAACTGTCGTACTGGAAACGG
>CAZXQT010000004.1:171491-201966 GCA_964643225.1 uncultured Lentimicrobium sp. | reverse complement strand
GGGAGCATAGCTCAGCTGGTTCAGAGCACCTGCCTTACAAGCAGGGGGTCACAGGTTCGAACCCTGTTGCTCCCACCAAACAAAAAACCACTTACCTGATAGTAAGTGGTTTTTTGTTTTACTAAAGCTTAGGTCATTCATCAAAACTCAGGTTAAAGTAAATTGTATCCTGTTTGGTGTCATCAACAACGATATAAAGACCGGTATCGAGCATCCACTCATTTCGCATCTTTTTCAACTCAATACCATTAACCGAAAAGGCAATGCTATCGCCAATTGTCCTGACCCCTGTTTCATATTGGTATGAGCTACCCAACGGAAGGTTTTCAGGTAATGTTCCATATTCAAATCCTACACTTCCCTGAGGGTGCCAGTAACTTAACCTCCACGAAGCCGGACCAATAACATCAAATAAATATCCGCTGGCAGGGATATTATCTCCATCCCAGATACCAGGTGAGGCATAACAATCTATACCAATGTAATTATCAGGTCTCCCCGACGACCTGGAAACCATCATACTGAAAGTATAATTTATTTTATCATGCATGATCCGGGCATATTTGAAAGTACCTGTTTCATGAAGTGCAACTGCAAGTTTACCCTGAGGAGACATAAACCAATCTCCACTGCACTGTAGATTAAGCCCACCGTATTCCATACTAATTGTTGTAATTTCTTCTACAATCAGCCTGCAGGTATAAGTATGAAAATTCACATCCTGCATACTGGCTTTTAAGTAATAGATACCGGTTGAATTAGCAGTCCAGTAAATCTGCGTTCTGGGAGGTAATTCCATCTGGTACTCACCCCGGAATAGTGTATCCTCTTCACTTCTCATGAGCAGAAAATCGATATCGTATGCCACATCGCCGCTGATTGACATACGGTATTTCTTTCCCTGATCAAGATTTACTTTATAAACATGCACAAGATGATCGGCATCAAAAATAACTGTATGGTATTCATTTTGAGAATCATCTGCATACACTTTTCGGCCGTCTTTAAGTGACAGATCCTTTTCAACCATTGATTCAAGACTTGTAGGATCGCCTGGTACTGTATCGTCTTTTTCATCATTGCTGCATGCTGCAAAAGACAATAATGTGAACATCAGCATTATCAAACGGAAAGTTCTCATGGCAAAATAAGTTAAAATGATTGAAGTCTTTCTATAAAGACAGTCTAAACACATTTTACCCTAAGCAACGGGTCATTAAAGGCTATTTCTTAGGTTCTATGGTTCGTATAACTGCAGTAGGTGCAATCCCTAATTCTCCCGGCAATACACCTGCCAGTACTTTTGCAGCAAGTTCACCACTTTGCTTTCCCCATTCATAATAGTTATCCCCTACTCCACCTGTAGCTCCACCTTTCTCAACTAATTGCAGACTGGTTGTAAAAATTGGTATACCTGCTTCACTCGCAACTTTCTGGATGGAACTAAAACCGGTTGCAGTAAGATTATCTGCTGACTGTATAATGACATCGGCTCCCCGCTGAATGAGAGCCTGAGTAGCCATCGGCAGATCAGATGTGACAGACGCTGTGGACTCTAAAATTTTTAAATTTCTCTCCTTACATGCAATTCTTAGTTTCTTGACAGAAATAACAGAATTAGTCTGAGAATTATCATATATTATTCCTACTTCACGGATTTTACTATTGTATTTCAGTGCCATATCCAGAAGCTTATCAACCGGTGGATCATCATGGATTCCACAAATATTAAAAGGCACCTCATCTTTAAACAATCCAAGTGCAAGCGGATCACTGCAAACAGTAAATATTAATGGTAGCGTTGTCACTTTCTTCGAAGCTGCAATAAAAGCGGGAGTTGTAACTGTGATGATGGCATCAGGTTTATCCATGATCGCCGATTCCAGTATTTGAGTAAGGTTAGCAACTTCTCCCTGAGCACTGTATTTTTTAACTGTAAAATCAATACCTTCTGTTAATCCTGTTTCCTTTAAACCGTCAACAACACCACGCTCAGCCTCTTCGAGTGTAACATTTTCAACGAGGTTTACTATTACAATCTTAGCTGTTTTACCGATATACTTTTTAAGATTAATAATTTTCTTAGCATTTTTAAGCGCTTTACCGGACGGCTTGTTCGAATCTCTATTGTACTCTGCAAGGTCAATTGACACATCACCTGCTTCCGGCTTTTCAGCAGCAATAGCTCTAAGTTCGTCAGTTAGTTGCCAGCCCTGGAACTTCCTGATAGCATCATGGTTTACAACAAATAGCTCCGGCAGTACATTCTTTATACCGAATTCAGAAGGCTTTTTACCTCTGAATATTTCAACTGCTATATCCGCAGTGTACTGACCAACTGTAAAATAATCTGCACCAAGTCCGAATAATGCACCACGACCAACATCGGTCGGATCATTTGTTATTACAGGCACAGAAGCCTCCTGACTTACTGAAATTATCAGATTTACTGATGCCATGGCGACTGTATCTCCACCTATCCAAATCACTTCTACTCCCTGACTCAGAAGTGCCTTTACAGCATCAGCAACTTCAGTTGTATTGGTCGCAATTGCTTCAACAAGCTCTACACCCAGTTCTTTACTCGCTTTTCTTGCTTCCAGAAGACAAGCTTCTGAACATTGTTCCCCGGGATTCCATACCACACCTATCTTTTTGAGTGCAGGCTTCATTTGCTTTGCTATTGTAAAAGTCTTGTTTACAGGCTGAAAAGTTCCAATACCTGCTATATGAGCAGGGTGCATGGATGGTTCTTCTCCAGTAATTCCTATTCCGGCATTAAACGGATTTGTAACTGCACCAAATACATGATTCTTTTTCACTTTCTGGTTTGCATTTGCAACTGTTTGCATAGCAACTGTACTCGAAGTAATGATTACATCGTATGGACCATTAACCAACTGGTTAGCAATAGTATTTGCCATGGGTATGTCGCCATGTGCATTAAACAGTTTCACATTTGAACCGCTACTTTCAAAGAGCCCTTCAGTTTTCAACCTGTCAATGATCCCGGATATATGAGTATCCAGAACAAGTGTTGAATTTATTTGAAATATAGCAATACGAGGAAAGTTACCAATAATAGCGGCATCCTGGTTATCTCTTCTTTGCTCCCTGTCCGAAATTAGCAATATTCCGGATGCAATTATAATCAGTAAAACTGCCAGTCCAAAGTTCTTAAGTAAAGTAACCATGCTTGTATATTTTGCATGCTAATGTATGCAATATATTTTACATTTGCATAGCGTTTATGCATACTATACACAGTTTAGCAATATTTACCCTCGTATGAAATACCTTATCACATTACTTTCTGCATTATTGTTGGTGACAACGGCATGCAAAAAAGAAAAAACTGCTATAACCAGTCTTGATATGCTTAAAGGAGGCAAAACATTTGCTGTACCCACCGGTACTACAGCAGATAAAATTACGCTTAAAAGCTTCCCTGATGCTAAGTTTCAGTATTATCAGACTATTCATGACTGTGCTTTAGCGGTGGAGCGTGGTAAAGCTGATGCTGCTATTTATGATCTCCCGGTGCTACAATTTCTGGCATCAAAAAATAATGACCTGAACGTTATTGAGGAATTACTTACTCCCGATGATTATGGCTTTGCAGTTAAATTGGGCAATGATTCATTAAAAAGAGCTATTGATAATACGGTCCACAAACTCAAAAGCAGTGGACTTTACGATGAAATGATAAGTAAATGGATAACATCAGGCAATAAGGATGTCGATCTCCCGGAACCTGCCTCTGATGGAACCAATGGCATTCTGACCTTTGGCACGGCTGCTGCTACTGAGCCAATTTCATTCGTAAAAAACAACAAGATCATCGGGTTTGACATAGAGCTTGCTCAACATGTTGCAGATTACCTGAATAAAGAACTAAAGGTTATAAATATGGATTTTGGCGGCATGCTGCCTGCTCTTATTTCCGGCAAAGTCGATATGATTGGCTCAGGTCTTTCCATCACCGAAGAAAGGGCTAAGAGTGTTCTCTTTTCAAAATCTTATTATAAAAGTGGAATTGCTGCACTGGTAAAAGCACAGAACTCAGCTAACTCAGAAAAAACTGATAAAAGCCAGGACATAAAAACTATTGAATCTATTGGCGTTTTGACAGGATCAGTGCATGAACCATATGCCATTAAAAACTACCCTGATGCAGATATAAGGACCTACAACGCTGTTTCTGATATGCTTATGGCCCTGACTTCAGAGAAAATTCAGACAGCTTTCGTAGATAAAGCAACCTACCTGGTATTGAAAGAACAAAATGACGAATTTAGCATATTTCAGGATAGTATTTTCTCTGTCGGCATGGGTGTGGCCTTTCATAAAAGTGACACTGCTCTGTTAGCCAACTTCAATCGGTTCTTGTCCGAAATAAAACAGAATGGCAATTATGATGCGTTAATTAACAGGTGGGTTAACGAATCAGACCCTTCAATGCCTCCTATAAAAAGATTCTCCGGAGGTAAGGTTCTTCGTGTAGGCACAACCAGTGACATTGGTTTACCAATTGTAACCAAAATAAATGATGAGTGGAAAGGAATGGATGTTGAACTTACGCTTCGCTTTGGTGAATGGCTTGGAAGAGAGATTCAATTTGTAGATATGAATTTTGGCAGCTTAATTCCGTCGCTGGCCACTAACAAAATTGACCTGATTGCATCAAGTCTTATGATCTCTGAGGAGCGCAAAAAGCAGGTAAATTTCTCAGAGCCCTATTATTCATCAGCAGTTACCCTAATTCAGAAAAATAAAGAAACCGTCCCGTTAGCCACTTCCGGAGATGCTATGTTCAAAAGTGTTGATGATCTGCATGACAAACGTATTGGTGTTGTGATGGGGACCATTTTTGATGGGCTGGTAGCGTCACGTTATCCCAATGCAAAAATATATAGGTTCGAGAGGTCAACAGATATGTTAACCTCTATGCAAACAGGTAAAATTGATGCTGCACTTTACGATGCTATCGGTGCAAAAGTTGTAATGCGAACCAACACCGATATCGGTTTACTAACTGATAAATTTCACAGCACTCCTTTGGGGATGGGTTTTAATAAAAACAACACATTCTATAGAGACGATTACCAGCGCTACATCAATGAAATAAAAGCTGATGGAACATACGACAGTATTTACAAGCGGTGGATGGAAAATGACCCTGAAAAAGCAGTAATGCCTTTATACAAAAACAACAGTAATGGAAAGTCATTGAAGGTTGCTGTCGCCGTTGCAGATTTACCGTATGTTGCCATGGTAAACAATGAATACGTTGGTTTTGATATAGAGCTAATTAAAAGTTTCGCTGCCAAAAGAAATTATAATCTGAGCTTCACATCAATGGAGTTTAGCTCTCTTATAGCAGCTCTGGCATCAGGTAAAGTCAACATGATAGCCGATGGTATTTCAGTTAACGAAGAACGTTCCAAACAAATTGATTTTGTTGAGTACGCGACTTTCCAGACTGCCGTTCTTGCATTAAACAAAAATATTATGGGTCAGCAAAATAATCTGACTGACCCCCCCTCTAAGCCAGGCTTTATAGCTAAATTTAAAGAAAGCTTCTACAACAATATTATCCTGGAGAATCGCTATCTGATGATCCTTAACGGATTATTGGTTACTCTGATTATTTCCATATTTTCTTCCATCCTGGGTACGATAATTGGAGGTGGAATCTGCTTTATGCGCATGTCAAAAAATACCGGATTAAATCAAACGGCCAGGATCTTTATATCATTGGTCCGTGGAACCCCGGTTCTGGTGCTGCTAATGATAATATACTATGTAGTTTTCGCCTCCGTCGACATAAATGCTATTCTCGTTGCGGTGGTTGCATTTGGTATCAATTTCGGAGCTTATGTATCAGAAATGTTCCGTACTTCTATTGAAAATGTAGACCGCGGACAAAAGGAGGCAGGTATAGCATCGGGATTTACCAAAGTACAGACATTTGTGCATATTATTATGCCTCAGGCTTTACGACAAGTTCTTCCGGTTTATAAAGGCGAATTCATTTCTCTTGTAAAAATGACATCCATTGTAGGATATATCGCAGTAGAGGATCTCACCAAAGCCAGTGACATAATTCGTAGCAGAACCTTTGATGCATTCTTTCCGCTTATTATGGCAGCCGTAATTTATATTGCCTTAGCGTGGCTGTTAACCCTTTCTCTTGATTACATCGGTGTATCTATCGATCCTAAAAAAAAGCGTCAGAGCAACTAAAATTAAAGCATCATGATTTCTATAAAGAACCTTTCAAAACATTACGGATCGCTGGTAGTGTTAAAAAATATCACCACAGAAATTCACAAGGGTGAAGTAATCTCTATTATAGGACCTTCAGGTACTGGTAAGAGTACATTATTAAGATGTCTGAATCTTCTGGAGACACCTTCAGGAGGAGAGATAAATATCAATGGAGTACCCCTTTTGCACAAAGATACCAATGTACCAAAGTTGCGTCAGCAAATGGGCATGGTCTTTCAGTCGTTCAATCTTTATGCGCATCTTACCGTACTTGAAAATCTTACTATCGGACCAGTTAAGCTCAAAGGCAAGAGTAAAGCAGACGCTGAAACCAGGGGAATGGAATTATTAAAACTTGTGGGACTTGCCGAAAAAGCACATAGTTTACCTGAAGAGTTATCGGGTGGACAAAAACAAAGAGTTGCAATAGCCCGATGCATGGCTATGGAACCCGAGATCCTGTTGTTTGATGAACCTACTTCAGCTCTTGATCCTACTATGGTGAGTGAAGTTCTTGCTGTAATAAGGAGACTATCACGCGATGGCATGACAATGCTTATTGTAACCCATGAAATGGAATTTGCAAGAAATATTTCGACCCGGGTTTTATACATGGATGAGGGAATAATTTACGAAGAAGGCCCCCCGGAGCAGATATTTGAAAATCCGCTAAAGCAAAAAACAAAGGCATTTATCAATAGAATCAGAAGTCTTGATATACCAGTAACATCAAAGGACTACGACCTGTATAATATTCAGGGTCAACTGCAGGCATTCTGTGAGAAACATTTTATAAATCAGCGTTCTACGGGCTTTGTGCTGATGGTTGCTGAGGAAGTACTGTTGCTTTTTAATGATTTTGTTGATATGCACTTAAAACTATCCTATTCTGAAAAAACAGGAACTGTTAATTTACTTTTTGAAAATGGAGGAAGCCCGTTAAATCCACTGGAAAATCCGGATCTGGAAGATGAAATTGGGCTACGGCTTATTACTGCCCGGTGTGAAAGTGTAAATTATGACTTTATAAATGGCAGGAATAACCTAAATTTGGCCATTAAAAACCAATAAATTTATGCTCTGTATAATTCGCCACGAAACTGACCCTTACTTTAATATTGCTGCCGAAGAATATGTACTTAAAAACTTCACCCACGACTGTTTTATGCTGTGGCGAAATGAGCCTTGCATTATTGTAGGTAAGCACCAGAATACACTGGCTGAAATCAATCAGGAGTATGTCGCTGAAAAACACATCAAAGTAGTCAGGCGGCTTTCAGGTGGAGGTGCAGTATTCCATGACCTGGGTAATTTAAATTTTACTTTTGTAGCTAATGCAGGCAATGGTCCTGATCTTGTTGATTTTCATAGGTTTACACTCCCTATTCTCGAGGTACTTCAAAAACTCGGTATAAACGCTGAATTTTCAGGGCGCAATGATTTAGTCATTGATGGTCGTAAATTTTCAGGCAATGCTGAGCATGTTTTCGGGAAAAGAATACTGCATCATGGTACCTTGTTGTTTTCATCAGAAATGACTGATTTAACCAACGCTCTAAATGTTGATCCGTCCAAGTTCACCGACAAGGCTGTGAAATCGGTGAGAAGCAGGGTAACAAATATTAGTGAGCATCTTGTACATCCTCTCTCAGTCCTTGAATTCAGAGATTTGATTATGAAGCACATAATCGAGACCACTACCGATGCCAGGGAATACTCTTTTAGTAAGGAAGATATAATGGCTATTTCGAAATTAAGGGATGAGAAATATAGCACCCATGAATGGAATTATGGAAATTCACCGGACTATACATTCTCAAAAAAAATAAAAACCACCGGTGGACATCTTGAAGTTGCAATGATTGTAGAAAATGGGCTGATTAAACAGGCGCGTATTTATGGTGACTATTTCCATATCCATGATCCTGCTGATATTGAGACTGCACTCATGGGTGTACCACATGAAATTAATGCAATTAAACAATGTATAGATACATTCCCGCTGAGTGAATATTTTATCAACGTAACACAAGACGAGCTGCTTGCCGTTATGTCTTAAATATTAAACAATTTAACATGGAAGATGTTACTTAATTACCTGTGATTGAGTAATGAAAATTAGATACGTTACCCACGAAAATATTAATAAGCTCCTTTGGGATCAATGCATAAAGCAAGCTGTAAATGGCAGGGTATATGCTTTTTCATGGTATCTTGACATAATGGCTGATAATTGGGATGCGCTGATCGAAGGTGATGAAACGTACGAAACCGTCTTCCCACTGACATATCGAACTAAGCTAGGCGTTTCTTATCTATACCAGCCATTCTTTACACAACAACTGGGTATTTTTTCTGTATCTCAGATAACCCCGGAGCTGGTTACCAGTTTCCTGGAAGCTATACCTGCAAAATTCTGGTTAACAGAAATTAACCTTAATTCCTTAAATAAACCCGACTCCCATAAGTACCATATTTTCGAAAATACGAATTACGAATTAGATCTCATCGAACCTTTCGAATCGCTTTTTAAGAGGTTCTCAACTAATATTAAAAGGAATGTAAACAGAGCAGAGCAAAACAAAATAAAAGTTTCTGACACTGTGAACCCAGAAGAAATTGTTAAGCTTTTCAGGAATAATCGCGGGGCTTCACTCGAAAAGTTGAAAGACAGTGACTACAGACGTCTGGTACAGCTAATCTATCATGGCATCCAGAAACAACTGGCGTTCAGCTATGGAGCATTTACTGCTAATAATAACTTGTGTGCAGGCATGATCATTTTTATCAGCCATTATAAAGCCACTTTTCTTTTCTCAGCCACTAACAACGAAGCACGCGAAACCGGTGCGATGTCTATGCTCATTAGCCAATTCATCTACTCTGCTGCCGGAAATCATTTGACCCTTGACTTCGAAGGTTCGAACGACCCTCATCTTGCAAGGTTTTATAAAAGTTTTGGCGCTTTGCGTATCACCTATCCCTCCATCATCATAAACCGGCTTCCCTTTCCTTTAAGGCAAGGCTTTAAAATGTATAAAAGAATACGCTCAGCCAGAGCTTCACATGAAAAGTAGGTTTCACTATTAGAATCTGGTTAATTGCTTTTTATTTGAATGAACATTGAAGTAAGGTTATCGTTTGATTTATAATGACTTAGGACATCTATCAGGATCCATTCATATTTTAAACGCTAACTACATGAAAATCACTACTTTAACAATTATCATTGCTGTATTATGCTTATTCTCTTCTGCATTGACAGCTCAAAATCTTCATTCATTCTCTAATGCAGTGTCCATTGAAAATGAGTCAAATACAATAACAGGTTGGACAGGAAACGCAGCAATTTTATCTGACGCGTTCGATAGCTACCATGGTGAGTTTGCTTTCAGGATAACCGTATTAAATAATAATGGTCGAGAAGCAAGATTTACGTTTAATGCCACAATCGGAGACGTGTATAACATTCAAATTTGGGCTAAAACCACACCTAACAGTAATAATCCGGCATTTGCCAACTGGCAGGGATTTCAGGGTTTTAGTACACGGGTAATTAATTCTTCGCAGTGGTCTCCTTATAATTTTACCCTTACTGCAACTTCCTCAACACCTATTATCCGAATTTATGCCGGTCCCATTGGAAGCCCTGTGGGCAGAGATGTGTTGATCGATGCTGTTCAGGTGTTCTCCCAAACTTCTATGGACACAGAACCCCCAACAGTACCCCAGAATTTAATGGCTTCTAATATTACCACCAGCACTGTCGAGCTTGCCTGGGAGCCCTCTACAGATAATGTTGCCGTTACAGAGTATAATATCTATCAGGATAATGTATTGCTTTTAAGCGTTCCGGGCAACCAGACAAATGCGGTAATCAATAACTTGCAACCCCTGACCGAATACCGGTATTTTGTTAAAGCCCTGGATGCTATGCAAAATCATTCTGAAGCAGGTGATACGCTGATTGTAACCACTTTGCCGGTAGCTCCTGATACCATACCCCCAACAGCACCACAAAATTTAACTGCTTCAAATATAGCTGTTAATTCAGTTGAACTAACCTGGGATGCATCCACAGATAACGTTGCTGTTACAGGGTATGATATTTATCAGGATAGTGTGGTTGTTTTAAATGTCCCGGGTAACCAGACAAATTCGGTAATCAATAATTTGCAACCTCTGACCGAATACCGGTATTTTATTAAAGCCCTGGATGCTATGCAAAATTATTCTGCACCGGGTGATACTGTGATTGTAACAACTTTGCAGATAATTCCCGATACTCTTCCACCATCTGTCCCTGATGGATTAACTGCTTCAAATATTAGCAGCAGTGGTTTAACCCTCAACTGGAATCCTTCAACGGACGATGAAGTAGTGGCCGGATACAGAGTATTCCTAAGTGACACTTTATTTTCGACTTTACAGGGTGCCAATAATACATCACTGAATGTTACTGGACTCCTGCCATCCACAAGTTATAGTTTTACCGTTGCTGCGTTTGATACTTCCGGAAATACCTCCGCACAAAGCGACAGACTGCTTATAACTACACTTGCACAGTCTCAAGTACAGGTTTTTACCAGTGAAAACGCTAATTTACCAAGTATCAACTGGCAAGCTATGGATTTATATTCATCAGGAAGCGTTGGAATAGGTACTGCACCAAACAGTAATTACAGATTGTCTGTAAATGGAGCTGTTAGATCGAAGGAAGTAATTGTAGAATCGGGTTGGTCTGACTTTGTGTTCGAACCGGATTACAAATTGCTTTCACTTGAAGAAGTGGAACAATATATTCTGGAACATGGACATTTGAAAGATATTCCATCAGCTTCTGAAGTACGTGAAAATGGAATTGGTCTCGCCAAAATGAACACCCTTCTATTACAAAAAGTGGAAGAACTCACCCTCTACATGATAATGGCTGATAAAAAAATAAAACAATTAGAAAAGCTAATAAAATTTACGCCTGTAATATACTAATTCACTATATGTTGATGTATTTTTTTATAGTGAACTTTCTAATTATCTGATGGTTAGATTTTAACTAAGACAAGAATCTTATTACTAACTAACTCTGTTTGCTATGAAATTTCTAAAATTACTGATCTTATTACTGGCGGTTTCGATATCTTCCGAAGCGCAGAATTTGTATACTGCTTCCAATGCAGCTTCTCCATCAAATGAAGCTAACTCTACCTCCGGAATAACAGGAGCAGCGCAGGTTTCATCTGTAACTACTAACCCTCAGAATGGATCCTGGGCTTTAAGAGCAGTATCAACAAGCACCGGCAGAGATGTTCGCGCAACTTTCAGTGCCGTAGTGGGTACAACATACAACATTAGTATCTGGGCAAGAAGGGGTAATCCGGCAAATAATCCTGCTTTCGCCAATTGGACTGGATTCTCAGGATTTTCAACCAGAACAATTACATCCACTAACTGGACTCAGTACAACTTCACAGTAACTGCAACTAACTCCAATCCGGTCATTATTGCTTATACATCACCTATTGGAGCAGCTGCAGGCATGGAAATCTTTATTGACAATATAATGATTACTCCACAAGGCGGAGGTGGTGGCGGTGATACCCAACCTCCTTCTGCTCCTTCTAACCTGACTGCTTCGAATGTTGCACAGAATACCCTTACCCTTAACTGGAATGCATCTACCGACAATGTAGGTGTGACCAATTATAATATTTACCGAAATAATACAATGATAGAGCAAACTGGTAATGCAAGCACAACTTATAATGCTACCGGATTAAGCGCTTCTACACCTTATGATTTTTACGTCAGAGCGCTTGATGCTGCTGGCAATATTTCTGCCAACTCCAATACTATTTCTGTTACAACTGCTTCAGGCGGTGGAGGCGGTGGTGATACGCAGCCACCTACTGCACCCACAAACCTTGCAGCATCAGCTATTGCGCAAACATCACTTACTCTAAACTGGGATGCATCAAGCGATAATGTTGGTGTGACCAATTATAATATATACCGTAATAATGCAATCGTTGGGCAAACAGGTAATGCAAGCACAAGTTACAATGTGGTGGGCTTAAATGCATCTACAACATACAACTTTTATGTAAGGGCCCTGGATGCAGCAGGAAATATCTCCTCGAACTCTAACACTATATCTGCTACAACAACTTCAGGTGGTGGCGGTGGTGGTGAACCTTATACTACTCAAAACGCCAACCTGCCTACCGTCAACTGGCAATCAAACAACTTCTTTGCCGCTGGAATGGTAGGAATTGGTACAGCACCTAATAATAACTTCCGTCTATCCGTGAACGGCAATATACGGGCTAGAGAAGTAATTGTTGAAACTGGATGGAGCGATTTCGTCTTCGAAAAGGATTACTACCTGCCTTCGCTCACTGACGTAGAAGAACACATTAAGAAGTTTGGACATTTAAAAGACATTCCCTCAGCTATGGAAGTTCAGAATAACGGCATTGGTCTTGCAGAAATAAACACAAAACTATTGCAAAAAATTGAAGAGCTTACGCTCTACATCATTGAAATGAACAAGCAAATCATTGAACTTGAAAAAATTGCAAGAAATTCAACTAACACTGATTCCATCGAATAATACTTAAAAATCTGTCTCTAAAAATACCTACTTAAACTGCAAATTTTATGAAAATTCTACTATCCGTTTTCCTTTGGCTATTTGTTATACCTATGATATATGCACAGGGCATTCGCAAAAATTATAATGAAATGACATCCCTGGAACGTGACAATCTGATAAACGCTTTTTACCAGTTACGTACCGGTCCGGATCTGATTAACGACATGGCCGTCTTTCATGGTGCGTTCTTTAACTTTGACGATACCCCTAATGCTGATCAACCAGATCTCCATTTTAATCTTCCTGATGAACCACAGAGGGATATTTTTCTGGCATGGCACCGCTACTTTGTCTTTGAGTTGGAGCAGGCTATGAAAAATATTAATCCGTATATCACCGTTCCTTACTGGAATACAACTATCGACCGACAAACCACCTCACCTTTATGGAACCAGAATTTTATGGGACAGTTCAATGCTGACTGGAATTTAAACCGCAATTTTGGAGTAGGTGGTAGTTTGCCTATGCCTACAGATCTCACGCAAGTGCAAGCGGAGACAGATTTTCTCACATATTCAAATATGCTTGAGCGCGGTCCTGTACATCATGGTGCACACAGATGGGTTGGTGGTGCCATGTCGGCAACAGTTTCACCCCGCGATCCGGTATTCTTTCTGCATCATGCCTTTGTTGATAAAGTATGGCAGGAGTGGGAAGACAACAGACAATCTTCATCATTTATGATGACCTCTATGATTAGGTATAATGGCACCTATACTTTTAATGGTCAGACACTACCGACGATTAATCCAAATAATATCACAGACTCAAGAACACTTGGCGTCTTCTATGCTGAGAACGAATTAGCTGTTCTGGATGATTACACGGTTACTAACGCAAATGCTAATCCCGAAATTTATTTTTACCAGTTTACCATTCAGGCTCAGGATGGATTTGAAATCCCAGCAAACAGATCTGCACGCTTTGAATCGGTAAACAGAATAAGATTAATGCCGGGATTCCATGCACAAAATGGATCTGAGTTTTTAGCAACTATTGGAAATGGTACGGCAGGACAAAAAACCGGTATGGAAGAAATCGTAAGTAATCAGATCCCATGGAATAACAGAGGCGTTCCCATCAACTGGAATGCTTATAATCCTGAAAACCTGGAAGTCGGAAATATGGAAAATATCAGTATATATCCCAATCCATTTACTGACAGGATCAGGTTAATTGCTAAGGAAAATTACGACCACTGGAGAATTGAAGTGTATGATCTGCAAGGTAAAAGACTGATTGACAAACAATTTAGCAAAGTAAACTACATATCTTTCGACGAAGTTGGACAATTACCGAGAGGCACTTACTTGCTTAGATTGTCAATTAATGGCACAGAAACACAAACCAATACAATAATAAAACAATAAATGTATTACTTAAACTAAAATAACGAAAAGAACAAGAGAGGTTTCCATTTGGAAACCTCTCTTGTTCTTTTATTAACTTTTAAACTTAGAAAATCGCTTGCTGCAGTAACTGATTTTAATTGGTCGTGACTTATAATTTCTGTTCTTTATTCTGATCCCTGAATGCCTGAAAATCGAAATGTAAGGTAAAGCGAAGAGTATTTCCGAGTGGGTTTAACTGATCAACGGGAACGAGATAACTAAAATCAAGTCCAAACACGTTATATCTTAAACCTGCACCTAATGTAAAGAATTTACGGTTGCCTTTTGTAGCATGTTCATGAAAGTAACCTGCCCTCAGTGCAAATTGCTTGTCATACCAGTACTCAACACCAGCAGCTATAGATATCTCATGAAGTTCCTCTTCAAATCCGCCGGGAGCATCATAAAATGATTGTATCATACCTACAGGTACAGATACATTTGGATCTTTTCCATATAGTATCAAAGGATTTCCATTGGCATCAACTGCTGTGTCATAAATAGGTGGTGTTGGAATCAAAAGTTTGTTAAAATCAACCATAAATGCAAGGCTGTTGAACTCATCGATATCGAGATGGAGCGATGGGCCGAGACGCAGGTTGGTTGGTATAAAATCACGCTGTGTATTATCATCAGAATAGGAGATCTTAGCTCCAATATTACTAATGTTAACACCCCATGCAAATCTGGCACCGGCAATATTATTTAACTCAAGAGGAATTTCGGAATATACTGCAATATCAGCAGCAATAGAGTTCCCTGGTTTTGTTGAAGCGCCTGCAACTTCTTGTCCCTGGGTAAGGTTGGAATGTATAAAACGAGCAGACACAGCTCCTGAAAGCCTGTTGGTTAACTTACGAGAATATGCACCACTAATGGCAAATTCATTGGGACGATATGTCCCAATAACCTCACCGGCTACTGCTTCTGTAAAGATAATATCACCTAAGGAGAAGTAGATCAAGGATCCGGCAACAGCCTGATCGTCACCAATTTTTTTAAAACCTGTCAAATAAGCAAGATTAATATCGGAGACCAATGCTCGCAACCAGGGACTGTAGGATAATGAGAACCCCATATCGCTGTCGATAAAAGCATATTTTGCCGGATTCCAGTGTAACGAATTAGCATCAGGTGTGCTTGAAACACCCGCTTCACCCATGCCACCGGCCCTCGAATCAGGTCCTATCTGAAGAAATGGTACTGCAGATGTAACAGTGTTTAATTCTTGTCCAATGTAGTTAGGTTTTTGAGCCAGTAATTGATTTCCTGTAAAAAATACAACTCCTGCGAAAAAACAGGAAGATACTAAGTGCTTTAAGCGCATACAGATCTTTTTAATGAGAAGTGCAAATTTATTTATAATTCTGATACAATTCGAATAACGCAATGTATTTGCTGATATTGCATTATTCTCTTATTATAACAAACATTCGCAACTTTAAACTTGATATTTGTACTTTTATTGCCCCTAAAGTATTATTTATTCGACTATGCTTATTTAAATATATCTGTTTAGTTAAGTTCCCACTGACTTACCGTTGCGTTGCCTACACCATCCTCAACAGTTACCATCAATACATTTCTACCTTTTACCCATATAGCATCCCTTGTGTAGGTCAGTAATTTATTCTTTGCATCATAATCCATTAATATCCATGCACCATTAAGTGTAGCACGGTATGAGCTTATTCCTGACAAATCATCACTTATAGTCAATTGTATTTTATTTAGTGTTTCTGTACGCATACCGTCAGTAAAGTTAACCGGTTTAATAACAGGTGACGTTGTATCGATCATTACAGCGTATCTTCCAAAATCTCTTGTTCTTATCTTGTACCAGCCATTTTCGTACTTTCCCCCAACACTAACAGGTCTGTTCAGGTTGTTAATTCTAACTCCGGTTAATTGCGTTGATCGGTATCCCTTTAACGTATCCGTTTTAATTTTCATTTCATAATACTCTTGCAGGGGTGTTTTTGTATTATGAACAGTGTGCATTTTCGAAAGATACTTTTTATCCCCAGAGGCAACAGAATATAGAAAACCCAGCGTATCGTACAGGCAATTGCCAGGCAGGCTTATTTCAAATTCAACAGCTTTATATGTATTAAACTTATCAGGAGCAAAAACAATGCGTTTATTATTGCCAACCAGCTGTTTTGTTTCATTTTGCTGTGATGGATTCATTTCAATAGCCTTAATAAAAAACTGCAATATTGATTCATTCTTCTTAGAGTCGGTTATAATGACCTTTAAATGGTGAAGTTTCCCTGGCTCTGCTCTATACACTCCACCATCTTTAACATATTCATACATGCTCAACTTGTTACCAGGATCAACTTTGGTTCTCATGAAACGTTGATTAGTTTCCTGATGATAGGTATAATCGATAAAACTGTTTATATATCTGGTTTCAGAAAAAGCAAATTTCTCTGCTTTCCACTTAAAAACAGTAATAGAATCAATTAGCACTTCATAGCCCACAACTCCATTCCTGTTGCTGGTTTCATTAAGCAGGTCAATAGCGTTGATGCCTAGTGAAAACGGTCCTCCAATTGTTACAGTATCATTGATTTTGAGTCTGTATACTGGTCCCCACCCAGCAAGTAGCATTGTCTGAGCATAGGTAAATCCATTTACGGATGCCCCCCGTCCTTCAGGGTAGATACGGACTCCCTGTAAGGTCGGACGAATGAAATCTTTGATCGGAAAACCGAAAAGCACGGGGTCAACTGGTTTTTCTGTATCAGTCTCTCTTACCTCAAAATGCAGATGTGGTCCTTCTGAGGAACCTGAATTCCCCGATCTGGCGATTATTTCCCCTTTCGAAACCTTTAATGCCCCTTTTGGAGGAAATAAATCAACATCAAACGATTCTTTTTCGTATTGCCTTGCTTTTACCCAGGTTCCTATCGTTTCATTAAATTCCAGCAAATGAGCATATACTGTGGTATATCCGTTAGGATGATTTATGTAAACGGCCTTGCCAAAACCGTATGGAGATACTCTTATTCGTACTACATATCCGTCAGCACAGGAAAGGACAGGAAATCCCTCTTTACTTTCAGTACGTAGATCAATACCTGAATGAAAATGATTACTCCGCAGTTCTGCAAATGTTCCTGATAATTGAAGAACTCCTGCTAGTGGTTGAGTGAAATAATTAACCGGTAGTTGTTGGGCAATTGCATTTGCTGATGTTGCAATCAGTAGTATAAGGGCGGTTAGTAGTTGCTGTAACATAACACAAAAATACGCAAAATCTCCTGGCATGTATTTTGCAGACTGACAAAAACACTCTACAATTGTTTATTATACACGATGATTATCAGTGAATTGATATTTAAGCAAATTACTATTTTGCTGTTGAGCGCAGTAAAATTTATGGTGGCAGCTCCGGCTTCATACATGTTCGGATACTCGTACATTCATACCATTCTGAATACAACTATTGGTGGATTAATGGGTGCAGCCCTGTTTTATTATTTTTCAAAATACTTGTTTACCAGATTCCCGGTATGGAGTCATCACCTGAAGAATTTAAACCCAGTCAAAAAAAATGTACCGCGAAAACCTGCAAAAATATTTACCAAAAAGCGTAGGGCTATTATAAAGATTCGTGAGCGATTTGGTTTTCCGGGATTGATTATACTTACTCCTATACTGCTGTCGATCCCGCTTGGAACTTTTCTTATTATGAAGTATTATGCGCACAGGAAAAATCGCCTGGGATGGCTAAGCTTGTCAATTTTCTCCTGGAGTGTAGTCTTGTCAACATTTATTGATTATCTGCCGTTCCTTCATAACTAACAGATTCAACTTATATGATTAGTCTATTCTACTGGCTATCATGCTTTTTTCAATAGTAAATAAAACACCCTGACCAATTTCATCCAATCTGACAAGCACCTTATGATTCCCCTGATGTCTGATTAATTCTCCTTTTATTCCAAGCAGCTGACCACCTATAATCTCTATTTTTTCACCAGGTTTCATATCAGCAGGCACTACTTCCACTTTGCTCTCAGCCGCAACAATCCTCTTTATAGTTTCAATCTGTTCATCCGGGATAGATACCGGCTTGCCTTCAAACGTAATAAAACCTACCAGATCACCTTCCAGCCGTACCTTGTAATTTTCATGTTGTTCAATAAAAACAAAAATATACGATGTAAACAAGGGTACTTCAATGGTTTTCAACCGGTCACTCCACTGCCGGCGTTCTTTACGGATAGGCAGAAAACACTCAATCCCTGCTTTATCTAATCTATCTCTGGTTTTTTTCTCTGCCCGGGGTTTTGTATAACAAGCATACCATTTTTTCATAAACTTGTTCCTTCTGTTAACATATCTTCATATACTTTTACCCATCCTTTCCATCTCCTCCATTCTGAAAGAGATTCATTGTGAAAAAGACTAATAAATGTCCCTCCTACTGCCTTCACTTCGTTAATTAACGGCTTTATATGCAGCATAGCCCCTTCAGCTTCCACTTTCATGTAGTCGCGCAATGTCCCATCCATTATAGCGAATGGATGAACACGCAGAGCTGTCGACCGTTCCATTTCTATGTCGTACCATTTAAATGTTGTACAGATTCCTGCTCTAAAGCCGGGTTGAGCTGCAAATCCCATGGTATAATCATCGGTAATATCCTGCGCTATCAGGTTTCTGTATGTATCAGGCAAATGCAGTTTGAGGAAATGCTGACGGGAAGCAGTAACTTCTTTATGCACGACATTTGATAATCCCGAGATTTCTCTGAATAGCAGTTTCTCATTTTTGTTTGAAGCATAAGATGGGTGAATACCTATTTCACCTTCGTCAGCTAATGATTTTACAAGGTCCTGAAATGAGGTATTGTTAACAGGTGTATTCTTGTCAAACTCATTATAATCAGCAAACAAAATAAAATAAACTGCCTTTAAATTATGTTTTTTGTGTAGTTGAAGCATGAGTTCATAGGTATCAAATGGATCCTTTTCCTTACCTATAAGCACTTTCCATCTGGTAATAAAGCCATCTTTGTCTAATGACGCAATATCTTTATAGAAACCCCCAATGCTTCTGTAAAAGCCTTTACTCTTAAAGGCCCATGCAGCATCAATATCAATTGTTGGTACAAACCGGTAGTGAGGCTTCTTCAGTTTTAGCAGTGGATATAAAGTTGAGAGTATACTTCCTAAAGCATTCGCCCAGATATTGATAACCGGTTTTTGAAGAAAGTCTTTTTGCCAGGCGAGGGATGACATAGCCGAAAACCGTCCATGTTCATCTCTCATATATGGCAAATATTCCTCATATCTGCTAACTAAATAAAACGCTGCTGAAAAGATATCGAATGGCAGACAACTTTCACGGGTATAAATCGGGAACATTGCTTTGGTCCCCGAAAAGTCAATCAGGTTTATTCTTTGACTCGATACACCTCTTTCGCTCATGAGCCCAAAGGGTACAATAAGACATTCTTTTTCGGCAATATGTCTGTTATTATAGCATAATTTGGGAGCGTCAGATGAACGATAGAATTCAATATCCTGAGTTATCTGGAATTCAATACCCAACAGGTCCTTCAGTATTAACTCTGAAATGTAATTAAATCGTGCTGTAACTACCGATGAATAGACTAACATCCCACCTTTTTTTGAAGAATTTCCAATACCTGGCTATTCGTACCTCAGAGATTCAATAGGGTCGAGTTTTGCAGCTTTCATAGCAGGTACAATTCCTGATACTACTGCAACTAAAAAGCAAAGAGTTACTCCCAGAATAATCCATAACCAGGGTATTATGAATCCTGCTCCAATTATCAAAGCAAGCACATTGCCTATAAGAATTCCCAATATAATGCCGGCAAAACCACCTATCTGTCCAATTACAATAGCCTCGGTTAAAAACTGATTCTTTATTGTTTGCCTGTTTGCACCCATAGCTTTTCTAACTCCAATTTCACGGGTACGCTCAGTGACAGAAACCAGCATAATATTCATTAATCCTATTGCTGCTCCTATGAGGGTAATTATTCCAATTATTGTTGCCGCCAGCCTTAGGTAACGTATGTTATCATAAAGCATATTTGCGAGGTTATCACTTTTCTTGATCTCAAAAGGATCTTCATCAGCTATCCGTGCATTACGTATAATTCGCATAATACCCTGAGCTTCTCCTATTGCCGCATCTATTAGAGTTGGATCGTTGGAAGTTACATTTATAGTGAAGGAGGCATTGGGCGACGGATATACCTTTCTTACAGTATTTACAGGCATAATGCAAATATTATCACCGCCGGTCATGCTCGCTCCTTTTGATTTTAAAACACCTACTACTTTATACTTGGCAGGCCCAACACTAACTATTTTGTCAATAGGATTTTCTTTTTCAGGAAATAATTTATCCAACACATCTGTACCCAGAATGATTACATGTGTGCCATATTGAACATCAGTTGCTGTAAAATTCCTTCCTTTATCGATTTCATATCCCGAAGTGGCCAGATAATTCTCATCTGTACCAATAACAGGAACATTTCCGAATGTTTTCTTCGACCCGTATTTAACTGTTGCAGTATTTGTAGCAAAGGTACTGATAGACACCTGCGCAGGGAAATTGTAACTCTGCTTAAAGTCTGAGGCATCCTGCCAGGTTATAATTCTATTGGTCTTGGCAAGTGCATCTTTTGTTGCGCCCTCTTTAACAACCCACTTTTTTTCAATGGAAAAAGTGTTTGCACCCATCATGGTAAAATTCTTGCTTAGAAAATATCTTATTGCATCAATAGATGTAAGAATTCCTACCAGCGCCATAATTCCAAATGCAATTATGAGGATAGTAAGAACACTACGGGTCATATGAGACCGTATAGAGTCAATAGAAATTCTTATATTTTCCCGAACGAGAGCTGTCATATTTTTGATCCGAATGCTAAATCTCCGGCATCCCCCAAACCTGGCACTATATAAGATTGCGCTGTTAATTCATCGTCAACCGCTCCAACCCATAATGTTACTTCATCTGCCGGAAGATTTTTTCGCATGTACTGAATTCCTTCTGTACTTGCAATGAGCGTAACAATGTGTGTATGCGAAGGCCTCCCCTTTGTTAAAAGGGCGTTATAACTCAATACAAGTGACAGACCCGAAGCAAGCATAGGATCAGCAATAATAACAACCCTGTCATTCAGCTCTGGACCTGAAACATATTCAACCTGCACATCAAAACTTCCATCTTTATGGTGCTTCCGGTAAGCAGATACAAAAGCATTATCACTCTTATCAAAAATACTCAGTAAACCTTTATGCATTGGCAACCCTGCTCTCAGTATGGTTGCCAGTACAGGGTAGTGTGTTAAGACAGGCACTTCGGCCACCCCCAAAGGTGTAGTAACCTCTTTTACAGCATATGGCAATTCCTTACTAATCTCGTAGGCAAAAATAGAAGCCATCCTTTCCATATTAGTACGAAACCGCATGCTATCAGTTTGTATTACTGCATCCCGTATTTCAGCAAGATACTGATTAAAAATTGAAGATTGTGAACCAAGGTTTCTTATCATAACAGAAAGTTTAGAAGGACAAATATAAGCAGAAATTAAAAATCGTAGTACCTGTTAAACACTGCCGACCGTACACCGAACCAGACAAACACATTATCTTTTACCTCATTATCTGTTCTTTCATTTCTGATAGTTAAACCTGCAGTAGCACGTAGGTTAGTAGAAGGATTGATGATATAGTTAACAGAAATATCATTTTGCAGAAGTCTGGTTTTTAATCCCTGCCCTATTTTATTACCAAACTCATAGACATAGTCGTAATAAGAGCGGTAAATATCATGGCCATAACTTAAGCCATTCTCATCAGCACCATAGACAGAGTATATGAACTTATATCCAAATTGCCATCTCAGATGTCTCATATTAGCTAAAACTGCTACTTCTCTGAAATTAGCTCCCTGGGGATGTGCCAGAGATTGATTGTAATGCCCGTAATTCTGCAAAGAAACATTGTGTGCATAGGTGTATGGCCGCACATGATTATATTCTGCCTGCAGATATAAATTGGGAATGTTAAAAGGATCGAATGCTTTAATTCCTGCCTGGAACCCATGCTTGTTTGCCCACCATCCGTCACCTTTAAGTACATGCTCCAGTTTAAATTCATCAAGTAAAAACTGAAAGTACACCATGTTTCTTTTAAGAATAGTAAATCGCACATTTCCACCCATAAGTGCATTATCGGGTGAACCAAGAGAGAACTCAACCGGTCTGTAGAAGATAACCGGGTTCAGGTAATTGATATCGAATCCACGCTGACCTGAGGAATCAACAGCTTGCCATACTATAGATTCAAATAAACCAGCCTGAAGCCAGGGTAATATATTCCAGCTAAGGTAATGCGTTGTAGAATATTTCTTTTGCCATGGTTGCCAGCTATTTGGCTTAGGGGCAGAGATATCCTGGTGCTGACTGAAAATATTGACATATTCAATATTCCATACACGGGTATTTATGGCCAGATAGGGATAGCTGAATGCTGCATCTGATAGAAGTAATGACCTGTATCCATCACCTATAAAATTCTTGCCATGCCCAAATCGGAAATTAAAATATTTAGATGGGGTATACGAAATATGTCCTTCAGCGAAAGCATAATCAAATCCACCGTCTTTAAAGCCTTTGTACATACCCTGACCTGGTACCACTCTGAGTGAAGCAGCTTTTTCATGTATCCATGTCGGAAAAACAGCCTGGCTCTCAAAGAAAACAGTATGAAAAGCAAACTGACTGCCAATAGAACCATCTATCTGAAAACCTCTGGTATTTACCCATGTATTCTTATGCGTTTTGATTTTGCCATTACCCTGGTTCTCCAGCTCTGCCTTAACAGTATTTTGTTGATTTCCAAACTCGAAACAAAACATCGGATCAATCCGTAGTTTAAAACCGGCAGTGTCAATTATGATTAACGATTCATGAAATAACTTCCTGTCAATCCAACTGCTGACCTGTTTTGATTGCTTGACCGGATTTTCGTTTGCACTGCTATACTTATTTGAAATATTATTATAGGGATGCACGGTCATATCCTGAACCTCCGTCCGCCATGGATAAACTGCGTGCCAGGTTTCACCTTTTAACAGGGAGTTCCTTTCATATTCTATGCGCAAACTATGCTCTAAAGGTAAAGTAACCGGTTGAGCTACTGAAGTATTGATAGAAACGATACCTATAATTGCAAAAATGAAGCTATTGCGCATTTTTTTTATAAAGTAGTGCATCGAACTTTAGTTTACTTTGTCAAGTTGCTGAAATACTGAGTTATTACTTTTAAACTCAGGCACCATTCGCTTTAGTCGTGCAACCAGTTCCATTTTATCCTGTGACTCAATTGACAAGTTTAATGAGTGCAGATATATTTCCACCTCACTGAAATCATAAAATGACACTTTAGCAATAGAAATTTTTGGATGGTGTGTAGGTAATCCTAATTCTTTATCGTACAATAATTCTTCATAAAGCTTCTCCCCCGGGCGCAATCCGGAATATACAATCTGAATGTCCCTGCCCGGTTCTAGGCCGCTTAATCGTATCATATTGTAGGCCAGATCAGCAATTCTAACGGGTTTACCCATATCAAACATCAGTATTTCCCCACCTTTGCCCAAAGCACCGGCTTCAAGAACCAGTTGGCAAGCTTCTGGAATAGTCATAAAATATCGGGTAATTTCAGGGTGTGTAACTGTAACAGGACCTCCGGAAGCAATTTGTTTTTCAAACAAGGGTATAACTGAACCATTGCTCCCTAACACATTCCCAAAGCGAGTAGTAATGTAGCGTGTTTTATTATTAGCCTGGTTGTTCAGGCTTTGAATATAAATCTCTGCTGCACGTTTGGTTGCACCCATTACGTTCGTAGGATTTACTGCTTTGTCTGTAGAAACCATAACAAAACGTTCAGCCTGATATTTAGATGCCAGGTCGGCAATCGTTTTCGTACCAAAAACATTTACTCTTACAGCTTCGAAGGGATTATTTTCCATTATTGGAACGTGCTTATAGGCAGCAGCATGGTATATAACCTGAGGCTGAAAGATTTTATAGATGCGCTCCATAAGAATAGAGTCACCAACATTGCCAATGATAAAGTTAAATGCCTGCACCTGATTGCTAAATTTCTTTCGGAGTTCCAGTTCAAGGTCATACAATGGAGTCTCTGCCTGGTCAACCATTATTAACTGAGCAATTTCAAGTTTGCACAACTGTCGTACTATTTCACTACCAATACTTCCTGCCGCACCTGTTACCATTACAACTTTACCTTTTACATGTCGGTGCATATTCTCATCATTCAGTTGAATTTCTGAACGTTGCAAGAGATCTTCAATTTTTACTCTGCTAATTTGTTTAACAGACAACTGACCGCTAATCCAGTTTTCAACAGGAGGTATTTCCTTAACCTGCAGCCTGGTTTGCTGCAACAGGTTTTCGATTAGCTCTCTCTTCCTGTCTTTGTCAATCTTTTGAATGGAAAAAATAATTTCACTTATTTCTCTTTCCTGTAGGAATTTAGGTTCGAGGATTTCAGGTGAATATACATAAACCCCTTCAATTGTTTTACCAATTTTACCGGTATGGTCATCTACAAATCCGGCTACATGTATACGTCGGTTATTGTCTGATATCAATACATTCTTAGTGATAATTCCAGCAGCACCGGCACCATAAATTAACACACTAACACTGGAACCATTGCTTTTTAACCAATAGTATATTAACCTGACGGTGAATCTGGTAAAAATGAGCAACACTACAGCTACTGTGTAGAATATAATGAGAATCGAATATGGTACATGTTCAAATAAATCAAGCTGCAGTATATTATCGGCAAAATCAATCAGCAGTAACGAAGCGGCAATAAAACTAACACTTTTCACAATTAACAGAGCATCCTTAACACCTGTATGCCGGATTATACCCTTGTAAAGACAAGTGAAATAAAAGGTAATTATCGATATGGCAGTGAGTAATGCCATTTGCCCGAACATCTGTGAACGAAGCTCGTTGGTTATCTGAAAATTATAACGTAAAGTGTAAGCAGAAAGAAAAGCAAAAATTAAAATAAATATATCTTTTATAAATACCAGCCACCTCGGAAGAAAGCGATTTGTCTGCTCCAGAAGTATTGATCTAATTTTATCAGTAATTGTATCCACTTTATCTTCAATAACTTAATAATTTGCAAAAGTATGGTTAATTATATTCGATTCTAAAATAATTGTAGTCCATTTCTTTAATTACGGGTAAAGAATTCACAATTCATAATCGGGGATCCATACCTTACTGACTGTACCGTAAATTATCCAAATCATAATCAGACCCAGAGGCAATGCAACACCAAAATCAAGTATGGTTGTTTCAGTGGCTAATGGTAAGATAAATGGGAATGTTAAAATAAAAGGGAAAAGAACAACTCTTTGTAGAAAAAAGCGCATTTTCTCTTGTTCCGATACAAAATCATGCGAAGGAGCACTTCTAAGAAAATACCAGGCAAACCTTCGTATTGCATAGAATATTGCAAGTAAAATCAACGTGACTCCAAGTATCCTAACAGCTGTGTTAACAAACAGCCATTTTAAGGCCACACCTAAACCATAATATTCAAATAATCCACTAATAAGAGAGCTACTTACCATCAATATAAGATGAAATGAAACCCAACTAACAGTCAATCTTGCAAACCAGTTCATTCTGGGGAATAGATAATGTGGCAACATTACTGCTGCTATAGTATATATCAGGCTAGGTAAAGTGTGAATGAAAATAATCATCCCTTCGGTCCAGCTACTTCCTCTTCCGTTCAGATAGATTACATCAAACAGTTTATAATCATGAAATATTCCATTCATTCTGAGCAGGGCCGTATAAAGCAAATTATCACCTATTCTTACAATTAAGAAACTAAGTAAGCTAAGAATTGCAGAAATAACGATATATTTAATAATCGGGCCCTTGTTAGTAGTAATTGATGACTGAGAATCCATACTTTATATTTGATTTCAATTTTATAATTTATCTACCTTTTTACCTTAACAAGACTTAATTTGTTTTGGAGTATTAAAGGTAATGATCTGTACGATAACTTTATCATTAGAATGCCTAAAATCAATGATACTGTGTAATTAAGAATCACATCTCTTCCACCGGCCGGAATAATTAAAATAAAACTCATAATGAACGATAACATAACCTGAAAACGAAGCCAAAACATCATCGTAGCAGAATCTGTACGGAAGACTGCATGTGGTATGCACCGGAGGAAATACCATGCATAACGTCGGCTGTGGTAGATCATCAAACCCGATAAAATTACAACACCTATGGCTCTGACCCATATGTTGACAAATATCCAGTCTAAAGCAACACCCAAACCTCTGAACTCATATATTCCGGCTATCATTCCTGAAACTACCATTAACAGAAAATGGAACGAGACCCATGTAAACAACAGCCTATATTTCCATGAAATGGAAGAGTTAAAAAAGTGAGGACCATATATTCCAATAAATGCATATATCAGATACGGAACCGTATAAATAAACAGCACCTTTCCTTCCGTCCAGTTCTCCTGACCTGTCCGTGGAAATGTAATCAGTAGCAGAGAAAAATTCTGACTGATATGGTTCAGTCGGGCAAATATGGAAAGAAGCAATGCATCACCGATCCGGGTAATAAAAAATGCGGATGTACCTACAATAAACGATAATAGAGATAGCAAAATCAAATGTCTGTTCGAAAATATGCTTTTAATTGCATAGGGAACTTTGAAATTTCCTGTAAAACGTCTCCAGGTCCTTCTAAAAGGAAAATTCATGCATTTTTTTTAAACAAAAATAGTTCAATTAGCTATAGAAGCAACAATTTCCATGTGTAATCCTGTTGAAGAGTACTCAGGCACCATTCTTTTAAGGGAATTTAATATTAGAAGCTGACTATTGAAATGATTTTCCGAGTTATTATTTAAAGCATCGGTTATATCAGCCAAATGCTCTGAAACCTGACTAAAATCATAGGGATTTACTTTAGCAATAAATATTTTGGGGTGGTGAGTTTTGAGACCCATCTCCTTTTCATACATCAGTTCTTCAAACATTTTCTCCCCGGGTCTTAAACCAGTATAGACTATTTCAATGTCCTTTCCTGGTTCAAGCCCACTTAACCTGATCATATTTGTGGCAAGGTCAATAATTTTTACCGGTTCACCCATGTCAAATAAAAGTATTTCCCCGCCTTTACCAAGTGCACCTGCTTCAAGAACTAACCGGCAAGCTTCTGGTATGGTCATAAAATAACGTGATATTTCGGGATGTGTTAACGTTACCGGACCTCCACTTGCTATTTGCTTTTCAAATAACGGTATTACAGACCCATTACTGCCTAGTACATTGCCGAAACGAGTAGTGATGTATTCCGTTTTTTTCCTGTTATTTTTAAGGTCATCATCTATTAAAACATTATTCAGACTCTGTATGTAAATTTCAGCAGCTCTTTTTGTCGCTCCCATTACGTTAACCGGATTCACTGCCTTATCAGTAGAAATCATAACAAACCTTTCTGCTTCAAACTCGAATGCCAGATCTGAAATTACTTTTGTCCCAAAAATATTAACACGAACGGCTTCCTGCGGATTTCGTTCCATCATTGGCACATGCTTGTATGCGGCTGCATGATATATAATCTCCGGTCTGTATTTTTCAAACAGAGAGTGCATTCGCAGGGTGTCTGTGATGCTTCCTACTATGAATTCTATATTCTTAGGACAAGGCAAGATTTCATTTTGCTTCCGTTTTTGAACTAATTCTCTTATCTCGTTTTCCAGATGAAATAACGGTGTTTCCCCCTGGTCTACCATTAACAGCAATTCAGGATTAAATTTACACAGTTGTCGGGCAAGTTCACTCCCAATACTTCCAGCGGCTCCAGTAATAAGTACTCTCTTGTTCTGAACCTGGCTTCGTACGTGACCATTTTTTAAAACAATTTCATTTCTTTGAAGTAAATCCGAAACTTTTACTGCAGATATCTGCTTAAGAGACAGATTTCCGTTAATCCAATCGCTAACAGGGGGTATTTCTTTAACTTTGATGTGAGCATGTTTTATTATGAGTTCCAGTATCTCACGTTTCCTACTCTTGGATATATCATTAATTGCAAGAATTATTTCTTTTACCTTTTGCAGCTTAATAAATGTATCAGTGACCTCCAATCGGGAATATACTCTAATACCTTCAATAGTTTTACCAATTTTACCCTGATGATCATCAATAAATCCAATAACTTTAATTGCACCTTCCCGATCTGACTGCAGTACGTTTTTGGTTAGTAAACCTGCTGTACCAGCACCATAAATCATAACACAAGTATATTCATTGCCCGACTTAAGCCAGTAATAAAAAAGCCTTATGGAAAAACGCACAAAAACCAATACCATCATTGCCAGTAATAAAAAAATTATCATCACTGATAAGGGTATTGTCATTAGTTCAAAACTAATAAAAAGGTCCACAAGGATATTATATATCAACATGATAGCCGATATAGCTAAAACAGCTTTTACTATTTGAATGATATCAGTTATTCCTGTATGCCGAACAACCCCTTTATGTAAGCCCAGATAAAGGAAAACAGATACGGTTGAAATACATACTAGAAGATATTGAGACCGCATCCCATCCAGTACCTCATCACTTACTTGAAAATTATACCGCAAGGTGTATGCTGCAATAAAAGAGAATAAGACCAGAAGGATGTCTTTAACCAGAATAAGCCAACTGGGTACAAAATTGTGCAAATGACTTTCCAGATATCTTTTTATTGTATCCATTTCTTAGCCGGGAATAAAGCTTTATTCATCAAAGATACATGCATCAGGTAAAATAACAGCAATCGTTTGATAATTTGTTCCTAACGTTTGCTAACCCAAAGTTACCATTTAAATAAAGTGAAAAGACAAAGTCACTTTTTTTTATAAATTTATCAGCTGATTCTTTCATAAATTTAGAATTTTGTCAAAGACTTCATTTTTATTAATATTATTTTCTTCCTTTATCATACAGGTGTTTTCTCCTGTGCTTGTGAATAGTCAAAAGTTGCCTGTCAAGAATTATACAGTTAATGATGGCTTAACATCAAACAGAGTCAGATCGATACTTAAAGATAGCAAAGACAGGCTATGGATTGGCACTGCTTCCGGTTTAATGTTGTATGATGGACAGAAATTCACAACGGTAACTGATCTCGGATCAGGAGCCAAAAATTATAATCTTTCCAGAATAGTGGATAATAGTCAGCTACCGAATAATATTGCATTCAATTTACAAAAAGGCGACTACTATCCTCAATATTACGAAGAACTGAAAAGGGAAATTATTCGGATAAGATTTTATAAATCTGTTGACCGCGGTGGTTTTATTGGTCAGGCAGGTATAACTAGTCAAAATATATTTTCCCTTACGGAAGATAATGAAGGGAATATCTGGATTGGCACATTTACTGGTGGTATAATTAAATACGATGGCACGAACTTTACTTCCTATACCACGAAAGATGGCCTTATCGGAAATGACGTCAGAACTGTATGGTTCTCAAAAAAATTTAATCTTCTATTTATCGGCACAACCGTTGGTTGCAGTGTTTTTGATGGAAAAAAGTTTTTATCATTGTATCTCTACCATCATCGCCAGATTTCCCATCCAGTAATGGCTTTTTCTGATGGCCCGGATTATGTAAGCATTTTTCCCTTTACTAATCTTTTATTTAAATACGATCCGGTAAAGGAAATTTTTATCACTGTTCCTCACAGATTTAACCGGCCTTCATCTACAAATCCGGTAATCTTACCAAACAACGATACTATTATTGGTTGGTACAGAGCCGGTTTCCATGTAATAAACAAATATAAATGGGAAATACATAGGAAGATCGGACAAATTTTCGATCTTGAAAGAGATAATCAAGGCAATATCTGGATTGCAGCCTGGATTGATATTCCTAAAGAAGACGAGCCCGGGGGATTATACAAATTCGACTATAAAAATAAAAAAGTAATTCGTTATAATGAAAAAACAGGAATAGACGATTTTGAAGTATGGTCCTTATATTTTG
>CAZXQT010000004.1:54631-171391 GCA_964643225.1 uncultured Lentimicrobium sp. | reverse complement strand
TTGGCACTTTAAATAAAGGTTTGTTCAGAATCGAATTGTCAGGCATAGAATGGTTTGATGAAATGCCTGTCTTTAGTCTGGCCAATTTAAATGACACAACTATTATAGTCGGGAGTAAAAATAAACTTTATGCAGTTGATAACCATGATAACATCCAAGTATTGTATAATACTTCGGATGTTATAGTTGATGATAAAACTTTCAGAAAAAAAATAAACGAATTTTTGTCCGTTCAAGTTGATAATAAGGAAAACATATACGCCTGTGGATATCAGACAGAAGTTGTAAAACTACAGAAAAAAGACAATTACCATAATGCAGTTATTGGTAAAAGTACTTTCGAATACTCCAGTTACAGTGCTCTTACGCAAGACTCTGTTTATTCAGGAGATTCCTGGTTGAGTATTGTAAAATCAACTTCTCAGGATAACCTTTTATCAATTAAACCCTACTTTTTCTGGGACTATAATACAGGTAGTGAAATTCGTAACGCAATATATAAAAATGACACCATATGGTACTATTCACTAACCAAAGGCTTGTACCGTTCATTTCATGGCAACCTCATTGATCTGAATAAGCAAAATAGTAAGCTACCATTGGCAATTACCACGATGTGTTTTGACCAGGTAAATAATCTAATAATTGGAGCTAATGACGGAATGGTCTATATTGCCCATCGGAATGCTGACCTCCTTACCATTCAATACAAACTGGTGCCAAATATTGATTTTATAGGAAATACAATTATAACTCTGGTCACTGACAAGCAGAACAATCTATATATCATTACTAACCAGGGATTGAATATTGTTCCACTCACCGATATATTACAAAAGCGAAAACACGCCTTCTATTTCTTAAACAATAATGAAACCGGCATGTATGATGTAAATGCAACTACATCTCTGTGCGATAACATGGGCAATGTCTGGATAGGTACAAAAAGCCGACTTTATAAAATAAATACCAACCGACTCCTTTCGTTTGTTAAAAGCAGATTTGCTGTTAATATCAGTAATGTAATCATTGATTATGAGCGTACTGTTAATTTATCAGGTGTTAAAAATCTGCGACTTAATCACCGCGACGATAATCTTCTGTTTACCTTTGGAAATAATAATTTGTATAATCCTTCAGATAATCTCTTCAGATATAAACTGAATGGATTAATGGACGAATGGAGCCCTTATACTAACAGTAATAGTGCTGTATTCAATTCTTTGGCTCCTGGCAAATATCGCCTGCAAATTCAAAGCTATAACCGCATGAACAGTGCTGGGGTTAATTCAGTCTCCCTTAACGTAGAGATTTTGCACCCATGGTTCAAACATCCATTATTTATTATATTTCTGATAATTCTATTTTTTGCCGGGGTTGCCTTTGCTTTTACATCCAGAATAAATTACATTCGTAAACAGGAATTGAAGAGAAGTGAAATTAATAAACGTCTTGCCACTATCGAAATGCGTGCATTACAGTCGCAGATGACCCCCCATTTCGTCTTTAATTGCATAAATTCTATACAAGGACTGATTTTAAACAATCGCATTGATGAGGCCTTAGCTTATTTGCTCGATTTCTCCAGAATTCTCAGAAAAACACTCGATAATGCCAGCCGGGAGACAATTTCACTCTCAGAAGAAATACAATATATCAGATACTACCTTAACCTCGAAATGATGCGCTTCGATATGAAACTTGATTTTGAAATGGAAACACATCCTGAGATTGATTCAATGAGTGTTAAAATTCCCCCGATGATCCTTCAACCACATATTGAGAATGCATTGAACCACGGACTACGAAGATTGACTAATAGAAAGGCTACCCTAAGAATTAAAATTCTTCCAAAAGAAAACAAATACCTTATTGCTATTGAGGATAATGGTGTTGGCCGGATGGAAGCTCAAAAACTTCAAAGTAATTACTCGGGCTCAAAACACAAATCCAGAGGAACCCAGATTACTCTCGAACGATTTGATCTGTTGAATAAGGCCAATAACACGAACGATTTTGGTATCGAAATTATCGATTTGTACGATTCAGAAGGTGTACCATGCGGAACCAGAATTGAAATCACTATTCCAAAACAAGAAGAAAATAATTTAAGTGTTAAATCTTCTTCTACCTCAATTGTAAACACTTTGTAACTATATTTGATTTTTAAGCATCAAAACCTATCGGCTTATGGCATCCATGCTAAAAAAGTTAAAAAGGAAACTAAAAAAAATATCGATTGGAAAAAAAATAAAAGCATATTTTGATCCTGAAGCAAGATATCAGGTGTATGTGCATTACTTTCGGTTAAACCGTAGTTCAGGAGCCATAATGATTTACAACAAGAAAAAATCAACCATCAATAAGTTCAGACTTGAATTAAATAATGATAAAGGGCATACTTTTCTTGTTGATGTACCTTCCTTATTTGCTGAAGAAGGGCATATGATCGAATTTGGTAAACTGACTGACGAAGAAGGTAACGTATTCGAGGGGAAATTAAGAACCATTGTAGCACATGTTACCTCAGGTAATGAAACTTTTATTGCAAAAGGAAATAAAATTACAAGAAGAAAGTAAACATTATTGATTTTCAGTAGTTTAGATATTTATAAGAGGTTGAACTCTGTTCATCTCTTATATTTTAGAAGTATCAGCGTTAGTTGCACTTCTAAAAAAAGGTGAGTGACAGCGTTGGTTGGACTCCCTTTAGGGGCTTACACAAAAAAGCCCTCAATAATGGAACAGACATTAGTTATTCCATTAGGAAAGAGACGGCTATGGCTGTCTCTTTTTTTTGTTATAGTTTGTCTCATTTTTAGGGAATATCAGCTTTTATTTCACCCAGTTTAAGTTTATCTCTTTCTATACCAAAACAATCAAGAATTTTTTCGACCACCCTAATGTACCAGTGATCCGAATGTATCATCGGATTTAAAAATATACTGTCAATGAAACTATTCAAATCATCACCTACCTGTAATTTAATACCTTGCTGATATGATTCATATCCTTCTGGCAGCATAACCAGAATTCTGTACTCTTCCTCAAATTTATATGCTTTGTGCTTTAACAGGATGTTGCGGAACTTTATCCAGTCTTTGTTCTGTGCTTGCTCCTGTGCTATTCTCTTCATCTCAGATGGATCGTCTTCCACATAAATTACATCACCAAAAAAAATATCGGCTTGCAACTCCTTAAGATAATTCTCATTAACCTGTTTAATTTTTTTGAGCTTATCTTTTCTAACTCTTATTGCAATGCCTTCATCCGTAATACCATATAATTTCCACATTGCTATGCTTAAATAATCTGCTGAAAACCAAGCACTGATGTATGATCTCTTTTTTATAGACCTGATCTTTTCAGGCAGTTCGTCATCCCATCCATTGAAAGCCTTACTGGCAGCCTTTACCAGATGTGCATACCATTCGCCTTCCGTTTTATCTTCTAATCTATCTATCCTTCCTAAGTGTAAAGTTTTTGAATCAAGCAGTTCAATGAACTTTCCCAGTGAAATATATCTCATCGCGAGATCCGGATTGTGCATATTTTTTTTTCTTTTTAAAATCCATAATGAGAATTATATGTTTAATCAGTATCTTTGTATATAAACCCCAAAAAAATAACACTTATGAAAAGAAAAGTACTATTCTTTAATCTTTTTTTCGCATTCTCTATGGCAGGTGCTGTAGCACAAATTGTAGTTCAGCGCTCTGACTTGCCAGTTATCGGTCATCAAACCGTAAATGGTTACGATGAAACCACCATTTTCGAAATAGGCAATGCTGGGCCTAACCAAACCTGGGATTTTAGTAATGCAGTTGCAACTTCCCACGACACGTCAGTTTATATCCTTCCACAGCAGGCTCCCAACTGGCAATTATATCCCGGAGCCAATATGGCCGCTTACAGTACGTCTGCTGAAGGAGGTGCCTATGGTTTCTATGAAGATAATGGAAACGATATCGGTATCAGAGGATTTGACATCCAAATGTCTGTTATGCCTGGATTTGATTATGTTATGCATATGTTCTATCAACAACCGCAATGGATGTTCCTGCCTTATCATTATGGTGACAACCATTCGTATAGCATTACCGAAATTGGATATGCAGGAACATATATAAGCGGAACTCTTTCTGACTCAACAAAAAGCGTATCTCATGTTAATGGCACACTGACTGTTGATGCATGGGGTACTATGATTACACCTATTGGTTCTTATCCGGTTCTGCGTCTGAAGGAAACCCAGAACTTTGTTGATTCATTATATACCTGGGTTGATAACAGCTGGGTTTTCCAATCTACCAGTCCAGGTGCCAATGAATCTTACTCCTGGATGAGCAATCAACATGGATTTATTGGTGAACTTTATGTAACTGACGCAAGAGCAAGCGGATTCTCATTTTTCGTTTCTCAAACAGTCGTTAACACAAACAATATAAGTCTGCCTGAACATCTAATCACAGTAAGTCCGAACCCTGCAACCGATTTCATCATTATTAATGCTCCAGGTAAAATTGAGAAAGTGGCTGTTTATAATATGGATGGGCAATTGCAAATTACCTCGACCAACCAAAAAAGTATAAACGTTACCAATCTCAAAGCAGGTATTTACATTGCCAGGATTCTGAGTGTAAATGAAACAGCTGTTGTTAAGTTTGTAAAGAATTAGTTTTTGTTTATAGAAGTTTCACTAAAGAAGGCTGCAAAACTTAATTATAAATTACATTTGCAGCCTTCTTAGTGACTCTAAACACCTCTTATGCTTAATAAATCACTGATAATTACAGCTTTTTTTTCTTTTATACTTTCTCCTTCATTTACGCAAATTATTGTCCAACGTTCTGATTTCCCTTTCGTAGGCCAACAGATTGTTAACGCATTAGACGATGATACAGAATTCGAAGTCGGAAATAATGGTCCCAATCAAACATGGGACTTTATCAATGCCGAAGCCACGTCTTACGATACATCAGTTTATATTCTTCCATACCAGGCTCCTGACTGGCAATTATTTCCTGAGGCAAGTATAGTAGCATTTAATATTTCTTCCGAAGGAGGTGCATACGGTTTTTATGAAGACACCGGCATTGATCTGGGTTTAAGAGGAATTGACTTTAACATGACAATAATGCCAGGAATGGATTATACAATGCATACGATTTATAAAACTCCTGATTGGATGCATTTACCATATCACTATGGAGATAATTATGCATACAGCTTTAAAAAAAACGTATATTCCGGCTTGTATTCAAATGGCACCCTGACCGACTCTTCTAAAGTTTCTTCTCATGTTAATGGAACAATGGAAGTCGACGCATGGGGCACCATGATAATCCCTACCGGTGCTTTTCCGGTCCTTCGTATAAAAAATGATCAGAACTATACCGACTCACTCTATAAATTGGTCGGCAATTCATGGGTATTACAAAGTATTAATCAAGGCTCCTATGAAAGATACTCCTGGATGACAAACCAGTATGGAATTATTGGAGATGTTGTTGTTTCTAATTCGCGAGCCCGTAACTTCTCTTTCTTTGTTTCCCAAACCATTGTTAACACTGGCAATTACAGTCTGCCTGAGCGTGTTTTCGCTATCAGCCCTAACCCTGCACATGATTTCATTACCATTAATACTCCCCTGAATGTTGAGAAAGTTGCCATTTATAACCTGGCCGGGGAATTGCAAATTACTGTTACCAACCATAAGAAAATCAACATTACCAGTCTTAAAAAAGGCATATACTTTGCAAGGATTTTGAGTAAACATGAAACGACTGTGGTTAAGTTTGTAAAAAAATAAATACTATGATTTCCCTTTCGGCCATTTTGCAAGGAATTGTAATACATCCTATGTTTGTGCACTTTCCTATTGCATTTTTATTAATAGCTTTAGTTTTCTATCTATACAGTTCATTTAGCAAAAACAACAATCTTCATTTTTATCAGCAAGCTGCGTGGGTTCTGCTAATTATTGGAACAATAACAGCTATTCCAGCGTATCTGAGTGGCTTATTTCTCACAGAAGAATTAACAGGCAAGATCGGCTTGTTGCAGGATGCTCATGAAAAATGGGCAATAACTACAGTTGTAAGTGCTTTGGTAAGCTCTTTGATAAGCACTTACTTAAAAATGACAGGTATCCAAAACCGTTTATCAGCTATAGTATTGTTTCTTTGTTATCTTATTACCGGATGTCTGGTATTGGTAACTGCTTTTACCGGAGGCTCCATTGCACACTGAAAAACATTGTTAAAAAAATATCGGAGCTTCGTATTTTTGCAGAAAAATCAGCAGAAATGAAAGCATTTTTACCTTTTATGATCTTATCAACTATTCTGGCAGTGAGTTGCCAGAATAAAATTAATAAAGAATCAGGGAATGAACTGATTACTAGTGGCACCTGGCAGTTTGTCAACGAAAACGATACTACCAATTTCCTATTAAATGAGGGAGGCACTTACCAGATCTCCATAATAAAATCGGAGGGGAACGATAAAAGTGTGCTCTCCGATTCAGGCACATACCGCTCTCTTGGCTTTAATATTTTTGAATTAACCCCATTAGAAGTTAAAAAAGATGGTGCTTTACAAACATTAACATCTTCCTATATTTATCGCATTGAACCGACTGATAACAAAACCGCTGTTTTTTCACCCGGGCATCTTATGAAGAGAATTGAAGGTGAAAGAGACCAACTTACAAACTGTACTTTTGAAAGTATGCTTGCAAGAGGTGAGTTCAATTATATGTTTACCCGTTATACTTTTAAAGAGGATTCCCTTTTCCGTTTTGTCGCTTACTCACAAACAGAAGAAATTCACACTTCAGACTTTAAACCTGACCTACCTTTTCAGATTCAGATCAGCGACAGCGTTTTTTCCACCATAAGAACAGGGCCCGATAAAAAACTTTACATTCAGGATTATTCTTATCAGCTTTATGATGACTTGCTCTTTTTTGGCAAATCAAACGAACCTGCAACCTTTAAAAAGATAGAAAAATAGAACCTGTATTAACTGATTGAATAAGCGTCTTGTTTATTTATTCATCTGTAATGTTCTATTTATCAATCGTTATATGTTTATTGCCAATTTATTTATACTTTCATTGTTGAAAGTTAAGAATGACAATAATGCATAATTGCAATCCTGAGAACACTACTGATATAAGTTACAGAATACTGGTAATTAAGTCGATGTTACTTATGTTATCCGACAACTTCAGTATTTCAAAGGGAAGTGTCTATATTCTTAAGGAGCTTGCACAGGTGTATGCAGAAATAGATATTTCTGATCTGATATGTCAAATTGACGAATTGGGTTCAGAATATAACAGTAATGCGGGTGCCTTTATTCATAATTTTCATAGGGAGATTCTTGAAACAAAACTGAGCCTGCAGGAAAAATCTTCTTACATCTGCAGAGCGCATTTTAAAATATAAAGGAAAGTCATGGCACCGGCTGGCCATACTTAAAGGAATAAGATCAGTCCTCCATCTCAGGACAGAGCAGATTCCCGAAGATTTGTACAGTTGATCAATCTGTAAACTGCATTCTGTAAAGAGAATGATAAAGTCCGTCTTTCCTTTGAATAAGTTCTGTATGGGTTCCCTGCTCAACTATTTCCCCTTCATTAAAAACTAAAATCAGATCTGCATTATACACAGTTGATAACCGATGTGCAATGACTATTGAAGTGCGACCTGTCATTAATCGCTCCAAAGCCTGCTGCACCATTCGTTCATTTTCCGAATCCAGTGAAGAAGTGGCCTCATCCAGAATTAAAATTTTAGGATCTTTTAAAATTGCCCTCGCAATAGCTATCCTTTGTCTTTGACCACCTGAAAGTTGCGTTCCGCGCTCTCCCACTATAGTATTCATTTTTTCAGGAAAATTCTGAATAAACTCCCATGCATTTGCCTTTTTTGCAGCTTCTTCAATCATACTTTCAGTAGCATCAACGCAACCATATGCAATGTTTTCACGAATCGTTCCACCAAATAAAAAGATATCCTGAGGAACAATGGCTATTTGCGATCTCAGTTCAGAAAGAGCAAATTTTCTGCTGTCGATACCATCAATAAAAATTCGCCCGGAGATTGGATCATAAAGTTTCAACAAGAGAGATGTTAAGGTAGATTTCCCGGCACCACTTGGACCAACAAGAGCAACAACCTGATTTTGAGCTATTGTTACATTAATATTTTTAAGGACTACTACATCGGGCCGGTTAGGATAATTAAATGTCACATTCTCCAGCATAATGCTTCCTTTTATATTCACATCAGCAGCATTGACTTTAGTAATAGGTTCAGGTGTTTCATCAAACAGCTCCAGTAAATCTTCTGTGGCACCGATGAACTTCTGCACTCTGGCAAACACATCAGCCATACCTCCTATTGTACCACCAATAAATACCGTATAAATAACAAACGAAAATAAATCGCCGGTTGCCAGATTGTTTTCCGATATCAGTACAGATCCTCTCCAGATTACAGCAATTAAAGTTCCGAATACTCCAAGTGTAACAAACGAACTAAACGCTCCCCTATATTTGCCATTTTTTATTCCTGTTCTTGCTATAGATCTCGTAGTCTTACCATATCGTTGCATTTCAAAGAATTCATTAGTGAACGCTTTCACACTATGGATACCCTGAAGTGTTTCTTCAACAACTGTATTAGATTCAGCAATCTGTTTTTGTGCTTTTTTACTCAAACTCCTTATGTAACGACCGAATACTGTAATAAGAACCATAATCACCGGAACAATCAGGAGCATAAAAGAAGTTAGTTTAAAAGATATAGTCATCATCAGGCTAATTCCTCCAACAATCACTATAATTTGTCTGATAAACTCAGCAAGTGTGGTAGTCAGTGCGTCCTGCAATAGGGTTATATCTGATGACAGTCGGCTGTTTAATTCTCCAACCCTTCTTTGCTGAAAAAATTTCATTGGCAATTGAAGTAGATGATTGTATACGGCCTGACGTAAATCAGAAAGAGTTTTTTCTGCGACCTGAACAAACAATACTACCCTGAAATAAGAAAAGGCAGATTGTAATACAACAACCACCACTAACAGCAAAGTTATATTACCCAGATTATTTGCAGGGTCACTGCTGCTTCCTTGAGTAACGAGTTCACCTAGCAGCTTTGGAAAGACCAGACTAGCACTGCTTGAACCCAATAAAAAAAGCAAACCTGAGATATACTGCAACCGATATGGCCGAATAAATCTATAAAGCTGAAAAAGTTTCCTGATTCCATTAAACGTCACACGTTTTCCGGACGTTTCCATTGCCATAATAAAATTTCTGTTTTCTTAAAACACCTTGCGAAGAGGTTTGTTGGCAGAAATACTTACTTATTTGGCTTTACCCTGCACCGCAAGGCGATAGAGAACCGGTGGCAAACCGGTATATTGCTGAAACAGACTTACAAAAATGCTTTTTGAAATAAACCCTGACTTTGCACCTATCGTTTCGATGGTAACAGAATTATTTGCAGAATCGTTTAATAAATCAATGGCATAACCCAACCTAAAAGTATTAATATATTGCTCAAAACTTAAATCATGAACATCCTTTATAGCTTTTATCAGTTCATTTTCAGAGATTTTTAACATCTTTACAATACTTGAAATCTCTAGTTCAGGATTAAGAAACAGTTTATCGGTGTTTAGTATTTTTTTTAACTCCTTTAACCGAATATCTTCCGCGTTGGAATTTTGAATGTCAGTCATCTCTATGAGAATGGTCCCTGAAAAATCTGTTATCACCTTACTGCTGTCGGGCAGCTTTTGATCTGCGGACTGCATACCGCTAGCTTTTTCAAACTGAAAAGGTTTTGCAAAATTTGGCATTTCATATTCTTCTGCTGTGTTTTCGACTACTGCCCCCTGTCCGTACAATCCCTGCAGAGCTTTATAAGCATATTGCTTTGACATCAATTGTTTACGCAGTATGTATACCAGAATCAACAGAACCAGCATCACCACCAATAAGCCCCCAATGGTATAGGATTGTATTCTTTTCGCATTTTGCGCGCTATAAAGCTTGTGCAATGCCAACTGTACCTCTTTCTCCTTCACTAATGATTCTAACTGAATTCGTTCTTCATTTAGAAGGTCATCTTTGGCAATCAATTTTAAGCTATCCTGCACTGCAATATATTCTTTGTAGAAACCTATGGATTCCTTAAGATTTCCGTCGTGCTCATATGCGTCAGCGATAGTGTTCAGATAAAAAGGATACAATGATGGATAGGCATATTTCCTGATCAATGGCTCATTTTCCGAGAGCAAAGAAATTGCTTCCTTATATTTTCCAGCCTTAATTTTAACTTCAGCAAGATTAGAAGCTGCCATTGCAATTCCCATATTAATGCTGTTGCGCTTTGAGTAATCTAATACAAACCTGAAATCCTCTTCGGCTTCACTAATTTTACCTGTATTTAGCTTTACAATGGCTGTATTATGTATTAGCTTAACAATGCTTAGCGAATCTTTCGTTTTTAAGATATACGGATTTGCCTGATTGTAAAAATATAATGCTGAATCGGGCATTTGAAGTTCACTGTAATAAATTCCCATATTCAGCATAAGTACGCTATGATAACTCATTTGAGTTGCCGAGTCAAACCGGAGTGCTTTCCTTGTATATTCAATTGCCGATCTGCTATCTTTACGGGCAGCCATGATCTGAGCCATATTATTGTATACCAGCCTTAAACTAACGCTATCTTTTATCTTGTATGCTAACTTGGAAGCTTCAACCAATAGCTTAAATGCTTTCCCCGATTCTCCTTTTGAGAGATAAGAGTTACTTTGATTTATGAGTATTTTATAATAATCGTTATGCCTGCCGGTAATTAAACTGATCCTTAATGCTTTAGTGTAAAAGTAGACTGCAGTATCATAATTTCCTATATAGTTGTTAGCCAAACCCAAATCATTATACGTACGAATCATCCAGAGACTATCGTTGATACTTTGGGCAATTCGGTTGCATTTTTTAAAATAATCCAGTGATTCTAAACCTTTTCCATAATTAAAAAGCAGGCTCCCATAATTCCTTATTGCTTTTATTTTATTTGTGTCGGCAACATTATTACTATCCCTGATAATTCTTTTAAGCAATATTTCAGCTTTACTAAAATCTACAGCAGAAAGTGAATCTGCTTGTTTTATCAACAATGAAACAGTGTCAACATCTGTCGCACCGGCTGATTTAATTGAACCTTTGTCGATTTCCTGACACGAAAACACAATCAGAAGTAAAATTCCCAGAGCTAGTCCTTTAGCGAGGATGCGGAAATCTGTATATGGACAATTATTAAGGGACATAAGTGCTCTTTAAAATATTACGAAATACAAATATAATGAAAATGGCTCTGTTTATTTTATTTCGTTTTAAATTCTTTCATTTCCGCTCCATAATTTAATTAGGCTATAAAACTTTCAGTTTACGATGGTGTTTGCTTATTATCTACCGGATGACCCGGGTATCAGGCAACATCACTACTATAAACTACTATCATTCAATATTGTAGCCTTTCATGAAAATCCAGAATACAAGAATTCTTACAGGGCCTAATTATTGGTCGGTAAACCATAAAATGATTTTAATGGTTCTTGACATTGGGGAGTTTGAAGACCAGCCAACAGACAAAATACCAGGTTTTTATGAACGAATTTACCGGGCATTTCCTGGTCTTTATGAGCACACCTGCTCTCCTGGTTATAAAGGTGGTTTTCTTGACCGGATTAAGTGTGGCACCTGGATGGGGCACGTTATAGAACATATAGCAATTGAATTACAGATCATGGCCGGAATACCTGTGGCTTATGGGAAAACAAGAGGTTATGGAGAGCATGGTGTCTACAGAGTCGCTTATGAATTTCTTGAAGAGAATGCGGGCATACATGCCGGTAAAGCTGCTGTAGATATTGCTTTGGAGATATCAAATTGCATCATTCCTGATGTTGAAGCAGAAGTAGAATATATTAAGAAACTATATCATGATGAAAGACCCGGACCCAGCACCAGAAGTATCATTAATGCTGCTCTTGCCCGCGATATTCCATACATCAGGTTAGATAAAAACTCTCTGGTACAGCTTGGATATGGTAAAGCGCAAAAGCGTATAGAGGCAACGCTAACGGAGCAATCATCCTTTATGGCAGTCGAAACAGCTTCTGATAAAGCCAGGACACTGAACATTCTAAAACAGGCATGCATCCCGGTGCCTTACGCTGTTATTATCAATTCAGCTGCTGAATTGCCTAAAGCACTGAAGAAAGTTGGCTACCCTGCAGTGATAAAACCAAACGACAGTAATCAGGGCAAGGGTGTGACAGTAAATATATTTGACCTCAATGAAGCAAGAACAGCTTATAAAAAGGCAAGTCAGTTTAGCAGGTCAATAATCATTGAACAGTTCATTCAAGGCAAAGACTATCGTTTGCTTGTTATCAACTACAAATTAATTGCAGCATCTGAAAGAACCCCCGCATCAATAACCGGTGATGGCAAATCTACTATCAAAGAACTTATTCAGGTCGTTAACAAACATCCTGACCGTGGCAATTATCACGAAAATTTACTCACAAAGATAAAACCTGACAGCACTACAGAAGACTGGCTAAAGCAGCAGGGCCTAACATATCATTCTGTGCTGCGTAAAGAAGAAACGGTATATCTGCGACCTACGGCCAATCTCAGTACAGGTGGAACAGCTGTTGATGTTACTGATGTTGTTCATCCGGAAGTCCGACATATGGCTGAAAGAGTTGCCCGTATCATCGGAGTTGATATCTGCGGAATTGATTATATATCTGAAAATATTGGTTATTCGCCTTATAATGGGAGAAGCGCTGTGCTTGAAGTTAACGCAGCTCCGGGATTCAGAATGCATGCATACCCTTCCAGCGGACTACCCAGACCGGTTGGCGAAGCAGTTGTCAGGATGCTTTTCCCTGGACATATGAAAGGGAGGATACCTGTTATTGCAATTACCGGTACCAATGGCAAAACAACAACTACCAGCATCATTGCCTACATGGCAAGAATGGCGGGGTTTTATACTGGTCACTGCACCACTAATGGTATTTATTTTGATGCCCATTTAGTAGAAGAAGGCGATTGTACAGGCCCAATAAGCGCAAGAAAAATACTTACCGATAAAAGCGTTGAATTTGCAGTTCTGGAATGTGCCCGGGGTGGTGTACTGCGATCAGGGCTTGCTTTCGACCAATGCGATGTCGGTATTGTAACAAATGTGGTAGAAGATCACATCGGTCTGAAAGGAATTCATTCTCTTGAAGAAATGACCAAAGTAAAGTCAGTTATTCCAGAATCTGTTAAGAGAAATGGGTTGGCAATTCTTAATGCGTGTAACACCCCAACCATGTCAATGACAAAAAACCTCCGCTGCAGAATAGGACTGGTAAGTATTAATGGCCTGAGCGAAACAATGAAAGAGCATATTAACAATGGAGGCCTCGCAGCTTATGCGGATAACGACAAACTATTTATGGTTCAGGGTGAAAAAATACTCACAAGCATTCATATCCACGAAATTCCAGTAACCTATAATGGAACCGCCTTGTTCAATACCGAAAACTGCCTCTTTGCCATGATGGCTGCATTCGATCAGAAAATCCCTGAACACATCATACTCAATAGTCTCAAAACATACTCATCCGACTATAAGTCTAATCCTGGCAGAATGAATTTGTTTAAACTCCATAATCATGCGTTTTTACTTGATTATGCACACAATTTCCACGCTGTTTCAGCGCTCGGTATCTTTATTAAAAAATATAAGGCAGACTATCGCATAGGAATTATTTCAGCTCCGGGTGATAGACGCGATGTTGATATCTACAACATAGGCAAAGCCTCTGCAGAAATATTCGATAAAATAATTATCAGGCTTGATGATGACACCAGAGGCAGGGCTGAATCAGAAATTATTGATCTATTAACAAATGGGGTAGCTGAGTCAGGTAAAAATATTCCAATAAAAGTTATACCAGAAGAGCATCAAGCTATTCGGTATGCGTTAACAACAGCCATACCCAACTCACTTATTGTGCTTCTCTCCGATAAAGTTAAACGATCACTGCAATATATAATTAAACTTAAAGAAGACATTGTAAACAAAAACCTGATGAATCACAATATCATCAAGTCTCCGGAGATAAATATAAATCATTTGATTAAAAGGAAAGTTATTGGCGACATAGATCAACAAGACATGCTAACCTGAATGGACGCATTTATTTACTAGTTAAAATATTGTGAAAACAACCAGTAAGCTGATAATCATAGGAGGAGGTGAAGCCAGGAAACCTGATAGCAGCGATTCAGAAAATGGGAGTCTGTATTCAGAAAACATTTTAAATAAGCTCATTCAGGAAACACAATCAAATAATCCTAAGATTGTGATATTACCTTTTGCAAGCAAAGAACAGGATAAGGTCGAAATTAAATATAAAACAGCATTTAAAAAATTAGGTTATGAAGTAGATGTTCTAAAAGCCTCACAAAAAAGCGATGTTGATCAGGAAAAGCACCTTAAGATAATTCGGTCAGCTGACGTTGTTTTTCTCACTGGAGGCAGCCAGTTTACTCTAAAAAAAATAATTGCAGAAACGGAGCTCTTTAAAATAATAAAAGAAAGGTATCATAATGAAGCGATTGTCCTGGCTGGTACCAGCGCCGGTGGTATGATCATGTCTGATTGCATGATAATCAGCGGCAAAAGTGATGCATCGGTCATAAAAGGAAACATAGAAACCGGACCCGGATTGGGATTAATTAAAAATATAATTATTGATACACATTTTATGAACAGAGGCAGATTTGCCCGCCTTATACTGGCACTAATGCAAAAAAAGGATATGATAGGTGTGGGTATTTGCGAAGATACAGCTGTTGTTGTTTATAATAACAATGAAATGCAGGCAATTGGTTCTGGCACTGTAACTATTGTCGACATGCATGATGTCAATCAATCCAACTATCCTGCAGCAGCAGTTGGCACTCCCCTTTTCATAGAAAACCTCCGGGTGCATATACTGGCAGAAGGCTCTTCTTACCTTATGAAAGAAAAGGTATTTAAAGTACTGTAGTCTATCTGATCAGCACAACCACACCTGAGTCAAATTTAGTTTCAAGTAGTTTGTTCCTGTAAAAAGTCTTCCAGAAATATAAGCCGGTTTCAGCCTCTTGCCCTTTGATTTTCCCATCCCAGGAGGAATTATCAATTTCTTTGCTTTCAAAGACCATCTGACCATTACCGGCAAATATCTGAAGCCTGAATTCGAGGAGTAATTGTGGCACAGTTGCAGGACCAAAGGTTTTATTAAAATATCCATCAGGGCTAAAGGCATTGGGCATATAAAAATAGAAAGGCATTTCTATTAATGGTAAAACTTCTGTCGAAAAGCTACCATAACACCCCATATTGGTAGTTATGTCAACGGTATAAATCCCTGGAGTATTTACAATTACAGAGGATGTGGTTTCACCGGTATTCCATAAATAAGAGGCATAACCCGGATTGGCTACCAATTGAATTTCATCTTCAAAATATTGGGGACCCTCAGGTAATCCCGCATCCGGCAAAGTATAAACCATGACTGATGTGAAGGATGAGTCGGCACACCCGCTTTGATCAATTACTTTTAAATCGTAATTACCAATGCTGTTAGTGTTTACCGCCGGAATGATCAGGTTATTACCCCCCTGAGTACTGCCATTTGGCAATGTCCATATCATAGTATAACTGCCAGGAGGTGAAAGTACAGGACTAATATTGATCTGACTGCCTTCACATGCACCATACAAAGGTTGAGGGAATGAAAGTGCAGGCTGATTGTTGATCACTACCTGCCCCGGATAATATTCCGGCACTATATTCATTAATATGTTTCCTGTAAAATTAGAAGCTGAGACTTTCCAGTTTAAATCACACAAACCGGGCTGAGTTGTTTTAAAAGTAAGCTCCAGCACATCAATCAAACCATTAAAAGTAATAGGTGGACCATTCCATGCCATAGTGATCTCACCTGCAGTACCGGCACTAAAGGAAAAATTACTTGCAAGCAACGGATCTACCTGCGACTTGTTAAGGTATGTGAGCATGCTGTTGTCGTATGTGAGAACAACGCTGAACATTTCAACACCCTCTAATCCGCTTAACTGAACCGGGACAGTTACATCATAACCAACACAAGCCTCATCTGCGCCCGCTTCAGCTGTAACAACCACTGTAACTATCATATCTACGGTTGCACTGATTGCTTTCTTACAGCCGTTTACATCTTCCACATACCCGTTCCAGGTTCCTGCAGGCACATTGTCAAATAAGCCTGAACCTTGAGGAGGCCTTCCGTCAGGTAAATTTAAGTAATAGGTCAGTGGATCCATACCCTGGGCAACTATTGTCACTTCGCCATCGGGATTGGAATCAAGGGCAGGTTCACTACTGATATCAAGAATTGTGGGTGCTCCTTCATCGTCAATAACTGTTGTTACTCCTGTTACTGCTTCATAATCCGAAATACAGCCCGGGTTTTCCTTAATGCGTACTTTAGGGTAATACACGTTAGGTTCGAGATTGAAAAAGTCACCGGTACTATACCAGCTGCCGGAAACTTCTATCTGATACTCCATTGCAAAAGTGGAAGCCACAGCAGTTATATGAATTTCGCCATCTTTGGCACCACATTTTGAATTAACCTTCGATACATTATCAATAAAGTAATCACCGTCGTTGTCAATAGTGTAATCCTTTATATAGAAAGTACAGCCGTTGCCATCAGAAATCCAGAGTGCGTAAGTTCCATTATTTTGGTCCAGTAGTTCAGAATTGTTGCCCGAAGTTATAATATTACCTGTGGCGTCTTTCCAGGTGTAGGTGATCGGAGTGGCACCATTAACACTTAATCCGGTGATAGAACCATGTGTGCCACAGGTGGCAGGAATAATTTGCAATGCCGATTCATTCACTGCCGGAGCTGAATACATAGTAATTTCTATAGTATCACGATCTGTGCACCCATAATTATTTTCACCTTTTACCCACCAGGTTCCCGGTGGTGTTACCTTGATACTGGAAGTTACAGAATCATTGCTCCAGATTATTGGAAATGGAATAATTCCTCCCCCTACACTAATTGTAACTTCTGTAGTACCAGGACAAACCGAATAGTTTGTCGGCAGTGTAAGAGAGATGGTATCAGAAATAAAAACTTTACGCTTGAATACTTCGGCAGCAGTAGCTTCTCCCCCATAATACGCTGTAGCTGTAACCAGAAACTCTCCTTTCTTCGAGAACAGGTGAGCCGGATTGTACTTGTTGCTTGTATTTTCCGGACCACTGTCTGGGTCGCCAAAATCCCATAATATGGATGACGGCTTAGGAAGGAATCTGTGTTGAAAGAAGGTGGAATCGCCTACACAACTACCTTTCCAGTCAAAATGGGCCAGGTACGATGGAACAAACAATGGCAACCCTTTTGAGCTTTTATTGGGAAACAGGGTGTAGAGTTTTCAACAAAACCCGGGTTACCTGAAGCTGCAGGGGAACTGATCTCCGATAGAAACAATTTGCCGTCTTTATCATAATTGGCGATATAAATTTTACCATCAGGTCCCAGCTGCATAGAGCAAAGCTTGTCTAATGCAGAGCCCTGCATTTCCAAAATGTCTGCCCTATCTTCAAATGTTTCAGAATCAGTTGCATCAAGCAGATTATATCTAATAATTGCCTGCTTGGGTGTATTACCATCCCGGCCTTGAACTGAGGTATACAGATATTGCGAATTGGCCGAAAACTCTATTCCTTTAACGCAGTACTCAAGTATAACCGGAGGTTTCGGCTCAGGAATTTCCCAATCTTTCGCAAACGAAAATAAAGGAGTAAATAATCCTGATGCTTCATTAAATCTGTATAATTCATAAATATGCGGTGATTCACGATCGGTAGTGTCTCTTGAATAAACGTAATAATTCCCGTCAGGTGAAAATTTTGCCTTTGAATCCGTTTGTTCCGGACCATGTGAACCAAGACAAGTAGACACCTTTGGCGCATTTACTCCTGTAGAATCAACCAGATAAGCCAAAAGCTTGTTAAAAGGCCTGTCAAGTGACCGTATTACTACCCAGTATGCTTTCTTATTGGCATGTTTTGTTGCCATAAGTACGTCATGAGATAAGTCAGACCCTTCCAGCATAAAGTTCGATTGTATTACCATCCCGTTGCCAATTCCCATGTTGATCAGCGAATAATAGCAACCCGGGTGATTTATATCTCCTACAGTAAATAAATAATAATAGCCCGGTAATCCGGGGGCCTCAAATGCAATGGATGGCTGACTGGCTCCTGCGTTACCATATAAGCCATTTCCATTTGTCATTACATCATGATTACGGTTCAGTACGTATTCGCTGTTGGTGTAAAACTGAAGGGTTCCTGCTTTATCACTGATAGACGTGCTTGTCCCATCACGCATGGTGAGATTGCTGCCACTTAATGAAACCGGTTGCCCCGATGAAAAATTTAAAGCAGCCTGCTCCCCAAAATACCAGTTCCATGCCTCCCCCTGTGCATAACAACCGAAAGCAATTATTTGAAGAATTACAAGTATAAATAAACCTTTCCTAGTCATGGCTTATTCTTTGAAGGTTAACTTTGCCTTATTAAACCACTAAATTAATACATTTTCCCTCCCATTGTCCTTATTTCTGTTAAATATTAGTGATATTAATTTTCTGTTTCTCAAAGGCAGATATTGAATTATTGCCGGATAATGATTCAGAAACATTATGCATCTTTGCATTTAATAATTTTTGTTAGGATGGATAGAGAAGCCGTTATAATTGACACAAATCTACTGGATGATCTTAGTGCAAAAGCATCTTCTTCAGAACGCCTGCGTATGAACTTTAATTTTCATATGAACCCCGAATCCCTTTCTCAGAGATTACTCAACAGCCTTGAACCCGGTACAAAGATACCTTTGCACAAACACGATCATACACCCGAAACATATATCCTTATAAGAGGCAGCCTGCGTATTGACTTTTATGAAAATGAAAACGTCTTTCAAAGGTCAGTTGTTCTTGATCAAAAGGAAGGCACATATGGTATCGATATTCCGGCAAAGCAGTGGCACACAGTAGAAATACTTGAAAAGGGAACGGTTATATTCGAGGCAAAAGACGGTCCCTACATACCCATAACTTGAGTCAACTCTGCAGAATCACCAGTCGCTGCATGGTATGGAATTTTTTGAGCTTCGGTCTTTACCACCTATCAGGTACGAAATTCCCACGGAAAGGTAAGTATAGTAGTCGTTAATATTGGTTGATGTCCCATCATGGGCATCGATCAGGTCTGTTTGTGTCATGTGGGCGTCTAACCTTGCCGATAACTTCCAGAAATTAGAAAGGTAATAACTTGCACCAATGCCTGTTAAAATCACAGGGGTCTCAGCAGAGACTGTTAAAAAAACATTATCTGTAAAACCTGGAAGTTGGGTCTTATTTGCATCAGCCTCCATATATCCACCGCCTACCCGGATATAGTAATCAAAATTTGTAACTTTTCGCGGTGAAACCAGTTGCTTTATGCTTAATTCAAGACCTGCAGTCAGGTGCCAGAAATCATTGGTAAACGAATAACCCAGTTCAGGGTTAAACCCTTTCATTGAACCATTCAGAAATTCAGCATTTACTGTTAACAGCCTGCTGATTTTCTTACCTATCATCAATCCATAACCAAAGTCACTTTCATCAGAAAGTTTATTGGCCGGATTAAAGTCATTCACACCAAGATCTCCAAAAAAAGAAACTGCACCCGAATGCACTCCAATACTTAATTCTTTGTTTAGCATCCGCGACTGGCCGATACAATGAAGACTATTGGAAATTAAAAAAATGCCAAGAACAAGAACAAGCCAGGTTGAATTATTAGTAAATCTAGCCATATTAGTTGTATTTGTTGAACACTGCTGGCAGAATCGTGAAAAAAGCGAACGCGTAACATAGTACGACTCTGCTATTATTCCAACAAACTGTTTACTAATTTGTTAAGGCAGCAGAATTACTTTTATGTTCTTGTATCCTTCCCGAACTATAAGTTTGCATTCTTTTCCAAATTCCGCTTTTACAAAAGGTCTGGTGAAGGTGATGTAAAAGCTGGTTCCGGTAATTTCATATAGGTTTCCCGGTCCTTGCCGGATAACAACATTAAACTCCCCTACCTCCATTTGACTTTTCTCGAAAACATAATCGATGGGATCACCATTTTCATCAAGGCTTCCAAATTCAAGATATACCTGCTTGTATACCTCCGACACCTCAAATGTTTCATTAGCATTCTGGCCTGATATATTTTGAAATGGAATAGTGGCCAGGAGTATAAACAAGCACTGATAGATCAGTTGTTTCATGTGGTAAATTTTGGACCGCAAAGATACATAATACTCAATCACATAAATGTATTCCTAATGCTTAAATCACCAAATGTGCCACGAAGGCCCAGTGCTAATTGGGCAATCTTTGCCTTCCTGAAGTAGAGAGATGATGAACTTTTCCCCATTTTTGAGGCATTAATACAAATCCATCCTTCCCAATCCATCCTTTTATTCTTTCCCAGTCAGACACCAGACTTACTGAAGCCCCCGTATTTGTTGATGTATTTAATGCAATGTAATATAAAAAAGAGCCCTTTCAATTTTTGGCACTATATTTAACTATACCGTTACGAAAGTTGCTCATTACAGAACTAACAGGCACTGAAAAAATATATAATATTTACTGACCAGAACTCCTGAAAATGAAAATACTAAGAAATTTATTGGCTGTCTCATTAATTTATGTATCAACCATTGTCTCTGCTTCAGGCTTCGATTCATCTCAATCTGCAGCGGATAAAGAAAAGAGCGTAAAAGAAAATGAGATCCAAAATAAAAAAGAGAAAGTTACACCTGCTAACAGCAAAGTAACTCCAGCTTCCCCTTCAACATCAACCTTCCGCTCGTTACAACGCGGACAAAGAGTGCTGGAATACAAATACAGCCTCTACGCATAAGCAACAACCAATTTGAGTAAGTCCGGTTGACTGTACTTCCCTCCTGTCAGTTCAACCGGACTTCTCTTTTAACTAACAGGGGAAGCATCATAATGAGTGAAGTGAAGAATCTTACTTATTAATTCACTACGATTTATAGGTTTACTGATGTAATCGTTGCACCCTGCGTTTAAAGACTCTTCCCTGTCGCCCGATAATGTATGCGCTGTTTGTGCAATAATTGGGATACTTGAGTTAAATTCCCTTATTAACCTGGTGGCTTCCAGACCGTCCATCAATGGCATTTTAATATCCATTAATACAATATCAATGCCTGTATAATCACGTATTATCCGAACTGCATCTTCTCCGTTTATTACCCTAAGCAGTTTAAATTCTTTTCCTTTTATAGCCCTTTGTAAAAAGCGGTAACTTATATCATCGTCTTCCGCAATCAGAATCTTTATAGTCCGTTGTTTTTCCGGTTTAGTAACCTGCGAAGCAGTAGTAGAATTCGCAATTTCAGCATCTGTTACTGATTCAACCAGACCATTAACTTCTTGCTCCGTTTCCTTTTCGCTTGTGAATGGGACTGTAAAATAAAATACCGCTCCATTACCGGGTTCTGACTCAACCCATATATTACCTTTAAGTGCTTCAACGTAGGTCTTGGCTATTGACAAACCAAGCCCGGCACCTTCATGTTCCCTGTTAAACCCGATATCAACCTGTATAAACCGGTCAAAGATTGATTTCTGCCTTTCTTTTGGAATTCCCGGACCGGTATCTCTAACATAAAAAGTAAGCTCATCGCCCTTTCTTGTAGCACCAAATTCTATTTCGCCGTAATCAGTAAATTTAATAGCATTTCTGAAGAGAACACCCAGAATCTTATCGATTTTATAGGTATCCAAATAACCGACCGAATCGGCTTTATCTGGTATTGTGCCGATCTTTAACTTTAGTTTCTTTTCATCTGCTTTATAGACATACAATTCATAGTAAGAATGCATTGTGGCATTAAGGTCAACAAGTTGCCTCTGAATCTGCATATCTCCTGACTGAATGGTAGATAACTCCAGTATATCGTTAATTGTATCAAGCAATCTCTTACTACTTGCGTTTAACATCGCACCGTATTCATTCCTGTTTTCTTCACTCAAACCAGGTGTATTCAAAAGTTCAAGAAAACCAAGAATACCATTCATTGGGGTTCTGATCTCATGACTCATGTTTGCAAGAAATGCCGATTTCAGCCGATCGCTTTCTTCTGCTTTTTCTTTTGCTGATAATAACTTACTGTATAGAATATTCTGAAGCGCTTCTGCGTTCTTTCTTTTCTTCTCTTCCTGTTTTCTTACCGATATGTCTCTGCTAATACTAAGTACTGCTTCAATTCCATGATATTTTATTTCGCTCAAACTGGCTTCAACGGGAAATTCTCTACCGTCCTTGGTCCTCCTCATAGTCTCAAACAATTCGGCATGACCAATTTTGGCTTTTAATAATTTAGCTTTGATCTGTTCAATCGTAAGCACAGGATTTATCCTGGTGAAGTATGAATTAACTAGTTCGTTACGGCTATATCCCAGTTCTTTAACAGCAGTATTGTTAATATCCAAGATTAATCCATTATAATCACAGATAATAACAGTTTCCTTCATACTGTTAATTAAATCCTGGTACCCACGTTCGCTGAGCTCAAGAGAGTTTTCCAGTTCCATGAGTTTTTTATTCTCCAGAACGAGTTCCAGTTCATACCGTTTTAATTTAGTGATATCTTCAATATAACCATCCAGCCAAAGAACATTCCCATCTGCATCTTTTCTGGCTTTCCCACGTTCCCATACCCACCTTTCCTCTCCTGATGAGGTAGTAATCTTGTATATTAATTCGTACAGTTCATTAATTGAAATGCTCCTGTATAATTCATCCTGAACCAGCTGCCTGTACTCAGGCTGAATTAGCTCAGAATACGAAATGACTTTATTGTCTATAATATCTTCTGCATCATAACCTGTAATCTTCTTGAATGATTCACTTAAATGAATCATTGTCCAGAAATTATCGTTTTTACATCGGTATATAAACCCTGGAAGTAAGGATAGAGAAGCAGGCTGGTTCTCAATTGCTACGTTACTTATATATTCCTGCTCCAGATTTTCCAGCACATTAAACCGCCTGCTTAATTTCCGTAATAAAACAAAAAGAAAGATCCCGGCGATAAATGCCCCAGATGCGAAAAGAAGAGCTGCTAATTCTGTTGTGGTTTTTACTCCTGAACGAAATATAACAAAGGAAGATAATACCAGTGCAATGACTGAAAAAAATATAACATACATTAAATACCGCGCAATATTGCGCTTGTGTGTTACTTCCATAGTTGCAAAAGTATTATCTTCCCCTGGGAAGAAGAGCAAAAATGCTTAAAATTAAGAGTAATCAGATACCTCAATTATAAGCATTAACAATTAGGCCAAATAACTATTGTGTTATTTTTTTGTCGTTTTACTCCCCGCAGTTTCGACCTCTTCACTATCTTTTTTAGAAGATTTTTTTGGTTTCTGCTTCCTTGCAAGATAAGCTGCAACAATTTCACGGGTTTCTTCCGTTAACACGAATTCAGTGTCTTCCTTTTTCATGATTTAAAATTTAGGCATGTCAAATATTATAAAAAAAAAAATGAAATTTCCAAATATTCGCCAAATAACCATTAAGTCGTTACTTTGTTTATCTACTATGCAATACTTTAAGAAAATTCCTTTCATAGTTTGGTTAAGATGGCTAAACAGAACTAATAAATTACTAAGAGCAAATCGTACCAAACATCTGAAAATAGGCTACTTAAGCTACATAAGCGACACAAAATTAGGAAATTTTATCACTATCTACGATAAAGTTATCCTACATAATTGTACTCTTAAAAACTATGTTTATATACAACATGGTGGCGTAATTACCAATGCTTCCATCGGCAGTTTCTGTTCTATCGGCCCAAATGTACGCATTAATCCCGGAAATCATCCTATCCATTTTGTTTCTACTTTCCCTGCATTCTACTCCACTCGAAAGCAATGTCAGATAACTTTTGCAAAGGAAAACATTTTTGATGAATCAGGTAAAGTTACCATTGGAAATGATGTCTGGATCGGTGCAAATGCGATAATACTGGATAATATCTCTGTTGGTGATGGAGCCGTAATTGCTGCAGGAGCTGTTGTAAATAAGGACGTAGAACCCTATACTATTGTCGGAGGTGTTCCTGCAAAGCCTATAAAAAAACGCTTCTCTGATGAAGAGATAAAACAACTGATCGGGTTCAAGTGGTGGGATAAAGATTTGGACTGGCTCCAGGAAAACTACCGTCTGTTTCATAATAAAGAAGCCTTTTTCGAAAGAATAGGAAATCAGGAAGTATAGGAATCGGGTCGTGGAAATTACGACCTAACGCTTATATTTGCATTCCCTAATACTGCTTCTATGATACTTAAACCTTTTGCTAAAGCAATTCTCGCTATTGCAGGATGGAAAATTGTTGGCCCTGTGCCGGGTCCAAAATCCGTTGTTCTCATGGCCCCACATACCAGTAATTTAGACTTCCTTCTCGGCTGGCTGGGATATACATCTTTAGGAGTGCATTCTAACTTTCTTATAAAGAAAGAAGTATTTAAGTGGTATTCATCCTGGCTTCTGAAAGCAATGGGCGGCATTCCGGTCGATCGCAAACACAGCACAAATATAGTATTGCAGGTAACCGAAGAATTTGAAAAACATGATCAATTTGTACTGACGATAACTGCCGAGGGAACCAGAAAATTAAACCGCAACTGGAAACGCGGTTTCTACTATATAGCTTTGAATGCAAAAGTGCCGGTTATGCTTGGATTCCTTGATTACAAAAAGAAAGAAGGTGGTTTCGGTTACAGTTTCATGCCATGCGGTGATTATGATACCGATTATAAACAAATCGAAGAGTTCTACAAAACCAAGAATGCCCGTCATCCCGAAAAGTTTAATCTTAGTCCGCAGAATATCCGATAATCTGTAAGTGCTACAATCTCGCAAGCACAACTTTCACAGAATGTGCTGAAGAATTATTATTACGGTCAAGTACTTTAACTCTGCAGATGTAAACACCATTCTTTACAATCGCACCTTTCTCATCGCGACCGTCCCATTTAAGATCATCTACCATATAGCCCTGTGCAGCAACCTTACCCTGATCAAGCACTCGTACCAGGGTACCCGCTGAGTTAAATATTTCTACTTCAATTTTAAGGGCTGCGTCGAAAAGGTTGTGTTTGAATTTAAACCAGACATCTCCTTTCGAAGGCACAGGATACGCAGTTACATCGTCTATATCGAGTCGTATATCTCTTTTTACCGTGAAGTTAATAGTGGCCTCTGATGAATTGTTAAAGATATCCCATGATTTCACCTTTACCGAATGCGGGCCATCATCGAGGTTGAAGAACTGGTAATGCGCCTTCCCCGACTTGTAACTATCGCGATCAGCAAGATAGAATTCGTTTAGCACGGCAAAGTTGTACTGATCTTCATCGAGTACCGCTATCAGATCATGCCCTACTCCATTTCCAAGGGTATTTATGCCGCTTTCATCAAATAAGTTGACCAGCAGTATCGGATTTTCACTTGTCAATCCACCATCTACAAACGAAGAGTCATTTATATGCAGGGTAATTTGCGGACCTAATTCGTCCATGTGCTGTTGCTGCTTATCAAAACCACCAATAGTGAAATCAGTGTAATATCCTTGCGCATCTGTAATGCTGTCAGTGGCATAATAGCTGATCTTCCCTATACCGTAATTATAATCAATGTCAATAGGAACAGGGAAAGTCGCACTGAATAGTCCCTGATTAATCTTTGCCTTTCCCTGATAAATTACATTCTTTTGTTCAGAGAAATTAGCAACATAACTTCCCTTATCCTGGCCCAGTGTTTTTGATGTGGTAGCTTTATCGTAGACCTTTATATAGAGATCACCACTGAAACTGCTGATAAGTTGTCCCTCATCGTCCTGAATTTCGCCCGACACGGTTATTGTTTTATTAGCCGATAAGGTATCAGTAACATTTAAAGTGGCTGCATCTACCATACCGGTAGTTACAACACTGTATTTTGGAAGCATCATCTGCATAGAAGGATCTCCGAACAAGGTAAGCTGACGCACATTAGACGAGGCAGGTCTCGAATTTTTGGTATATTTAATAATGTCGCCAAGTCGTGGACTTTCACCTTTCACTTTATTGAGTACCGTATCAGCAAAGCTGGTATTAAGTAGTTCATTTGTATTCGAGAATGCTAGCCTTGTAGTTGTTATCATAGCGAGAGCACCTCCATCAGGATTTAAAAACACCAGTTCACCTGCCGATGTGTGACCGGGATTATCAAACCTTGAGAATTCGCAGGTAGCTGTAAAAAACAACCCCATACGGTCAAAGTTCTTCCATGCATTAATATCTGCAATCTCGAGAACCCTTTCGTCTGCCCATCCCAACTCACCACCATGGCCTATATAATTAGTTATAAGAGCTCCCTTGTCAACCCGCGATGTGATATCTCTGTTGGCATCGGGAAATCTCCCACCGCCGGGAGTGTTGTTTTGCCTGTAAGCATCAAAATACACCTTATTAATGTTATATATTGGATGCTCCTGTTTTAACTTACTCGCCAGCCTCTCTGCCTGGTTAAAATGGGTATTATTGTCTTCATCGTCAGCAATTACCAGAATTGTATTTCGCCAGTCACCGTGCGTCTCTACATCATTAAATAGGTATGCTTCTATTTTGTTTAAAGCATCAGTAGCCTGTTCCGGTGTTCTTACGGGTAAACGTCCAGTGGCAAGATCAATAAGCCCATTAACAATATCAATGCCTCCCCCCTCACCATCATCAAGAAGACCAAAATAATCATCACTTACAAAAGACACAGTCGGATCAACTGAATTATGACTCTGATATGATGGCACCAGGTTGTTGTTGTTTAATATCCTGTCTTTGAAGTCGTACGATGCGTTACCAAACAACATCAGGTATTTTGGATAGCCACTCTCCTTTCCGCGTTCGTAAAGAACCTTCATAAAATCTCTTATAGCGGTAATATCAGGGTGCCCTGATGAAAACTCGTTGTATATATCAGGCAGCATTACTACATGAGCGGTTATGTCGCCTTTCTTTTTATGCAATGCTACAAGCCTGTTTGCCTGATCAGCCAGCGATGGATGCGTAACAATGATCATGTCATAATTTTTCGTAGCATGTAAATCCTGATTCGCAATGCGTCCTTCATATTCAGGAGTGTAAAATGAGGACCCGTCAAAAGCAATGAATTCTCTGAGGTAGTACGTGTGCGCCTTAAATTTATACCCATTATCCGTCTTTATAAGCGGAAGCCGGTGAACATATGAATGATTGCTCACATCCCAAAGTACAAGGTTGTCGTTATCCGACTCTAAAGAAAACTCCGTTATTTTATCCTCACCAACACTTTCCGGGTCTCTGAATAAAAATTGAGGGCCGCGGTAGCGAAGCTTGCTGGGAACGTTTAAAGTTATAAAGTCGAGCCATCCCAATGCAGCACTATTAGGTGGCATAAATTGTACTGCAATATCAAAATCACTTGACCCTGGTGAAAATTTCTTACTGCTAATTATATCCCGACCAAAACTGTTTGGTCCTGTGACTCTTGAAATTTTCGTGGTATTTACAATTTTATTATTTACCAGAATATTAAAATTCATGTCAATGGTTGCTTTGCCTGCGAAACCAAAGCCCAGCACTACCTGTCTGGTAAGATCAATATCAGGAAAACTGAAACGCGGCAACTTTACTTCGCGGGTATAGTTATCAAATTTATCGGCAAACCACTTACGGCCACTTTTAATCAGGCTATACACCTCTTTTTCATACACTCCCACAGCGGTGTAGTGGTTGCTTACATTATTTACCGGAGTTGCCGACGGTTCTGCAAGTACAATTCTTCGGCCGGGCGTGTATGCCACAGTAATTAAGTATGCAATTTTATCGGTATACAGGTGCTGAGCATGCTCCATTCTTTTGGTTACAGAATTGTATTGCCAGGTAACAGGACCCTCTCCAAAAAAGAGGATATAATCGCCCGGAGCAAAAACACCGGAATTTGCAGTAACTACCTGAATAGCTATTTCGGTTACATCGTCCTGATAACCGGTGCCTGCAACTTCCTTAAGCATCTGCCCACCCCTCCCAAACATGGTAATATAATCGGGATTAATGCCTTCCATATTCATACCCATATTTTTGAGATCGTCGTAAGTTACCCTGTGTACACCTGTTTTCGTTACATACATTTTGTACCAGTCACCCAGAGATAAACGGGAATTTTTGGCATATTCCTTTGCAGGTGCAGTTGTAATAGAATCACTTTGTACAGAAGATACACTCAAAGAAAAATATTCCAGTTTGGCAGGATTGCCCGATAGCGGATCAATTCCGAATGGCCTGACGGCAATGAGAGCAACCGGATTACCCTGTTCGTACATGACTTCTGCACCTACCTCAGGCTCATTGGCAATATATGTATCCCTGATCAAAAGAAGCTCTTCCTCTGTAAACGGAACATAATGAAGGCTGTCGATTACAACGCTTACTTTGTCTGTTCCCGGAGCCAGCACTATTTTTTCTATATGCGATGGCAGTATGCTTTGAGGCAGTTTCGTATATACCGCATCTGCAAAAGATGGTGCCATTACAGCACTGTCGTTTCCGCGAACAATTTTTACCGGTTTATCCCATACCGGCTTTACTGCTATATGCTGTGCATATGTATTAAGTGACAGTATTGTTACACTCCATATAAAAAGTAGACGACTCAATCTCATAGTGTTGTTTTGATAATATTGTGATTATCTGGCAATTATAACTTTAACAGATCTGGAATCAGAAAGTCCTGTACTGGTTTGAATTTTAATATTAGCGATGTAAAATCCTGATGTAACTCTTTTAATTCCATCTGCTGTGCCATCCCAGTTATATATTAACGTTCTGTACCCTTCAGGCAAAATGGTATTCTCCTTTTCAATGATCTTTTTACCGGATACATCATAAAGATTAAATGTAACCTGCATTTCTGTCCCTGCCTGGTTATGCTCAATGGTAAAATTAACGAAATCTCTCACCGGGTTTGGCCATGCAGCAAGTTCACTCAGAATAATATCAGAGCCTCCGGCAACAATGAAATTAAGGGTAGTCTCCGACGAATTATTGTAAACATCAAAAAGTTTTAATGTTAATGTATGAGGCCCGGGGTCAAGACCGAAAACAGGATATCTGATAATACCCCTGCTGAAAGAGTTGACTTCTGCCTGATAGTAGTCGTTCAATATCATCGGGTTCTGGGTGTCTCCATCCAGAATTGCTGTAATATCATGACCTATACCATTTCCAATAGTGTTTATACCACTTTCATCAGCAACATAAGCAAGAAGCACCGGGTTCTCGTCTGTTATACCCCCATTTACAAAACTGCTGTCATTTATAAATAAATCAACCAGTGGGCCCTCAAAGTCAGTAATTGCATTATCGGTAAACCCTCCTACTATCATATCGCTGTCCTGCCCCGAGGCATCTGACACTCCATCTGTAGCATAGTAGCTAATTTTACCGGTTCCGTATTGGTATGCAATATCTCGCGGAACTATAAAAGTAAAGCTAAAATCACCATTTTTCACTTCCGCTTTCCCTTTATAAATAATATTTCTTCTAAGGAAAAATGACATAGCAGTGTTACCTTCACTTCCATAGGTTGTTATTTCACTGGCCTTATCGTAAACTGTCGGAATAACTGTTCCATTAAAGTTATTAAGCTTGTTACCATCTTCATCAGTAACCATGCCGGTAATTGTTACTTTATCCAGTGCTCGGATAGTGTCGGGAACACCGGTAGAGATCACTTTATATTCAGGATATGCCATTGTCATGGCCGGATCACCCAAAAGCACAAACTTCTTTGTATTGTCGGTTGCGCTGCTTCGTTGCTTTGAAAGACGTATAATATCACCTAACCTGGGCATTCTTCCATTCATAGGCTGCAGTGCTGTTTCATAGAAATTCTTTGCCAGTGTAAAGTTTGGAGTTCCGAAGGTGGGCCGTGCTGTTGTAAATAGTGCGATAGCGCCCCCCTTATCGTTAAGAAATGCATATTCCCCTCCCGATACTCTTGTTGGATCGTCATACCTGCTAAACTCACAGGTGGCAGTCATAAATACAGGTAACCGGTTGTAATTTCTCCAGCCGTTAATATCTTTTACCTGTAGTATTTCTTCTTTGGTCCAGCCTGTTTCACCACCATGGCCGGTATAGTTTATAAGCAGAGCACCCTTATTTACTCTTTCATTTATTGCCGCATTGGCTTCCGGTGACCTTTGACCACCCGCCAGAGTTTCCTGTACAAAAGCATCTAAAAATATTTTATCGGTATTATACTGAGGCCACAAACTGTTAATTATGCGGGCAAGCGAATCGGCCTGTGCCATATGCACATTACCGTCCTCATCATCTGCAACAAAAGCAATTACATTTCTCCAGTCACCGTTTACCAATTCACGGGCGGTAGTATAATGGATTATCTTGTCAACAGCCATCGTGGCCTGTTTTTCCGATATAACAGGCAATCGGCCTATACCTATATCAATTATATCGTTTGAATTGCCGCCCTCCCGGTCATCTATGGAAACGAAAAAATCGTCTGTTGCCAGAGATGTAACCGGATGAAGTGACTCAGGTGACTGATATGTAGGAACAAAGTTCGTATTATCGGCCAAACGGTCTTTGTAATCAAAAGATGCATCGCCAAACAAAAGTACATACCGGGGTTTATTGGCAGGTTCTGCCTTGTGCCAGAGCATTTTAATAAAGTCGCGTATTGCACTTATGTCCTGTGCTCCTGAAGAAAACTCATTATAAATAGCCTGTGGAGTCACTACCGATACGCTGAGGCCATCGTGGTTTGCGTGGAAGGTGGCCAGTCTGTATGCTTCATTAATGAATATATCAGGAGCAATGATCAGCATATCCGGTGTAGGCATGCCATGCAGATTCTGATTACTCACTTTTTCTACAAACGAAGGAGACTTTGCCTTCCCGGGATCAAACATCACATATTCACGAATTGTATCAGCGTACGCTTTGAATAAATACGTATTACCCTGTAAGGCTCCTTTAACGAATTGGGGGCTCTGAGGATCAGTAATATCCCATACCATAATTCCCGCGGGCACATCAGAAACAGAATATTCTACGTTGCCTCTCAGGACATTGTTTCTGAAAAAATACTGCTCGTTATTATATCTGAGTAAGGCAACAGCATTAATTTCCACAAAGTTAAGCCAGCCATTGTCAGCTCCTGCTGATTTGTTATAGACCACTTTCAACGTATTAAATGCTTGAGGAGCCTGCTGGATGAATCTGGTAGTAGCAATGTAGGCAAAATTAGTAGTATAGTCGCTTTGCACAGGTTGTATTGGGAGATAATGCTCCACCCCATTGAGCATCAGTTTAAAGTTGCTTCCCTTGAAGGAACGGGCAACCGCACTGAACCGAATATTGATATCTGTTTTGGGTTTCAGTGAGGCTTCAGGGAAAGCATAGTCTCTCGAGGTCACTATGTCGAACAAATCACCATACCATCCTCTGCCCGATTTTATAAGATTGTATAGTTCCGGATTCACAACTGCCCTGTAATTGTAGAAATTAATAACAGTATTTGCTGAACCGGGTTGTCCGGCATTTGCTATACGTTTACCTGCTTCATCGCTAATTCGTACAAAATAGTATGTGTAATCACTGTAGATATTTTCTTTGTATATCCAGACACTATCAGGAATGTGATATTTCCATTCATCCGGACCTGGTGAATAAAAAAGCAAATAATCACCGGGATCAAACCGGTTATCACCACCATCCACCACGGTAATGGCAATCTCAGGAAGGTCATCATACCTCTCTTCTCCGGCTATTTCAGGCAACATGCCTCCATAACCATGAATTTTTAATGATGAGGAAAGTATACCGGATACCGGCAGTTGCATGTTCACTAAATCCTGGTAGGTTAAACGGTAAATACCTGCTTCGGTAACGGAAATCCTCACCCAGGTGCCTTCAGCGAGTCCTGATTTAGCTGCATAGCGCATTACACCGTTGCCTGAGGAGGCACGTACAGGAGCCTGTTGCATAACAATCAGCAATGCCAGCATAAAAATAATACTCCACTTATACCTTTGTGCACTGTATGTGCGACATTCCGGAATATGGAGTAAAGAGTAATTAGAGCTCATTATAAGACGTTAGTGCATTTTCCGGGTTTGGCAATATTTGTCTGCAAAAAAACAACATTCCACACTATTAAAACACATCTTACGAAATCAAAGCAGAAAAAATTGTGTAAAACTGTATTTTTATCCGAATTGTTTTAATTTTGCCTGTTGCTTTTCTGATATGGATAGTAACAAACGGATAAAATAACAGGAATATTGCCGGCAGCATCAAAAAACACAGTTTTTTTAACCGCAAAACTTGCTATATTAAAAATATTCGTAATATTGGCTGCTGAAAAAAACATACTCACAATGCACAAAAAGCTACTATTCGTGTTGCTGCTATTGTCAGCATCGGTGTTGCTCAAAGCACAGGATCCTTCCTTTTCGCAGTATTACGGCAATCCTATGTATTTGAATCCTGCCTTAACGGGCTCAAAAGTTTGTCCGCGATTAATGCTGAACTATAGAAATCAGTGGCCGGCAATTAGCGGAACTTTTGTTACCTATTCTGCTGCATATGACCAGTATGTATCGGCTCTCTCAGGTGGAGTCGGCATTATGGTAATGTCAGATAATATGGCTGACGGGCTGGTTACATCAAACAGTGTAAGTGGTATGTACTCGTTCAGACTGGAACTTGCAAAGAAAATGACTCTTAACATGGGTTTCCAGGGTAGCTATATTCAGAATAAACTGAACTGGGATAAACTTACTTTTGGTGATATGCTACCCGGCAGACCTGGTGATCCCTTACTACCAACAAGCGAAAATGTAAGTGATTACAGACTCACTGTTAGTATGGTTGATTTTTCTTCAGGAATCCTTTTAGGCTATAATGAGCGTGCCTATATAGGCGTAGCAGCCCACCATATGACTCAACCGGATAATAATTTTAACAAGGCTGCTGGAGAACCCGGTAAACTTGACATGAAAATCACCGCCCATGCAGGTGCATTATTTGGTTTAGGAAATACCGGCAGAGCTGTTGAAGTAGAAGATCTCAGTATTTCTCCCAACATCATGTACCAGCAGCAGGGAGCCTATCATCAGGTTAACGTAGGTGCGTATCTCAACGTTCACCCCTTTGTTGTTGGTGGTTGGTACAGACACAATCTTGAAAACCCTGATGCAGTGATTGTGCTGCTCGGATTTATGGCAAACAGAATGAAGATCGGATACAGTTACGATTACACAGTTTCGGGATTAACTAATGAAACAGGTGGAGCACACGAGATCTCTTTTGCATACCAGTTCGACTGCACCGAAAAAACTTTTAAGCTTAAAGCAATAAAATGCCCCAGATTTTAGTTAACTATATTAATTAACAATAATACCCAAAATGATCAGCTACAGCAACAATTATCTGAAATTAATCATTTTTACAGCCGCAGTAGTCGTGCTTGGCACTTCCTGTCGTAAAGAAGCATCCCGTACTACTGGCTGGGAATACAACAATGCCAAAAATGGTGGTTTTGAAGTCAACACCAAATGGGGCGGTCAGCCTCTTGGGCCTGGTCTGGTGATGATTGAAGGCGGTACGTTTACCATGGGCCGCGTGAGTGACAACCCCATGTACGATTGGGACAATATTCCAAGAAGAGTTACCATCCCTTCATACTACATTGATGAAACCGAAGTAGCTAATGTTGACTATGTAGAATATCTGTACTGGTTAAACAGGGTGTTTGGGACCAATTATCCCGAAGTATATCGCAAAGCATTACCTGATACACTCGTATGGAGAGAAAAACTGGCTTACAACGAACCGCTCGTTGAAACCTATTTCCGTCATCCGGCCTATCGTAACTATCCTGTTGTCGGTGTTAGCTGGTTACAGGCAAATGAATACTGTATCTGGAGAACTGACCGTGTGAACGAGATGCTCCTGATAAAAGAAGGTATCCTTGATTTCGATCCGGATCAGCAGGATCAGAATAATTTCAATACCGACGCTTATCTGGCAGGTCAGTACGAAGGTCTGGTAAATAAACCTCTCAAAGACCTTAATCCAAGCGGAACCGGTGAACGCCGTGCACGTCTCGAGGATGGTATCATGGTTCCTAAATACCGACTGCCAACCGAAGCTGAATGGGAATTTGCAGCACTGGGTCTCGTAGGCAATACCATGTATGAACGCGTTGTTGAACGCCGCCAGTACCCATGGAATGGTACCGTTATCCGCAGCGACGAAAAGAAATATTACGGACAATTCCTTGCTAACTTCAAGAGAGGCCGTGGTGACTATATGGGTGTTGCAGGCAGTCTGAATGATGGTGCTGATCTACCGGCCGAAGTAGCTTCTTACTGGCCAAACGATTATGGCTTGTATAACATGGCCGGCAATGTGGCTGAATGGGTTCTTGACGTATACCGCCCACTATCTTACGAAGATGTAGCCGACTACTCTCCATTCCGTGGAAATATTTTCACCACTAAGCTAACTGACGAAGAAGGTTATCTTGCACCAAAAGACAGTCTCGGACGTATAAAGTACCGTGAAGTTACTACCGAAGAAAGTAAAGACAGATTTAACTACCGCAGTGCTAACCAGGTAAACTATCTCGATGGCGACTATCAGTCAACCATTAATCCTGACTGGACAACTCCTCCATCCGATACTGCTAACACTACCAATCTGATGTACGAATACGGAAAAACCACTCTTATCAGCGACAAATCAAGAGTTTATAAAGGTGGATCATGGAAAGATCCTGCATTCTTCCTAAGCCCATCAGTTCGTCGTTATATGAACGAAGATCAGGCAACCAACTTCATTGGATTCCGTTGTGCAATGGGCCGTGTTGGTAGCGCCTACTCAGGTAAAAAATAATTTATTTTGCTTTTCTAAAATAGCAGAAGAGGATGTGCAGAGCACATCCTCTTCTGCTATAGGTTATATGGCATTCGATAAATATGTATCTTTGCTGCTATAGTTCTAATCCCATGCAATCAATAACCCCGGAATTTCTGCTGGAAGTTTTTCTAAAGCACCCCTATATTAGTACAGATTCACGGAAGGTAATGCCCGGAAGCATTTTCTTTGCTTTAAAGGGTGATAACTTCGATGGTAATCGCTATGCTGCAGATGCGATAGAGAAAGGCGCAGCTTTTGCTGTAATTGATGATCCCAGGTACTGTACTTCTTCAAAACTGCTTTTCACAGATGATGTTCTAAGCGCTCTGCAGAAGCTTGCCTCGATGTACCGTGACACGTTAAAGATTCCGGTTATTGGTATAACCGGCACCAACGGCAAAACAACCACTAAAGAGCTTATTGCAACCGCTTTGTCGCAACGCTTTAATACCCTGGCCACCCATGGAAATTTAAACAATCACATAGGCGTTCCTCTCACACTACTATCGGTAAAACACGATACAGAGATTGCAGTTGTTGAAATGGGTGCAAATCATCCGGGTGAAATAGCAGCTCTTGCAAAAATTGCCAGACCTACCCATGGTATAATAACCAACATCGGTAAAGCACACCTCGAAGGTTTTGGTGGATTTGAGGGAGTTATAAAAACCAAGCGGGAGCTTTATGATCACCTGATACACTTCGGCGGCCTTTTGTTTGTCAACAGCAATAATCCATTGCTGATGGATTTATCCAGAAATGCCAACCGTATCACCTACGGTTCAGGAAACCATGATACTGTATCAGCGACCGCAGGTACAGACAATTCGGGTTGTCTGCAAATACACCTTAACCATCCGGTAAAAGCAATCATTCCTACCAAACTTGCAGGAAAATACAATCTCGAAAACGTACTTGCCGCATTGTGTATTGCTAACCATTTTAAAGTCGGTATTCAGGATGCCATAAAAGCCATTGCTGAATATACGCCGGGAATGAACAGGTCGCAAATACAACAAACTAAACATAATACGCTCATACTGGATGCATATAATGCCAACCCTACCAGCATGAAAGCTGCTATTGAGAATTTTATGACCATGAATGCTCAAAACAAGGTGCTAATACTGGGCGATATGTTTGAACTGGGAGCAGAAGCCCCTACGGAACACGATCAGATCATTAAAATGTGCCTTGACAGAAATTTTTCTCAAATTCTCACTGCCGGTCCTCATTTTAAAGATTCATCCACCCGATTCCATTTTACCGGTGCATTTGAATCGACCGAAGCATTGCTGGGTTATCTTCAAAGCAATCCCTTACGTAATGCACTCGTGCTGATAAAAGGATCACGCGGGATGCATCTGGAAACCATTATACCTGCGCTCTGATTAGTTTGTACCAATTAATTCCTAACCCCTATGAAGAAGATTTTCGATGTTATAGGACTGATGTCAGGTTCATCTCTTGATGGTCTGGATATTGCATATTGTGAAATACGGCAGATCAACAGTAAATGGGAAGCCGATATATTTTGTGCCGAAACCGTTCCCTATAACCAGATATGGACTGAACTGCTCAGAGATGCGGTTAATGCTGACGGACATGCACTCTCCCTTTTAAATACATCTTATGGGCACTGGATTGGTCAGACCGTCAATAACTTTATCCGTAAGAACGACATACGCCCTAAACTGATTGCGAGTCATGGCCATACCGTATTTCATAATCCGGCCGAGAAGATGACGCTCCAGATTGGCTGTGGAGCAGCTATTGCAGCAGAAACAGGTATAACTACCGTAAGCGACTTCCGATCATTAAACGTGGCGCTCGGAGGTCATGGAGCCCCCCTGGTACCCGTAGGTGATAAACTTCTTTTTGGTGCGTACAACGCCTGTGTAAACATCGGTGGTTTTGCAAACATCTCCCGCGAGGAAGGTAACAAACGGATTGGATACGACATTTGTCCCGCAAATACGCTTTTAAACGATTATGCCAACAAACTGGGTTACCCGTTCGACCCCTCAGGTACCATTGCCCGCAGCGGACTTTTCAATGTACACCTGTTTCAGGCACTGGAAGACTTGCCCTTTTACAGCAAAACCGGCCCGCGTTCATTGAGCCGCGAATGGATAAACAGTCAGATATTACCTATTCTTCGCGAATTTGAAGGTAATCACAGAGACACACTTGCAACCTTAACGCGTCATGTGGCAAGTCAGATCTCAGCTAACCTGCCACAGTCAAATTCCGGTAGAGTATTGATTACCGGAGGAGGGGCAAAAAATACCTTCCTGATTGAACTGATCAAAAAGCAGGTGCCCTGCGAAATAGTTATCCCTGATGAAAAGATTATCGACTTTAAAGAAGCACTGGTATTTGCATTATTGGGTGTGCTGCGCATGGAAGGAATAAATAACTGCCTTGCCGAAGTAACAGGAGCAAAAACGGATTGCTGCTCAGGTGCAATTCATTTTCCTCCTCACCGTACACGTTTAAATATTTAGCTATCTTTGTGTACAGACTTTAAAAATCTTTAAAGGCTTTACCGTGGAAAAACCTATTCGCTTCATCTATAAGATCTTTTTAATGGTGCTCTTCTCTGCAGCATTAAATCTTTCTTTACATGCAGTAGAGCCCACAATCCCTGAATATGAGCAATTAACGAGTACTGTTCTAAGTGAGCAAACCGTTCAGTTTATCCCTTTCAATACCCGCGAATCGGTTTCACCACCACAGTATGTTTATAGTTTCCCTGTAATAAATCTCACCCCCTGCGATAATACCTGGGCGCCTTATAACAGTCACAAAAAATCCATGGAATTATTCTACAGGTTTAACCTGGCGTTTGATCAGGAATATCCCTTTATTGTTCTGATTCGCAAACTTCGGATTTAGCATCCCATTACCATTCTTTACTTATTTTTTTTATTTAATAACCTTATTAAATGGTAATGTCATGTCACAAGATATTCATGAAGAAAAGAAAATAAAAGGTTTTAAGCCTTTCCTGTTGATATTCGGTGGTTTAATAGTAGTACTTGTAATTCTGAAGTACTTAATTGACGTCCTGCTGTAATAACTGCAAGAAAATCAAAAGATCATTAACACAGAAGGAGTTGCCAGACAGTGCAGCTCCTTTTTTTTTCTCATCATAAAATAAACGCCTGCTGCAATGGTTATATTAACACCTTTGTGTTTGAAAATATATGAACGGCAGCAGCACACTGGAAGATATTATTAATATTTTTGTTTGCCGATAAAAAACACGCATAATGACAGGTATACTCCTTCAGATTACACAACAAACTACAGCTATTGCCGATACTGTTGCACAAGTTGCCACAGCTGCTGCTCAACCCACCGAGATCAGACTTTCAGTATGGGAGCTCGCGCTCAAGGGCGGATGGATCATGGTACCCATTGCTTTAATGTCAGTAATTGCGGTTTATATCTTCGTAGAGAGATATATAGTAATAAGCAAAGCGAGCCGCGAAGAGCATAACTTTATGAATAATATCCGCGATTTTATTCACAATGGACGGATTGATTCAGCGCTTTCACTTTGCAAGAACAATCCTACTCCCATTGCCCGAATGATTGAGAAAGGAATTACCCGTATTGGTAAGCCCTTAAATGACATCAGCACTGCTATTGAAAATGTGGGTAAACTCGAGGTAGCAAAACTTGAGAAAACACTTGCCATCCTTGCTACAATAGCCGGAGCAGCGCCTATGCTTGGTTTCCTTGGCACTGTAACAGGAATGGTGCAGGCGTTTTACGACATGTCTATGGCAGGTAATAACATTGACATTGCATTACTCTCAGGAGGTATATATCAGGCTATGATTACAACAGTTGCCGGACTGATAGTGGGTATTCTTGGTTATATTTGTTATAACATTCTTGTTGCACGTGTTGAGAAAGTTGTATTCATTCTTGAAGCCCGTGCTACAGAATTTATGGATCTGCTTCACGAACCTGCATCCTAAAAAAGGCATAAAATGGCTATCAGATCAAGAAACAAGATCAGCACCGAGTTCAGCATGTCGTCTATGAGCGACCTGGTGTTCCTGTTGCTTATATTTTTCATGCTTACCTCTACCCTTGTTGCTCCCAATGCCATCAAGCTCATGCTCCCCTCCAGCAAAAGCAAAACCATGGCTAAACAAACTATGACGGTATACATTGATGCCAATTACAATTACTTTGTAGAAGAAAATCCTGTTGCACTGGAGTTTCTTACCGAAACAATTGGCACAAAACTTGAAGGACAAACAGAAGGAACCGTTGTGCTGCGTTCTGACGAGACTGTTCCGGTGCAATACGTGGTCAACCTCATCGACGCAGTTAACAAAGTAAATGAAATGACAGGCGCTAAGCATAAGGTTATTTTAGCAACGCGCCCCGTTAAGTAATCAACACCCTGTATGCAGGTAAAGAAAGATGAAATAAAGGGATTGCTGGGAACAATAATTTTCCACATACTTGTTGTTCTGGTTCTGCTTTTTATGGCATTACGAACCCCGCTGCCTCTGCCTGCCGAAGGAGGTGTTGAGGTAAATCTGGGTAATTCAGATCAGGGAATGGGAACTGAACAACCCCGTGAAATTTCTGCTCCTGCTGCAGCTAGCCCACCTGTTACTCAGCAACAGAAACCCGATGAACTGCTTACAGATGATACTGAAGAGGAGGCCCCTGCCATTGAACCTAAAAAGGAGCGCAAACCTGAACCTGTTAAAGAACAACCAAAACCCGTAGTTAAGAAAGAAACTCCTCCTGAACCACAGCAAAAGGTCGATCCCAGAGCTATGTTCCCGGGCAAAGGCTCTACCGGTAAAAATCAGGGCCAGGGAGGAAATGAAGGTATTACGGGTAAACCCGGTGATCAGGGTAATCCATTCGGTACTCCTGATGCTACAGGTTACGAAGGTACAGGCGGCTCAGGAAACGGAATTGGTTCAGGCATTGGCGACGGCGTCTCTTTCAACCTTAGCGGAAGAACCTCGCGCAGTATTCCTAAACCCTCCACCAACTTTAGAGAAAGTGGCATTGTAGTGGTAACTATTTATGTTGACCGAAATGGAAATGTTACCAGAGCTACGCCGGGTGCCAGAGGTTCAACTACTTCGAATAAACAACTTTTCGACCTGGCGGCAACCGCTGCCCGAAAAGCTAAGTTCTCTGCAAACGAAAATGCCGCTGCAGAGCAAAAAGGAACTATCACGTACATTTTCGAGCTAAATTAAATCTGGTCACTACTTACACGGCATGAATTACAACGAGGCAATAAAGTATATGTACAGCCAGCTGCCTATGTTTCACCGTATAGGAGCTGCGGCCTACAAAGCTAATCTCGACAATACGCTCGAACTCGACCGGTTAACAGGCAATCCGCATCGCAATTTCCTCTCGGTACATGTGGCCGGAACTAATGGCAAAGGTTCTGTATCGCATATGATTGCTTCCATTTTTCAGGAGGCAGGTCTAAAAACCGGACTCTTCACCTCCCCTCATCTGGTCGATTTCAGAGAGCGGATTAAGATCAACGGTGAAATGGTGCCCGAAGAATACGTTATTGAGTTCCTCAGTCAGTTTAAGAACGACTTTCAACGCATTCAACCTTCGTTCTTCGAAATGACTTTTGCTATGGCTATGTCGTATTTCAGCACCAGCGCAATAGATATTGCTGTAATTGAAACAGGCCTGGGTGGGCAACTTGATTCAACCAACATTATTACCCCTCTTCTCTCGGTAATTACCAATATTGGCCTTGATCATGTTCAATTCCTCGGCGACACGCACGAAGCCATTGCCCATGAAAAAGCAGGTATTATAAAACCGGGCATGCCGGTAGTGATTGGTGAAACGCACCCATCCACTAAAAATGTATTTATAGAGAAAAGCAAGCAGAACGGAAGCGTTATTGAATTTGCAGATCAGCTTATTAAAATTGCTCCTGCTGATTACAACCCCGATCTTACCCACTTAAAGTCAACTAATTTTAATCACTTTAGGGTAAATACACCCTGGCACCCGGAATTTATAGTGGATAGTCCTTTACTGGGCAATTATCAGATAAAAAATATTGCCACTGTATTGCTCGCGATAGAGATGATCAACTCACACGAAACCAGCAATATCAAAAAACTGCCCAAAGGGCAAATTCCATATGCTAAAGTACTTACGGGCATAAGAAATACCGTTATCAACACTAAACTCCAGGGACGGTGGCAGGTGCTTGCCCATTCTCCACTTACTGTTTGCGACATCGGTCATAATACCCATGGACTTAAGGAAGTTGTAAACCAGATCGGGCAACAGAAGTTTAATAAATTGCATTTTGTTCTGGGTGTTGTAAACGACAAAGACCTTACGGGAATGTTGCAGATGCTTCCTAAAGATGCCCTGTATTATTTCTGTAAAGCCGACATTCCAAGAGGACTCGATGCCGCTATACTCCAAAGTAAAGCTTCCGAGGCAGGTTTGCACGGCGAGGTTTATCCTTCAGTAGCGGATGCCTTTAAAACCGCAGTAGAAAGTGCCGAGAAAACCGATATGGTATTTGTTGGAGGCAGCGCTTTTACAGTGGCTGAAGTGCTAAGCCTGGTTGCTGATATCAGCCCCCTGTAATGAGATGAATAACGCTGACATCATCTCCCTCACTAATTCGTACATTATCGTATTCGTTACGCTTTAGCACCCTGCCATTATACTTGATAACAAGCATTTTCCAGGTAAAATTCTTTATTGTCAGCAGTTCACTGACTGTTATATCCGATTGATCGAAGGTTTCTTCTCTGTTATTAAGCAATATTTTCATTCCTGTGTATAATCAAATTTAGAAAGCAAAATTTCGAGTACCTCATTGGCCTCCATATTTGCAACTATGCCTACCCTGGGTGCAGTGAGCGGATTATCTATTGATACTTCCGACTCCTGGTCACCGCAAACAATAAGATTACCCGAACGCATCACACGCAGGGTATCAGTTTTACCCCACCCTGCCAGTCCTACCCCGGCAACCAGCTTCTTATCCTTCATCTGGTTGATAGCAGCTTCCATTATCATCTGTTTCATTTCAGCTTTATCAAAAGCCTCCACCAATACATCACATTCCGAAAAGAGTTCTATTACATCAGATGAGCACAGCTTCAAATCAAATGCTCTGACCTGAATATCGGGATTAATTCGGTTTATGTTATGCTTCAGGGCATGAACCTTGAGCATACCTACCTGATCGGCAAAATAATACTGTCGCTCCAGATTTTCACGGGTAACTATATCAAAATCAGCAATAATTAACTTACCTACTCCTGCTCTGGCTAAATTAACGGCACACGTTGAACCTAACCCACCGCAGCCGGCAATGCCAACTGTTTTCTTCTTTAAAAATAGCCTTAACTTCTCAATATAATTTAATTCCATCTGGTGTAAATAATTTGCTGCTAATATACATAAAAAGTTTCCAGAACACCAGAGCGACTTTTTAATTCTGATATGCACGTTTGTGCATATCGCTATTTTTCAGCACTTTCAGCATTTTCAAAGGAAAACTTTATACCTTTGTTAAAGAATAAACAAAGCATAAACTTCAAGGAAATGGAACCAGAAGCTGTTAAAACTACTATGAAATTACTAAAGGAGTATTCCTATACATGGGCTCCGATCGAAAAGGGTTACAACGACCGCACACTTTATATTAATGTTGGTTCAGGTGAAATAGCCGAGAAACCTGTTTCCGCTCAGATGAAAGAGAAATTCGTCGGAGGTAAAGGATTTGGATTACGTCTGTTATGGGATGGAACAAGACCCGATACCCGCTGGAATGAACCCGATAATGAGATAGTAATTTCAGGTGGTCCGGTTTGCGGTATTACACAGTACTCGGGCACAGGCAAGTCATTGCTCGTAACCATATCCCCACAAACTGATTCGGTAATGGATTCGAACGTGGGGGGCTTTTTTGGACCGTTCCTAAAGTTTTCAGGTTTCGATGCCCTTGAGTTACAGGGCAAAGCCGATAAAGATGTTATTCTGTACATCGATGGTAAGAACCATAAAATACAGATTTTCGAAGACCCGGGGCTTGCACACGATACCCATATACTTGCTGAAGAGCTGACAGAGATATTCCGCGAAGACGAAAAAGATGCAAAGAACATCGGTATCGTTTCCACAGGTGCTGCCGCTGAAAACTCTCTCCTTGGCATGATTAACTTTACTTTTTACGATGTAAAACGCAAAAAGATACGTTTAAAACAAGCTGGCCGCGGAGGCATTGGCACCGTAATGCGCGATAAGAAAATTAAAGCTATTGTAGCTCATGTTTCAGGCGTTACCGGCAACCTCAACAATGTGCACGACCTTAAACCGATAATGGAGCGTGGCCAGCGCTATAATAAGGAAATTCGCGATCTCGACGACCATCAGTGCCAGATGCGCAAAAAAGGTACTGCAAACATTGTCAACGTAATGAACGATTACGATCTGTTACCAACACATAACTTTAAGTTTGGCAGTCATATTGATGGCATTAAAATTCACAGCGACCTGTTGCGCGACAAATATTTTACTCTCGGCATACCCGATGGTTGCTGGATTGGCTGTAGCATGTCATGCTCAAAAGGTGTTGATGACTTTGAACTTAAAACAGGTCCATACAAAGGTCAGAAAGTTATCGTTGATGGTCCGGAATATGAAACTGCTGCCGGTTTAGGTTCCAATCTGGGTATTTTTGACTACGATGCTATTATTGAAGCAAACTTCTACTGCGACACTTATGGCGTTTGCACCATTACATGGGGTACAACAGTCGCCTTTATCATGGAGTGCTATGAAAATGGCATACTTAACAAGGAACGCACCGGTGGACTCGAACTGAAGTTCGGCAACAAGGATGCTGCTCTTGAGTTATTGCATCAGCTGGCACGTGGCGAAGGATTCGGGAAAATAGCAGGTTTGGGCGTTCACAGAATGAAGAAGTACTTTGTAGAAAACTACGGTGCTGATGCTGACTTCCTGAACGACATAGGCATGGAGAACAAAGGTCTGGAATACTCACAATACGTTTCGAAAGAATCTTTGGCACAGCAGGGTGGTTATGCTATGACCAATAAGGGGCCGCAGCATGATGAAGCATGGCTCATTTTCATGGATATGGTAAACAACCAGTTACCCACTTTTAAGGATAAAGCCGAGGCATTGCACTATTTCCCGATGTTCCGTACCTGGTTCGGATTGCAGGGTTTCTGTAAATTACCCTGGAACGACGTTGTTCCGGTTGGAAATAAGGAAACCGCCGAACCCCACAAAATTCCTGAACATGTTGACAACTATGTAACCATTTATAATGCAGTTACCGGTAATAATATTGATAAGGAAGGGCTCATTGTTCAGTCAGAACGTGTATACAATTTCCAGAGAATCTTCAACATACGCAGAGGTTACGGTCTGCGTAAGCACGATGCTCAACCTTACCGTGCATGCGGACCTGTTACAGAAGAAGAATATCTGTCACGCCAGGAAAGGTACGACAGACAGCTTAAAGAGCTGGTAGGTGTTGATCCTGAAACCATGACTCTGCAGGAAAAGATGGTTGCAACCCGTAGATACCGCGAAAACCGCTATGAACAACTGCTCGATGCAGTATATACCCGTCGAGGTTGGACATTAAACGGTGTTCCTAAAATTGAGCACCTGAAGGAAATCGGCATGGATTTACCGGAACTGATTGAAATTGTAGCGCCGTTGCAATAGCATAATAATTAAAGCATTTAACAAAGGGAGGCGGTTATTACACCACCTCCTTTTTTTTATTGCCAGACTAATATACAGTGTTCAGTATGGTATTCTGAACATTATGTTACTTTAGCCGCTGCAGGTATCCTGTTTCATGAACGGATACTTGTAATCGGTAGGCGGGCGAAGTGTTTCCTTTATTACTCTTGGGCTTGTCCATCGAATCAGGTTCATATAGCTGCCGGCTTTATCGTTTGTACCTGACTGCCTGGCTCCGCCAAAAGGCTGCTGACCTACTACCGCTCCGGTTGGTTTGTCGTTGTAATATAAATTACCGGCCGAGTATTTCAGCATTTCACTCGTTTCGGCAAGTACATGCCTGTCGTGGGCAAAAATTGCTCCGGTTAATCCGTATGGCGAAGTGCTGTCAACCAGTTTAACCGTTTCATAGTATTCACTGTCCTTGTAAACAAATATCGAAAGTACCGGACCGAATATTTCCTCTTCCATCGTAACATAGTGCGGATTGGTGACCTGAATAACGGTTGGCTCAATAAAGTAACCTTTCGATTTATCGCCTTTGCCACCGAAAATTATTGATGCATCGGGGGTGTTTCTTGCACCGTCAATATAACCCATTATCCTGTCGAAGGCCTTTTCTTCAATAACAGCATTCATAAAGTTCCCGAAATCGCGTACATCGCCCATCTTTATCTCCGAAAGCATATCACCCATGCGTTCTTTGAGTTTTGGCCACATACTTTCAGGAATGTAGGCCCTCGACGATGCAGAGCACTTTTGTCCCTGATATTCAAACGATCCGCGGACAAGTCCGGTAGCTATTTCATCAACTCCGGCCGATGGATGTACCAGTACAAAGTCTTTTCCACCGGTCTCACCTATAATCTTAGGATACGACTTGTAACCGGCAAGATTCTTCCCGGTTAATTGCCACAGTTGATTAAAGGTGCTGTTAGAACCGGTAAAGTGCAAACCGGCAAAATGGTGATCACCAAAAGCAGCATTACCTATAACAGAGCCGGGTCCGGGTATAAAATTCACTACTCCGTCAGGCAACCCTGCTTCCTTATAGATTTCCATTAGCACATAGTTAGACAGTATTGCGGTTGTAGCCGGTTTCCATAATGCAACATTGCCCATCAGAACAGGCGACATGTTAAGGTTAGATGCGATTGCAGTGAAATTGAACGGGGTAACTGAAAATATAAAACCTTCGAGAGGCCTGTATTCAATACGGTTTATGATACCCGGATCTGAATGGGGTTGCTCATTATAAATATCTGAAATGTAATGGGCGTTAAAACGCAGGAAGTCGATGGTTTCGCAGGCACTGTCAATCTCTGCCTGATAGGCATTTTTACTCTGCCCAAGCATGGTGGCCGCGTTTAAACGTGCGCGGTACTTTGATGCTATCAGCTCCGCAATTTTTAACGTTACCGACAAGCGCTCAACCCATGAAACACTCTCCCATTCCCTGTGCGCTTTGAGTGCTGCGTCAACAGCCATTTTAACTTCTTTTTCACCGGCCTTATGATACCGGGCAAGTACATGACCATGGTCGTGAGGCATCACAACCGTGTCGATGTTACCGGTACGAACTTCCTTACCTCCTATTATAAGAGGTATTTCTATCTCAGCCGAAGCAAGACTGGTTAATTCTGCCTGGAGCTCTTTGCGCTCTTTCGATCCCGGTGCATAGCTCTTTACAGGCTCATTCTTAGGATACTCAAAATTGAAAATTGCATTGTTCATGATAAATAAACCGTTATTCTGGAGTTATAACACTAATGTTTCCCCATAAACATGTTCTGCGCGTATTTGTTCGTCACTTAAATACAACCCTGAATCCGTATCTTTGCTAATCAAACGTATTTACCAATGAAAGCATTTGATCAGCTACAGCTAAATTATAAGATCTGGTTCAGCAACCAGGATGGTAAAGGAATCATGGGTGATGGCAAATGGCAAATTCTGAAAGCTATAGACGAAACCGGATCGCTTAAAGCTGCCTGCGACAAGCTGCAGCTTACCTACCGGCGTACATGGAATGATCTGAAAGCAATTGAAAAACTCACCGGAGTTATACTGCTTGAAAGTACCCGTGGTGGTGCAGATGGCGGAAGTATGCGGCTTACTTCAGAAGGTAAAAAATTAATAAAGGCTTTCGACAATTTTCATGCCCGGGTAGATGGATTAATGCAAGAGCATTTTCAGCGTATGCTCGAAGAAATAAAAAACGGCTAATCATGAAAATACTTAAAGCCCTGCTGCCTTTCTTTTCATCTCAGGCACTCTTCAGCACCTTGCTTGTTGTGATGTCCTCAGCGCTGTTTTTTGGATGCAACACCACACCATCTCCCAATACAAAGGACAACCGGCTTACCGGAGATCTGATTATTTTTCATGCCGGAAGCCTTAGTGTGCCCATAAAGGCTCTGGCCGATTCTTTTCAGAAACTTCACCCTGCTGTAAGCATAAAACCCGAATCGGCCGGGAGTCTGACTTCGATAAGGAAGATCTCTGAGCTTGGCCGGCCTTGCGATATTCTGGCTTCCGCCGATGCTGTTATGATCGATAAAATGATGATTCCCGAACTGGCTTCATGGAATATGGAAATTGCCGTTAACGAGATGTCCGTTGCGTTTAACGATAAATCGGCAAAAGCAGATATAATTACTGTAGGTAACTGGCCTGAAATACTTGCAGACAAAAGTGTTCGAATCGGAAGAGCCGATCCTGCCAGCGACCCCTGTGGCTACAGAACAGTGTTGTCGCTCAAGCTTGCCGATGCCTTGTATCCCATGCCAAAGGAATCACTCTCAGAAAAACTGCTGAGAAAAGACAACCGGTTTATCAGGCCTAAAGAGATGGACTTGCTTGCCCTGCTCGAAACCAATACCATAGATTATATCTTTATCTATAGATCGGTCGCTTTACAGCACAACCTCAGGTTTATTGATTTACCTGACAGCATCAGTTTGTCAAACCCTGCACTGGCCGAATGGTACAATACAGTCTCGGTCACTATACCGGGCAATGCACCGGGCGAAACCATTCAGCAGCCCGGCGAACCCATGGTTTATGGAATAACCATTCCAACGAATGCCCCCAATCCCGAAGTGGCTAAAGAGTTTATACGGTTCGTTTATAAGGATGGTGCAGAAATTATCAGAGCCTCAAAACAGGAACCGCTCACTCCTGCCCGCTTCAGTGCCGCAGGTAAAAAACCCGGGTGGCTATAGTTAACTGAAATCGTGCTAACGGCAGTGGTGTTTAATCCCTCAACCGGTATTTGCTTTTAAACTTTTCAACAGGTTTTATTGTTGTAGGGGCAAATAATTGAAAATGGAGAAAACATTAAACTTACCGGATGTACAGAAATTTCTGAAACATCTTGGCATTGAACAGGTTAATAGTGGCGCTTCGACCGGTACACGCTGGTTCGAAACCAATGGTGAAATACTACGGTCTTATTCTCCTGCCGACGGAGAACTCATAGCAACCGTTAAACAGGCTAATAAAGAGGACTACGAACACGTGGTTGCAAAGGCCTCTGAGGCTTTTAAAATCTGGCGCATGGTTCCGGCTCCCAAAAGAGGAGAAGTTGTACGACAGATAGCAGAACGCCTGCGCGAATATAAAGCATCTCTCGGAGCACTTGTTTCATACGAAATGGGCAAGGTGTACCAGGAAGGACTCGGCGAAGTTCAGGAAATGATTGACGTTGCCGACTTTGCCGTTGGGTTGTCGCGCCAGTTATACGGCAATACTATGCATTCAGAGAGGGCCCTGCACAGAATGTACGAACAATGGCATCCGCTGGGAGTTGTTGGTGTAATTACTGCCTTTAATTTCCCGGTGGCAGTATGGGCATGGAACGCAATGCTGGCGCTGGTTTGTGGCGATACAGTGGTTTGGAAACCTTCGTCGAAAGTAATGCTGAGCGCTGTTGCTGTGCATAAGATCATTGAACAAACACTTATAGACAATAATGTTCCGGAGGGTGTGCTAAGCCTGGTGGCCGGCGGATCTTCCTCCATGGGCGATGTTATGCTGCACGACCGCAGAATGCCGCTTGTATCTGTCACCGGTTCTACCAGAGTTGGTCGTCATGTAAATAAAGTGGTAGGTGAACGTTTGGGCAGAACCTTGCTTGAACTGGGTGGTAACAATGCCATAATTATTGCTCCCTCAGCCAATCTTCAGATGGCTCTTCTGGCCAGTCTCTTTGGCGCAGTTGCTACTGCAGGCCAGCGTTGCACTACCACACGAAGACTCATCATTCACGAAGACATTTACAACGAATTTACCGATAAGCTCATAAACGCCTACAAACAGCTAAGGATTGGACACCCGCTTGATCCGGAAGTAATTGTTGGCCCTCTGGTTGACAAAGACGCTGTTAAACAGTTCGTGCATGCACAGGAACAAGTAACCCGTTCAGGAGGTAAATTACTTTACGGAGGTGAAGTGTTATCGGGCGAGGGTTATGAGTCCGGCTGCTATGTGGCCCCCTGTATAGCTGAAGTCGAGAACAGTTTCCCTATAGTGCAGGAAGAAACCTTCGCCCCTGTTGTGTATCTTATAAAATACAAAACTATCGAAGAAGCCTTAGAGATCAACAACGATGTGCCCCAGGGTTTATCGTCGGCTATCTTCTCTACCAATATAATGGAAACCGAGTACTTCCTTTCGCATAAGGGTTCTGACTGCGGTATAGCCAATGTTAATATTGCAACCAACGGTGCTGAAATAGGTGGAGCCTTCGGTGGCGAAAAAGATACGGGTGGTGGCAGAGAATCAGGATCTGATTCATGGAAAGCCTACATGCGAAGACAAACAAACACCATTAATTTCTCCACAGAACTACCACTGGCACAAGGTATCACATTTAATCTGTAATACTTTAAAAACAATAATGCGGGGTGCGGGTTACTTATTCTAATGAATAACTAACCTGCACTAATTTTTATGGATAAACCCGTTACAGTGCCCCAAAGTTTCACTAAAGTAACAGGAACAGTAAAAAAACTTCTTAACTCAGGTCACAACCGCTCTGTTAAAGCCCGCAAAAACATACTGATTTCCTTCTTTATTAAAGGAGTAAGTATCGCTATCGGATTCATTTTCGTGCCTCTTCTGATCAATTATCTGGGCACCGTGGAATATGGTATCTGGATTACCCTGAGCTCTATTGTTGGATGGATAAGCTATTTCGATATAGGACTGGGTAATGGTCTTCGTAACCGGTTTGCCGAATCGCTTGCTAAAGGAAAACACTTTCTTGCGCGCGTATATGTGAGTACAACTTATGCTGGCCTCACTCTGGCCTTTGGTGGATTTTTCATCATTTACCTGTTTATAAACCCACTGCTCGACTGGTCAGTAATTCTTAATACACCTGCCACTTTACGTAATCAACTTAGCCTTCTTGTACTGGTAACAGTAGGCTTTTTTCTGATGCGCTTTGTATTAAAACTGCTTGCAATAATTATTACAGCCGACCAGCGTCCGGCAATAAGCAACACCTTCGAACCTATAGGAAATGTGTTATCATTAGCAGGCGTACTCATGCTGATGCATTGGACCAGCCCGTCTCTTCTCAATCTGGGAATTGTGCTGGGAGCTTCGCCCGTAATTGTGCTGATTGTTGCATCAGTGTACTTTTTCAGGAACGATTATAAAGCTTATACTCCCTCTTTTAAGTATATAAATTTCAAATATTTTAAAGATCTTGCCGGATTGGGCTTTCGCTTCTTTATTATTCAGATAACCATCGTGGTTGTGCTTTCAACCAACAATATAATAATAGCACATGTTGTAGGGCCAGAAGCAGTAACATCGTACAATGTAGCTTACCGCTTTTTCGGAATAATAACCATGGGATTTGCCATTGTAGCAAACACCTACTGGTCAGCATTTACCGAAGCCTATGTAAAGAATGATATTCCCTGGATAAGAAGAACAACCGGGTCTTTGTTAAAAATGTGGGCAATGATAGGAGTAGCTCTGCTGGTGATGCTGCTGCTGTCAGAATGGTTCTATGAAGTGTGGGTTGGCGAACAAGTCAGGGTGCCTTTCTCACTTTCGTTTAATTCGGCCATCTTTGTTCTTATAAGCATCTGGATAAGCATTTTTACCAACTTCATAAACAGTACCGGGAAAATCAGATTGCAGCTCTACTCCACGGTATTTGCGGCCATAATCAGCATCCCTCTATCCATTTATCTTGCATCAAATCTTGGGATGGGAGCCGCAGGTGTGGTTCTTGGTTCAACACTCGCCTATGTTCCTGTAGCAATTCTTGCCCCTCTGCAGTACCGAAAAATAGTCATGGGCAAAGACAAAGGTATTTGGGGAAAATAGTTACGCAGATACAGAACCGTGACGCTGAGGGAGGCATTTTCGGATAATTTCAACCATGTTTTGACCATGTCTTGGCCATGTCTTGACCATGTCTTGACCAACGTTTAACCTTGTTTTGGCCGTGTCTTAAGCAACAATTAACCATTCCTCAAACATTCTTTAACCAATTAATAAATGCTTAATAAATGCTTAAGAAATGCTTAAGGAATGTTTAAGTAATGTTTAAATCACGAATTTAACCTGGATTAATTTACTTCTTACTCAGTATAAGAGAGGCCTGATGAACTTCCGTATCATTAGTGGGCAAAAATTCGCGGGTAATGGTCTGGCTTTTCTTCAGGTCACCAATAATTTTGCTGGTAAACGCTTCAGCTCCCCTGCCATTGAGATGTGATGCATTGTAAAAATACGCTTTGTCGTGCGAGATCGGATCGTTGGAGTAATCAAGGAAAGCCAGATTGTATTTCTCAGCAAACAGTCTGAATACCTGAATAATTTCCTCCCGGTTTTTAACAAAGGTCTGTCCTTCAATATATTCAGGGGTATACACAAGAACAACCGGTATGTGACTGGCTGCCATTTCCTGAAGGTATTTGTCAAACAGACGAACAGTAGCTGTATCAATGGTAACTCTGTAGTCAGCATATTTTTGGCGTGCCCTGTCGAGGTCATCGTTCCATGTAAGGTTAACATGTTTGTATCCGAGGGTTCTGGCCGAATCGACCGAATTCCTTCCTGTTAAAGCATATTTGAAAATCCTTTTCATGGTTTTTGCCTGACCATAATACCGTACCAGAGGTATATAATAGTCGTACGATTTAAAACCCTGATAGGAGCTTATCCAGCTTTTCATTTCTGCATTATATAGCATATACGGTAAAAACTGCTCCATTTCAAATAGGTCCTTACGTTTTACGAGGGTAAAAACATCTACAGAATGGATCACGAATCGGGGCGCTTTATTATTCTTCATCAACTGCTTGTGTCTGAAATACTGCAGCCAGAAATTATGCCCGTTTATACCAAGGTTATAAGCATTTACATGAAGACTATCGCGTATTACAGCTGGATTAAAATGCACCATAGCTCTTGAAGAGCCATAGATTACCACGTCTGCATTTACTTTTCCGTCATAAATATCGTTCCATACACTATATTCACCATCGCGCGAATTGCGCAGATAGTGACTAAACAGCAGGTCGGCTAAGAACATAAACAAAATAAGAGGTACAAAGAATATAGCTGTGTTTAGTAAGAGCTTTTTCATGGGTGTTAAAACTGAAAGTAGATGAATGTTTGAGCTTTTCCGGCGAAAAAGAAAATAATAAAAATCAAGCTGTAATAGGCTGCCCAGCGCAGGGGTCTTGGCATGTGCAACGTAATGTTTTCAATAGCATAGGCATTTTCTCTGCCAATCCATTCTATTACCATAAACACAAGTATCAGTCCAATCACAACAACTGCCCGTGCATTGAGGTCGGGTACTGTAAATAAACTTGCCGAAAAGATTTCTCCGATAATATTTACCGCCTCTGTTACAGAAGCCGCCCGGAAGAATATCCACGCAAACACTGTTAGCAGGAAGGTAAACAGCATTCCCCTGAACTCTCTGAAGTTTGGAAATAATCTGCCTTTCGCTGCTATATCAATATTATCTCTGTTCTTATTGCGCAATAATAATGGCAGAAAATATACTGCATTTAATGCTCCCCATATTAGGAATGTCCAGTTCGCGCCATGCCAGAATCCGCTTACCAGGAAAATTATAAAGGTATTACGCACTTTCATCGATAGTCCGCCTCTACTTCCGCCAAGTGGTATATAAAGGTAGTCTCTGAACCAGGTAGAGAGTGAGATATGCCACCTGCGCCAGAACTCTGCAATATCGCGTGAAAAGTAGGGGAAAGCAAAATTCCGCATAAGCGAAAAACCAAACAATCTGCTGGTACCAATAGCTATGTCAGAATACCCTGAAAAGTCTCCGTATATCTGAATTGCAAAGAACAGTGCACCCAGCACCAGCGTGCTGCCACCGTAACTATCAGAATTATTGAAGATCTCATTGGCAAAATAGGCACTGTTATCGGCTATAACAATCTTCTTAAATAGGCCCCACAGGATCTGGCGTAAGCCATCAATTGCTGCTGTGTAATTTAATGTGCGTTTTTCGAAAAACTGAGGTAACAGATTGGTGGCTCTTTCAATCGGACCCGCCACCAGCTGCGGAAAGAAGGTGACAAAGGTTGCAAAGGCAATGAAATCTTTGGTTGGCTCGAGCTTTCGGCGGTAAATATCAATGGCGTAGCTCAGGGTTTGAAAGGTATAAAAACTAATACCAACAGGTAAAATAATATTCAGCGACCTGGCATTGATCTGCCCACCCATAAAGGTGTATGCTTCAACAAAATTATCGAGAAAAAAATTGTAATATTTGAAAAAACCAAGTAAACCAAGATTGGTAAATATGCTTACAGTTAGCAGTAATTTACGCTTTAGCGGATTTTCATGAGCCTTTAAACCAATACCTACAAGAAAATCGACCAGTGTACTAATAAACAGCAGCGACAGAAACCGCCAGTCCCACCATCCGTAAAAAATATAGCTTGCTATCACTAGCAACCAGTTCTGAGTTTTAATATTACCCCTGGTTGCAAACCAGTAAAGAAAAAATACTACCGGTAAAAAAATTGCGAAGTCGATAGAATTGAAAAACATCTGGAGTTAGCGTTATAATTTTATGTTTGAGTTAATCGAGGTACTACCCGAATCTTAACACCAGATTCTATAAAAAGTTAATGATTATTTCTTCAAGCCATTAGGTTGTTCTTCCACATTATGCTCGAAAGGCTTCTCAGACGGTAATAACCACCATCTTTACTTTCGCTGTCACCAAAAATATCGGGCAATTCTATATTGCCTGCAAGTTCAGGGTACTTGAGGTTTATACTGTTTACGACATTTTCAATCTGGGCTTTAATCTTTTTTCCGGTTTCCAGAATCTGTGATCTATGGATGTGATCTATAGCTGACTTATTCATAAAGCAGTAGTTTTAAGTAAGGTTTTAAGCTGTATTGCAAATATCCCACCGGCTGCATGATTTTGTTTTATACAAAACGTTCTATCTTTTACATTATCTGCATTAAGCTTTGGCCGGAGCCTTATTTGTTAATAGTTCGCCGCACTTTTTAAAATAAACCAATGAACAAATGAGGGACAAATTTCTTTCTTAAGGAGAGAAATGATTACCCCAATGTTTAAAAAGCTCATAATTCTATTTATTACTCTTGCTTCTCTTGAACTGTTTAATCCTGTCTTTATACCTGCCGGTTTTATCAAGATCTTTCAACTGGTGGGCATTGGACTTATGGTTATGGTGCTGATAATACAGCAAACCTGGCATAAAGAAATTGATTTTAAAAAGCACCACAGTCTCGATATAAAACTCATTCTGCTGGGTCTGGCAGTCAGTATGTTTATGGCATGGTATGGCCATAAACAGGCAATAATGATTACCATTGTTGCCCAACGCTTCATGTACTTCTATCTCATTTACTGGGTTTTGCATGGAATAAAAGCTTCGGTTGAAGACATTCACAGCATTATTTTCTGGATCGGGATCTCCTTTGCAGTCTTTTACCTGCTGCAGTATATAGCACATCCGGCTGTAATTTTTGATGTTCGTATAGCAGAGGACCGCGGAACTGTGCGTGTGTTTCTTGCCGGATTCTCTTTTCTTACCCTTGCCTATTTTTTAAAGCTAAACAGATTATTCAGGTCATTCTCTGTAGCAAGCCTTTTATCGTTAATACTGTTTTTCAGCATTTTAATACTGATGGGTACTAGACAGGTAATCTTTTCGATAATGCTTATCACCTTCCTGTACATCCTTTTCAGCAGGGTAGTCACTTCGCGTATTCTCATTTTTATCATTGCAGCCGCTTCCATTGTACCTATACTCATTCTGTTTCAGGATATTTTTATCAGCCTTATTGATCTGTCAAAGACACAGAGTGAAACGTTTGCAGAAAATGTACGTATCAGAGCTGCAATCTTTTTTCTTAATGATTTGTTCCCTAACAATATAGCTTACTATACAGGGAACGGTGCAGACAGCGCGAATTCTGATTACGGTTTTATGATTCAGATGTACAAGGATGCATACGGTTTTTATCAGTCAGACATTGGAATTATAGGCGATTATACAAAGTTTGGAGTCGCTTTTGTACTGGGTGTTTTTTTTATTCTGTTCAAAGGCCTTTTTGGGAAATCAGGCATCAGCGTAAGCTATATTAAATACTTCTATCTGAGTATCCTTCTTACGCTGTTTACCGGTGGCGGGCCATTCGGGCAATCTGATTCTATTGTAGCCATTTGTTTCACTCTTTATCTGCTCGATGTTGACAAGCATGACCGGATGGTTGACCGTTTACTTGCAGACAATGAATCGGAAAATGAGAACGATGACAGCCTGGAAGAATCATACAGTGCAAATGCGCATGCACACCCGTTATTAGAAGAAAAGTATTAGAACGAAGCAACAATGAATAAAACATTAGCAGTAATAATCCCCGTATTTAACGGGCTTCTGTTTACGCAAAAATGCTTGCAAGAATTGTACACAATGATTAACCGGTTGGATAACCCTGAATCAGTTACTGTTATAGTAACGGATGATGCTTCAACCGATGGTACGGCTGAATGGATCAAAGTCCACTATCCGCAGGTTGTTGTACTTATAGGCAATGGAGAACTCTGGTGGAGCGGCGGAATAAATATGGGCACCCGGTATGCACTGGATAAACTCAAAGCCGATTTTATTCTTTGGTGGAACAACGACATAGAACCGGCAACTGATTACCTGCAGCAGCTATTCAGTATTATCCAATTGAACGATAACATCCGCATAGGTGGCTCCAAGATCTTTTACGCGCATGACCGGTCGCTTATCTGGTCAATGGGCGGTGTTTTCGATACAAAAACAGGCCGAAAACACATGATTGGCATGAATGATCCAGATTCTGAGGTTTTCACCAGCGAAACAGAGTGCGACTGGCTTCCCGGTATGGGAACATTTATTCATAAAAGTGTCTTTGAAAAAATCGGGTTCGTTGATGCCGATAATTTCCCTCAGTACCATGGCGACAGTGATTTCACATTCAGAGCGCACCTGGAAGGATATTCCATTATTGTTTACCCCCAATTGAGAATCTGGAACGATAAAAGCAACTCCGCACTGCTGCATCAGAACAGTTACAGACAGTTGCTCAAAACATTACATGATGTGAAATCAAACTACCATTTATCAAAGGATCTCATGTTTTACAGAAGATATGCTACCTCAACATTTGCATACAAAACTCTGCTTCATAAATATGGCCTCTACATAGGCGGCTTTGTGAAATGGAAGATTCTTTCAACTCTGGGGGTATCAAAAAAAAGCATCTAATTCACTTATTTTAAAATGAAAGTTTCGATATTCAACGGTGCCGGACAGGCTGATTATCTCTATGGACTGGTTTCAGGCCTGGTTAAGACACCAATAAACACTATACATGTTCTTGATATTGACAAGACAACCGATTTATTCAGCACATACGACAAGGTAACTTTTCATACGGTTTACCGGTATCAGCCCAAAGGGTCTTCCTTATGGAAAAAAGCAAGGAACCTTTTGAGATTTTATTACCTGCAGGCACGGCATCTGTTATTCAGCAAGGCCGGAGTAGTGCATTTTCAGTGGCTTGACAGGTACTTTTTTGCCGATAGGGTGTTATTACCACTGGTTGCGCTTCTGGGCGGGCATAAAGCCGTGCTCACAGTGCATAATGTTAATGCAGGGAAGCGCGATAACCGCGACAACTGGTTTAATCGTTTCACACTGCATTCGGCATACCGCCTGTGCCATCACCTTATTGTTCATACTCCCCGCAGTAAATCGGAACTAATAAATGATTTTAACATACCACCGCAAAAGATCAGCATTATAAAGCACGGCATGAACAACAAGGTAATGCAGAAAGGCATTTCAACCTCGCAGGCGAGGGAAAATCTCAGCATACCATTGGAAAAGAAGGTCGTTCTCTTTTTTGGGAATATTGATTATTATAAAGGGCTTGATCTGTTGCTGAAAAGTATAGAATTTACAGACCCTGAATTACGGCGTGACCTTATTGTGCTGATTGCAGGTAACTATAAATCAGTTCCCTACATACGACAAGTATTCGATTATCTGGACCAGTCACCCTACCGGGAACAGATCATTAATCATATTCGTTTTATTCCTGACGATCAGATTGAGAGCTATTTTATGGCTGCCGACTGTATTGTTCTTCCATACCGCGACATATATCAGTCGGGTGTGCTATTTATGGCATATAACTTCGGGCTTCCGGTTCTGGCTACAAAGGTTGGCAACTTCGAAAACGACATTCTTACGGATAAAACGGGCTTTTTAATAGATGAAATTTCACCGGAGAGTATTGCCTCTGGCATTAATAAATACTTCAGTTCCGATCTGTACTACAACCTGGATTCAGGTAGAAACTTTATCAAAAACTGGTCGAACTCCGTTTTCTCCTGGTCAGCTATTGGGATGGAAACACACGATCTATACTTAAAACTATTTACTCAGCGCTATGAACAAGAGTATATTCCTCAGAAACGATGATGTTCGGGACACACTCGACAATGAACTGATTGCACTTACAGAGCTTTGCATTGACCACCGGGTTCCGGTGAGCCATGCGGTTGAGCCTGCCAACATTTCTGAGGAAGTAGTTAACTACCTGCTGCGGATGAAGAGAATCCACCCTGCTCTTATCGAAATCATTCAACACGGATATGACCATAACAGAAATAACCCATCCATGAAAATGGAATTTGGCGGATCGCGAAAATATAGCGACCAGTATGTGGATATTAAATCAGGAAAAGAAATAATGGATGGTCATTTTCATAAGTACTGGTCACCCATTTTCACCTTCCCTTATGGGTCGTACAATTTTGAAACGCTTAAAGCGGTAGATAACCTTGGTTATAAGGCAATCTCATCAAAGATTGATTTCTCCATGAAAAGCATGCTTAAAAACAAAGCCGGTCGTTTGGCGGGCAAAGACTTTCTGCTAAGCAAAAAGGTAAGCTACCACGACAGCATGCGAAAACATTTTCGTTTTCAGGAACTATCGGTATCTGCGAATCTCATAAAAAAATATACCGGCATTAACGAGGCGCAGCATTATTCCTTCGAAGAAATTCTTACACAGATCGAACATTCATCAAAATATACAAATAATACCGGACTGCTTTTCCATCACAGGTTTCATACTAAGCAGTTTAGCATGATTGATAAGCTTTTAACAGAACTGAAAAATAAAAAATACACTTTCTCAACCATCACAGGTCTTTTACGTTAGGTTATAAAACTATTGCAGATGAAAGAATATTTACACCAGACAACCATTGACACTCACACTATTTCCAGGCTCCCGGGTTACTTATTGGTTGAGTCGCATCAGGATGAAGAATTTACACATCGCATCCTGAATGAAGGAATACACAGATTCTTTGCAGGATTTGGTGAAAAAGCCTACATGTATGATTTAGGGCCGTTTAAACTCGCATTGTTACTGCCCGACGCTCTCCCTAAACTTCAATGCGCCAGCTTTACAAAAGATGAAGGTGACTTTGCATTTATTGAAGGCACATTTTACGATTACACTTTGCTTAAGAAGAATATAAAAGAACTTGTTTCGACCGATCTTGCTGCAGAGGTTCTTGATTTGTGCAGAAAAGAACAATATAGCAAGCTTAAAGATTATAACGGCAGGTACTCAGGTTTTGTATACCTCTCGAATGTGCGCAAACTAATAGTTATAACAGACAGTTATGGCGCCAACAGAGTATTTGTGTACAACCAGCATGGAACGTATGCCGTTTCGAATAATATTTTTGCCCTGGCGAAAAATCCTGCCCTTAAGATCACGGTCAATGAACAGTCTGTTGCAGAGATTTTGCACTATGAATATCCTGCTTACAGAGAAACTGAATTCAACGAAATTGAACTGGTGCTTCCTTCGGATGTACATATAAGGATAAAGAAGAGTGTAAAGGTTTTAAAGGTCTATCAGAAAGTATCAAGAACACCAGTACAAAGCGATGAAGCCTATATTGACGAACTCAGGGCCAGCATTGATAATTACTTTAAGGAAACATACAGTTATCTGCAGGAGCCAATGGGTATTTACATGTCGAAAGGAAAGGACAGCCGGCTCTTTCTTCCTTTTCTTGAGCGCAACAAAATACCTTATGTTCCTTTTGTATTTAAGGAGGATACCGGCATATTCGATTATCCGCAGGTGAAGGAGATTGCCACGTTACTTGACAAAGATCTGCATGTTCTTGAAAAGCATTCTATAGATAAGAATCTGGCATTTCTCATCTCCATGTCAACTACCCCTACTTCGGCATGGCTGGCTCTGGGTAAGGTTGCCCAGAATTTTGTCTCTAATGCTCTGATGGGGTTATACGGTGAAAGCAGTTCGGGGAAATTATGCGCCCATCGCAATTTCGGGGTCAATAACCTCGAATCATCCGTAAAGGCTACTATATTAGGCAACTCGCGCGGCATTGACCGTCAGGAATCAATAAAGTGGATACCTTATTTCAGCAAATGGAACACCGATGAAATATTCAGAAGAATTTACAAAGACTTCCCTTCTGTTGAGATTCCTTTTGATTACGACACTTATCAGGATATTGATCACCGTTCATTCAGAAACGCTATCGTCGTACTGTTCAAGTCGCAGCACTTTATCACTCCCATTTCTGCATATATGGATAAACGGGTAGCCGATATATATCACAGATTACCCTACTCCCTCCTCAAATCGCAAAAAGCACATACCATTATCGCTTCGGAAGAGCCCAAAAGCAACAAAGTGCAATCAACAGCATTCCCTGTTTCCCTTCGTAACGAAAAATACATACGTGATTTCCATGTTCAGCTGGTTAAATTTAATACCATGTTTAAGGATTTCCTGATGGCTCAGCACAAACGGAAATACAAACCCTATGTTAAAGAAGATAGTTTTATCCCCAGGTCATCCTATTTCAAGGGAATATTTCCGGCAAATACGAAGCATTTTGTAGGTAACAAGCGTATACTCACACGGCTGTATAATGTTGATGACTACCTGTACATGACCATGGAGGACAACCTGGATGCATATTTTAAAAAGCCGGTAATAGTAGTTAACCAGCTGAAAAAGGTTAACTCCGGTATAAATTCTTAATCCGATTGTTATCATGAAAAAGTGGATCATCAGCACCGGACCCGATTGGTTTCGACCATCGGTTACGAGCACAAGGCAGATAATATATCGGTTTATAAAAGACGGGTATTCCGTGCTCTGGGTAAATCCGATTGCCTTTAAATCGCCGGCGGTAAACTCTGACACCAGGAAGTCGTTCTGGAAAAAGGTAAAGAATAAGTTTAACACGCATCTCAAGATATTCCGGCATACAGAACCTGATATATATGTTCTGGTTCCTTTTTATATACCTGCATTCAGTCCGTTCTTCGATAAAGTAAACGACAGGCTGATAGGTATGCAGGTGCGCATCGTTTCAGCTATGCTGGGTATCAGATGGCAGGAGACCATTCTCTGGATATCGGGCAATTTTACCCTATCAGGATTGCTTAGTCAGAGATTCAGAACCAGGGTTTATCAGGCAGCTGACCTGATATCTGACTTTAGAACTACAAATCAGCAACTAAAAAGTGCTCTGCGCAAAAAAGAAGAGTACTTATGTGCCAATGTTGACCATTTATTTGCCAGCTCACCAAACATCAAACGAAAGTTAGAAGAACTCTCAGGCCGTGAAGTGACTTTACTTACACATGGTGTTGACTATCTGCATTTTACCCGAAAACACTCCATACATCCGTTTATTCAGCAGATAAAGAAGAAAGGACTGCCTGTGGCTGGTTATTTTGGCACCTTATCGGATGCCAACGATAAAGAAGCACTGCTTGATCTGGCAAACGGAGGTTTTTCTGTTGTGCTCATTGGTAAAGTGCTTGGCGATTACTCGATGTTGCTTGGACATGAAAACATTCATTTTGCCGGACCGGTTGCTTTTAACAACCTACCCTCCTATGCCCAGGGTTTTGATGTATGCCTCTTAAACTGGGTAATGGCCGACTGGATCAAAAACTCGTTTCCGGTAAAATCTCTTGAATACATGGCAATGGGAAAGCCCGTGGTTAGTTGCCGCATTCCGGTTATTGAAGAACTCTTTGGCAACCTGGTGTACTTTGCTGATACCCCTCTCGATTTTGTGAAGCAGGCCAGAAAGTGCCTATCTGAAAATAACGCACTTGCTGAACAAATGCGCGTGCAGGAAGCATCAAGACATACATGGGACACTAAGTTTCAACTAATAAAGGAAATAATAGAATGAAAGCCGGTGTAAAACTAATTGACTTATACAGAGGCACCCGCATTCTGGAAAAATACAATACACTAAAACACGTGTACACACCGGGTTCACATGTTGATGTCTCAGGCAAACTGGCAGAATTGCTAATTATCCTGAAAAAGCACAATGCATTTTACAAGCCCCTGCTGAGCAGTTATTCTGAAGAGTATATAAGTGGCAACCCGCTTGTGGTGCTTTCAAAACTTCCGGTAACGGATAAACAAACTATTAATAAACATTTCAATGAGGTTTTTACTCCTATAGAAGGACGCAAAACACAAAGCAAGAAAACAGGGGGAAGCACTGGGCAACCTTTCCATTACATTGTCGACAAGGAACACCTGTCATGGTTCTGGGCACACATTTATTTCTTCTGGAACAAGTATAGCGGATACACACCCGGCGACCCTTTCATAACGGTTGCAGGAAACTCACTAAGAACCTCAAACAGGAAAGTTCTTGAAAACACATACCATTTTCTGCAAAACAACTACTTCATAAAAGGCGATGTTATTGATCACTCGGTAAACATAAACAAGCCGGCTGCCTCTAAGGCGGTTTTACTATACGGCTACCCCAGTTCTATTGTTAATATGCTGGAATACAAACCTGATTTTCCATCATTAACACCTAACATCAAAGCTGTATTCACTACCTCTGAACAGTTGTTGCCTCAAATACGGCTAAAAATAGAAGCCGCTTTCGGAGTACCGGTCTTTGACATGTACGGAGCTAATGACGGCGGCATCCTTTCGTGCGAATGTCAGCAGCACGATGGCTATCACTTCAATGCTCTGAATTGTTACATTGAAACATGGACCAATGAGTTTGGCATGACAGAATTACTGCTTACCAATCTTACCGGCTTTAGCTTTCCTTTTGTACGCTACCGTGTGGGAGATCTGGGAAGTATTGATCATACCCAGTGTGAGTGTGGATTCCCATCACCAAAAATAGTTTCTTTAAAAGGCCGTACACGCGATCTGCTTACAATGCCTGATGGCAGTAAGGTACACGGTTCCTGGTTCAACAACTTGTTTTATCAGTATAAAAATATCGATGGATATCGTATTGTACAGCATAAAGATCTGCAAATAACCATTTATCTGCATACAAAGGACGATACGTACGAACTCGTAAAAGAATCTGTTCAGAAAGAGCTTTCAACACATTTCCCGGCTATACGTTTCACTATTGAGCAGCTAACGGAACTGAATCCTACAAACAGCAAATTTAAACTCATTGAAAGCCATGTCTCTTAACAAAGCTATGCCATATGGTAATTCTCAGCCGCTGACGGGATTAGATTCACCCTTCTCCATTATAAGCCTCGGCGATTATATGACCGGTGAGAACCTGCATCATTTTCGCAGAGGCATACCTGAAAAATTCCGATGCAAATACGACATGTTATTAGCTGAGCAGGTAAAAACAGCACTTGCCGACTGCGATCTATTGTTTCTGAACTTCGAATCATCGTTACTGGAATATGAAACGCTGAGGAAACTGCCTATTGAGCAATCAGTTTATACAGCTCCTCTCGAAACGCTTTCGTTATTAAAAAGCCTGCAGGTGCCCGTTATTGCCAATGTTGCCAACAACCACTTTTCGCAGCACGGAAGCGAAAGAGCATTATATACGATCAACAAACTCGAAGCTAACGATATAACAGTAATTGGCAAGAATGCTCAACCCGTTTGTTTGAGCCTTAAAGGTATTAATCTCAAAATATGGGGAGTAAGCCTGGCCCGGGATCCTCACTTCAACAATTCTTATTTTAAAAGCAGTTACGATGAATTACCGGGCCAATTAAACCTTCCCGAAAAGGAAACCGGAGAATACAGGGTTATTAGTATACATTGGGGCAATGAGTACGAAACCATTGAAAACAAAGCACAGCATGACCTTGCTCTGAAGCTGTCGGAGGCAGGTTTCGACTTAATACTCGGTCATCACCCTCATACAGTGCAACCTGTTCAGAAGATAGGCAATGCATGGGTTGTTTACAGTCATGGCAATTTCCTTTTCGATCAGAATTTCTCTGCCCTTACACAAAAAGGACTGGTAACGAAAATGCTTCTGCCTGAAAACGAGCTGAGTGTATTCCTTTCACAGCAAAAAGATTTCAGGGTAGTGGAGCTATCACCCCTTTCTATCGAAGAGCTTCGTAAATTCTGTAAAGAAAACTACTCAAAAAGCGCTGGTTTATCTATGCGTTTTAAAATGAAACTCGAACTGCTTTCACATTTTTACGAATTGAACTATCCGATTATTAAAACATTCGGGAACCGTCTCTTGAAAAGAAAGGAACCGGCAAGATGAATAACAGAAAGAAGATAATGGCAGTTGCCTCAGGTGGGGGCCACTGGATTCAGTTGATGCGATTGAGCAATGCATTTCAGGATGCCGATATAGTTTATGTTTCTACACATAAATCGGTTAAGCTTAACAGTGCAAACACGAAATTCTACTCAGTAACCGATGCTAATCGCTGGAATAAACTCAGGTTGTTGATTATGGCAAACCAGATCAGAAAACTGATTGCTACCGAAAAGCCAGATTATATTATATCGACAGGAGCAGCACCAGGACTGGCGGCTATTCTCTGGGGGCGGTTGCACGGATGTAAAACTATCTGGATTGACAGCATTGCCAATGTAGAAAAAATTTCGCTTAGCGGACAACTCATAAGGCCGGTTGTTGATCTTCACCTCACACAGTGGCCTCATTTAGCAAAAGGTAAAACTCAGTTTAAAGGAACCGTATTGTCATGATATTTCTAATAGTCGGAACACAGGAGCCTTTTGACAGGCTTGTAAAGTACCTGGATGATTGGTCATCCTTAACGGGGTACAAAGACATTACCGGGCAAATAGCAAAAGCAGGCTATAAGCCACAAAATTTTAATTACTTCGACTTTGTGCCTATCGAAGAATTTGACAGGTATTTCAAGGCTGCCGATCTGATAATAGCGCATGCCGGAATGGGGACTATAATCAGTGCTCTTCAATACAGTAAACCCATTGTTGTAATGCCCCGGCTTGCAAAACTACAGGAACACAGAAATGATCATCAAGTGGCTACTGCAAGAAGTTTTAGCAGGTTAGGCCACGTTAAAGCCGCCTTCAGTAAAGACGAGCTCTTCAGCTTTCTGGATAAAAGAAAGGATATAAAACCTTCTCCTCCTATCTCTCCGTTTGCTTCTGATCAGCTTATTTCAACGGTGCAAAACTTTCTGAGATAGATATATGTAAATCAGCAAACACTTTGTTCTCTTCTTCCAACATTACCTGAACACTGTTGTTTGTCTTATGTACTTTTAACCGACTGCTATTGACTATATTAAGCTATTTTGACCAAGTTATACTAAGCATGCAATGATACGTGAAAGGGAAATTCAGACTACGCGCATTACCGGAATAATCATTTCCATTCTCTCAGTGCTAATTTTCATTTTATCTGTCTATATTGCTCAGTTTCTTTATGGAGGCTATATTCCATACAGCAATGAATATCTGACTATCGCTTTTCTCATTATCCCTATCTGGTATATTGGTGTCAGACAAACACGACTTACGAATTTTTACAGATACACACGTTATCTGGCACTGGTTTTTAAGTCGGGCATCTTTGTAGTTACCGGCACCGGGTTTATTGCCTTTGCACAGATAGCATTCGATCTTGCACAAGTGAACAGTATCGTAATTATGACCTTTGCAGTAATCGATACAATAGTAGTTAGCGCACTTTTAATATTTACACAAAGATATTACAGGCGCCTTAAGTTCAAAGGTCTCAATATACGCAATACCATTCTTATTGCCGATGAAAACTGCATAGATTTCATTGAACGCCTGTCAATACAAAAAGAGATGGGTTATACGATTAACACCATAATTGCCGACAGTGAGCTTTTGGAAGAGGTTTTCGGAAGCCGGTACAGGGTTATTAAAGATATCAGTCAGCTACCCGCTCTCCTGAGGCAGGATGTTATTGATGAGGTGCTCTACTGTCGTAACAGCATAAATCAGGAAGAAATTAAAAATTACATCTATTCGTGCGAAGAGATAGGGGTTGTATTCAGAATGCAGTCGTCTTTTTTTAGAATGCCTTCTACAAAAACACACCTGAGTTTTTACGAGGGTATTCCCTTTCTGACCTTCACGAATACACCCGACTACAAGTTCTCACATCACTGGAAATTCCTGTTCGATATTTCGGCTGCGTTTGCCATTCTCCTTATCTGGGCGCCCATAATTATTGTAATAGCATTAGCCATAAAAATAACATCGCCCGGCCCCATCATCTTTAAACAAAAAAGGGTTGGTCTCAGGGGAAGACTTTTTGACATCTATAAGTTCAGAACAATGGTAGTGAATGCTGAAAAACTGAAAGAACAGCTTGAAGCTAAGAACGAAATGGATGGGCCGGTATTTAAGATCAAGAACGACCCCCGCATAACAACTATAGGTCGCATTTTACGAAAGACCGGTCTCGATGAGATTCCACAATTCTTTAATGTACTTAACGGAGATATGTCGCTGGTGGGGCCAAGGCCTCCCTTGCCCTCCGAAGTGGCCCAGTATGAAAGATGGCAGCTTAGACGGCTGTCAATGCGACCGGGCATTACCTGTATATGGCAGATTGCGCCTAACCGTAACAGTATTTCTTTTACGGAATGGATGAAACTCGACCTGCAGTATATTGATTCCTGGTCACTTAAGTTAGATCTTATACTGCTTGTAAAAACAGTTCAGACTGTTTTACGCGGAAGCGGTTCATAAAAATGTATCTTCTTTTAACTACACCGCATCATTTTAACCCTTTTTGAACATGCTGAACAAAAGCATTTAACTTACGTTTGAATTACAATTGTGCCTGCTTACTTATGAATTCTTCTATTGAAATATTTTTTCTAAATGATAACCAGATATACTTTACGGTTTGCTGTTCTAATATTAATAACAGCAACACTCTTTTCATGTGTTCCTCAGGAAAAACTTCGGTACGTTCAGGACGAAACGACCAGTGCTGTTAAGCCATCCTATAACCATGTTCGACCCATTAAGCGAATACAGCCTTATGATAATCTTTATATTAAGGTATTAAGTATTGAAGCGGAGACAGCCCGTATTTTCAGTAACGAAACTGTAACCAATGGCCCCGGGTTCGATATTAATCTTATTAGTTACACTGTTAACGACAAGGGCGTTATTGATTTCCCTTTTGTAGGCGAAATTGATGTAAATAACCTTACGTTGAAAGAGGCGAAAGAGAAGATTGAAAAAGAACTAAGCCAGTACCTCAGCAATACCTCTATTACTATCAAATTTGTCAACTCTAACATTACCGTGCTTGGAGAAGTGAAACTGCAGGGGGAGTTCCCTTACTTTAAAGAACAGATAAATATCTTTCAGGCTATAGGCTTTGCCGGTGGAATGACAGATTACGGTGACAAAAGCAATATCACTCTTATTCGCGAATATGGCAATACCATTAAATACCACAATATCGACCTCACCGATAAAAAAGTGATAGAAACAGAGTATTTCTACCTGCAACCAAACGATATTGTGATTGTTGAACCTATCAAAACAAAATTCAGAAACCTCCGCACATTTACCTACTCTACCCTTCTGGCAACTGCAACTACTCTGGTAACCATATTATATTTTTTCAGATGAAAACCATTAAAAGATCTACCGATATAATTCAGCAAAAAACCGACTACAAAGAACTCTTTTTTAAGCTATACAAACATAAACTCTGGTTTATTGCGAGCGTGGTTGTTTTTGTAATTGCCGCATTTTTGTTCAATAAAATGACCACCAATACCTACAAAAACCAGACTACACTCCTGCTTCATGAAGAGCAGAAAAACTCTTTCCTGGCTGGCGAAAATATTATGCAGGGCTTTGGACTGTTCGGTGGTAATCAGAATATTGAGAATGAGATAGGCATATTGCAATCATTTACACTCATTTACGATGCAATTGTTCAGCTCGGTCTTGAAACATCGCAGTACAAAGAAGAGTTCATCTTTGGCGAAATGCTTGATTTCAACTTCCTTAAGCGAAACAGAGAGGTTTATAAAGATATTCCCATTAAGATCAGTATCGACAAATCGAGCCCTCAGCCCATTGATGTACCTATCTATTTCCGAATCATCGATGACAAAAAGATCAAAATCGAGGCGTACGGCAAGGAAGTTCAGATGTACAATTATCTTGAAGATGAAGTAAACATGATTCAGCATGAGTTCTCCATTAATGGGATTTATAATTTCGATGAGGAAATAAAAGGAGAAAACTTTAGCTTTAAGATCCATCTCAACACTAACGACATTGAGCAATGGAAAAATGAAAAAACGTATTTCGTGTTTAATGATCTGAATCTGCTTACCCTGAAGTATCAGGCTAACATCAGTGCCGTTAACACATCAAAGACCTCTTCTTTAGTGATTATTACCATGAAAGGTGACGACAAGTATAAGATTACCGACTTTCTGAATACCCTTTCAAATTCCTATCTCGATCGTAACCTGGAAAAGAAGAACCGCATTGCAATAAACACTGTGAAATTTATTGACAGTCAGATTAGCGAAGTTTCTGACTCATTATCCATCGCGGAAAGCAAACTACAGAATTTTCGCACAACCAATCAGGTTATGGACCTTAGTTTTCAAGGACAGAAATCGGTAGAGAAGATGAGTGAGCTTGAATCGCAGCGGGCAGTATTGATAATGCAGCATAAGTATTATGAGTACATTAAGAGCTACTTCGAAAAAAACAATGACCTTAGCGATCTTATTGCTCCTTCATCTATGGGTGTGCAGGATCCTCTCCTTAATCAGCTAATACTTGACCTCATTACGCTTAATACCGAGAGAAACAACTTACTGAACAGGGGCAACATAAAGAACCTGTTTCTCAATAATATAGAGGTTCAGATAAGCAACCTCAAGAGAACCATCATGGAAAATATAAATAACAATGCTGCCACGACCAACATTGCTATTCAGGATATAAACAACAGGGTGGGCCGAATAAATGCACAAATGTCGAAACTGCCTTCTACAGAACGACAACTGTTTGGTATTGAGAGAAAGTTTAAGCTTAACGATGCAATTTACACCTTCCTGCTCGAGAAAAGATCGGAAGCGCAGATTGCCAGAGCTTCAAATGCCCCTGATTATGAAGTGGTGGACCCTTCGCGGCATGTAACCACTGCCATTGTCTATCCTAAGAGAAGTCTTAATTACCTCATTGCCGGTGCTGGAGGTTTATTTATTCCTTTCATTATTATTATGCTTAGCGAGTTCCTGAATATGCGCATAAGCGGAAAGAAAGAACTCGAATCAGTCACCGAGCTCCCTATTATCGGTCATGTTTTCCATAACGACGGAAAGAGTAAGATTGTGATTACCGATGCTTCCAATTCCCCTATTTCTGAATCGTTCAGGAGCATAAGGACAAACCTTCAGTTTTACTCCCGGGGAAAAGAAAAGCAGGTTATTCTTATCACTTCCTCTTACAGCGGAGAAGGGAAATCATTTATTTCTCAAAACCTCGCGGCGGTTTTTGCACTCTTTGGAAAGAAAACCTTGCTCATAGGCTTCGATATGCGCAGACCTAAGATCTATAAAGACCTTAATCTGTCGAACACCGTTGGTATTAGTTCTCTTCTTATCAATAAAGCCAACCTCGCAGAAGCGATTCAGCAAACGCAAATTGAAAACCTCGATTACATCTCGGCCGGACCAATACCACCCAATCCACTTGAGCTCATAGCTTCAGAGAAAACAGAACTACTTCTCAGCGAACTGAAAGAAATTTACGAGTACATTATTATCGATTCCCCTCCTGTTGGAGTGGTTTCAGATGCTTATCTTCTTACTAAATATGCAGATGTAACATTGTATGTTGTGCGACAGGGCTATACGCATCGCGAAGCCTTTAGTAATAATATGCAGCACATGACTCAGAAGAAGATAGCAAATGTAAGTCTCATACTTAACGATGTGAAAGCGAGAGGTATGGCCTACGATTACGGATATGAGTATACGTACTACTCAGGTAATGGCCGCCCATCAGCAGGGCTGTTTAAAAAGCTAAAGAGTACATCATAAAAGGAAGCCTCAGGGCTTCTTTTTTTTTACCCGGGGCCTCTTTTCTGTGCGTTAAAACTTGATTCTGTAGTTCATATTTAAAGCGCTTCGTAGAATAATTCCCCGTTTCGGGGTTCAATTCTGTCTTAAAAACATGAATTCTTTTGGGTGCTACATGCATTCGCCTTACATTTTTAAGAGACTTTAATAACCTAAAAGCCTTGATTATCAGATATTATGGAAGCGTATTGAATTTATAATAAAAACAAATAAGAGGGTACATACCTTAAGTGGCACTATTTTTCATCCGTGCAGTAGCAACTAAGATTCTATAAAAACCTTAAACTACTAATCATGGATGTAGAAAATAACATAACCAGACAACAAACTATTCTTCTTGAATCGAATTCTAACCGGCAAAATATTGAATCGCCCTCCTTCCGGTCAAAAGCCAGATTTATTTTACTGACTCTGTTTCTTGTACTTGCATATTCTACTATGCTTTTCAGTGAAACATTTTATATAGACCCTTCCAATACAGCTTCAAATCAAAACGGATCTATTACTAATCCATACAACTCATGGACTAAAGTTTCCTTTGTTAATGGTAACACATATCTGCAAAAGAATGGTACAACATATACCACTTCATCAAGTATTACGGTCAATGGCAAATCGAACATTACAATAGGCAGTTATGGCAGCGGCTCCAAAGCAAAGATTGTTGCTTCGGGATCTGGCAGTCATATTATTAATATAACCAGCTCAAGTAATGTTAGCGTCAATGATCTGGAGATCAGCTCAAATAACCGCAGCTGGACCACCGGAGTCATCATTCAGGGTACAAATAGCTCCAATAATCTGGTAAACAACTGTCTTATCCGCAGCGTTGAATGGGGTGTAAGGGTTGTAACAAGCGGCTCAGGCAACAGAATAATGCAGTCAACTATTCACGATATTGGAGACGATGGTATATATGTAAAAGATGCCAGCTCCATTGAAATTGGATTTTGCAACATTTACGATGTCAATAAAAAATATCTCACTAATCCCGATCAAAGTTACTCGGCAGGTGATGGTATTCAAATTGCATCAACTAACAACATGAATTTCAATATTCATGACAATACCATTGACCATTCTTCGATGGGTAACAAATTCTGTATTATTGCATGGGGTAATAACTACACAGGTATTATTGAAAACAATATACTTATAGGCAATGCAGCTAAAGTAGTCAGCGGCATTTACCTCTCTCCTACTACTAAAACAGTAACTGTAAGGTATAATGAAGTAAGAAGTAGTAATTATGGTATATACAGTTATGCACAGACCCTCGATGCCTATTATAATGTATTTTCTGCCAACAAGGTAGGTATTAGTGTGCTCCCGTCATACAACCTTAATGCCCGGAATAATGTATTCTATAATAACACCACCTCGGCAGTATCGTCTGCCTCAAACACCGGCATTACGCTTAAGAATAACATCTTTAACATTAACTCCGGACAAAAAGCAATTCAAAGCAGTGGAAGTGTATCGTCAAACAACAATGTTTTTAGTCAGCAGCACTCAGGAATGATCAATGGGTACAGCACCCTTGCAGCATGGGTTAGCGCTTCAGGAAACGATGGTGCTTCACTGGTTGGCAATCCTTCTTTTCTTAATCCGGGCAGTAATGATTTCCATGTGCAGACTAATTCACCTGCAGTAAACAAAGGAACTAATGTCAATCTCAGCAGGGACTTTTACGGTGGTTCAGTACCTCAATCAGGAACACCGGATTGCGGAATTCATGAAGTTGTAGGAGGTACCGGTTCAGGTAACAGTGCTCCTGTAATTTCAAATCAGGCCTTCAGCATTGCCCAAAATGCACCTGTTGGTTCAGTTGTTGGTACAGTCGTTGCATCAGACCCAAATGCAGGCCAGACTTTATCATACAGTATTACCGCAGGAAATACTAACAGCACTTTTGCCATAAATGCTTCGAATGGTACAATTACTGTTGCTAAGGCCCTGCCTCTTCAGAATTTCAATCTTACAGTGAAAGTAACTGATAACGGTTCACCAGCTATGTCTTCTCAGGCAACTGTAAGTATAAACGTATCTACTACTTCAGGCAACCAGGCTCCTGTAATTGCAAACCAATCGTTCACGGCTTCACAATCACTTGCCCTGGGAGCTTTAGTTGGAAAAGTTATAGCATCAGATCCTGATCAGGGACAGACTATCAGCTATAGTATTGTATCTGGTAATACAAATGCTGTTTTTGCCATCAACGCATCATCAGGAAACATTACTGTTGCCAAGTCATTACCGGTACAAACATTTAGTCTTGTCGTAAAGGTAACCGATAATGGCAGCCCTGTAATGTCATCGCAGGCAACAGTCACTATTCAGGTAACTGCCGGAAGTAATGGTAATCAGCCTCCGTATCTTGCACCTGCTACTTTTACTGTAAAACACAGGGCTCCCAACGGAACCTTTGTAGGCAAACTGACCGGTTCTGATCCTAATGCAGGCCAGACAATAACTTACTCTATCGTTTCGGGTAACACCAACAATGCATTTGCCCTTAACAGTATGAATGGAGCGATTAATGTAAAAAACAGTTCCGCTGTTAATATGTATACTACTCCGAAGTTTACTCTCAAAGTTAAGGTAACTGATAATGGTCAACCTGCAATGTCATTTACACAAACAATAATCATTAATGTAGTACAAAATAAATCAGGTGAGGAAATTACTTCAACCGATGAAACAGAACTCTTTGGTGAACCTAAAGAAATGAGGGTATACCCCAATCCTTCTACTGATGGTCAATTCTCTGTAGCTTTTGGTAAAAAATACGAAAGTGTTAAGCTTGAAGTATTTGATATTCAGGGACGTCTGATTAAAACTGAAACCGTAACCGAAGCATCGAAAGGTAAAATGGACTTGAGTACCAGTCCAAGCGGAGCCTATCTGATCAGACTTGACACAGGTGCAGAAAAGAAGGTGTTAAAGGCAATTAAATATTAAAATTCAACCATCTGGCGGAGACAAGAGGAGTGGATCTTGTCTCCCGCCTGGTGGTATTATTAAAAACGCTATATACTCCATCTTTATCTAAACCAAAAACAAACCAATCATGATAAAAGAATTACACCGCAAACCTTTTCAATTAGTTGTATGCCTGATTGCTCTTTTGCTGGCTGGATTTGCACCGGCCGGCTCCACATTAACAGCGGCTACGTTTTACATTAATCCCGATTATACTGGTACTATACAGAACGGAAGTCAGGAGAATCCTTTTAAATCATGGAATTCGGTCGTATGGAACAACGGCAACACTTATCTGCAGAAAGCAGGCACTACCTGCACTATAAGTGGCAGTCTGACCATTACCAGTAAAAATGGAATTACACTTGGCTCTTACGACACAGGTGCAAAACCAAAAATCATAAGCACTGGTGGCACAAGTACAAAAGTTATTGATATAACAAGCTGCTTCGGAATGACGATAACCGGACTTGAAATAGCTTCAGCATCAGGACAAGTAACTGCAGGCATATTGATCGACGGCAACGGATCAGCAAATAACCTGATTGAGCAATGTATAGTTCGTGATGTTCAATGGGGAATAAGAATACTGACTACCTCCGCTGGCAACCGCATTTTAAACTGTGAAGTATTTAACACTCAGGACGATGGCATTTACATTAAAGATACTCCCGACATTGAAATAGGGTACTGCCTGATTTACAGAGTTAATCTGAAATACTTTGTAAATCCGGATCAAAGCTATTCGGCCGGAGATAATATTCAGATTGCGTCTACCAACAACCATAACTTTAACATTCATCACAACACACTTGATCACAGCTATACGGGTAATAAATTCTGTTTTATTGCCTGGGGAAATAATTATACCGGGGTTCTTGAGCACAACGTTTTTATCGGAAACCGCAACCAAACTACAAGCTGTTTGTACCTTTCGCCTACAACTGGTTCTGTTACAATGCGCTATAATTCCATAAGAGAAGGGAATTATGGAGTTTATGCCTATGTGAGTAATTTTAATGTTTATTACAATGAATTGATCGGTAATAAAATTGCTTTATGCATCCTGAATAATTACCACTTGCTTGCTGAAAACAACATATTCTATAATAATGTAAATACAGCAATATCAGGGTTATCAAACTCTTCCGTTACGTCCAAAAATAATATATTTTACACTTCTGCAACAGCAAAAGCATACTCAACTAATGGAACATTGTCGTCTGATTACAATGTTTACAATAAAGAATTTTCTGGTTTTATAAATGGACATGCCACTTTAAATTCCTGGCGTTCTTCTTCAGGACAGGATAGCCATTCATTTGTTGCCGATCCTCTCTTTATTAGCCCATCGGATAACAATTTCATGCTGCAGCCTCAATCCCCCTGCATTAATAACGGAACCAGCTGCGGATATGCACAGGATTTCTTTGGCACTACAGTTCCACAAGGCCCCAGTTCTGACATAGGTTACTTTGAATATCAGGTTGTTATAACCAATGATCCACCTGTAATTTCCGATCAGCAGTTTTCTATAGAAGAAAATATCAGTCAGGGATCTATTGTAGGACAGGTATCCGCTTCTGATCCTGATGGCGATGCTATTACATATCAGATTACGGGAGGTAATGGTCAGAGTGTTTTCAGTGTGAATCAAACTACAGGCATTATTATCGTGACTGATAGTGCTGCTGCTGATTTCGAAACAAATCAAAGTTTTCAGATACAGATAACGGTTTCAGATTCACAGTCTGCAACAGCCACAGCAACTATATCGATAGATATAAGTGATGTAAATGAAAAGCCTGAAATGGAAGATCAGGGATTTGTAGTACCTGAAAATATTATTACAGGAACAGTAATTGGACAGCTAAATGCTTATGATCCTGATAGTTATCAGGTATTATCGTACTATATTACTTCCGGTAACGAACAGGATGCATTTGTTCTTGATCCTGTTTCAGGTGTTTTAAGTGTTGGTAATGCTGAGGTATTTGATTTTGAATTAAACCAGCAATTTCCGATAACTGTAAGTGTGTCGGATAATAGTACCCCTGTCATGCAATGCGAGAGCCAGGTAACCGTAACGATCACCGATTTAAATGAAGAACCATCTGTAACAGCCGGTCAGTACTATGAGGTGAATTTTAATGCACCTGCCGGTACATTGATTGGATATATCCAGGCTACAGATCCTGATCTTAATCAATATCTTACGTATGAAATTACAGGGGGAAACATTTATAACGCTTTTGCAATAGACCATCTGAGTGGTGCTTTAACAACCACAGGCAATGCTCTGGTACATCATGCAAATAAAACAGTAAACCTGGAGATAACGGTATTCGATAATGGTGATCCGCAATATTCTGATATTGGTACAGCACAGGTAAAGGTTAATCGCAAATTCGTAAATGCTAAGACAATAGTGGAAAACAGCGTTCTATCGCATGTGTATCCAAACCCTTCTGAAGATGGCAGATTTAATCTGATGTGTAAATCAACCGGTATTCCTTTTAAGGGTCTGGTTCGTGTAACAAATCTTACCGGTGAAATTATACTGGAAGAAATGCTTGCCGAACGGAGCTATTATGAGATCAACCTGTCGGGTATGCCTAATGGAGTTTATGTATTGGAAATAATATCTGGGGAAAACAAAGAAATAAAGAAACTAATTATTCAATAGTGGTTAAACATAATTGGTAACGAGGCCTGGTTAATCATCTCTAACACCAGGCCTCTTTTTTATTTCTTTAACAAATAGTTATTGTACAATCTGCCAATACCATCTGTCAGTTCCACTTTAGGTTGCCACCCCAGACCGGTTAATTTTGAAACATCAAGCAGTTTGCGCATAGTTCCATCAGGCTTAGTACTGTCGAATTGCAGCGAACCTTTAAATCCTACAATTTCTTTTATCAGGCAGGCAAGGTCCTTAATGCTGATTTCCTTACCCCACCCAATATTTATGTGTGTATTTCGGATTTCTCCATTCAGATTAACCTCTGCAAGATCTTTAAAGCTTAACTTTTGCATAATGTAGACACATGCATCAGCCATGTCTTCACTCCACAAAAACTCACGCATGGGTTTTCCTGAACCCCAGATCTTCAGAATTACTTCGTTATTATTATAGGTAATGCCAAATTTCTCCAGGTAAGTCAGATAATCAGTATTCCCAGTCTGCATTTCACTGTTGTTTGTTTCTATACCCAGATCCCGTTTTATACTGTCCACATCACCCTCTACAAGGAGTCTGCTTAAATGCATTTTGCGAATTAAAGCAGGTAAAACATGCGAATTCTCCAAGTGAAAATTATCGTTTGGCCCATAAAGGTTAGTGGGCATTACCGACATATAATCAGTTCCGTATTGCAAATTATACGCCTCGCACATTTTCATACCGGCAATTTTAGCCACAGCGTATGGCTCATTGGTGTATTCCAGTTCACTGGTAAGCAAATATTCCTCTTTTAATGGCTGAGGGGCATTCTTGGGATACACACAGCTGCTGCCCAGAAACAAAAGCTTTTTAACACCATTTATGTACGACTGGTGAATTATATTGTTTTGAATCTGGAGGTTTTCATAGATAAATTGCGCACGGTAGGTATTATTAGCCATAATACCACCTACTTTGGCAGCGGCAAGAAAAACATACTCAGGCTTCTCTTCTTCAAAAAAACGTGAAACTGCCAATGTATCAAGCAAATCCAGTTCATTGTGTGTTTTAGCTATAATATTTGTGTATCCCTGGTTTGTGAGTGATTGTACTATAGCACTGCCAACCAGCCCTCTGTGGCCGGCGACGTATATTTTACTATGCTTATCCATTTATTCGAAGTAATTATAAATTGCGTGACCACCCTGAATTAGATACCTGTCTTTTTTCATCAGTTTAACATCGCTATCCATCATATCCTGAACCAATGCTTCAAGGTCATACTCTGGTTCCCAGCCTAATACTCTTTTAGATTTTTCAGGATTTCCGATTAAGAGTTCTACTTCCGTTGGTCTAAAATAAGCGGGGTCTACAGAGAGCACCTCTTTTCCCGGCTCTAGCTGAAACTCAGGATTGCTACATTTAACAACATAGGCTTTCTCGTTTACACCTTCACCCTCAAAGGCAATTTCTATACCCACATGATTAAATGCCATTCGAACGAAATCTCTCACTTCGGTTGTAACACCAGTAGCTATTACAAAATCATCGGGTTTGTCCTGCTGAAGGATAAGGTACATTGCTTTGATGTAATCCTTTGCATGACCCCAGTCACGTTTGGCACTAAGATTACCAAGATAAAGTTTATCCTGCATACCCAGCGCTATCCTGGCAACAGCCATGGTTATTTTTCTTGTTACGAAAGTCTCACCGCGTATAGGTGATTCGTGGTTAAATAAAATACCATTCGAAGCGAACATACCATAAGCTTCACGATAGTTTACAGTGATCCAGTAGGCGTATAACTTGGCAACGGCATAAGGACTTCGGGGATAAAATGGCGTTTTTTCACTCTGAGGAACTTCCTGCACAAGGCCGTATAATTCGCTGGTAGATGCCTGATAGATACGCGTTTTTTCTGTTAAACCAAGCAAGCGCACAGCTTCAAGCAGCCTCAGTGTGCCTATACCATCAGCATTTGCTGTGTATTCTGGCTCATCAAAACTTACCTTCACATGCGACATGGCTGCAAGATTATAAATCTCATCTGGCTGAACCTCCTGAATAATACGTGTAAGGTTCGAAGAGTCAGTCATATCTCCATAGTGCAACACGAAATTTCTGTCGTGTATATGTGGGTCCTGATAGAGATGATCTATGCGGTTTGTATTAAATAATGAACTACGGCGTTTTATTCCATGTACATCATATCCTTTCTTTAACAGGAATTCGGCAAGATATGCTCCATCCTGCCCTGTTACTCCCGTAATAAGTGCCACTTTTTTCGACATATACTATTTTTTAAATCAGCTTTTAAAATGTATTTACTCAACAAACTTACACAATAATGGTTCTTAAAAACCACCACTCCGCAGAATGTTTATGCTTTATATAACAGCCTGAATCCGTAACTTTGGCAACGCATAGAAAATGAGCACAGTATGAGACACAGTACTTTTTACCTTATAGCAACTGTTGCGGGTGCTTTTATTCTGCTTTTTATTGCTGCCCCGGTAATTGGAATGTTTGCAAAGACTGGTCTACAGGAGATAATCACAGTTGCGAACGACAAACAGGTAACCGGTAGCATATTTCTTTCCCTGATCACCAGTTTTGCTGCAACCTTCATTTTTTCGCTTATAGGGCTCCCTTTTGCCTGGATTCTCGCCAGGAGACAGTTCATCTTTAAGCGTATCGTGCTCGCATTGATTGACCTTCCCATTGTCATCCCCCATACGGCTGCAGGAATAGCATTACTGGGGATTGTTTCACGCGATACATATGCCGGCAGGCTTGCTTCTTCATTAGGACTGGATTTTGTTGGTAACCCTGCCGGTATTATTCTGGCAATGGCATTCGTGAGCCTGCCTTTCTTTCTTAATGCCGCCCGTGAAGGATTCTCGCACGTACCTTCGAGATTGGAAAAAGCCGCATTAAACCTTGGCAGTAGCCCGTTTAGAGTTTTTTACACCGTTTCAGTCCCCCTTGCTTTTCGCAATATAATTTCGGGATTTGTTATGATGTTTGCCCGTGGAATCAGCGAATTCGGTGCAGTTGTAATAATTGCTTATTACCCTATGACAGCTTCTGTGATGATTTTCGAACGCTTTAATTCCTACGGACTACAATATTCGAGACCTGCAGCTGTATTGCTGTTGCTTGTAACTGTTTCCATTTTTATAGTTTTACGGCTGCTTACTAAAAACGATCAAAAAAATGCTCGTTATTAAGAACCTTTATAAAGCTTTTGACGGATTTGCCTTGCAGAACATCCATTTACAGGTGGAACAGAGCGATTATCATATTCTGCTGGGAGAGAGTGGTGCAGGAAAATCCCTTCTGCTCGAAATTATTGCAGGCATGCAACTTCCTGATAAAGGAAATATTATTCTGAATAACGTTGATATCACATCCCTCCCTGCTCATAAACGCAAAACAGGACTGGTTTTTCAGTCACCTGCAATTTTCCCTAATTTCGATGTTGCCGGCAACATCGGATATCCGCTTCACCATTTAAGTGCTGCATCAAGAAAGGAAAAAGTATTCAGGTATGCCGAAATGATGGGAATAGTACACCTTCTGCAACAAAGATCTACTGTGCTTTCAGGTGGCGAGCTTCAGCGGGTTGCGCTTGCGCGGATATTAGCCTCTGATCCGTTAATATTACTGCTGGATGAACCATTGTCAGCAATTGATGCTTCTCTCCGGGCAGATATCAGAGGATTGTTACGCAAACTGAACCGAGACGGGATGCCTGTGCTACACGTAACGCACGACTATGAAGAAGCAATGGCTCTGGGTAATAAAATAAGTATTATTGAGAAAGGAAATATTGTACAGACCGGAACAACTGCAGAGGTACTCGAGAATCCCCGAACGTTCTTTGCTGCCAGTTTTTCAGGTGAAAGAAACTTCTTTAATGTCCGCTTTATCGGCAGTCATGCTTTAATTGATGGCAAACAGGGTGAGAATATTACAATTAAGCTAAATCAGACGCCACCATTTCAGGAGGCAAAAATTCTGATAAGGGCAAACAGCATCAGTATTCTCTTGCACGAGCCTGATTCCAGTAATATGAATAATTTTAAAGGTGTCATAACAAGTATTCTACCCCGTAAAGATGGGTATCAGATATGCACAGATATTGGAGTTCCTGTTTATGCAAATATAACCTCTGAATCCCTGTTGCGCATGAACCTAACCGAAAAACAGGAAATTTGGTTATCGTTTAAGGCCTCAGCTGTTGAAGTTATTTTATAGATTGTCAGTACTTAATAATAAATTACCTCCGCAGAAGGATGCAGTTCTTTGAACTTGCTTATTTTCCGGTCATTTAATCGTGTATTATATGCACGCAACATCTTTATTTTCCTCAAATCATCAAGAGGTTTCAGATTGTTTACCCTGGTGTTGAAGCAATTTAATTCTTCCAGAGCAGTGCAGGATTCGAGTGCATCGAGTCTGCTCACCTGTGTACCTGAGATATCGAGCATAACCATAGCCTTCAGGGATCCGGCAGGTTCAATATCTTCCAATGGGGTGTTTGCACAGTTTAATGAAGTAATCCGGGAATGGTTACTAAGAGGTGTAATGTCTTTTACAGGAGTGTTTGAAATATCCACTGTCCGCAACCTCGAAAGGGCACTTAAAGGTGAAAGGTCAGTAACCTGCAAACCTGATATGTTTAATATTTCCAGTCTATGCAGAACGGATAACGGTTCGAGCGAAATCACTCCGCTGGTTCTGCTAATGGAAATTTCATGCAACGTTGCAATCTTATGCAATTGTACCCTGTCAGGTGTTTCGGTAAAAGGTTCATAACCAGTAAAAACTGATTTCCACTGACTGCTCAGTTTATTCCACCAATCGTTCAGAAATTGTGTCTGATAAACTATGAGTGTTGCTTGAAGACTATCGTAAATCTTAGAAACATTTACCTGCATCGATGCAACACCATCAGCAAAAACCATTTCCATATTCTGCATTCGGCCTATAAGATTCGTATTCGTTATGGCAGTAGAATCTATGTTAAGCAGCCTTAAATAAGGCAGATCAATTAAAGGTTCTATGGATGTCACTTTTGTGTGGGCCAGGTTAAGCACTTTTAATCCTGAAAGGGAAGATAAAGGAGTCAGGTCAGATGTGCTTGTTGAGGACAGATCAAGTATCTGCAGGCCAAAGAGGTCAGCTAACGGTTTTACATCTGTAATGTTTGTTCCGGATAATGTTAATTCATTGAGAGAAAGCAATTTCGAAATAGGTTTGATGTCTGTTATCTGTTTATTTCCGGCAATATCTAATTGCTTAATAAAAGAAATCTCATGCAATTCCTCTCTGGTAGGATTATCAGACAACGATACGGAAAGTGAAAATATTTGCTTCCATGCCTCGGGCAATTCAATCCACCACGCTTGCAGTTCCTGTGATTCATAAATAACCTTAACACCCGGATTATTCTGCATAAAGGATAAGGCCTGCTGGCCTTTTATATTAGTCTTATCGCAGTATACCATCTTTAAGTTGCTTAAGCCCTGAAGCGGTTCCAGCGACGACACAGATGTATTGTCGATAAATAAGTACTCAAGGTTCCTTAAAGATTGTATTCCATCCAGGCTAACAATGGCTGTATTGTCAAGGGAGAGCCTTTTCAGGTTTTCGAATCCCGTAAGGTCCGTCAGATTCTGAATGGGTAAACCCGAGAGAGTAAGAACTTCAAGATTTGTAAGATATTTTAATGCGCGGATAGTATCCAGATGTTGCTGATCTGCAATAATGTTGCTGATATATAATTCTTTTAACGTCTTTAAATTCTTCAGCATTCCGATATTTGCAACCCGGCTGTCAGAGATATTAAGAACTTCCAGGTTATCATAACCGGTAAGCGGTTCAATATCTGAAACCAGTGTTCCGGATACATCTAAAATGCGCAGTAGTGGAATATATCTGACAGCTTCAAGATTATTAATCAGTGCTCCGGAAGCATTAAGGCTTTCAAGTTTTGATAAATTTCTTATAGGTTCCAGATCCAGCACTTTCGCCTTTGAAATGTTAAGATGCTTTAATCCATTAAATGCATAAAGAGGTTTAATATCGTAGATACCGGCGACACCAGAAATATCTATCTGATCACGACGTAAGATTCTTCTTATTTCAGGAGTTATTTTACTTTCATTGATTCTTATAGTATCAGTCTGGTGTGTTGAATCTTCAGCGAATTTATCTAATGCACGTACTATATAATCGTTGTGTATTAAAATAATATCCTTAAGTTCTACTGAATCAGCTACCCTGGTATCTTCTGCAAGAAATAAACGCCACCCTTTATCTAAGGAGTTCCACCAAGCAAGAAGTTCCTGCACTTCATTTGATTTGGTTGTGTATACACTTACAATTTTAAGATCACGACTAACCTTGTCAAGATTAATTTCAATATACCGAACCCTGTTTTCATTAATCTCTTTACCGTTTAAAGTAGTGCCTTTTAGATTTCTGCTTGCCTTGATTTTAAAGAATAATTCACCGGCTTCATTTATTTCCTGTGACACCTCTTCGATGGTATATTTGAATGAAACATCCTTAAAGAAGAAATCTATATCTTTCAGGTACGCCTGAACATTCTTTTGGGTAACCATATCACGCTTTTCAACAAGGTCATCTTCAATTTGGACTTTTTCGTCTTTGAAAAACTTCAGATACGATTGTTCTATGACCGTATGCTTATCCTGATAGGCTGTTTTACCTGAACCAATGGTATTAAATGCATACTCCATGAAACTGACAAGCTGTCTGGCCTGTTTTTCATAAGAAGCAAGTTCCTCACCTGTCAGCTTATCAGCTGTATGCTGCGCAAAGGTTAAATTCGGCAGAAACAGCAGGTATGTAATAAAAAATACGACAGATATTTGCAGATTGGAGCAGAATCTATTGAACATGTTGAATAAATTTGATAATTATCTCCTTATCGTCAGGTTTCTCAAATTTTGTAAGATTGGAGATAAGCCAGCCTGAATTAGTTCCCGGCCTGTTAAAATTTGATACTTCAAAATACCACCCATCTACCTGAAAGAAGTGAAATTTAAGGTTAGTTACAGACTGGTATTTTAGATTGCCTTTCTTTAATTCGTATAAAAACAAGGATAAATAGTCGGGTTCGTAATCCTTTTCTGTATACTGTATAACATTGTCCCGGTCATTAAACACCCTTACAAGGTTCATAAAATCAATCTCATGACTCATAGGGTGTAAGAATTTTGCAGGGTCTTTCTCGTCATCTGTAAGCAACTTTGAAAAATGGGGGAAATAAACATTTGACATTACCCATTTATATCCAAGGTTTTCCTGTTCAAGATTCATAAATAACGTGATATAGACATCAGCGCCCTGGTAAAGAAACTTTGTGGTCACTTCAGCAAACCAGTTATCGCCATGAAAATCAAGGAACCGATGACCGGAAGCACTATTTACAGCGTTAATAAAATCTGTTTTAAGTGAACTGTTAAGAGAATTATTCTGTTCATCAAAAAGCACTTTTAGGTATTGTGAACGCAAAGTTTGACTGCGGTATTCTTTATCACCTTCATAATAACGCTGTCCGCGTGTACTTTCCTCTCCATTAAACCGTCTGAAAAACTGATTCAGTTGTTTCGTAGATGCATTAAGAACGCCTTCGTCAATCTGGGTGCGATTATTAAATCCCTGTGCAAAGGATGAAGTCATAAATGCAGTAATACAAAAAGTTATTGCAAGACAAAATGTCAGCACAGTTCCCGGTTTCATCCTTTTCATAATCTCCGCTTAAAATAAAAAACCACTATAAAACAAAGTATACAGGCATTTAATATATGCCTGTATACATAAATGTTTACCTTATAAGATTAGCCTGGTTTTGTTTCTGACACTCTGATGTCACCCAAAAGAACATCCCAGAAACCAATGATACGACCAGATATCTGTGTTTGCTTACGTTCCACATAAACTGTAATATCCTTTTTGGTTACGTCTACATAGCGCAAGCCTTCATCAGTAGTACCCTCAAAGCGCTGATAAATAGTAATAACACCCACATACCTTCCGTCAGGTTGACGCTCCAGATCACTTATGTACTGAATATTGTACCATTCAATGGTAACTTTATCGTAATTAAGGGCCATTAATCTCTCCAGATATTCACGAACACCATAATAATTAACCTCTTCACGGTTAATACTGCTAACACCCATCATGGCACCATCGGCAAATAATTCGAGAGTACGGTCAATAACCCTGTTAGCCTCTGACCATGGAGTGTCTTTATTACCAACTATACTAATGTATGTGCTTAAGTCTCTTACTTTTTCAAGAGCAAGCGAATCTATGGCCATTTTACGGGCAGGGCTGATATTATCCTGAGCGATAACCCCGGAGCTTATTATAAGCGCTGTGAGGATAAAAAGTATCTTAAATTTTCTCATAATGCTTTACTTTTTTTGGAGTTCAAGTTCTTTAATTTTACCATTAGTGTCATACGCTGCATTTATCACTTTGTTGGGTGATTTCTTCTGGTCTTTTAAATACTCCAGGTATTTTTTAATGGTGGTAGGTTCATCATAATCCTTAAAATCGCCGTCCTGTGCAATTAGAATAAGAACAGGAACATTATCGTTACTGAATTGCGAAAGAGCCTCACGTATAGCGACATTGGCGGCAACAGCATCGCGAGCGTTGGCAACGGCTTCAAAGGCACTATGTATATTACTGTATGCCCCTCGTTCTTTGTCAGCCCGTTCACGCGCCAGACGTTCCTCTTCTTTCCGCTTTTCTACTGCTGCTCTCTCTGCTGCAAGTTTTTGCTCAGCCTGTGAGATTAGATCCTTTACTTCCTGATCGTCAAGGTTCATCCGTTTAATAGAATTAAGCTTAAACTCTTTTTCTTCCAGTGTCATCCGGCCATCATCATTAATAATAGCTTGTAGATCGGTTTTTGCTTGTGCAATTTTCTCGGCAAGCTCTTGTGCCGCTTTTTTCTTTGCTAACTTTTTCTGACTCTGACATGATGTAAATCCTGCACTTAATGATACGGCAAGAATTAACATCATCAGGTACCTGAAACTGACAAAGTGTCGCATTTGGTGCATACGTGTTCTTTCCATGATAACGATTTTATTTATGAATTTCGATGTACATTACTCAACAAAAACTATGCTAGTTTTGGCTCTGTGTGCCAATTTTAAGTGAAAGTTAACTACCATTTTACCGATCTTATAACAAACAGACCGCTACTTTTATTATGTAAATGTATTAAATAAAAAGGCCGCCATGTAAAGGCAGCCTTTTTATTAATTGTTAAATAAGATCTACTTTACAATCTTCATGAATTCAGCATTCGTAAAGTATTTGATAAACTCGCGGTCTTCTGCAGCCTGTGCTTTTAATGCCGGATCAATCGAAATAGCTTTAGTTAAATTGGTGGTCATCATATTAACATCACCGGTACGAGCACCTACAACAGCCATCATATAGAAATTGTGTGCAGATTCTGGAGCACATTTCAATGTATTTGCAGCCTCATTGTACTTATTGGTCATGATCTGAGCCAAAGCAACATTGGTGTTGCACTTCCGTCCACTCATAAGCGATAAAGCCTGATCGTAACGACTTTGTGCCAGTTGAGTAATACCCAGGTTGTAATTTACATCAATTCCAAGATTTTTAGCCTTACCATAGATTGAAGCAGCATTCTTGTAATTACCTTTCTTTGATTCAAGAGCTCCCTGATTGTTCAGAACAATACCGTTATTTGGCTCAAGCTGAGATGCCTTACCAAGTGACGAAGCAGCCTCGCCTAACTGATTGTTCCACATATTAACCACGGCCAGGTTGTTGAAACCTCTCCAATCATTGGGGAACTGTGCTGTTGCATTCTGATAGATGCGTGCTTTTGTGTTAAGATCCTGTGTTAAAGTAGCAGCATACAACAATTCTTTATCGTTCAGTTTTGAAGGATCGCTTGTAGCTAATGTTGCTATTTCCTCATCGGTCTTCTTTGGTTCAAAGCAATTAACTTTAATTTCAACACGACGCAATGGAGGAAGAATGTCTTCTTCAATTTCGCGATAAATTAAAGCCATGTTGCGAATTTCCTGTTCACGTTTTGTAACATCAGTCTGCGAGTTAACTACGTTCATAATAGTGCGCTTGTCGGCTAGATTAGAAGCCTCTACTGCCTGCATGAAGCCATTCCAGTCCTCACCGTTGGCATAGGTATTAAAATGCAATGAATCATCTGGTTTAGGTATATTGATTACAGCATTCTTTTCTTTTGCCATTTTGCGGAACATGTCAAGTACTTGCTTCTTTCCGGTTTGTGCACGACGCTCAGACAGACCCTGGTTGAATGATTCTTCCCCTTCCGGAGATGCCCATGCATTGATATCGATGTCACGGATAGTATATCCCTGTTTAATGAAGTTAATCAGTTCATCGATCTGCTGTTTTACCTGATTGTTTCTGTTTAGCGGAAGGTTCCAGTTCAAATTATGCAAATTAACCTGGAAGTAAATGGTTGCATCGTCAGTGATAATAGTCTCTTTTTCATAACCATGCTCGGTGATCAGGAGGTTCTCATCGTGTACAATACGGGTACCTGTAATAATAGTACCATCAGCTAGTTTACGCTGAGGCAGATCAATTACTTTATACTTACCACTGATTTCTTCAGGAGTTGCATTTAGTGCAACCGGTTCTTTTGGTGAATACAATGTTGGAGAAACAACGAGCTCAGAAACGTTCATACCTGGCTCATATGGTACACAATCAACATAGGTGTATGAACCACCATTGGCATAACTAATAACTATACCGTTTCCTTCTGCTTTTTCACCCTGGAAGTTAACCGGTTTAAGTTTTTTGGTTGTACCGGCATATTGGATTTCAGGTTGGAAGTTCATTGCTGCTTTCTTACCAAAATATTTTGGCGGGAATGTAACTTTAACGTTAACACAGACTGTATCACCAACATTAACCAAAGGATCTGGTGTTGCAACCATAGTGACCTGGTCAAAGTCTCTCTCCATGTTCTTCAGGTTTGAACCGGAAATAAATTTATAGTTCACACCTAGCATCAGGGAAGAGTAATTGTCATTCTTTTCATTTTCAAACACATCGATATCATCAACAAATGGGAATCTGTGATTATACTCGAGGTTCAGGTCCCACTTTTCATGCAGACGTACATTAACGCCTAAACCAGCAGGAACAAGTATTGAACTGTGAGCTTTTTCCTCGAAAGGTGCAGAAGCGTCAGGGCCAAACCTGTTAATAACAGCATCATCTTTATGGTCATCAGTTCCCTGAGTGTTCAGGAGCATACTTGAATAGTTTGCGTAACCAACACCAGTGAAAAGATATACACCCAGTAACCTGTCAGGATTATAGTTCCATATGAGGTTAGTAAGATCAATGGTAGCATTGAGCTGACCATCCCAAATACTGGATTCCATTCTCTGTTGAGGTGTCATGTCAGTACGTTCACTGAAAAGTTTACCGTTGTTAAACAGACCTCTGACTCCGAACACCGGACTAATCTGGTATCCTGCGCCAAGCTTATAGGTAAAACCCATCTTTGTGTTATGGAAATCGTACTTATTCAGGTCACCAAAGAATTGACTAATTCCGGCACCTGCAGTCAGGTAGAAGTACCTGTCGAATGCCGCTGAAGGCTTTTTAACTTCGGTGGTATCCTGCCCTTGGCTAAACAGAGGAGTTAAGCCTACCGATAGCAACAAAAGCACCATAGTAAATTTGTAGATGAAACTTTTCATAATGATGTTGATTAATGAATACAAGGTTTTTCAGTAAATTTATTTTGTTAAATCATACTACGCATCAAAATATTGCACAAATATAGGGCAGTTTTAACGTTTTTCAAAAAAAAGGACCTAAAAACATACCAAATACATGCATTTTCTTACGTAATTTCACGTACTAGTTATTTACCTCCGCTATTATGACATGACCAATGGCATCTCAAATAAATATGAAACGGGCTCACTTCTATTTTCCTACTAATTTATTACAAATTTGATAAATTGTAATGCCTGCACTAACAGAAACATTTAAAGAATGTTTGGTTCCAAACTGTGGAATTTCTATGCAGGCATCGCAGATTTCCATAATATCTTCTGACACTCCATTTACTTCATTTCCAAAAACAAGTGCTATCTTCTCATATATAGCTGGTTTAAAGTCATTTACACTTATACTACCTACCGCTTGCTCTACAGCCACAATAGAATAACCACAATTCTTTAACATTAGAACAGATTCTTTTGTTGATGAAAAATATTTCCATTCAACAGAATCTGTTGCGCCGAGGGCAGCTTTGTTTATTTCTCTGCTTGGTGGTGTAGCCGTTATACCGCATAAATGCATCGCGGTTAGTCTGAAAGCATCAGCAGTTCTAAAAATAGAACCAATATTATGCTGGCTTCTTATGTTATCAAGTACGGCTATTACAGGTATTTTGTCACTCGATTTAAACTGTTCAACAGTCAGTCTGTCAAGTTCTTGCATTGAAAGTTTCTTCATAGTGGACTAAAAACCTGTTATTTACGACATTATTATATCCTGCGGATGTACTTATGCTCTATATCAAATATTATGCCACAATAAACAAGCCTTTCTTGTTGCCATAAAAATTAAACTGCTTATTTTTGTTCGCAAACAACGACAATTGGCAAAACAAGTGAAAGAGGTGGCAGAGACACCCCTGATGAAACAGTATTTAAGTATTAAAGCCAAATATCCTGACGCTTTGCTTCTTTTCAGGGTAGGTGATTTTTACGAAACTTTTAGTGATGATGCCATTCGAACATCCGAAGTACTGGGCATTGTGCTTACGCGTCGTGCAAATGGTTCTGCCTCATCCGTCGAGCTTGCAGGTTTCCCGCACCATGCACTCGACACCTACCTGCCTAAACTAGTAAGGGCAGGTCATAAGGTAGCCATTTGTGATCAGCTCGAAGATCCAAAGCTAACTAAGAACATAGTAAAAAGAGGCGTTACTGAGCTTGTAACTCCCGGAGTTTCTTACAACGATAAAATTCTCGAAAACAAGCAGAACAATTTTCTTGCAGCGGTGCATCTGATGCCTAAGATTAGTGGCATATCATTTCTTGATATTTCAACAGGTGAATACCTTATGGCGCAGGGTTCAAATGAGTACATTGACAAGTTACTGCAAAGTTTTCACCCCAGTGAAGTAATAATACAACGTTCGAGAAAAAATGAATTCCTTAGCCAGTTTGGAAGTAAACACTACCTCACCACGCTTGAAGATTGGGTATTCACACTTGATTTTACACAACCATTACTTTTAAAACACTTTAATACTCTTTCACTTAAAGGATTCGGGATAGAAGGGCTCGACTTTGGTGTAATTGCTTCCGGTGCTGTTATGCATTACCTTCAGGAAACAAACCATGACAGGGTGATGCACATAAGCAAGATATCGCGGATTGAAGAAGATCGTTTTGTGTGGCTTGATTCCTTTACTATACGTAATCTTGAGGTGGTTCAGACAACCAGCGAAAAAGCTCACACACTGATCGAAGTTATTGATCAGACCGTTTCACCCATGGGTGCACGTATGCTTCGCAGATGGCTGTTGCTTCCGCTGAAAGACCGTATTGCAATGGAAGAAAGGCTGGATGCAGTTGCCTATTTCTATAATAATCCGGAACTGGCAGCTTCTTTACAAAAAACAATAAAATACATTGGCGACATTGAACGGATTATTGCCAAAGTGGCAGTTGGCCGTGTCAATCCACGCGAAGTGTTGCAACTAAAGTTGTCACTTGAGAGTCTGGGACAACTCAAAGATGCCTTTATCGCCTCAGGCATCCCCGTCCTGCAGCAGTGGGGTGAGAAGACTGATCTTTGCGAATCGGCCACAGCTCGCATAAGCAGGGAACTACATACCGATCCTCCGGTATTGGTTATTAAAGGCAATGTCATAGCCAATGGAATTAGCAGCGAACTTGACGATCTGCGCTTTATGGCGCACTCCGGCAAAGAATACCTGGCTAATCTTCAGCAAAAAGAATCGGAAAGAACCGGAATACCCTCTTTAAAAATTTCATTCAATAATGTATTTGGTTACTACCTCGAAGTTACCAATACGCATAAGGATAAAGTGCCTGAAGATTGGATCAGAAAACAAACATTGGTTAACTCAGAGCGATATATCACTCCTGAGCTTAAAGAATACGAGGAAAAGATTCTTCATGCCGAGGAAAAAATCCTGGCAATTGAAACACAATTATATAATGAACTGGTTATACATCTAACCGATTACATTAGCGCAGTTCAGACTAACGCACAAATTATTGCAGGTGCAGATTGTCTGCTGGCATTTGCTCAGGTTTCGCTGGCGAATAATTATGTACGTCCTGTAATTCACGACGACTATGCAATACATATCAAGGGGGGGCGCCACCCTGTAATAGAAAAGCAATTGCCTCCGGGCGAAAAATATATCAGTAATGATGTATTTCTTGATGACCGTGAGCAACAAATAATAATCATCACCGGGCCTAATATGTCAGGTAAATCTGCATTGCTGCGCCAAACAGCTCTTATCGTTCTGCTGGCACAGGCAGGCTGCTTTGTACCGGCTGCTTCAGCTGAGATTGGTATTGTTGACAAGATCTTTACACGTGTGGGTGCGTCCGACAACATATCATCAGGCGAATCAACTTTTATGGTTGAAATGAATGAAACAGCAAGCATTCTGAATAACATCAGTAACAGAAGTCTCATATTGCTTGATGAAATTGGCCGTGGCACCAGCACTTACGATGGTATCAGCATAGCCTGGGCAATAACTGAGTATTTGCACGAACACCCTATCTATCGGCCAAAAGTACTATTTGCAACACATTACCATGAACTCAATGAGATGGCTGGTTCGTTCTCAAGGATTAAAAACTACCATGTTACCGTAAAAGAAGCTGGCAAACTGGTAATTTTTCTGCGAAAGCTCGAACCCGGAGGTAGTGCTCACAGCTTCGGTATTCATGTGGCACGTATGGCAGGCATGCCTCAGAAAGTACTTGATCGTGCAAACGAAATGCTTGCTTTACTTGAAAAATCACATAGTCAGGGGGCTTTGGGCAAATCGTCAGGCACAAAAAAGCATCCATCACCTAATGATCCTTATCAGTTAAGCTTTATTCAGCTTAATGATCCACTGCTTGAACAAATTCGTCTGGATATCCTTGACACTGATATTAACACACTTACACCGGTTGAAGCGCTAATGAAGCTTAACGAGATAAAAAAACTTTTAAAAAAATAGTAAAAAAGTTTGGAGGTTTAAAAACACGTTGTATATTTGCAGCCTCTTAGAGCTCACGCGGAAGTAGCTCAGTTGGTAGAGCATGACCTTGCCAAGGTCAGGGTCGCGGGTTCGAGTCCCGTCTTCCGCTCAAAAGACCCCTCAAAGGGGTTTTTTATTATCAAGGATGCCCGAGTGGTGGAATTGGTAGACACGAAGGACTTAAAATCCTTTGGCCATTGCGGCCGTGCCGGTTCAAGTCCGGCCTCGGGTACACTTCACTAAATCAACAAAGAATCCCTGTAGATCAAAAATTTACAGGGATTTTTTGTTATTATAATCTAAATGCCAGCTTCGATAGGTAAAAGACATTTTTCGCCCTGTCCTCTGTATATGAATTGCGCACGGTCTGGTATCCGTATACCAGAAAATAGTCTTTGTACCATGGAACTACGTAACTGTTTGACTCTTTCTGTACTTTATCATGCTTTTGCAATGGCTCAATCCTTGAATATGACACATTCGACACATTCTGACCTTTCTCGATCAGCTTGTATGCCAGTCTGTCTTCGTCAACATAACATAGCATTAATGTTGTACTGTCATAGGGATATGCGGTAACCCTTGGGTTCAGGAAGTCGGTTTTATTGTCTGACAACTCAAGATCATTATTCCATAATAATTCTCCTTTTTCGTTAAAACCTGCAATGAATGTTGTAAGATACCTGAACCCTTCAAACACGGTGTACGTTGAAGGGTATGGCCTTCCGTAGTAATCGTATACCATGGTCGTTATAATTCTGTATTCGGGATAGAACGCTTCTGAGACAAAGATAAATTCACCGTTATGCCTGAATATTTCATGCGAGAGGAGATTATAATCCGCATAAGTCTCTTTCCCGGGCTTGTCCCGCTTCAGTATGGTACGTCTGGGGGCAATTTCAGTGCTGCGTCGCAGGTACCTGTAAAACTTCTCAAAATCCGTGAAATTATATGTATTTATGGTTTCCCCTCCTTTTTCATCAATTACCATCGAAAAGAAACCAACCGATGCAACACCGGGCACTTCCTGACCTTCCAGATTGCGGGTTCTGCTGCTGGTACCATACGACCCGATTATTATATCACTTTCGGCATCTATCTCATCTATGAATGCATTATTTATCAGGTAGTCTCCAAACTTGCTGAACATGTGTGTGTAGTATGGCTGAGCCTGAGATGTATATTTAATTAAATAATAATTGCGCTTACGTGCCGATTGCATGGTGCGTAAAATAACAGAAAAACCACCATTTGACATATTTGCTGATACTGCCTCTACCACTGCTTTTTCTGACATTCCCGACGAAACGACCGACAACTGGTGTTTACGCATATCATAACGTAAAATCATTGACTGGTCATCGCGTGTATTCAATCCGGCAATTGCATAACCGTCAGCAAGCATAAAATGCGATAAGCCTGCCCTTTCGGGAACAGGGTAATACAGGGTAGTAATGTTGCTGTCGGCCAGATTGAAATCTATAAGATAAAAATTGGTATCGGCACTGGCTCGCTGGGTGTAAAAGAATGCAAGTAAACGGTTATTTCCGTAAAGGGCATCTTCCAGAATAAATCCTTTTGGCAATTCAAACTTAAACCGCTGTGTTTCTTTAAATTTTGAATCTAAAAATGATGTAATCCAGATCATTTGACCATTTCTACCACTTTCATCACTCAGAAACAGCAGTGCCGTACCATTTTCATCACAAGGTACAACCTTATATATTTCTTTATCGTCCTTAACAGGTATCTCCTTTCGCACCGGCTTGTTTGTCTGGGCTATCGATGAGGCACCTATTAAAAGCATAAACGTTATCAACAGACTATATCGCATTTACAAGTGAATTTGAATATACTAACAAAGATAACGTAAAGTGTATTTGGTACTAATCATTTGAGATTATACATAGTGTATATAACCCTCCATATGCCATTTTCTTTCTTAAACACTTCCAGACCTTTTCCTGCTACATCTATCTCTCCATCAGGGGTTTTAATTTTCATTGTATAGGATGCTTTTACTACTGCCATATCTCCGGCTTCTGATATATCTGTCTTTTCGTTAGTCCATTGCAATGTATTCCATAGCATACTGGTATCCGCATAAGCAACTTCAGCAGCTTTCCTGATTTCAGATAATCCGGCTAGAACTGGTGCCCCCTGATTCATGATCACACCATTTTCTGAATAATAACTTGTTGCCTTCACAAAGTCACGTGAGTGGGAAGCCTCCAACCACGATTTTTCAATGGTATTGATCGTGTCAATAATTGCCTGCTTATCTGATGTTTTCTTTTCAGATTGGCACGCGTATAAGATAACAAACACCAACAGCATTAACGGAATGAACTTTTTCATGTTTATTTAGGATTTAAGATAAAAACTGAGGCGGTATAATTAGTATCAAATATAATATATAATTCGTTTCGCTACAATGAACTTTATCAGTAAACTCAGGTTTTGATGCAGTTAATTACTCAAACATTATTCAAATGCCTTTATTAAAACTATTCATTTTTGCAGCCATATTATCTGGCTCTTTGGCCCATGCACAAGAAAAACTTGTTCCTTTGGATAAAGATCTCACTTCAGTTAAATATCCTTTCGAAACTAAATTTCACCACTTCCGGTCTCAGGGATCCGATTTGCAAATGGCTTATGCAGATGTTCAGGCTACTAACCGGAATGGGAAAACCGTATTGCTCCTGCATGGTAAAAACTTTAATATTGCTTATTGGGAAGAGACTATAAATGCCTTGACAAAGAATGGATTCCGGGTTATCGCCCCTGACCAGATTGGGTTCGGCAAATCAACCAAACCTGCACATTATCAATACAGTTTTCATCAGTTGGCAGAAAACACAAAGTCAATTCTTGACAGTCTGGGCATTTCGAAAATTATAGTATTAGGTCATTCCATGGGAGGAATGCTGGCAGCGAGATTTGCGCTATCCTACCCGGAAACAGTAGAAAAACTGGTTCTTGTAAATCCTATCGGACTGGAAGATTATAAAACACTTACCCCCTATCAGAGTATTGATAAAAATTATCTCCAGGAATTAAAGAATACTCCCCAAAGCTACCGAAATTATCAGTTGGAGTATTATTACGATAACAACTGGAAACCATCATACGACAAATGGCTCAATCTGCTTGCGGGTTGGACCTTACATGATGACTATCCCATTATTGCCTGGAATGCAGCATTAACTACTGATATGATCTTTACACAACCTGTTGTTTATGAATTCAGTAACATAAAATGCCCTACACTACTTATTATTGGCACACGCGACAGGACAGCTATCGGAAGAGAGCGGGCAGAAAAAGATATGCAGGCAAAAATGGGGCTGTACCATTTGCTGGGTAAGATTACTCAGCAGTCTATTCCATATGCTGCGCTGGTTGAATTAAGCAATATAGGTCACCTTCCACACATTGAAGACTTTGATAGGTTTTACAGTGCACTGGATGATTTTATCCAACCTGCCAAACATTAAGTCGTTTACGTTCCACTCACCGCTTCATAAACTGTTAATATATTGCAATTAAGCCTGGAATTAAGTACCTTTGTATAAGGAGCATAAAAACCGCTGTTAGCCCATAGTTTATTAAAAGTTAAATACTGTCAGCACATGAATAAGCTCATCCATTGGTTGCCACGTATCATAACCATACTGGCAATATGTTTCGTAAGTCTGTTTGCACTTGATTCATTTGACGACCGTTTGTCAATCGGAGAACAGATACAGGCTTTTTTAATACACACAATACCCTCCATGGTTCTTATAGTATTGTTGGTTATTGCCTGGCGGTATAAACTTACCGGAGGAATTATCATTACAATAGCCGGAATAATTATGGGTATATGGATCTTTGATATGAACCTGCATCGGACACAGAACATGATGATTGCCCTGACAATTGTTGCATCAATTGCATTACCGTTTATTTTAAGTGGCATCCTGTTTATTCTCGATCACAGAAATATTAAAAGGTCATCGCATTGATATATTAAAAAGTATTGCTAAAGCCGCTGTACTAATTGTACTGCGGCTTTTTTATTTACTTACCAAACCTTATTCACTTCTTCACCTGGGTATCTTATTTATTTCCGAAAAAAATGCACAATGGGAAAGAAATTTGTTTCTCAAAATAATTGTTAGTTAGTACTTTCTAATTATTTTTGCAAAGACAATAGAGATAACAAACATGGAAACAATTATTCCTATCATTTCAAAAATCTCCCATACCCTTGGCGAAATGGAAGAGCTCGCGAAAGAGCACTTTGGTTTGCAAGAGCTTACATTAACGCAGATGCACTACCTGGAAGTAATGAACTCTCTTCAAAATCCTAATGTAACCGAGTTGGCTACTGCATTGCAACTCACAAAACCAACGGTAACCGTGGCGCTGGATAAGCTGGTTGAAAAAGAATACGTTATCAAGGTGCAATCGGATGCAGACCGCCGCACCTCTCACCTGCACTTAACTGAAAAAGGACGAAGAATAAACAACATGCACGAATATGCCCACCGCCGTTTTGCAGAATTAATGAGTGAAAACCTCGACCCCGGAGAGCTACAACAATTATTGGTCCTTTTAGAAAAAATGGTAAAAAAGTGGTAAATCAGGTTTCCTGAATGGTTTATATAAAGTTATACACATCATGAGAATTAAAAGCAGCAATTACTTCGGGTTAACCGACGAGGAGGTTACTCTTAAACATAAGCAAGAGGGATATAACGAACTGCCTTCTTCAAAATCTAAGTCTGTTTGGACAATAGCATTGGGTATTTTAAAAGAACCTATGTTCGTTTTACTGGTTTCCTGTGGTACACTGTATTTGGTGCTGGGCGACATTCAGGAAGGTATTATGCTGATGGGATTTGTGCTCGTCATCATGGGAATTGAGTTTTTTCAAGAACGTAAAACAGAGAAAGCTCTCGATGCTCTTAAAGACCTTGCTAGTCCTCGTGCAATAGTAATTCGCAATGGCGAAGAGCAACGTATTGCAGGCAGAGATGTTGTTTCGGACGATATTATTGTATTGCGTGAAGGCGATCGTGTACCTGCCGATGCTACTGTACTTTCATGTGTGAATTTGTTGGTCGACGAATCGTTGCATACAGGAGAATCGGTGCCGGTGCATAAGGCGGAATTTACCGGTATTGAAGAAGATACGCAACCCGGTGGTGACAACCGACCTTTTTTGTATTCCGGTTCAATGATTGTTCAGGGTACGGGTATTGCTCGTGTTACGTCTATCGGTATTCATACACAAATCGGAAATATTGGACGTTCTCTCGAAAAAGTTAAAGAAGAGCCAACGAAATTAAATCAAGAAATTGGTGCGTTAGTGAAAAAGTTAACACTTTTTGGAGCTATTCTGTGTGCTGTTGTGATTGCCTTGTACTACCTCACCCGGGGTGATTTATTGCAAGGATTTCTAGCAGGTATTACGTTGGCAATGGCTATGTTGCCAGAAGAGTTTCCGGTAGTGCTTACTATTTTCCTGGCATTGGGTGCATGGCGCATTTCGAAAAAGAATGTGCTTACACGCCGTCCGGCTGTAATTGAATCATTGGGTTCAGCCACAGTGCTTTGTACCGATAAAACAGGTACATTGACACAGAACAGGATGACGGTTACTTTATTATACAATGGAGCATCTTATTATACTCCATCGCATACAGATTCCTTACCCGAAGAGTTTCACGAAATTATTGAATATGGACTTCTTTCGAGCCAAATTGACCCGATTGATCCAATGGAAAAAGCCATCACAAAGATGGGTACAGAGCAACTTTCAAACACCGAACATATTCATCACGATTGGGAAATGGTGAAGGAATATCCGCTATCGAAAGAACTGCTTGCAATGTCGCGGGTATTTACATGCAACGACTGCGACTGGCAAGTAGTTGCAGCGAAAGGTGCGCCCGAAGCCATTTTTAACCTATGTCATTTATCGGCCGCAGAACAGGAACGGTTAGCAAAGGAGGTTGAAAATATGGCAACTGAAGGACTTCGCATTTTGGGTGTAGCTAAAGGCCGCATTGAAACATTAGAAGTTCCTGAAATTCAGCATGACTTTGACTTTGAATTTGTGGGGCTTATTGGTTTGGCAGACCCAATTCGCGAGAACGTTCCAATGGCGGTTGAAGAGTGTAACAAAGCAGGAATCCGTGTGATTATGATTACAGGCGATTATCCCGTTACAGCTAAAAACATTGGCCGACAAATTGGTTTGCACAATTGGACCGAGTGTATAACCGGACAGGAGCTGAATACGATGAGCGATGAGGAATTGAATAAACGAATTCGCACGGTCAATATTTTTGCAAGAGTTATTCCAGAACAGAAATTAAAGATTGTAAATGCGTTAAAACAAAACGACGAAGTTGTTGCCATGACAGGTGACGGTGTAAACGATGCTCCTGCATTGAAGTCGGCACACATTGGAATTGCCATGGGTGAAAAAGGTACTGATGTAGCACGCGAGGCTTCTTCGTTGGTGTTGATGGACGATAATTTTGCCTCAATTGTAGATGCAGTAAAAATGGGAAGACGCATTTGCGACAACTTGCAAAAGGCATTGGCATACATCTTTGCTATTCATGTTCCTATTGCCGGCCTATCACTTATACCTGTGTTTTTCGGAAACATGCCGCTGTTGCTGTGGCCGGTTCATATTGTATTTTTGGAACTCATTATAGACCCGGCGTGTTCTATTATTTTTGAAGCAGAAAAAGAGGAAGACAACATAATGAGTCGTCCCCCAAAAAGCAGAAAAGAAGCATTTTTCACCGGGCAAAAGATCTTTATCAGCTGCATGCAAGGCATTTCAATATTAGCCATTGTGTTGGCTATTTACCTTCTTGGATTATATTACTGGGAAATGCCTGTAGGTCAAGTGCGCACGTTGTCGTTCACTGCTTTAATTGCTGGAAATATCGGAGTTATTTTTACCAATCGTTCGTGGTCGAAAAACATTTTCCAAATTTTTGCAACACCGAATAAAACAGTAAAATGGGTGGTTTTAGGCGCCACTTTGTTTTTGGTTTTGGCTAACATAATTCCATTTCTACGAAATCTCTTTCAATTCGACCCCATCACTTTATGGCAAAGCGTTTTGAGTGCATTCCTCGGATTTTTGGGGATTCTTGGATTTGAATGGTACAAGTGGAGAATGAGAAAAAAGGATGCAGTAAATTAACTATGCCTGCTTTGATGAAAAATGTGAAAATATTTGGACTACAGAGAAATGTCTTTTTTATAGGATTGACCAGTTTTTTTACTGACACCTCTACAAAAATGATATATAGTGTCATGCCTCTGTTCCTGTTGTCTATAGGAGCATCAAAGACTTCTATTTCATTAATAGAAGGAATTGCTGAATGCACAGCATCTTTATTCAAGGCTTTTTCGGGATACTGGAGTGATAAGATTGGCAAAAACAAACCATTTATGCTAATTGGTTACGGAATTACAGCAATTATTACTCCGCTCTATTCTTTAGTCAGATTTCCAATTCACGTTTTGTTTTTGAGATTTTTTGAACGTATTGGTAAAGGATTAAGAGCTGCTCCACGAGACAGTCTTATTAGCAGCACAGTTCCTAAAAATGAAGCAGGAAAAAATTTTGGATTCCATAAAGCAATGGATAATAGTGGAGCAATTTTGGGACCTGTAATTGCATTTTTGTTATTGTACTTTTTTCCGGTAAATTATACCAATATTTTCCTAATTGCTACTATTCCTGCAATATTGGGAGTCGTTTCAATTGCAGTTTATATTAAGGAAGTAAAAGCAATTAAAGATGAAAAACGCGATTCATTCCATTTTAACTTATTGCCCAAAAAGTTTTATTTCTTCTTGTTTATAGTGTTTGTTTTTACCCTTGGTAATTCGGCAGATGCGCTATTACTTGTTAAAACTGCTGAGACGGGAATTGATAAATCATACGTTCCTTTTGTTTACATGATCTTCAATACAGTTTCCGTATTTTTAGCAATACCTATTGGCAAAAAGTCAGATAAATCAGGTCGCGGAATAATGATTATTCTTGGATTCCTTGTTTATTCAATCGTATATTACTTTTTCGGAAGATTTAATAGTCTGAATATTTTTATATTCCTGTTCGTTTTGTATGGACTATATAGTGCATTAATTGACGGAAGCCAAAAAGCCTTGATTTCAGATATAATAAGTAAGGACCTGAAAGGGACAGCTTTTGGATTATATCATGCGGTACTCGGAATTACACTGCTTCCGGCGAGTTTAATTGCAGGATTACTGTATGACAATGTTAATTCAAATGCACCATTTTATTTTGGTTCCATCATGGCGCTTATAGCTTCGTTTTTGATGATACTATTTGTGCTTATTGATAAAAAAGAGAAACACTGCCTTGGCCAACAAGCAGCATAAGTCACCCCGAAACATCCTGCGTTTCATACAACAAAAGAAGCGGCAACACACTCTGTTACCGCTTCTTTCTTAATAAAAACCTGTCTGTGTGCCTATTTCACTTCTTCAAAATCTACGTCAGTTACTTCTGAATCGGGATTCTGGTTACCCTGGTTGCCCTGGTTACCCTGGTTGCCCGGAGGAGGTGTTTGACCACCATCATTTTGTGCATCAGCACTACCCTGCGAAGCTTTGTATATATCCTCACTGGCAGCCTGCCATGCAGTATTCAGAGCAGCTGTTGCTGAATCTACTGCAATTATATTTTTGCTTCCGTGAGCAGCTTTAAGTTCAGCAAGAGCCTTTTCAATTGCTGCTTTTTTATCACCTGGTATCTTATCGCCGTATTCTTTTAATTGTTTATCAGTCTGGAAGATCAATGCGTCGGCAGCATTCAGTTTATCAATTTCTTCCTTAGCTCTCTTGTCAGCTTCAGCATTGGAAGCTGCTTCATCTTTCATGCGCTTAATTTCAGACTCTGATAATCCTGATGATGCTTCGATACGTATTTGTTGTGATTTGCCGGTTCCTTTATCTTTAGCAGATACATTAAGAATACCATTGGCATCTATATCAAATGTAACTTCAATTTGCGGTACTCCACGAGGTGCAGGCGGTATACCATCCAAATGGAATCTGCCTATGCTCTTGTTGTCGCGTGCCATGGAACGTTCTCCCTGTAAGATGTGAATTTCAACAGATGGTTGTGAATCACTTGCAGTGGAGAATGTTTCTGATTTGCGGGTTGGGATGGTAGTATTCGACTCAATAAGTTTGGTCATAACGCCACCAAGAGTTTCAATACCCAGTGAAAGCGGAGTAACATCAAGCAGAAGCACATCTTTTACTTCACCCGTTAACACACCACCCTGTATAGCTGCGCCAATTGCTACCACTTCGTCAGGATTAACACCTTTTGAAGGAGTCTTGCCAAAGAAATCTTCAACTACTTTCTGGATTGCGGGTATACGTGTGGAACCTCCAACAAGAATAACCTCGTTAATATCGTTTACGGTTAGTCCTGCATCTTTTAACGCTTGCTTGCAGGGTTCAATAGTTGCTCTGATAAGTTTGTCGTTAAGTTGCTCAAACTTAGCACGGCTTAAAGTACGAACAAGGTGCTTTGGTATTCCGTCAACCGGCATTATATAGGGCAGGTTGATTTCTGTTGATGTTGAACTAGATAATTCAATCTTGGCTTTTTCAGCTGCCTCTTTAAGTCTTTGCAGAGCCATTGGATCTTTGCGAAGGTCAAGTCCTTCATCCTTCTGAAACTCTTCAGCCAGCCAGTCTATAATATTATGATCGAAGTCATCACCACCAAGATGCGTATCACCGTTGGTTGATTTAACTTCAAATACACCTTCACCTAATTCAAGAATTGAAATATCAAATGTTCCTCCGCCAAGGTCGAAAACTGCTACTTTAATATCGTGGTTCTTCTTATCAAGACCGTAAGCCAGAGCAGCGGCTGTCGGCTCATTAATGATTCGCTTAACAGTGAGACCTGCAATTTCACCTGCCTCTTTGGTAGCCTGTCTTTGAGAATCGCTAAAATAAGCGGGAACAGTAATAACAGCTTCAGTAATCGATTGACCAAGATAGTCTTCAGCAGTTTTTTTCATTTTCTGAAGAACCATTGCTGAGATTTCCTGCGGTGTATATGTGCGGTCCTCTATTTTAACGCGGGGTGTATTATTATCACCTTTTACTACACTGTAAGGTACCCTTCCGGTTTCTTTAGTAACCCGGTCAAACGTTTCTCCCATGAAACGCTTTATGGAAAAAATGGTATGCTCGGGATTGGTAATAGCCTGACGCTTTGCAGGATCGCCTACTTTACGCTCACCGTTGTTTGTAAATGCCACTATCGAAGGGGTGGTACGCCTTCCTTCACTGTTGGGAATCACCACGGGCTCGTTTCCTTCCATTACAGCAACACACGAGTTGGTTGTACCGAGGTCAATTCCAATTATTTTGCCCATATTTCTACGATTTTTTTTATTGTTCTTTGTTCGATACTGCACTTCCAATGATTGTGCCAAAGCGTACGCTTTGCGCCTTTTTGGCAGCAGTATTAATCAAAAAACCTCTGAAAGTCCCGTTAATAAAGAGAAATTAAAAAAACCATTCAAAAAGAATGGTCTTTAAATTATTTTCATAAACTGCCAATCAACTGACATTTCGTCAGCATTTTAATTGCCGAGCTTATCAACAAACTTTAAACCGTTTATTGCCATGAGTCTTGCTTCGGTTTGCGCAGCGACGGTTATACCAACTACTTTCGTAAACCTGGTTGAGAATATACCATAACCGTTATCAACATTTGTATATTCCGGTTTATCCTGGCTAATTCCTGCAGAAGGTGCATTAACATCCAGGTAGGTATTGAGTGCATCGCCTGAAGCAACTATGGTGAATTCAACTTTGTTTACAAGTCGCGCTGTTACACTATTCTCCCTGCTGTCTTTATAGGGTATCTGCATTTTTGCTATTTCATAAAATGCGGTTGGAATGTAAGGAATAGATAATTCCTCGTTACCAGCTAGTGTTTTAGATCTTACTGATCCCAGCTTCCAGTCAAAATATCTGTCGGTAGTATCGGTAACATTAAATACTTCTTCAAACCAGAACCTGATGAACACGTCATAGCGACGACCATGTTTTCCCGACTCCCATTTAACATTCTGGGTGTTCTCCGAAAGAAAATCGAAAGTTCGCTGCCCCTCGCGAGGAGTTGTCATTCTGAACTCGTGCACAGCATCAGCAGTTGAAGTAATTTCTTTTCCGGTAACTTTGTTTCTTATTTTAAGTGCGTAAGTATAATCCTTTTCATTTCCGTAATTCGCATCTTTTATGTCGTTAGGCATATTGAACGTACTGCGGTAAATAAGCTGGTTAGTGTCAAAAATTCCCGGTTCGGTTTGATTAGGTTCAGCAATAAACGCAAAGGTTCTGATTGCATTGCTGCCAATACTTTCTGTTACAGAGACTTCCAGATTGTTGAAATAACTCATGGAGTCATAATTTTTTGCATACTCTAAAGCATTACCATCACCAAGAAAAGCCTTACTTATGCGAACAGAATGGATGCTATCGTTTTGGCTTAACAGTCCATACACAATGGTGATATCTTGATATTCGGCTGAAAGGTCAATATCTGTTTCACAGGATGTCAGCGCAAATGCTGAAACAATAGCGATTAAAGAAGCTGTAAGTAATCTGATAGTTTTCATGCTGATATGATCGGGTTGCTTGTAATACGTGCATAATATAGCATAGCAAAATTACAATTAATTTCCTTAACCTTTAGCATTGAGTTAAGAAAGTAACTTAACATTCTCAGTCGGGTGCTGTTATAAATTAAACGTTATTAAAAAAGCGACAAATGAACCAGATATTATTTAGCATACAGGCATTTACGAAAAATCACACCGATCCCGATATGCCCGATCCCAATAAATATCCTGAAGCACCGGAACCATTGTTACCTGTTCCTGAGCGCAGGCATACTACCATTCCAAACCCTGCTACTCCCGATAAAAATCCTGACGTTCCGGTAAGGGAAGTACCGGATGTACCTCCCGGAACACCCGGTGCTCCGCGTGTAGTGCCCGACAATCCTGAATCACCGGTACCTCCAGCCGAATAATACATAGTTTGCAGTGTTGCATGTACTTGCCGCATTCATATGCATTTAGTGAGCTGTTTATACTACCTTTGTATCCTGTTAACCGGGTGCCGTGCATCCATAAAGTACAATCATGAAAACCAATTTGTCAAAATTTGCAGGGGTCTCTAAAGTGACTACCCATGTAATACAGGAAATGAAGAACAACAAAGAGAAAATTGCTATGCTTACCGCATACGATTACTCTATGGGGCGCTTGCTCGATCAGGCTGGTATTGATGTGATCCTGGTGGGCGATTCTGCTTCGAATGTAATGGCTGGGCATTCTTCAACTCTCCCTATTACACTCAACGAAATGATTTATCATGCATCGTCGGTTATTCGCGGCGTTAAACGTGCGCTTGTTGTAGTTGATTTACCCTTTGGAACATACCAGGGGAACTCTAAAGAAGCGCTTTCTTCTGCTATTCGTATTATGAAAGAATCAGGTGCAGATGCTGTTAAAATAGAAGGTGGCAAAGAAATTCTCGAGTCTGTTCAGCGTATACTCTCCGCCGGCATCCCGGTTATGGGGCACCTTGGCCTGACCCCTCAGTCAATCCACAAGTTCGGCACCTATGTTGTAAGAGCTACCGAAGAGACAGAAGCAAATAAACTTATAGATGATGCACATTTGCTCGAAGAACAGGGGTGCTTCAGCATTGTGCTTGAAAAAATACCGGCTGTTCTCGGACAACGTGTTGCCTCAGAATTAAAAATACCCATTATTGGAATTGGAGCAGGACCTACTGTTGACGGCCAGGTCTTGGTTTTGCACGACATGCTCGGAATTACACAGGAATTCTCGCCCAGATTTCTCCGCAGGTACAACAATCTTGGCACACAGATCAAAGATTCAGTCAATTCTTATATTCACGATGTCAAGAGCCTCGATTTCCCGAACCAGAAAGAACAGTATTAAGTCACTATACACCGACAGTATTTACGCAAGGTAGCACTGCCATGGATGCAAACCAGAAAAATGAAAGTAAAATTGGCATAGAGACATCGCGTATATTGTATGAAGATAACCACTTACTGGTGGTTAATAAACTCCCAGGGGAAATTGTTCAGGGCGACAAAACCGGTGACAAGCCCCTTCTTGAAACCCTGAAAGAATACATCAAACTGAAATACAATAAGGCCGGGGAAGTTTTCCTTGGCCTTGTTCATCGTGTTGACAGACCCGTGAGCGGTGCCGTAATTTTTGCCCGCACATCCAAATCGTTGTCACGGATGACCACTATGGTCAAAGACAGGCAGTTCGCAAAAACCTACCTTGCAATTACCGATAATGCACCCGATTTCAAAGAAAAGGAACTTACAGGCTGGCTTAAGAAAAACGAACAACAGAACAAGTCTTACCTGGTACCTGAAGGAACTCCGGGAAGCAAGTGGGCATCGCTTACCTGTCGCCACATTGCTTCAGGCAAAACAGTGCATTTGCTCGAAATAGATCTGCATACCGGAAGACACCACCAAATCAGAACTCAGCTCGCAGCCGCCGGACTAGTCATTCGTGGTGATGTAAAGTATGGTGCCCGCAGAGCTAATACTGACGGGTCTATATGCCTTCATGCATACCGCTTGCGTTTCAATCATCCTGTTGGTGGTAAACCCCTCGACATTACAGCACCTTTACCCAAAGACCCCGCATGGCATGCATTTAATAACCTTAAAGGCAGAATAGTCCAGGTTCTGCTGTTTTTATTCTGCTTTGCCATGCTTTCCGCGAAAGCGCAATACTTCGATATAGGTCAGGAACGGAGCAGCCTTAAATGGAATCAGATTAAAACTCAGGATTTTAAAATAATTTACCCTGATTACTATGGGGGCAATGCACTTACCATTGCACATATGCTGCAAAGCTGGCGTCCAGCCATTACTGCATCCCTGCAAACAAATGCTCCCCATACCCCACTGGTGCTTCATACAAGAAGTATGACTTCAAACGCATATACTGTTTGGGCTCCCAGGCGACTTGAGTTCCTGATGATTCCCCCTCAGGATACTTATCCGCAATTATGGATGGAGCAGCTGGTGTTACATGAGTACAGGCACATTGCACAAATCTCAAAATTAAATAGTGGATTTACAAAAACCCTTGGAATACTACTTGGGCAACAGGCAATTCCTGCAATGATCGGAATTTTTGTTCCTCCCTGGTTTCTTGAAGGAGATGCCGTTGCTGCCGAAACGGGGCTCACTTCAACCGGTCGTGGAAGGGTAGCAGGATTCCACAACCCGCTTAAAGCCATACTTTTTGATAAAGGTGTATACAGTTATCCAAAAGCTGTACTCGGCTCATACAAAGACTTTGTTCCAAACCACTATATCATTGGCTACCATATCGTGGCTTCAGGCAGAATGCTGTATGGTGCTGACATATGGAGTAATGCGCTGGAGCGCACTGCACGAAGACCTTACACGCTTAATCCTTTCAGCAGTGGTATTAAACGATCAGGCGGAGGAGGCAAGCACCGGCTCTACAAACAGTCTATGCAGTTGCTCGATTCGCTCTGGAGGCAACCCCACTATAATACGAATATTAGCCAGATACCCACGAGTTCCCCAAAAGTCTACACAAGTTACAGGTTCCCATTTGCAGTCGATAGCGCCATTGTTGCTTTAAAAACATCTTTGAATAAAATACCCGCTTTTGTCTCCATCGACCCGGTCCATAAGGAAAAAATTATTCATGTACCGGGATACTATCTTGATAATGACATTTCCTTTAACGGCACCTATATATGCTGGATGGAACAAAAGCCCCATATACGCTGGGAAACCGAAGGCACTTCCACTATAGTTCTCCTTAATCCAAGAACAGGCAAAGCACTCCGCAATAATACCGGATTAAGAGTATTTGCCCCTGCTGTTAACCCTACAAACACTCTGGTGGTTACATCCGAAGTATCTGTAACAGGTAACAATACACTCACTTTTTTCCCTTTCGGGGAAGGGATCTATGGTAGTCCTGAAATACTCTCCAACAACGTAAAAACCAGAGTTTCCTCACCGGGCAACGCTTTTATAGCATCTCCCTGCTGGTCTCCTGATGGTAAAGAGGTGGCATTCATCGCTACCACAGAGAAAGGCAAGAGTATAATGCGTTTTGTTATCAGCGATTCTGCATTTTTACAGGCAACTCCATGGTCCTTTGATGAGATAAACCGGCCGCAGCACCTTGGGGACAGAATAGTATTTAATATGGATGTGGATGAGCGCAGCGAGGTTTGTTCTTTTGAACTCTCCACAGGAATTATAACCCGATTAACCCATTCTGCCTACGGTACAGATGCTGTATCGTATCACCCCTCCGGTAACCGCATACTATTCGGCTACTATACGGCCGAAGGCAACCGATTAGGTACTATGCTTCTGATCAGCACAGACGAAATCATCAAACCCGGAAATGCAAACACCTGGCCTCTCGCCCAGGTGTTATCAGCTCAGGAGAAGAGCTATAATAAGATACCAGACCAGGCACTTAATAACCTTTCTCAGCAGGTAATGAATAATGATACCGGCAGTTTTACTGTTTCCCCATACAAAAAGGCTAAAAACCTTTTCTATTTTCACAGCTGGGCACCAGTGTATGTTGATGTGAACGATCAGAATTTACGGCTGGGATTTTCAATTATGAGCCAGAACCTTCTGAGCACCCTTTTCTTTAATACCGGATACGACTACAATCTGGATGAGGAAACCGGAACATGGAGAACCAGCCTGACATACAAAGGGTGGTTTCCTGAAATAAGTGTATTGTATGAATATGGCTCGCGACAGATGATTCAGGGGCGGGGTGATACAGCCCGGCGTTTTCGGTGGAATGAATCGTCAGTAAGTCTTCGCATCGCACAAAGGCTTTCCTGGTTACAAGGTCCGTATTCTGTGGGTTTATACTTTGCCATCGAGCCCCAGGCAACAACATTCCTGCATACACCGTCTACTCCCGCTTCTTTCCTGAATGGAACAGCCGGATCATTCAATTACTGGTTTAGCGGATATATGCTGCGTAAAACTGCTTTACGCGATCTGGCCTCACGTCTTGGAATTACTTTGAATCTGCACTACAGGCATGCACCTTTCGGCGATTTTATACCTAACCCGCTCTATTCTGCTCAATCACGCATTTATTTACCTGGCATACTGCCAAACCATTCATTACAGTTGTACGGAGCCTGGCAGCATGTCACTACCTCAGCCGACGGTTATCGATTTTCGGCTGATATTGGCACACCAGAGGGATTTATTTTCTACTCGCCCGATAATCTGATTCGGATAAGACCTTCTTACGCTTTACCCCTGTTTTATCCCGACTGGAATGCAGGCACCTTTTTATACGTAAAGAGGATAAGGACTTCCATTTTTCATGATTACACCTGGTCTTCAGGTTATCACCAGTCCGAAACAGATTTTCACATCAGCGGTATAGATCTTACTGCCGACTTTCATCTGTTTTCCCTGCCGGCCCCTGTTAGTTTAGGGCTCAGAACCAACTACAGGCATCAGTATCAGGATGTGAAATTCTCTCTTATTTTTAACTTTGATCTGTCACAGTATTGATCAATACGGCTAGTAGCCGAAAAACTTGCATTCTGTCTTCACAGGAACAAGCTTCATAACTGTAACATTTTTCAGTGAAGGCAGACTGTACCGATAATCTTCCCTTTGAGTATATTGCTTCATGATCTGACTGAGAATGAGCACCTTTTCTTCAATATCCTCCACAAATTCCACTTTCCCCCGAATCATCACACTTTTATACTTCATACCATAGCTGCATGCTACCTGCTCCGACTGGTGATACATCTGATGATCGGTGCTTAGCATTACGCAAACATTGGGATTATTGCGCAGTATATCGAGTTTGCGCCCATGAGGTCCACAGTGCAGATATAATACTCCGTTTTCGTATCCAAAGTTAAACCCCAGGGTATAAGGCAGATTGTCTTCATCAACCATGCCAACATAACAAACCTGCGCTGAGTGAATTACCGTATCAATTATTCCGGTATCAGTTATCATTCTTGCTTTCATTGTGCAGTATAAATTAGTCTGCTAAATTAGTCAAGATGCGACACTTTACCCAACTGCTAATATCAGAAGATGTTTTTTTGTGATGATGTATGCTGCTTTTGCAGGATAAATCTGAAAAGTAACATAATTAACCAGCCAATAAGTGAGCCGACCATTGCACCGACCAGCACATCGCCCGGATAGTGAACACCAAGATACACCCTGCTATAGCTGATAGATAAAGCCCATATCAGTAACACAGGCAGCGCAGCCTTATAACGCTTATTGAGCAAGGTACCTGCAAACACGGCTACTCCGAAGGTGTTGGTTGCATGGGAGGATATGAACCCATACTGACCTCCGCAATGGTCGTGCAGAATGCGCACCATTCCTTCGAGTGAGGGCTCATGGCAGGGCCGCAGCCTCTCGAATACATCTTTAAAAACAACAACCGAAACCTGATCGGTCAATACTACCAGCAATACAATAAGCGGAAGTATATACCAGAACGATTTGCGGTAAATGTTCCATAAAAGAAACAAAAGAAATGCATACCAGGGCGCCCATATCAGCTTTTCACTCAGCCAGTACATAATAAAATCTGCACCGCTGCTATACCAGCCGTTAATAGCCAGAAACAGCTCTTTATCAAAAGCAATTAAGCGTTCAAGAATTTGTAGAAGAACCATCCCTAAAAAACCAGCTTTATTTCCGTTTGCGGCAATTAAAAAGACTCTGATAACGCCTTCATTACCATACCTTTCAATTGCACAAGATTTAATTGTGTTTGCGATGAAATAAATACAGTGGGCACATCCGGCATCTTACGCTTTTTAATTTTATTCATCTCCTCTTCATTCACCAGATCGCACTTGGTTACGGCTAGTAACCGCTTTTTGTCCATTAGCTCCGGATTATACTGATGGAGTTCATTAAGCAGAATTTCGTATTCTTTGCGGATGCTTTTTGTGTTGGCAGGAACCATAAACAGTAACACCGAGTTTCGCTCTATATGTCTTAAAAAACGCAATCCCAGGCCTCTCCCTTCCGAAGCTCCTTCTATAATTCCAGGTATATCGGCCATTACAAACGATTTATTGTCGCGCCAGGCCACTATTCCCAGGTTAGGTCTTAATGTGGTAAAAGGATAATCTGCAATTTCGGGCTTTGCGGCCGAAAGGGTAGCCAGCAATGTTGATTTGCCGGCATTTGGAAATCCTACCAGTCCCACATCAGCCAGAATTTTTAGTTCCAGCACTTTCCATGTCTCAATACCTGGTTCACCCGGTTGCGCAAAGCGGGGCGTCTGAAAGGTAGCTGATTTAAAGTGGTCGTTACCCAAACCTCCTCTTCCACCGGGTACAATTATCACAGTTTCACCATCTCTGGTAACCTCGGCTTCCTGCTCCATGGTTTCCGCATCGCGCACAATGGTGCCCAGAGGTACTTCAATGATAACATCCTTGCCCTGTGCCCCTGTTTTACGATTGTTGCTTCCCGAAATTCCGTCCTCTGCCTTTATGTGCTTGGTGTATTTCAGATGCAGCAAAGTCCATAGCTGAGCATTCCCGCGAAGTATTATATGGCCTCCCCTGCCTCCGTCGCCTCCATCAGGACCACCATGAGGGTTACCTCTGGTACGTAGCAGGTGGGTAGAACCTGCACCACCTTTTCCTGATCGCAGATAAAGTTTTACATAATCAACAAAGTTCGACGAAGCCATTAATAGTGATGTTTGTAGTTTAATGTTTAACGTAGTATGCGCATTGCTTTTTCAACCTTGTCACTCAGTCGGTTGAATACTTCCTCCGCATCACCACTGGCATCAATCGAAGCAAATTTGTTCTGCTTGTCATAAAAATGACCTACAGCAACTGTTTTTTCGTGGTATTCTTCCAGTCGGTGAATAATAAGCTCGGTAGATAAGTCGTACGACCGCGCATTAGCAGTTGCAGCACGTTTACTTAAACGCTTAACCGATTCAAGTGTTGAAGCATTTAATTCCACACAGAACGACACTGTGCTGTCAAGACGTCTGAGTAATCCATCAAGAATATATGCCTGAATAACGGTACGGGGAAATCCTTTAAATACAAACCCCTTAACCTGGGGATGCATCTGTATTTCACGCTCAATGAGTTGTATAACTATCTCATCAGGAACCAGATCCCCTTTTTCCATGGCACTCTGTACGGTTTTGCCCAGGTCAGTATTAGCCTTTACTTCTTTACGCAACAGCGAACCTGTCGATATGTAGTATAAATTGTACTTTTCGGCAAGCAACCTTCCCTGTGTTCCCTTTCCTGATCCGGGAGCACCGGTAAGCACCAGATTAAACCATACATTCTGCAGGGTCTTATCAATAGACTCCGTAAGTCTCTTAAAGATCTCAGGTATAGGACCAACACCATTTACCGGAACATATTTTTCCCTGAACTTGTAAAATTCAATAACAGGTTTTGTTTTGTTCTCGTATTCTTCGAGTCTGTACTCAATAACTTCAGCTGTATCGTCGCTTCTGCCTGATGATTTACCTCTCTCAAGCAAACGTGCAACCAGTTCTTCGCGCGGAACCACGAGACTGAGCATACAAGCCAGCGATGTATTCATTTTAAGCAACAGTCCTTCAAGAATGTATGCCTGCACCAGGGTACGCGGGAAACCATCGAAGAGAATGCCGTTATTTGCAGCACTCATCATTATTCTTTTCTCAATGAGTTCCACAACCAGTTCATCACTAACCAGCTGTCCGCGGTTAATTATATCCTCAGCCTTTTTACCGAGTTCAGAGCCTTCGGAAATTTCATGACGCAACAGGTCGCCTGTTGAAATATAGGTTAGTTTGTACTTCTCTATAAGCAGGGCCGATTGTGTTCCTTTACCGGCTCCCGGAGGTCCAAATAATGCAATGTTAAGCATATTGTATGGTTGTTTATTTTCTGAACAATCGAGACAGACTACTCAACAATCTTGTATATATCAGGCAGGTTTCTTGCATACCCGTCATAATCAAGTCCGTATCCGATAATAAAATCATTGGGTATGCTTATCCCTATGTAATCTATAGGATAATTTGCCTTAAAAGCATTGGGTTTATGTAATAAGGTTGCTATGCGCACTTTTGAAACCCCGCTATGCCTAAGCTTTTCCGATAAATCTTCCAGAGTCCTTCCGGTATCAATAATATCTTCTACAATAATAACAGACCTGCCGGGTAGATTTTCGTCAAGACCAATTAACTCTCTCACCACATGTGTGCTTGAAGTACCTGAGTACGAAGCCAGTTTAACAAAAGAAATGTTGCATTCCATTGTTATATGCTTCATTAAATCAGCAGCAAACATAAAGGCACCGTTAAGTATGACCAGAAAAAGCGGATTTTCATCCTTAGCATCCTTATTTATTGAATCGGCAACTTTCTTAACAGCTGCCTGAATTTCATCAGAACTAATAAACTTTTTGAAGTCATGGTCTTTAACGCGAATAATACTATCCATTCAATATCATTTTAAGAAACTACAAAGCTACCAATTTTGGGCTCAATATAAGCAAAAAATAATCAGATATTATTGACAGGCTTTCAAACAATGATAAATACTTATTGTTTAAGTTTGCACCAATAAAAAAAGACATATGATACCCCAAGTAAGCATTATCATGGGCAGCACTTCCGATCTGCCGGTCATGAAGGAAGCAGCAGACATTTTAAACGAGTTCCAGGTTCCCTTCGAAATCAATGCACTTTCTGCACACCGTACCCCCGAAGAAGTGGAGAAGTTCAGCAAAGGAGCATATGACAAAGGAATAAGGGTAATCATTGCCGGAGCCGGCATGGCGGCACATCTTGCAGGAGTTGTTGCTTCTATGACTCCGCTGCCTGTAATTGGTGTTCCTATCAAAAGTTCGCTCGACGGGTTGGATGCCCTGCTGGCTATGGTTCAGATGCCTCCAGGAATTCCAGTTGCCACAGTTGCAATTAACGGGGCACGCAATGCCGGTATACTGGCATTACAAATTCTTGCAACAGATAATCCGGATCTTTACCAGAAGCTCCTAGCTTTTAAACAGGATCTCAAGAAAAAAATTGTAAAGGCAAACGAAGAGCTCGATCTTGTAAAATACGATTACCGGGTTAGCCGCTAAACCTGCTTAACGGATATCGTTCAGGCTGAATATCTCATTCAGGCTGCATTCGTAAAGGATTGCAGCCTATTTCTTGTATAAGATCATCAACCCATCACGCACCGGTAGTAACAGATGATCTACCCTGCTGTCTTCCTTTACATGGTTATTAAAGGCTATTATGCCTTTGGTTTCCTTGTCGGAATATTTTTGCTCATCCAGAACGCGACCGTACCATAATACATTGTCTGCAATTATGAATCCGCCCGGGCGCACATGATCAATGACCATTTCGTAATAGCGAATGTAGTTCTCCTTATCGGCATCAATAAACACCAAATCTATTGTACTGCCGATGGTTTGAATTACTTCCGGTAATATATCCGCTGCATTGCCTGTGTATGGTATTATTTTATCTTCAAGGCCTGCTTTGGCAAGGAATTCTTTAATTATATCTTCCACCTCGGGATTATTGTCTATGGTATGCACCTTCCCCTTCTCCATACCCCTCGCCATACTTATCGCTGAATATCCGGTATAGGTGCCTATTTCAAGCACTACCGAAGGATCAAGCATCCTGCAAAGCATCTGAAGTAACCTGCCCTGTATTACCCCTGACAGCATATTTGCTGTTGTGAAATTTAGATGGGTACGTCTGGTTATTTCGGTCAGAATATCATCATCGGGCAATGTGTATGCTGTGGCATACAACTCATACGGCAACCTGGTAGTGTGGTATTGCTGTTTTTCAAATAAATCCATGTTTTGCACTTAAAGAATACACTTATCTTCTGTTGAGATAAACGAGACTGCTTAGTTTCTCAGGATCTGTAATTTCGTTTGCCACCTGCTGAAGTTCATCGGCAGTAACCGATAAGATCTTGGCAATGATCTCTTCTACCGTGTCAACAGTATCATAAACGAGAACACTTTTTGCCATAGAAAGCGCATCGGCAAGATTTGATTCGAATGAGATAGCCAGCTGGCCCGCAAATTGTTGTTTTGCCACATGCAGTTGTATGGTTCCAAGGGGTTTTTCGCGCAACTTTTGCAATTCCCTGTGAATTATCGCAAGTGCCTTTTCCAGCGACCCATTGTCTATTCCGAGATAAATCATGAATGACCCGGTATCAGAATAGGGCGTGTAAGAGGCCTCAATGTTATATGAAATCCCGCTGCGTTCACGAAGCGCCATGCTCAATCTGGAATTCATAGCCGGCCCCCCGAGTATATTACTTAACAGCACCAGAACCTTACGCTTTTCATCAGCATAACTGTATGCCGGTCCTCCAATAATGCAGTGCGTCTGATAGCCAGTTTTCCTGAGTGTTTTTTCTTGTTTCTCATACGATACAAACGGCTCGCGTTTGCTTTGCCTCAGGTTGGCCGGTATTACTCCAAAGTAGGTTTCTGCCAGCTGTATTAATTTTGCAAAAGGGATATTGCCCACCGAACTTATAACCATTTGGTCGGTGTTATAGTGTTTGGCAAAAAACGAAAGCACCTTTTTACGGGTAAACTTTCTAACCACAGCGGGAGTCGCAAGTATAGGCCTGCCAAGCGGATGATTGCTGAAAAGCATTTCCTCAAAGTCATCAAATATGAGCTCAGAAGGGGTGTCTTTGTATCCGTTTATCTCATCAATAACAACCTCTTTTTCTTTTTCAATTTCCTTTTCGGGAAAAGTAGAGTTGGTAAGTATATCGGCAAAAAGATCAAAAGCACGTCTGTAATGCTGCGTGGTAAACGAGGCGTGGATGCACGTTTCTTCCTTGGTAGTATAGGCATTGAGATCAGCACCAATATTCTCCAGATAACCGAGCACCTGGTGAAGTCTGCGTTTTTGGGTACCCTTGAATATCATATGCTCTATAAAGTGAGCCAGTCCTGCTTCTGCAGGCTCTTCATCCCGGGTACCGGTGTTTATCATAACTGCCAGATGACCGACAAGCGTATTTATTTGTCGGTGCACCAAACGTATTCCATTCGATAGTGTATAAAACTGGTAAGGCATATCTGAGTTTGAGGGTGCAAAACTAAGCAATTATAGCCTTTTACTTCTTCGCCAAAGGAAACTTGCGAACAAACGATATCCAGTACAATGGTAAATGGCCTCTCAGTTCACCTGATTCCGTAAAACTTTCCAGCATTGGGCACATTGCTATGACCTCTTTGGTAATCTTGCCCGTTTCCTCATTCAGATACCACTCTTCCAGGAAACGCACTTTCGAAATATCCGACAGTTCCATTTCACTGATCACAAGGGTATCATACTCTTCATACGGCGCATATTCCCTTTGCAGGGTCATCAGTTCCTTGCGCTGGCTCCTTTCCTTTATCTGCTCCGGTGTCAGTTCCTTGAGTGTAAGCACATCGTACACCTTATTCTCGCCCGATTTTGCAGCATCAATAATGCTTTTCACCAATCGTTCTCGCTTGTTATTCTCCAGATTCTGAATCCACCATTCCAGATCTCTTTCAGGAGATACAATGGTAACATCGTATTGAATGCGCTCCGTTAATAGTTCACCTTTTTTACCACAGGAAGAGAAAACCAGAAACGCAAATAACAAAAAGGATAATACTCTCATTTTCATCACAAGATATTTTATAACTCTATTTGAGTACAAATATACAGAAGCAAAGACTAACTTTGCCGTGTCTTTCAAACCTGAAATACTAACAGGAGAAAAACAAATAAGTCAATGGCTAAGAATAAAAACACGAACGAAAAGATCAGCTTAACCAGCCGGAAAACCAGTCACTCCAAACAGGAGCGTTTAATTATCTGGTTGCTGCGGGCAGGCACTTTCTTACTTTTTTTACCGGCTATGAGCAATGATTTCCTTTTCGGATGGGATGATGGCGAATACATAACGCATCCCGATGTTAAGAATTTCGGACCAGGCAGTGGTGCTTCCATTTTCAGAAGTTTTCATCTTGGCATGTACCAGCCTCTTGCAGTGCTGAGCTTTGCTGTTAATTATGCCTGGGCAGGTGAAAATGCCGGCATGTTTATACTTGTCAACATATTGTTGCATATAGCAAACACAGGCCTTGTCTATAAATTAACCCGTACCTGGTCAGGCAGATTTGAGCCTGCATTTATAACTGCCCTCTTGTTCACTATTCACCCCATGCACGTTGAAGGGGTAGTCTGGATCTCTGTACGTAGCTCGCTTCTGTACTCTTTCTTTTTTCTGGCTGGGTTGTTGCAGTATGAAAAGTACCTGCAGTCAAAAAAAACAGGGCACTACCTGCTAACTCTTTTGTGGGCGCTGTTGGCCCTGTTCAGCAAATCTATGGCAGCTACCTTCCCATTGATCCTGCTGGCAATTGATTACTTCAGGCAACGTAAATTTTCACTCCCCCTGTTATACGAAAAACTGCCATTTTTTGCTTTTTCCGTCATTTTCGGACTGGTAGCCATCAAAGCATCTTCCACATTCGGACATATAACCGTGCTCGAAGCAGACTATAACCTACTGCAAAGAACAGGTCTGCTGCTTTATGGCATTTCATTTTACTTATTAAAGCTGCTCGTGCCGGTAAATCTCTCTGCAATCTATGCATTTCCGGCAACAAGTCAGTCTTTATCGGGTGCGGCATTACAGGGTGGAGGCCTGCAGGGTGCTCTGCCCGGATGGGCATACCTTACCATGATACTGGTATTTGCTTTCGGCTATCTTATTTATTCTCAGCGAAATAAAGGCAGATGGGTAATCTTTGGAGCCCTGTTCTTTCTACTCAGTATATCTATGGTACTACCTCTGTTCTGGTCACGAATATTTATCACTGCTGATAGGTACACTTATCTGCCTTATATCGGGTTATTCCTTATCATCGCACAGTTGCTGGTCAGGCTTTGGGACAATAAAGAGAGTATAATGCCGTCGACACGGAAGCTACTCGTATGGACCGCCGGCAGTTTGCTGTTGCTTCTAGCTGTTGCTACATTCAACAGAATAAAAACATGGGAAGATGTCCCTACCCTGCTTGCTGATGTAATTGACAACAGGCGTTCTGACGCCGATATGGCACATGGATACTTCTATCTGGGTAATTATTATGACCTTAACGGGAAAGACGAGGAAGCAATAAAGAACTACGACCTCGCTCTCAGCAGAAATCCCGGATATCTGCTTGCGCTGAATAACCGCGGAATACTTAAAGGAAAGAAAGCCGATCTATACAGTGCGGTGAGCGATTTCACCAAAGCCATTGAACTAAAACCTGATTATGCAGAAGCCTGGTATAACAGAGGCGTCGCTTCTTACCAGATGAAGCAGACTGATAATGCCTGCAACGACTGGAATCAGGCAGCTAAACTCGGTTTTAAACAAGCAAACGCTGTTATAAGCCAGTATTGTTTTAAAACCACCCTCCCCGACTTCAATAAACTAAAATAAACTAAAATAAACTAAAATAAACT
>CAZXQT010000004.1:0-54531 GCA_964643225.1 uncultured Lentimicrobium sp. | reverse complement strand
CTTCAATAAACTGCAATAATTTACTTAAAATACTATATTATGGAACTAAATGAAATTACCGGTTTCATCAGGAAAATCGAATTATTTAAAGGACTCAGCGACCAGGAACTGGAATTAGTTGCGGGCGCAATTAAAATTGCTGAGTATGCAGAAGGTGATCTATTATTCAGCGAGAACACCCCGCGCGAAAAAATCTTTATCATCTACAAAGGTACTGTTGAACTTTCAAAAAAGACCGCCATTGGTCGTGAGCAGAAACTCAGTTTCTTCAGTAAAAATGACTTTCTGGGTGAAGGCTCTCTCACAGAAGAATCAGCCCACTCCACCAATGCTAAGGCTAAAGAGCCAACTACCGCATTATTACTCTACCGTGCGTTCTTCGAAGAGAATGGAGCTATCTCACTAAAGGTGTTCTCGAATATTGCACGCGTTATTTCACGCCGTATGCGTCAAACCAACGCTCGCATGGTTAGTTCGGCAGCACAGTATGAATCAGGCAGAACCCGAACTGAGCATGACCTGCTGGGTTACCGTGAGGTTCCGTACGAATATTATTATGGCATCCAAACCCTGCGGGCACTCGAGAATTTCAATATTTCAGGAGTGCAGCTGAACTTCCATCCTGTATTTATTGAGGCGCTTGCAATGGTTAAGATGGCTTCCGCGAAAGCGAACTACGATCTTGGTCTCCTGAGCAAACCACTTGCCGATGCTATCATTCAGGCATGCGATGAGGTTATAAAGGGCAAATACACCTACCACTTCGTTGTTGATATGATCCAGGGAGGCGCAGGTACATCCACCAATATGAATGCCAACGAGGTTATTGCCAACAGGGCACTCGAAATAATGGGTTACGAAAAAGGTCAGTACGAACACTGCCACCCAAACAATCATGTTAACCTTTCGCAATCAACAAACGACGCATACCCAACAGCCATTAAACTTGCGCTTCTTAAGAACAACAAAAAACTCATAGCAGTGCTGGTTGACCTGATTGAATCGTTCAAGCAAAAGGCCAATGAATTCAGCCATGTCATCAAAATGGGAAGAACACAGCTGCAGGATGCTGTTCCTATGACCCTGGGTCAGGAATTCGAGGCCTATGCTGTGATGCTTGAAGAAGAAATTGCACGGCTTAACCAGAATGTAAAACTCTTTCTGGAAATAAACATGGGCGGCACTGCAATTGGTACCGGTATTAATGCCGACCCCAGGTACAGTGGTATTGTAACCAGGCACCTGGGTGAGATAAGCGGCCTGCCTTTCGTACTCGCTGCCAATCTTGTGGAAGCAACACAGGATACCGGAGCTTTCATTATGTACTCTTCAGCTGTAAAGAGACTTGCCGTTAAACTATCTAAGATTTCTAACGACCTTCGCTTGCTTTCATCAGGCCCCCGCGCCGGATTTAATGAAATCAATCTGCCACCTATGCAGCCCGGAAGCACCATTATGCCGGGTAAAGTAAATCCGGTAATTCCTGAAGTGGTTAACCAGATTGCTTTCAGGGTTATCGGTAACGACCTTACTATAACTATGGCAGCCGAAGCAGGACAGCTGGAGCTGAATGTTATGGAACCAATCATTACCCACTGCCTGTTCGAATCGATTGAGATGCTTAAGAATGGCATGAGCACCCTTAATCACCGCTGCATTAAAGGCATCACCGCTAACGAAGAAGTATGCAGAAATATGGTTTACAACAGCATTGGACTGGTAACTGCATTAAACCCAATTATAGGGTATGAGGCAGCCACCATGCTGGCTAAACAGGCTCTTGAAACAGGGAAACGGGTATACGACCTGGTTCTAGAGTACAAACTGCTTTCGAAAGAACAACTTGACGAAGCACTTGACCCACGTAATATGCTCAGCCCCCGCGAAATGCCAATACAAGGGTAGTGAGGTAGTGTAGGACAAGTGGGACTTGTGGGACTTGTGGGCCGGGTTGCTTTCTGGCGAGCCGGCGAGTTTTTGTAACATGTTTGTATAAAAGGGGCCATCTGTGACGATGGCCCCTTCCTTAATGTTTAATTCGGGTTTAGTCAGTTGGCTTTGGTAGTGCAGTAAAATGGATTCTCCTGCCACCAGAACCGGCGAAGCCGTCTAAACCGCAAAATGCTTCAAACTTTGCGTCTAAACTGGCGAAGCGCATCGAGCCGTCTGAAACGCAACGCATAGCGTTGCGACTAAACTATATAGAGTTGCAATTACAGACCCGTTGCCAACTCCGGCCTGCAGCATTTACAATATTTATCAGGCCGTGGACTTAACGGCCTATAACTATTTCCAACATGTCAAAGAACTGTACCGTGCCTGATTGCTGAGGAGTTTTTAAATCTTCAGCTCTCTCGCACACTAAGCTGATTAGGGATGAATCGTTCATCAATCTCTAATCAACCTTAATTGTAAATGTCAATTACTGAACCAAAAGGTGTAAAAACTAAAATGTATAGCCATGTATAGCTTTATTGCCAAAATGGCAGTAAAAAAGACTGACATAAAAAACTGACAGAAGCTATACATGGCTATACATGGCTACATATGGCTATACTTATTCTGCCATAATGACACTTACCTGTTTTAATGACAACAAGTGTGCCTTACATACCAAAAATAGAAAACTACCCCTCCCTACACCCTAACTTTTTGACACTGACACAAGGGGGTAAGGAGAGGTAGGGTAATAAGATTTTTACTGCCACAAGGTGGTAAGGAGGGGTAGGGTATTAGGATTATTACTGACACCAATAGGCAACCAGGGGAAGGGTGTTTAGATTATTACTTACAAACCAACGGATAACAAAGCGCAAGGTATTATTGATGGTCCCAGATTTTGGGCAACTACTGTCAATCCAACTTATAAGTACAAAATGACTCGATTTATCAGGCCCTTATATCCCACTTGTCTCACTTGTCCCACTAACAAACCACTAACAAACCACTAACAAACCACCAAAAATACCACCACTACCACCAAACCCCCTACCGGTAATACGCCGTAATAAAATTAAGTATGTTGGTCTCTACTCGCTGCAGTACATTGCTGATGTCTGCCCGCTCAAATGGACTGCCGGTTATGCTTTCGTATAATTCGATGTATCTTTCAGAAACCTGATGTACAAATTCTTCAGGCATTTCAGGGACTGTCTGGCCTTCTTTGCCCTGGAAATTGTGGGCAATTAACCACTCTCTTACAAACTCTTTTGAAAGCTGCTTCTGCGACTCACCTTTTTGCTGCCGCTCTTCATAACCTTCCAGATAGAAATACCTGGATGAATCGGGGGTATGAATTTCATCGATGAGATAAATATCGTTACCGTCTTTGCCAAATTCGTACTTGGTGTCGACCAGTATTAAGCCCATCTTTTCGGCTATCTCTGTCCCTCTCTGGAATATACGACGGGTGTAATCTTCCAGTTTGAGGTAATCCTCTTCACTTACCAGCCCGCTGCTGATAATCTCTTCCCTCGAAATATCTTCGTCATGTCCAACCATTGCCTTTGTGGTAGGGGTAATTATTGGCTGCGGGAACCTGTCATTTTCTTTCATGCCCTCCGGCATCGGAACGCCACATAATGTGCGCTTGCCGCTTTTGTACTCACGCCATGCATGGCCCGACAGGTAACCCCTTATTACCATCTCAACCTTAAAGGGTTCGCACAACCGGCCAACAGTAACCATAGGATCAGGAACCGCAATCTTCCAGTTGGGCACTATATCGCTTGTGCTGTCAAGAAACTTCGCAGCTATCTGATTAAGCACCTGGCCCTTGTATGGAATACCCTTCGGCAATACAACATCAAATGCAGAGATCCTGTCGGTAGTGACCATGATGAGCAACTCATCCTTTACATGGTATACATCCCTTACTTTTCCTACATAGAGGTGCGTTTGTGCCGGCAGTTTGAAATTGGTTTTTGTAATTGCGTTTGACATATTTATGGGTTTAAGGGTTTAAGGCTTTAAGAATTTAAGGGTTTAAGAGTTTATTTAATCCACACAAATTCGTAAGGTTGCAACGTTAGCGGGAACGCCATTTTTTGATTAGTCAAAAGATCCATAGCATCCTTACCGGCTATAAATGCACCTTCCGTAATTGTAACAGGCTTATCCGACAAGTTGTTGAGTACGCTTATAGTTTCGTCATTAAGCTTTCGCTGATAAGCAAGCAGTTTTCGGTCAGTGTGTGTTTCCGGCTTTATCCAGAGCAGTTCACCACGGCTAAATGCCGGATGTGCAGACCTTACATGAATCTGATGTTTCAGGTTGTGATACACTTTGTAGGTAAGTGATGAGCTGTCTTCCAGCTGCTTGTGGATGTGATCCCAGTCAAGATACCCGCGGGATAAATACCTCGAGTCTTCTTTACCCGTCATCTGACTGTAAGACCTGAAGAACTCTTCGTCATTGAGCCGGGCATACTCATCGCCATAATAAATTATCGGTGTGCCGGTTAGCGTAAGCATAATGCTGTATGCCATTGTTATCCTTTGCGGATCGCGTTTGAGCAATTCAGCCAGTCGTGCAGAAATGCCCTCTCCTACCCTGAAATCCCATTCTGGTCTGTGACAGTAGTTGGAGTGAATCAACACCCTGTCTTCGGGTGTTACCATTTCGAGCGTTAATTCATCGTGCAAACGCAGGAAAGTAAACCATTGATTGTCGGGAGCAATTTCGGGCGTTATTTCATGACTCAGTATTTGCTCAACAGGCTCTGGATTCTGCAGCGCCAGCGATTTAAAGATCATCGGCATAAGCGGAAAATGATAGCCCGCATGGCATTCGTCGTTGTTACCAAAATACTTTACAACCTCTTTTGGCGGCTGACAGGCTTCGGCAAGCAACAGGGTATTTGGTCTTATGTAATCAAGTACGACTCTGAATATCTTCAAGATATTATGTGCCTGCGGCAGGTTCTCACAATTGGTACCGTCTTCTTTCCAGATATACGGAATGGCATCTGCTCTGAATCCATCCAGACCCTGATTGAGCCAGAACAGCAGTATCTTAACAACATCGGTCAGCACGTCAGGCTTGCGGTAATTAAGATCGGGCTGAAATTCAAAGAACCTGTGGAAGAAGTACCACTCGCCGTCTTTTTCCCAGTTGCTGGGCACCATCCCCTTAAAAATAAGCCGTGTTTCCTTGTATTTGTTGGTGTCTTTATTCCAGATATAGTAATCGCGGAATGGATTGCCGGGGCCCTTACGGGATTCAACAAACCACGGATGCTCTTCACTCGTATGATTCATGGCAATGTCGAATATTACCCTGATCCCGTTTTCATGCGCCTTATCGAGGAATGCACGGAACTCTGCCTGCTTTACCTCTTCGGGTGTATCGTGAGGCAACCCCAGCAAGTCAGCTCTGATATTGCGGTAATCGCGAATATCAAATCCTGCATCACGCATAGGTGAATCAAGTATAGGCAATAACCACAGACATGTTACACCGAGATCACGCAAGTGGTCGAGTTTATCTATTAATCCATCAAATGTGTTGTTGAAAAGGTCTACATACAGCGAGTATACAACTGCGTCTTTGTACCAGCCCGAAGGTTGTGGTGGTTTGTTGAACGATTGTTTTGTATTTTCGACCATTTCGAGGAAGCGCAACAGTTTATCTTCTTCGCCTGCCGGATATATTTGATTCCACTCTTCGGTGATCTTCTTTTTAACTATCTCATTCATAACTCATTATATTTTCTATTACAGCCTATATAGGTTGTGCAAATTTAATTTGAAAACCAACACCCTTTAGCATAACCTTATTTTTTATCTTCGTGTATCATCTGCAACTCTTTTATTGTATCATTTGACTGAGTTTTTACGTTCTACATAACAGAGACATTAAGTGTTGAATATTTCGCTGTATGAAGATTAAACACGTGATACTTTTTTTTCTGCTGCTAATCGCACTGCCGCTCGTTAGCCAGGTTACTTCTTTTACTCTTCCGGCCGGCAAGAATAAAAGCACCATGCTCTTCGAAAACTACGATAACATTGTTGTAGTTAAAATGGTTCTGCAAGACTCTATTCCCATAAAAATGATCCTCGACAGCGGAATTGATGGAGTTATAATAACCGACACAGTACTGGTTAAGTATTTTGAACCCTACTGCTTACGCTCTTTTAAACTGACGGCCCCGGGAACCGACATAAAACTGAACGCTTGCATTACCCCCCTGATGAAACTTGATATTGCCAGACTGAATCCGCTGCTTACCAACATTGTTTTACTTAAAGATGATGTAATACCCCTTGAATCATTTATTGGGGCAAAAGTGCACGGACTTATAGGCATGGATAAGTTCAGGGAGCTTATGGTGACCATTAACTACGATAATCACACACTGAAATTTAACAGACCCAAGCATTATGTTCTCTCTTCAAAGGATGAAGTAATTCCGCTGAGTATTTATCGTGGGCGACCTTATATGACTGCCCGTGTTGAACTCGATAACAATGAAATACGTGACCTCTGGCTTATGATAGATTCAGGTGCGAACCATCCACTTTTAATGGAAACCGACTCTGCCGACAGCTACAGACCTCTCAGATCATTAAATACTACCATAGGCAGAGGACTCGGTGGACCCATACCCGGTGCATTTGTAAGATCAGGGTGGCTCCTGCTCGGCAACTCAAGGCTCGACAATATTATTACCTCCATTTCTGCCGAATATATTTCAGGCAACCCAACCATCCGCAATTATCGTCACGGCACACTGGGTTCAGGTGCCCTCTCCCGCTTCGAAGTGACTTTTGACTACTCCAACAGCCGGCTAATTCTAAGAAGAGGTGCTAAATTCAACACTCCCTTTGAGTATAATATGAGTGGTATCATTTTCGAAAGCATAAGTACCGGCTTTAATCTTTTCAGAGTTAGTCAGGTCATCGGAAATTCACCAGCACAGGAAGCAGGAGTTATGCCCGGTGATATTCTTATGAGTATAAATGGAAAGGCCGCATTCAATCTCAATCTTGGTGAGTTAAATGGCCTTATTAGTCGTAAACCGGGCACTACGGTTGTAATGGTACTCAGCAGAAACGGTGAATCACTCACCTTCAGAATAAAACTTGAACGCCTCATTTAAGGAAGTCACTTTTTGTGTAATTTTGAAAACTAACCGGATTGCATTCAATAGAAAAACATCTGGTTACTAATGCCCACAGCATCAAACATTTCGTTTTTTAAAACAATGAGAATGACTTTTCCTAAAAGCCATCGGTATTTCATTTTGAGATATCGGTACATTATTATTCTGCTTATCACCCTGACCTCTTTACAGGTATTTTCGCAAAATACCGCGCCCACCGGCCTTAGAATTGAACCACCTTTCTGGTGGACCGGAATGCAGCATAAAGAACTCCAGCTGATGTTGCACGGTAATAATATTACCAGCCTCGAAACCAGCCTCGAATATCAGGGTGTAACCGTTACTAAAGTGCATAAGGTCGACAATCCAAACTATCTCTTTATTGATCTATTACTGGCTGAGGATATTAAGCCCGGCTCTTTCACCATCAAACTAAAAGAAGGCAGCAAGGATAAGTACACCTACAAATACCAGCTTTTACAACGGGAGGCCGGCTCGGCATCCCGAAAAGGCTTTTCACCACAGGATGCAATTTACCTGCTTATGCCCGACAGGTTTTCGAACGGCAATCCGGCAAACGACAGCCATCCTGAAATGCTTGAAAAAGCTGACAGAAGCAACCCTTCCGGAAGGCATGGGGGCGACATTCAGGGAATTGCCGGTCATCTCGATTATATCAAAGACCTGGGATTTACCGCCATATGGATCAACCCGCTGCTCGAAAACAATAACATAGCATACACCTATCATGGATATGCTATAACCGACTTTTATCGTGTTGACCCTCGTTTTGGTAACAACGAAGATTACGTGCAGCTGGTTAACAGTGCCCATAAGAAAGGAATGAAGGTTATCATGGACATGATTTTCAACCATTGCGGCATTAATCACTGGTTTATTAACGACCTGCCCATGAAGGGATGGATACATGAATTTCCGGAGTTTACCCGTTCCAATTTCAGGGCCGAAACCATAACCGACCCGTATGCTGCTGAAATCGACAAGACCCGCATGGTAACCGGCTGGTTTGATGCCAATATGCCCGATCTTGATCAGCGCAATCCCTTCGTTAGCAACTATCTCATTCAAAATAGTATCTGGTGGATAGAGTATGCTGGATTGGATGGCATCAGGATGGATACCCAGCCATATCCCTATAAAGAAATGATGGCGGAGTGGGCTAAACGCGTTTTTACCGAATATCCTGAATTCAATATCGTTGGCGAGGCATGGATGCAACGCGAGGGTATGACAGCTTACTACCAGAAAGATACCAGGGTTGGTGATGGATACAATTCAAATATCCCGAGCATAACCGATTTCCCCATGTATAATGCCGTCAATAAAGCATTTACCGAAAATGAAGGATGGAGCGAAGGAATGGCCCGTTTATACTACGTGCTGGCACAGGACTTTCTGTATGCAAATCCTTATTACAATCTGATATTTGCTGATAACCATGATCTTAACCGTTTCTATACTTCCATAAATAAAAACCTCGAAGCCTACAAGCTGGCCATGACCTTCCTGCTCACTACCCGTGGTATACCCACTGTTTATTACGGTACAGAATTTCTCATGGAAGGCGAAGAGCATAAAGGGCATGGCGATATTCGCAAAGACTTTCCCGGTGGCTGGGCAAACGATACGTTGAATTACTTTACACCATCCGGCCGTAATGAACAGCAGAACGAAGCATTCAGCTTTTTGCAGAATCTGTTAATATGGAGACAAAATAATGCTGCGGTGCAGCAAGGGACACTTAAACACTACCTGCCGGAAAACGGTGTATATGTGTATTTCAGAACCTACAATAACCAGAAGGTGATGGTAATACTCAACAACAGCAACAGCACACAAAACATTGAAACAGCGAGGTTTAAAGAAGACCTGAAGGAAACAATTCACGGTAAAAATATCATTAACGGTAAGCCTTTTACTTTCAGGAACACCATATTACTCGAACCCCGTCAACCTCTCGTAATTGAACTCTACTAGCCTGTAATACTAATGGCAACCACAACCAAAAGAAAGAAAAAGACAAAATACAAAGTTTCGTGCAGAAAGGTGCTGTATACCGGCCTGGCCATTATCCTGCTGTTTGTAATTGCCCCTTCAGTATACAGATCAGTTAAGGCTTTCATTCGCACCGGGCAAATAGAAATTCATCCTGTTAAGCACAAAAGAATTAACGAATTTGGTATCAGCATTCCGGGTGGTTATAAAATTCATGGTATCGATATTTCGCATCACCAGAAAGATATTAACTGGACGGAGGTTTCGGCCATTGATATTAAAGGCATCAAAATTCATTTTGCTTTTATAAAGGCAACAGAAGGAATTACAAGGCAGGACCGGCATTTTGAGCGTAACTGGAATAAGAGCAAAGAAGCAGGTCTGATAAGAGGCGCCTACCATTTTTACTACCCTACCCGCGATGCAGAAAAGCAGGCAGAGAATTTTATTAAGCAAGTAAAACTGAAACCGGGCGATCTGCCTCCCGTGTTGGATGTTGAAGTCTCTAAAGGCAAGTCGAAAGAAGACATTGTAGCCGGTATGAAACAATGGTGCGATATGGTGGAAGATCATTACGATGTAAAACCTATTATCTATACCAATCCGAATTTCTACAATAAGTATCTTAAAGATGACTTTAAGGACTATGAACTATGGATTGCTCATTATTATGAGGAAGTTCCTGACATGGATCACCGCGACTGGATCTTCTGGCAGCACACCGACTGTGCAATTATTCAGGGCATTGATAAGCCTGTAGACCTGAATGTTTTTGTTGGCAACATGGACGATTTGAAAAATCTTTGCCTGAAATAAATACACTTCCCTTAAAACTGTATTAACTTTGTATGATATACAAACCATTTGTCATGCAAACAGAAACCCTGAAAAATACAGACACAGTCAGCTCAGAAGAATGCTGCCCAAGGTTTGATCCATTACCCTGGGATGATACGATGATGACGTGGGACAATAAGAGGTTTATACGCGACAAAGTGCGTACCTTCTTTTTCATGCCCCTTAACTTTGGGCAGGCGATGACCCGTTTAAGCCGGGTAGTCACTGCCGCGGGAGCAGAAATACCGGGCTGGCTTTGCCTTTCAGATCACACCAGCCGTTGGAATATGGATGTTTACCTGGAGGTAAACAAACAAATCGCTGCTGCCGATAATGTTCTTTTAAGCGGCAACTATTACAGCAAGGTTTACGAAGGCCCCTATAAAGATACCGGCAAATGGGGTGTAGACTTCAACAAAACATTATCAGAAAAGGGAATGAAGTACGATAAACTCTATATGTGGTACACCACATGCCCCAAATGCGCTAAAAAGTATGGTAAAAACTATACGGTCTTTATTGCGAAAGTTCACCCACAGCAAGCTTAAGCTGATCAAGTGCCTTTAACAGAACCTGCCTTGGGCAGGCCAGATTAATACGCATAAATCCCAGCCCTGCTTTCCCGAAGTCAATACCCTGATTAAGACCCAGACCTGCCTTTTCAATGAATAAATGGCGCAGTTCCTTACTGGTCATTTTCAAATCACTGCAATCAAGCCATGCCATATAGGTCGCTTCAGGTCGCATCATCTTTATCTGAGGAATATTTTGTTGCAGATAATTCTGCAACACATTAATGTTCTCGTGTATGTAATCGAGCAATTCATTCAACCATTCCTCCCCATGCCGGTATGCTGCCATGGTTGCCACCGGTCCGAAAAGGTTCCCAAAATCAAGGTGGAGCGTTTGCAATATCCTGTTATAATTTCTCCTTAATCCGGGATCGGATATTATAACCGAAGCTGTTGACAAACCGGCCAGATTAAATGTCTTGCTTGCTGCCACCATGGTTACGGTTTGAGTAGCAATCTTTTTACTGATGCTGGCAAGTACTGTATGTTTGTACCCTCTGTTAACAAGATCGCAGTGTATTTCATCTGATACGATGATCACTCCAAAGCGCATACATATTTTTGCAACTTCTTTCAACTCTTCTGTTGTCCATGCCATTCCTCCCGGATTATGCGGGTTGCTGATAAGTATCATGGTTGCGCCCTTACTGCATTTATTCTGCAGGTCAGCAAAATCGATCTCGTAGCGTTTTTCACCCTTTTTTAGTTTGTTCAGAAGTATTGACCTCCCGTTATCTTTAACGGCTGAGAAAAATGGCGTATAAACCGGCGGCTGAATGATAACTTTAGCGCGTGGACGTGTAAAAGCCAAAACCGACATATTGAGTGCAGGTACTACTCCCGGCGAAAACAATATCCACTCTTTCTTTACATCCCAGTCATGGCGCCGTTTCAACCATTGTGTTATTGCATCATAATAGTCTTCATTTCTGAATGAATATCCTAAAATAGGGTGTTCGAGGCGCTTTGCAATGGCATCTAAAATAAATTGTGGCGTCCTGAAATCCATATCAGCCACCCACATTGGAATAACATCTTCTTTACCGAAGAACATTTTTCGTAAATCGTACTTAACACTATCCGTGTTTTCTCTGTTAATTACCGAGTCAAAATCGTAGTTCATAGTATTTGTTGCTTTGGTGGCTCAAATTTAGGGACTATAATGGTAAATTTGTAAAAAACATATGCTCTCATGAAGGTTTCACCGTACGCTCTTCTTTCAAAGTTTTATTTTGATGATACTGCCTTTCACAGTCTCATGCGCAGGCGAATATACAAAGTGCTGCTTGTTGCAAGTAACTATGACTCCTTTATACTGGAAGGCGACGGCCGTATTGATGAGCAGATATTCAATGAATATGTGGCGCTGAGCCTTCGCTATCCGCCTCAGTTTATTCAGGTTGCCTCTGAGCAGGAGGCCCTGACAGTACTGCAAACGGAAAATATAGATCTGATCATCTCCATGCTGAGCATGGGCAAAAGCGAAACATTCGACGTTGCCCGCCGCCTAAAAAACAAATACAGCAATATACCCCTTGTTGTGTTAACCTCCTTTTCGAGGGAAGTTACCATGACTCTCGCCAGTGAAGACCTGTCGTTCATTAATTATGTCTTCTCCTGGCTGGGCAATGCCGATTTGCTGCTGGCTATTATAAAACTCATCGAGGACCAGATGAATGCCGAATACGATATAAGGACTGTTGGCGTTCAGGCTATTTTACTGGTAGAAGATTCTATTCGTTTTTACTCGAGCTATCTGCCAAACATCTATAAGATAATTTATAAGCAGGCCAAGACCTTTATGTCCGAGGGTCTTAACGAACACCAGATGATGCTCAGGATGCGCGGGAGACCGAAAATACTTCTTGCCACCAACTATGAACAGGCAGCTGAATACTACGATAAATTCAAGAATAACCTTCTGGGTATTATTACCGATGTAAGCTATAAAACAAGGGGAATTGAAGATCCTGAGGCAGGCATCCGGTTAATAAAAAAAGTGAAGGCGGAAGACGAATTCATGCCCATGCTTATGCAATCGTCTGATGCATCAAGGGTTGCCACCGCCAAAGATCTGCATGTAGGTTTTATTCATAAGCAATCGCCTACATTGCTCATGGAACTGAGAGATTTTATTATTCAGTATTTCGCTTTTGGCGACTTTGTATTTACTGATCCGGTTACCCGACAGGAAGTGCACAGGGCAACCGACCTTAAATCGCTGCAGCAAAATATACTTGAGGTCCCGGACGATTCATTTGAATACCATGTTTACCGCAACCATATTTCGAAATGGTTGTACGCCAGGGCCCTTTTCCCTCTGGCAGAATTATTCAGAGACCTGAGGCCCGATGACTTCGACAGCCTGCATGAAATAAAGCAGTTTATTTTCGATGCTATTGCACATTTCAGGTTAAATAAGGCAAGGGGTATCATTGCAGAATTTAATCCAAAAAGTTTTGATGAATATTTGAGCTTTACCCGGGTTGGACAGGGTTCTATTGGCGGAAAAGCGCGCGGGCTGGCATTTCTCGATGCTATGCTTAAGCGAAACAGATTAATAGATAAATGGCCTGGGGTTTTGCTGATCATACCCAGAACAGTAGTGCTGGGAACCGATATTTTTGACGAGTTTCTTGAAATAAACCAATTGTATAAAACTGCCATTTCAGGGGTTTCTGATGAAGAATTACTAAGGCACTTTGTGCAGGCCAGACTACCCGATAAGCTGGTAGATGACCTCAGAACCTTTATTACCGTAGTTAAAAAACCCATTGCAATCAGGTCATCAAGCATGCTCGAAGACAGTTATTACCAGCCTTTTGCAGGGATATATGCAACTTACATGGTTCCGAATTATCCTGATGACCCCGAAGAAACGCTTCTTAACCTGGGCATTGCGATAAAGAGCGTGTACGCTTCAGCATTCTATACGCAATCACGCTCCTACATGAAAAGCACCACCCACATAATCGATGAGGAGAAGATGGCCATCGTGCTTCAGGAAGTTACCGGTACTGCATTCAATGACCGCTTCTACCCTTCCCTTTCAGGCGTTGCCCGCTCCATAAATTTCTACCCGGTTGCTCCTGAAACATCTTCGGATGGGACTGCCAGTATAGCTCTTGGACTTGGAAAATATATTGTTGACGGAGGGCTTTCTCTGCGTTTTTCGCCAAAATATCCCCGAAAGGTATTGCAGCTTTCTACACCACAAATGGCTTTGAAAGAAACGCAAAACCACTTTTATGCCCTTGACCTGCGCCGGAATGCCTTCATTGTTTCGACCGACGATGGGTGTAATCTGCTTAAGCTTGAACTTAAAGATGCAGAGAATGACAATGCACTTAGACATGTAGTAAGCACCTACGATCATGAAAATCAGATAATTAAAGAAGGAATGCTTACTGCCGGAAAACGCATCGTTACCTTCGCTAACCTGCTAAACCACGACATTGTTCCTATAGCAGGTATTTTGAGAGAAGTGTTGCAGATTGGCGAAAAGGAAATGGGCAAACCCGTGGAGATTGAGTTCGCTGTTGACCTGCAATCAAAAGAAAACGGACTATTTGTTTTTAATCTGCTGCAGATAAGACCTATTGTAGATCCGCGCGAAACCCTTGAAATCAATCTCGAGGAGATAAGCACTGACCAGTCGCTGGTGATTGCCCGTAATGCTCTGGGTAATGGCATTATTTCGGATTTGAGAGATGTGGTTTATGTACGACCCGAGACCTTTTCATCTACTGATAACAGAAAAATAGCAGAAATAATTGCCGAATTAAATGCCGGATTTCTAAAAGATCACACCAATTACATTCTTATTGGTCCGGGCCGGTGGGGTTCGAGCGACCCATGGCTTGGCATTCCGATAAAGTGGTCGCAGATAAATCAGGCCAGGGTAATTATTGAATCGGGGTTAAAGGAATACAGGATCGATCCCAGTCAGGGCACTCACTTCTTTCAGAACCTCACATCGTTTAAGGTGGGCTATTTTACCATAAACCCATACATGAACGACGGCTTTCTCGATGTTCCCTACCTTAACCGGCAACCTGCCCTTTACGAAGACAGGTATATCAGGCATGTGCGGTTCGAAAATCAATGTACCGTGATGATCGATGGGGTTAAGAACATGGGGGTAATACTGAAACCTGAATGAACTATTCAGCGCATGCTTCGCGAAGCCTGTTCACTTCTTCCTGTTTTGTATGGTCGCCTGTGGTTGCATATAGGTATGATAGCATTTCAAACATCTTTTCTATTATACCGGCCGGCCTGAGCGGAATAAAGTAGTTTTCCTGCGAAGGGAATTTGAGCTTTTTGAGTAAGCTTACCAGTTCTTCTTTGGTAAAAACACCTCCTCTGCTCTCCGGATTGATGCAGAATTTAATTATTGCGTTGCTTGACGGCATTACTTCAATCCATGCCATAAAATACCTTTCACCGGGAAGCAATAATCCGAATAACGGCAAGCCAAGGCTTTGTGCTAAAATGGTATATAACAGACCCAGTGAAATGGAGTAACCTGTCCGTGTTTCAAGCACATTGTTAAGAAACAGATAGCGCGCATCAATTTCCTGTTTGTCGGGCACCTTAAACTTGTAGTGGTCGTAGAAAATATGGTTTAGTACCTTAATTTTTTCTAGCGGTGTCAGGTTTTCATTAAGCTCAATCCAGATATCCCGCCTAATCTTGTGTATTTGTTCTTTCAGCAGGTCAACATTTATGCTCGGATACTGATATCGTGTAAATAAAAGATAGCCTTCGAGTAAATCAATTTCTTTGAAACGAGCCCACTTAACCAGCTCAAAATGAAGCTGATTAAACTGAATATTATGGATTATGTCTTCAATACGCTTTTGAATACTTACATCGAACGTATTGATCCAGGCATCTTCAAGCATTGGAACAGCCGGTGGCCCAATGCTGAAAATCTGCTCCTTTACCTTGGCAAAAGAACCCTGATCAGGTTCGTCTATTAAACTGATTAGAGCCTGAAGTCTGCTGTCGTTCTGTTCTTGCTGATCCATTTCGTTTTGCCTGATGTCTATCTATAATAACAAATGAGCAGAAGTTTTTGATCTTTTATTTTTTTCCTTTTTGTTTACACATCCATATGCAAATAGGCTTCCAAAACATGCGCAATTAAACGTTCAAGATGGATCTTATACGATGGGCTATGGGTTTTATCTACCCTGTTGGCTACTATATTGGTAAGCGTTATGGTGTTGTGGCCCATCATTTTACCCAAACCATACAAGGCCGATGTTTCCATTTCGAAATTCAGGAGTCGCTGGTTGTTGTATTCAAATTTACCCAGCAGACTGTTAAGATCGGGCAAATAGGTGTTAAGACGGATAACACGGCCCTGGGGTCCATAAAATCCGGGCGCTGTGGCTGTAATTCCCTGAATGTAGTCTCCGCTGAAGTTTTTAAGCATCCGGGAGCTTCCTTCCACAATGTAAGGTGTGGGAAGAACTGACGGCCAGTCAAGATCGCGGATAAAAGCATCGGTCATGGAACGATCGATCACCTTGTTGGCATCTGCGTAATAATAAAGCATCCCATCGAGGCCGACACCGTGTGTTGAAACAACAGTAGAATCGGGCACTAAACCCGACTGCAGAGCTCCGGAAGTTCCAACGCGCACTATATTCAGCGAGGTGGTTGTTGCTTTGCGTTCACGCTTTTTCAAATCAATGTTAACGAGCGCATCGAGTTCGTTAAGCACTATATCGATGTTGTCAGGACCCATTCCCGTAGAAGCAACCGTAATTCGGGTGCCTCTGTAATAACCGGTATGGGTGATCAGTTCGCGGTTGTGTTTTTTAACTTCAATAGAATCAAAAAAAGCAGATATCATACTAACCCGGCCGGGATCGCCAACCAGTATGATGTTTTGAGCCAGTTCTTCAGGAAACAGCTGCAGATGGTATATGCTTCCATCGGTATTTAGTATCAGTTCAGAGCTTTCAATAAAGGCCATTTCAATACAAAGTTTGTTATATAGGGTGCATTCAGTACATTTGCATGTAATCTGCAAATATAACTTTATTAAACAAACCCATGGATACAATACTTGTACCTTACGACTTTAATCATCAGTCTGATTTAGCGCTTGAGCAGGCGATTAACCTTGCACGGCACAGCAAATGTAATATAGTGCTGCTCTATGTGAATGAATCGCAGGGTTTTTTATCGTCTCTATTCTCTGATAACCGCGATGAAGAGATGCTTGAAAAGATAAATGATCAGCTTGACTCGGTCGCTGCGCGCCTGAGTCTGCGAAGTGGTATTGAAATCAAGGCCACCCTCCATAATGGTCGTATATACAGTACCATAAACAAGGTTGCTGAAGAGATAGGGGCCCGCTATATAGTGATGGGGACCCGAAGTACAGACGGCGCCGATCCCGAAAGGAAACGTATGCTGGGTGCAAACACTTCGCGGGTTATACGGTCGGCAAGTTGTCCTGTTATAACCATCAGCGGAAGCTCTCATTACGAAGGCTGCAGATCTATTTTACTCCCAATGGATCTTACTAAAGAAACCAGACAGAAAGTGGGATGGGCTATTGAGTTTGCGAAAATTTACGGTGCAAAGATCAGAGCGGTTTCAGCGCTGTGGTCAGTAAATGACCAGGAGACTGTCGACAAGTTAAACTTTCAGATAAATCAGGTAAAAGACTTCATTCAGCAGGCAGGCATTGAATGCGATGCTGAAATAATCATGAGCCCTCAGGGCGAAAAAACCCACGTGCCCGCTATTATGGAGTATGCTAAACAAAAGGGCGATGTTGATTTAATTGTGGTAATGACACAGCAGGAATTCGGAATTGTAGAGTTCTTTGTTGGCTCTCAGGCATCCGAATTTATCAGAAGCTCAGAAATACCTGTTGTTTCTATTGTGCCTAAAGAACTGGGCTTTGTTTCTATGATGTCGTAATACATTTTCTTCAGAATCTGTAATCCTTAACAACCTTGGCAACAGAATTAAAAGTTGAAATAATTACTATTGGCGACGAGTTGCTGATAGGACAGGTAATTGACACAAACTCAGCCTGGATGGCCAGAGAATTAAACACCATTGGTATTAAAGTGGCGCAAATTACCTCAATTTCTGACGATCACGACCATATACTGAAAACACTGGATGATGCAACCAGGCGCGCCGATATCATTTTAATGACCGGAGGGCTGGGGCCAACCAAAGACGATATTACCAAGCTTGCGTTGTGCGACTACTTCAAGACCAACCTGGTTCTCGACCAGAGATCGCTCGATAATATTGAACGTCTGTTCACCAGCAGAAATTACAGGATGACCGAGCTTAACAGAAAGCAGGCCGAGGTTCCTGCCTGTTGCGATCCGTTGCTTAATGAAAACGGAACTGCCCCCGGCATGCTGTTCAGACAAAACGGTAAACTGTATGTCTCGATGCCCGGGGTGCCTTTCGAAATGAAGGCCATCATGAGCACTCATGTAATACCGCTTTTAAAACCCTTGACCGGCAACATTATTATTCATAAAACCATCCTCACTACCGGCGTTGGAGAATCGTTTCTGGCCGATAAGATTGAGGACTGGGAGAATGCCCTGCCCTCTAATTTAAAACTTGCCTATTTACCTCAGCCCGGAATAGTCAGACTAAGGATTTCCGCGTCAGGCGACCATGCTGAAAATCTGCGAAAGCAGGTTGATGAACAGGCCGATATGCTCAGATCAATCATCGATGATTACATTTTTGGAGAGGATGAAGATACCCTGGAAGGTATAGTAGCCGGACTGCTTAACTATTACGGACTAAAATTGTCACTTGCCGAAAGCTGCACCGGTGGTTATATCGCGCATCTTATTACCAGCATGCCTGGCAGTTCATCCTTTTTTAAAGGAGGTGTGGTATCATACGCAAATGAAATTAAAACAGAGGCTCTGGGAGTTCACCCTGACATTTTGCAAACGTTTGGTGCTGTAAGCGAAGAAACTGTTAGAGCAATGGCCGAAGGTGCCTGTGTAAAACTCTCAACCGAATGCTCGGTTGCCGTTTCAGGTATTGCAGGCCCCGATGGAGGTACACCCGATAAACCGGTAGGCACTGTATGGATTGCAGTCAAAACACCCTACAGCGGTACTGTAAGCAAAAAGTTTACTTTCGGGAACAAACGCGACATAAATATACGACGCAGTGCTCTGGCTGCCCTTGATATGCTCAGAAGACAACTAATAGCGCATTAATTTATCCCTCAGTCAAATAGTGAAATAGGTAGCTTTTTGTATTTGAAAAGTTAATAACTTCGCTATCTAATTAATTGATGATTGATGAATGCTGATCTACAGGCTCCTGCATCAAGTACTGACCGCGATAATGCTCACGGTTACAAGCCTTTTACTACTATTTGCAACCTTTGTTCGGTAGGTTGCGCTCTGCAAATAAACACGCAAAACGGACGTATAACTGATAATGTTAAGGGCTCTGAAGGGCTTATCAACCCTAAAGCTGAAATGTGCTGGTTTCCTGTTAAAGAATATCGCAAAATTAATTCTTTTGAGCGAATTACAGAACCAATGCTCCGTACAGGCAATAAGTTCAAACCTATTACCTGGGAAGCTGCTTTTACTCTGATACACGAAAAGATATGCAACTCTGCACCCGAAGAAATGGCATTCTTTGCCGGGGCAAGACTAACCAACGAAGAACAGTATCTGGTTCAAAAGCTGGCGAGAGGAGGTGCCGCCACAAATAATATAGGCAGTTTCCATTACCTCGGCAGAGGTACCGGTTATACCCGGCTCTCAAGGGCTAACATTCCGTTTGCTGAGCTTACCGAAGCTAAAAAAATATTTATAATAGGCGCAGAAGTGGATCGCGATAATCCCGTTGTAGGTGAGTTAATTTTCCTTAATCTACAGGAGGAGCTTGGCATTGAAGTTACCCTGGTCACTGACAACCCGTATAGCCGCCTTATTGACAGGGCCCGTCATAACATTGTTGTGGAGTCATATTTCCATTTCGTGCAGGCAATAAATCACTATATCGTTTCGCATGAATTAGAAGACAATGAGTACATAAAAAATCTGGTCGAGAACTTTGCAGATTACAGGAAACATCTGCTTTCGCTCGACTTTCAGCTACTATGTGAGACTGCAGGTATAACACCGGTTGTAGTAGAAGAATTCGTGAAGAGTTTTCATAACGAACATAACGCTGTCCTGATTTTTTCCGAAAATCAGTTATCGGGATACAGCTGTGGCGAAATATTTAATCTGGCTCTTTTGAGTGGCAAGCATGGCAGAACGGGTGCCGGTCTTTTATTGTTGAAAGAAAACAACAACTCCCACGGGCTTCACGATATGGGTGTAATGTGGAATCTTGGCGTTGGAGCTATACCCTGGGAAGATCCTTTTCAAAGAAGCACCTTTGAATTTGTTTGGGGAAGGCACGATATGCCTTATAATAAAGCGGCTCTGTACCATGACCTGCTCAATGGAAAATTGCGCAATCTGTTCATTTTCGGCGAAGATCCTGTAGGATGTGCCAAAGAACCGAAAGTATGGAAAAAGGCACTGAAGAAGACTGATTTTATTATGGTGCAGGAGTATTGGATGACTCCAACCGCATCGATGGCTAACCTGATTCTGCCGGCCACTTTTGCTTTTGAAACTGGTGGCACCTACACTAACAGTCAACGCGTGATACAAAAGGTTGATAAGACCATGCCTTGCGTACCGTCACTTGCTTCATGGCAACAGCTCGATGCCTTACTCTCCTTGTTTGGCTTTGCTCACTTCGATTCCAACATAGACATAACGTTTGAAATTGCGTCTCTGCTCCCAAAGTTCTGTACAAGCAGTAAGCTCATGTTCCGGATTAATGATCAGGACAATTACAATCCGCTCTTTACCTTTGGTTGTGATGCAATGTTCAAACTGGCGGAATATTTTAAATCCTGAACCGGGTCACCGGAAATACCTTTTTTTATTATTACTGTTAAGTATCAGACCACTTGATATTGCAGTCATGTTCGGGTTAGGCCAGGGTTAAGTCTGTATCGACACTACCTCAACACTACCTCAACTCTACCTCAACTCTACCCCCCACCGTAGAGATGGGGTAGAGTTGAGGTAGAGATGGGGTAGTGTTAATAAGGAGTTGATATGGAATTAATACGTTTTTTATGCAGGAAGTATCTTCACTGTCTTCAGAATCTCTACTGCCTGTTCAAGCATGCGGTCAGTGAAGTCGAGATGCGTTACAAAACGAATGGTCATCTTGTCGAAATCAATACCATATAGACCTGCCTGTTCTAGTTGATGTATAACCGGAATGGCTCTGAAGGGTTCCTTCACTTTAAATAGGACTATGTTGGTCTGGCATTCGTAAACACTTTCGACCCAGTCGAGCCCTTTAAGTGTTTCGCTCAGTACAGCAGCTTTCTTATGATCATCGGCAAGTCTTTCAATGTGATGATCCAGAGCATATATGCCAGCTGCAGCCAGGTAGCCTGCCTGACGCATACCACCCCCAAAGACCTTTCTAACCCGGCGGGCCTTAGTAATGAATTCCTTGTCACCAATCAGCACCGAACCAACCGGAGCACCAAGACCTTTCGACAGACATACAGAAATACTGTCGAACATAGCTCCGCATTCTGCAGGAGTTTGGCCGGTTACAGTAAGCGCGTTGAATATTCTGGCACCGTCAAGATGGAACTTTAAGTGGTTGTTACGGCAAATTTGTGCAATCTGTTCCAGATCAGAATTATTGTATACTGCGCCACCCCCTTTATTCATAGTGTTCTCCACTTCAACCATAACACTTGGCGGGCGGTGAATATCGTCAGGATTAATATGATCAAGCACATCCTGAGGTGCAATACGGCCACGATCACCATCAAGCAGGCAAACTGAAGCACCTGAGTTCATCATTATGCCACCACCTTCGTAATAGTATACATGCGATAGTTTATGCATTATGATCTCTTCACCCGGACTTGTATGTACTTTTACCGCAATTTGATTGGTCATTGTGCCGGATGGACAGTATAAGCCGGCTTCTTTTCCGAACATAGCAGCAAGTTTATGTTCCAGGGCAATAATAGTAGGGTCTTCACCCAATACATCGTCACCGACTTTTGCCTGAAACATAGCATCGAGCATGGCAGGAGTTGGTCTGGTGACTGTATCACTTCTCAAATCAATCATTGTACAGATATTTTTGAGCAAAAGTATAAAATAGCGTGCTAAAGCGGTTCGATGTCAGTCAATTTTGCAGATGTATCCGTTAGATAATCCTGAACACGCTTTTTAAATTTCCAGCAGGTCATTTGTCGGGTATGCATCCTGCGCGACAGCTCATACGTGGAGACTGAGGGGGAGCAGCAGATGAAATACGCCAGTTCGAACGCATCGGCAATATTGATCCGGCAATGATGAAAAATTGTATGGGCTGTAGCTGACTCATAGGTCTTGCACCTGGTACACCTGCGCGAAAAGGGAGTTTTACCTTCACAGTAATGGGTATGTCCGCATTTTCTGCAAACAAATCCTTCACTCCATTTATCTTCTGCTATTGCTTTGAGGCATTCTTCCTCCGTTCCGAAACTCTTTCTGAAGGATTCTAAGGTTTTGTGCTCTTTAAATAATTGCTTTAAATCCATTTACCCGCTCTCTCCATAAGTTAAGGTGGTTATAAATAACCGGCTTAACTTTGATACACAATGGTTGTTATGCTTTGATTACTTTGTTTAGCCATTTTGGCAGACTGAGTGACAAAAAGCTAACATTTTGTGCAAAATTAAAAGAAATAGTGACACTAATGCGATTTAATTAAAATTTGCACTATTTTTGTGCTGTGAAAGTAAATAAAACAAAATACCCAACGATGAAACAGATTATTTTATCCATTGCTCTGGTAACTGTGGTGGCCCTTACCGCATGTACACAAACCAGAGATAAATTAAATAATGGAAATACTACTGCTACAGCTGCTACAGCGGGAGACAATACTTCTGAAGGTAAGGTCGTTCAGATGAATAAAGCCATGTTCCTTGAGAAAGTCTTTAATTATGAAAAGAACCCTGACAAATGGGTATATTTAGGTGACAAACCGGCCATCATTGACTTTTATGCTGACTGGTGCGGTCCCTGTAAAAAAGTAGCACCCATCATGTCGGAGCTGGCAACACAATATAAGGATGACATTGTTATTTACAAAGTAAACACCGATCAGGAAAGAGAACTGGCAGGAGTATTCAACATACGAAGTATTCCGTCTATTCTTTATATACCTGCACAAGGTCAGCCCACAATGACCATGGGAGCACAACCCAAGACAGAGTTCGAAAAATTAATAAAAGATTTACTGCTGGCAAAACCTGCAGCTACCAATTAAACCAATAATAACAGATATTTCGATAATGGAACATTTGACAGCGCAAACCTTTAAAGAGAAGGTTTTTAATTATGAGCAAAATCAGGACTGGAAGTTCGAAGGTAATCTTCCTTGTATCATAGACTTTTATGCTGACTGGTGCGGACCATGTAAAATGGTTGCCCCGATACTTGAAGAACTTTCGAAAGAGTATGAAGGAAAAGTAAACATTTATAAAGTAGATACAGAAGCAGAACAGGAACTATCTGCAGTATTCGGAATAAGGAGTATCCCGAGTATTCTGTTTTGCCCGGCCGAAGGTCAGCCAAGAATGGCAGCTGGTGCGTTACCAAAATCAGCCTTTATTCAGGCTATCGACGACATACTGCTTCAGCCAAAAAGCTAACGGTTGAATAAAATTAAACTCTGTAAAAGGCCGGTATATTTGCCGGCCTTTTGCTATTTTTGAAGCACCTTTTGCTATTTTTGCCGCGCGTTATAACTGCAATTAACCTATGTTTGCCAGTAAATTACCTGTTATAAATCAAATTCCAACACCGGGTGTTTTACTGCCTGTTTGCTACTTCCCCCCTATTCAGTTATACAGCTCTATTGCACAGAATAACACGGTAGTATTTGAGACCCATGAAACCTATGTAAAGCAAACTGTAAGAAACAGAACTACCATTCTTACTGCAAACGGGCCTCTAAGGCTCACATTACCTGTAAAAAAGCCGGCAGGAAATCATACAAGAACAGAGGAAATCGTTATTGACTACACTTCAGGCTGGAATAAGATTCACTGGCGGGCTATCACCTCTGCATACAGCAAATCGCCATTTTTTCTGTATTACCAGGATGAACTGGAAGCAGTACTGATGAAACCCTGTAACAGACTTATTGACCTGAACTTGCAACTTATTGCAGTCATAAATAGGTTTCTAAAGATCAAATCGTCTTTGTATTTAACAGGAGACTTCATAAAGAATTACGGGGAGGATATTACCGACTTACGATATTCAAAAGAAAAAGGTACAATACAGCCTCCTTATTATCAGGTATTTTCTGACAGGTTTGCGTTTGTGCCGGATCTGAGTATCCTTGATTTACTTTTTAACCTGGGTCCGGAAGCAAAAGAATATCTTCTGCACGTTAAAGTGCAGGGTACTCAATCCTGATGTGATAAATGCTCATTAGCTTCCTTTTCAGGATCTTTTTAATACGTGTAATATCCTGTAGCGTTAATTCAGAGTTACTGAATTGATTGTCTTTAATTTGTGCGTCAATTATTTTATCGACCAGTTTTGAGATCTCTTCGGCATTTGGCTCTTTCATACTTCTAGAGGCTGCCTCAACAGAGTCTGCCATCATAAGCACCGAGGTTTCTTTTGAGAAGGGTACTGGCCCGGGGTATTTAAAAGGGGTATCACTAAACTCTTCCTCAGGAAACTCAATGCGTTTCTTGTTATAAAAATACTCTGCCCTACGAGTGCCGTGATGTGTTCTGATAAAGTCAACAAGCACCTCCGGAAGTTTGTATTTCTTGGCAAGTTCAATGCCTTTAAACACATGGCCAATAATGATTCTGCCACTTTCTTCGTAACCCAGTTCGTCGTGTGGGTTCATTGCAGAGTTCTGATTCTCAATGAAGTACATAGGCATTTCCATTTTACCGATATCGTGGTATAAAGCACCTGCCCGTACCAGCAATGTATTACCCCCAACTGCATAAACTGCATCCTCTGCAATGTTAGCAACCTGCAAAGAGTGTTGAAAAGTTCCGGGGGCATATTGTGAGAGTTTCCGCAGCAACGGAGTGTTTGTGTCTGATAACTCCATCAGGGTAACATCAGTTACAAGACCAAAGGTTTTCTCGAAAGCAAATATAAGTGGATAAGAGAAGAGCGTAAAGAAGGCATTACCAGCGAAAAGCAGAAGCGGCCGTTGACTGATGTTTTCAAAACTTCCATCCTGAATAAGCAGCATTCCGATATAAATGGTCGAGTATGACATAAATATGGCAAGCGCAGTGGTAAAGAACTGTGATCGCCTGCGTAGCTCACGAACACTGATAATTGCAATAATGCCAGCAATGAGTTGCATAAAAACAAATTCGAAGGCATTAGGTACCAAGAACCCGGTTAATATGAGGGTTACCACATGCACAAAATACGCAAGCCGGGTATCGAAGAACACTCTGATAATAACCGGCACAAGGCAAAATGGAAGTAATTGTAACAGATAGCTGTTTTTGCGCATTACAATACTAGCAATAGTAACCATCAGTACAATTAAGATGAGCATTAGCAGAAGCTTTTTATTTTCGGCATAAATATCCTTGCGGAATGAGACCATAAATAATATAAAAGCCAGCATGGTAAGGGATATGAGTACAATCTGCCCTATAAGGATATTCATGTACTTGGTTGTTGACCCCAGCCGTTCTTCGTAATCTTTGCGCAGCGATTCAAGTATCTGAAATTTCTCGGCTGTTACTACCTCACCATGCGAAATGATACGCTCTCCCTGCTGCACCATGCCGCGGGAGTTTGGTATTTCGGCGAGTAAGGATTCACGGGCTCGTTCAGTTGCCTGTTCATTATAAAGAACATTTTGCTTTATGGAATTTATGAGCACATCATAAACTATGTTTTTAAACTGCAAACTGGATTTTTCAACTTCCCGGCTTAGGTATTGTTCGGCTGATTGAATGGTATATATTTGACCCAGTGGTTGTTGTTTAACTGTATTGTTTTCAATTACCCAGATCTTATAAGTTCCCGGTTTGTCTTGTATTTCACTTATAATGCTGATAATCCCATGGTTAAACAACGTGTCGAGTACAGTGAGCATAAAATGAATGCTCTTGTCTTTTTCAGCTGTGGAAGCAAGCTGATCGTCGAGTTGCTTCCATTCGTCATCCAGTTCATTTAATGCATAATTGATCTGAGCATCGGGTACTGATGCATCTTTAACAAAATGTGGCCTTAGATCCTCTAATGCAATACGTTCTTCTTTCTTAAGTTCTTCTTCTGACTTTAAGATGGCAAAATCGACAGGAGCAATAAGATCTTCATGATGCCATGGTTTTCCGCGCTGGAATTCATACTTGAACTTTCCTTCACGAGGGAAAACCATAACAAGTATAAATATCGCAATTACAAAAAGCGTTAGTTTCTCTAATATATTATAATTATTTCTTAACCAGATCAGTGTCTTTCTCATAACATTACAACAACATCAGCGATAAGCAGAATGAACAAAGATATTAAATTTCAAAAAGTTATTAACAACAGAGAGAACAGCCTTTTAAAGTAGTGTTAAAATTCTATATTTGCATGCCGATTTTGAAAGAAATGACTCAGGGGATTATTCTGCTGCCTATTATTCCTGTACGTTCAGAGCCTTCGGGCAAAGCCACGATGACAAATCAGTTGTTGTATGGCGACTTAGTCTATATTAAAGAAGCACTCCCGAACTCCTGGCTTAAGATTATCTCGCAACACGACGATTACGAAGGGTATTGTGAAGCAAACCAGATAAGCACAGATCTGAATGTGATATCCGGCATTAATTATGTTACCAGTACAATCGCTGTAATAGCAGGTACTTCGCGTAATTACACTTTACCTTTTGGCAGTAGAATAGCTATGGATGCTGCGGGTAAACCAATCCTGGAAGGCGAAAACGCGCATACCCTATTTGGCACACTTTCAGATCGAATTGCATACACAGGTGAATCCGTTGTTTCATTAGCTCGTTCCTTTGAAGGAGCACCTTACCTCTGGGGAGGCAGATCAGTTTTTGGGATTGACTGTTCAGGGCTGGTTCAGGTAGTTTTTAGTGTTACTGACATAAATCTGCCCCGTGATGCATGGCAGCAAGCGGCAGCAGAAGGCCAGTACATTGATCTTATAGAAGAAACTCAGGCAGGTGACGTTGCATTTTTTGACAATGAAGAAGGGAAGATTACACATACCGGTATACTAACCGGCAATAAAGAAATTATTCATGCCAGTGGTAGAGTTAGGGTTGACCCCATAGACCATTATGGCATATTTAACAGAGAATTAGGTGATTACTCGCATAAATTACGGGTAATTAAGCGATTTGCATCACCTATAATTAATGATTTGTTAACATAACCCCATATGAATGACTGTCGCATACTGACTAATTTTGCAACCTCTATAAGATGTTTCGTAATAGTCAGCACTAGACAAACTATGTAATTTTTCTAACCAAAACCAATAAAAACCAACGTAAAACAAATGAAAAATCGACACCAAATCATGAGCAAAGCTATCGGGCAACTAATGCTCGTTGTTTCGTTTCTGATGATCAGTCTGGTCGCTGTTTCTCAGGTAACAACCTCGGGAATGAACGGACGGGTCACGAACGCATCCGGCGAAAGCCTGCCGGGAGCTACTGTACTTGCTGTACATACTCCTTCAGGAACTCAGTATGGAACAACCACCGACTCCGAAGGATATTACCGTATCCCTAACATGAGGATTGGCGGTCCATACACAATTACCGTAAGCTATGTAGGGTACCAATCTACAACCACTACTCAGATAACTCTTAACCTTGGTCAGACTTTTAATTTTAGTGCATCATTGAACGAAGCTGCCGAAACTATTTCGGGAGTTGAAGTTGTTAGTTCAAGAAGTGATCTGTTTGATGGAAACAGAACAGGCGCTTCGAGCAACTATAATAGCCAGACAATTTCAGTATTACCGACCATTAGCCGTAGTATAAACGACTACACCCGTTTAACACCACAGGCGAGTGTTGGTAACAGCTTTGGAGGTCGCGACGGACGTTACAACAATATTACAATTGACGGTGCCAATTTTAACAACAACTTTGGTCTCAGCAGTAAGAACCTTCCCGGTGGTGATGCTCAGCCGATCAGTTTGGATGCTATTGAAGAACTTAGTGTTAACGTAGCTCCTTTTGATATTCGCCAGTCGAACTTTACCGGTGCTAACGTAAATGCTGTTACTCGCAGTGGTGATAATCAGTTCAGAGGATCAGCCTACATGCTTACCAGAAATGAATCATTCAATGGTAAATATGTTGGTGAAGATACCCTTACCCTTACCGACAATTCGACCAGAACTATTGGGGCACGCGTTGGTGGCCCGATCATTAAGGATAAATTATTCTTCTTTGGTAATGCTGAATATGAAACTTCATCTTTCCCCGGTATACAGTGGAAACCTAGCAATCCGGAAGCCGGTATAACAGCTGATCCTGAGAAATATATCTCAAGAACTACAGTTCAGGATTTACAGGCCGTTCGCGATGCTCTTATTTCAAGATATGGTTACGACCCGGGTAACTTCTCAGATTTCGGAAACTTCGAAAGCAAAAATTACAAGTTACTTGGCCGTTTAGACTGGAATATCAACAAAAACCACAAACTTACCGTTCGTTACAACTATGTACGATCAACTAACGATCAGGAAACCAATGCTACCAGTGCTCCTGGCACCCGTTCTCCATTTGGCCGTATTGGTGAAAAATCTATTACTTTCGAAAATGCAAACTATGGATTCCTGAATACTGTTGGTTCTATAGCAGCCGAACTTAACTCAACATTCGGCAATAAATACGCAAATAAATTCCTCGCTACATATACCCGCATCAGAGACACACGCGACAGCGACAGCGATCTATTCCCTTATGTTGACATTTACGAACCAGACGGAAACGCCCTCAATCCATACATGAGTTTTGGTTATGAGCTCTTTACTTTCGAAAACGATGTAAAGAACAATGTACTCACTCTTACCAATAACTTTAACTACTTCATGGGCAAACACACCTTTACTTTTGGTGCATCGTTCGACCATATGTACTTTGGAAACAGCTACAAGAGATATGGAACCAGCTACTACAGATTTGCTTCTGTAAGCGATTTCCTCAACAACCAGTTACCTATCGCCTACGGTTTAACCTATCCATATGAAGGAGCCGGTGATGGTTACGCAGAATTAAGCTTTGGCTTTGGTAGCATTTATGCACAGGATGAATATCAGGCAACCGATAAACTGAAAATTACCGGTGGTTTACGTCTTGAAATGCCTTTCTATTTTGATGATCTTATTCAGAATCCTGCTGTTACTGATTCTCTCTCCTTTGTTGACCTTATGGGAAATCCTGAGAAATTAGATGTAGGTGCTTATCCTAACACACAGCTGATGATCTCACCACGCTTTGGTTTTAACTACGATGTAAACGGTGACCGCACTTTACAGGTTCGCGGAGGTACAGGTATCTTTACCGGAAGACTTCCTTTTGTATGGTTCACCAACCAGCCAACCAACAGTGGTGTACTGCAGAACACAGTAGAGTTTGAGAAACCTAAAAAGGATACTGATCCTAACTACATTGAGCAGTATGAGCTTTATTTTGATCCGAATCCAATGGCTCATATTGATAACTTTGCTTCGCAGCCAGGTACCAAAGCTCCTGGATCTATTGCAAAGGTTGATGAAGACTTCAAAATGCCTCAGGTATGGAGATCAAACATTGCTGCCGATGCTAAATTGCCCTGGTGGAACATGATCTTTACAGTGGAAGTTCTCCATTCAAAAGACATCAACGCTATCATCCAGCGCAATGCTAACCAGGCTGTTATTGACTCTACATTCCAGGGCATTGACAACCGCCCGATTTTCACCAGCAGCACCAGAAGAGTTAACAAGTCTGTTAGCTCTGCAATGGTTCTTGATAATGCAGAAGGCGGAAGTGCAACCATGTTAACTTTCCAGTTGGCAAGACCTTTCAGCAATGGCATCTTTGGAAGCATAGCATATACCTATACTACAGCAAAAGACCTTACCTCAAATCCTGGCTCAGCAGCATTCTCAGCATGGTCAAGCAACCCAACCGTTCGCCATCAGAACGATCCGGGTTTAAGCTACTCACAGTTTGCTGTTCCTCACCGCGTTATTGGAGCTATCTCTTATCATAAAGAATACATTAAACACCTTGGTACCACCGTTTCTTTATTCTACGAAGGAGCTAACCAGGGCCGTATTTCTTATATCTACAGTAATGATATGAATGGCGATGGCAACGCAGCTGACCTTATGTTCATCCCTACCAATACCGATCAGATCAACTTTGTTGATATGAAGAATAAAGCCGGTGAAGTTATTAACACTGCCGAAGAACAGAGTATAGCTTTCTGGAATTTCGTTAAACAGGATGAATACCTCAGTGAAAACGGTGGAACATATGCTGAAAGATATGGTGCTCTGTTACCATGGAGAAACCGTTTCGACTTCAGAATATTACAGGATATTTATACTACACTCGGACAAGACAACAGAAGGCATAATCTGCAGATCAGTCTCGACGTTCTTAACATAGGAAACCTCCTGAATAAAGAATGGGGCTTGAACATGCGTCAGATGGCCGGAAACTACGACATGAGTCTGTTAACTTTTGCAGGTACAAACAGTGCAGGAGAACCAACCTATACTCTGTCAACAGAAGCTAAAAAGTTCCCAACCAAATCGTTTACCAATGTATTATCAACTGCCAGCACCTGGAGTGCACAGATTGGTATTCGTTATACATTCTAATATTGATTGAAAATTATGTACATGGAGGCTGTCCTTTCGGGCAGCCTCTTTTATAAAGGAGGTATCTATAAAATGACATATACATTAATAACAGGAGCATCAGGAGGAATCGGAATGGAGCTTGCTCAGATTATGGCGGCTCATAATCATAATCTTCTGCTGGTGGCCAGAACGGCAGATAAGCTCTCCTCTCTTGCCGACAAACTGCATAAAAAATACAATATAAACACCCACGTATTTACAGCCGATCTGACCCAGAGCGATGAAAGGATTAAACTGCTTGATTTTATAGAGGAGCTGGATCTTGCCATCGACATTCTGGTTAATAATGCAGGATTTGGTGATGCAGGATTTTTTGCTGAAGCCGACTGGTTGAAGAATGAACAAATGATTCAACTTAATATCACAGCGTTGACGCATTTAACAAGGGCAATTTTACCTTCTATGATACAAAGAGGATCAGGTAAAATATTGAATGTTGCATCTATAGCAGGTTTTCTGCCTGGCCCGTTAATGTCAGTATATTATGCCACAAAAGCTTACGTTGTATCATTTTCTGCTGCTCTGCACAGTGAGCTGGTTAACACAGGTGTTACTGTAACAACCTTAAGTCCGGGACCTGTTGCAACCAATTTCTTTAACGCTGCAAGTGCAGGTGATGCAAGGATCACTAAAATTATGAAACCTGCAGCAGCCTCAAAAGTAGCGATGTTTGCCTATCGCAGGCTTATGAAAGGAAAAAATAAGGCTGTTTATGGATGGAGCAACTACCTTATGGTTAAGATGCTCAACTTTACACCTCATTCCATTTCAAATGCAATGGTAAAAAAACTGCACACCTAATAACTGTATGACGCTTCAGGAATTGCCTTTGCACTGGTGTTTAAAAGAGTTCTTGAATCATCCACGAAAGTGTTGAATTTATAAAGGTCGCTGGTGTCGTTGATTACATAATTACTTTTTACAGGAACTATGTAATATTGCTTTTTACCGTTAATTACCGGAGTGTGCACCCAGGTAAGATGATAAACGGGATCGGAAATGGTTTTTTCTTTCCATGTTTTATTTAGCGTAAACGAGACCATTGCCCCACCATCGCGATATCTTGTTCGCTGGTTTGAAACAAAATTGCCAAGGGAATAAACAATTAATTGAGTACTCTTAATGGAATCTTCTGATCTGAATTCCATTGGTTGCAGCACATGCGGATGAGATCCTATAACAGCATCCGCTCCCTCTTTAAGGGCCAGTTCAGCAAGTTGAATTTGTTGGGTATTGGGTTGCGACTGATATTCATCACCCAAGTGAAAGAAAACAACAATAAAGTCGGCTTGCATTTGTTTACTGCGCTGAATATCTGCTGCCAGTTGCTCTTCGTTGATCAGATTTACCATTGCCGGATAATGGAAAGGCAGTCCGTTTGTGCCGTAGGTATAGTTGAGCAGCGCTACTGAAATATCGTTTTTTTGCAGAATTAAAGGGTGCTGTTTCTGATAATCGGCGCTGTCTGAAAAGGTACCGGTTCTTTTTATTCCGAGGCTGTCAAGTACCCTGATAGTGCGTAACACTCCTGCATCACCTCTGTCGCAGCTATGATTGTTAGCAGTAGTCAGCACATCAAAACCTGCATCTCTTGCGCCAATTGCCAGTGCATCGGGGGCACTGAACTGCGGGTAACCGGTGTATGGCGCTCCGGCTAATGTTACTTCGAGATTGGCAATAGCAATGTCGGCACTGCTTATAACAGGCTTTACCCAGGCGAAGCAGGATGTGTAATCGTAAGTTTTGGTTGAGTCATTGTATGCAGCCGTGATCTGAGGCCCATGCTGCATAATATCTCCGGCAAAAAGCAGGGTAATCTGACGGTCGGGAGGTGCACTCTGATTAACAACAACAGGGCTGTTATCGACCTTACTCGTTAGCAATAACGTAGTAATAAGAATGGCGTTTCTTGCAAATTCGGCGATCATCTTTAAAAATCAACAGTTATACCAATCTGAGCCCAAAAATGGTGATACCCTTTTCTGAACTCCTTTGAAACATAATATTGTGAAAGGTTTATTCCCATATTGTAATACCTCACACTTAGTGTAAGAGATGCATTATGAAGAATCCTTTCGGTTTCTCCCGGCAATAACACATAGATATTCTTTCTGTTCAGCAGACCTCCGTTGAGCGTACTGTTATAGGCAACAAAAGAAATACCGGTCTTTATGTCGAACAGGTAACTCCATGACTTGCCACTTTTAAATGTGCCTGTGGTTTCGTGAAAAGAGGATCCTATATTCTGACTATGTAAACGAAAACCCAGGCTGGCACCTGCATTGGTTAAATGAGTACCAAGTGATCCGGTCATTTCAGTATATAAATCAGATTGGCCGGTATGTACAAAACTATTGACCTGAGTGTAGTGGTAATTGAAGATAATATCATTACGGATTTGGGTATCCCAGCCCAGTGGTTCATGGTTCGTAGGCAATGCAGCATGCACACTCTGCTGCAGGCTACTGCCAAAAGCACCTTTACCAATAACACCGATATCAATAGATGCACTACGGATTAGATGTTTTTGATGGTGTACTGCTTTGCGTGTATACCTCCACAATAGGGTAGCTGCATATGGCCGTTCATCTTTTAATACCGGTGGCTGTTTAGTAGTATAGGGAGTATACATGGCATGGTGCAATTCAATACTGTTATACTCGGTATAATTTCTGGTACCTACCGGTAGAAGGTAATTTATCTGCCAGAAAGCAAAAGCCGGAGAGTGAAATACAATATGAATTCCATTGGTGTAATACCTGTCGGTGTTATTAAATAAGTCGTTATCAAGTGCAACGGCAACTCCCCTATAGGTCGAAATCATGCTGTTCAGGTATGGGTTACGGATTATAGCAGGATATTCTTTATTCAAAACAGGGGCTTCATAAAGGTGCCTGTAGGGTAGAATGTTTTCAAATTTACTGGCACTGGTCCTGGACTGACCGTGAGAATCTGTCTTTGCTTTCTCACTTGTAGCAGTTTTAGGTAAAGCACTGTTCTTCTGTTTTTTAATGAATTCAGAGCTATTTATTGTGGGGGCTAAACGGTCAGAAGATCGGGTATGCGATTGACTTTTAGGATTATTATTACTGACAGTTGATTCTGTCAGACTTTGCTGATTAACGGCACGCCGGTTGTCAGTTGCTTGCTGTGCCGATCTGTCGCAGGCAATCATGCATGCAAACAGCCCGAAACAGCATATGTTAACCGACAGAAACTTCATTCCTCTATATTTAGTGCGAAAATAGCATAAAAGCCATTAAAACAAGCGATGTTTATTTTCCACCGCTGTTCACTTTCGCCTTAGCGTCAGCAACAATTTTATCAGCTTGAGTACGGGCAGCTGACATAATACTGTCGGCCTGCTTCTTTGCTTCGGCACTAAGGGCATCGGCTTTCTTATCACCTTCATCGCGTACTTTTTCGGCTGCTTTCTTTGCAGCAATTTCAGCAATCATCCCCTTTGCTTTTCCTTCTTTAACAAGTTGATCAGCACGGGCATTTGCTTCATCACGCACCTTTTTGGCAGATGCGTTGCCCGCTGCAATGACCTGGTCTGCCCTCTTCTGAGCCTCATCAATGATCTTTTTAGCCTGTTTATTGGCTTCATCAAGGTACTTACCGGTCTCTTCCTTCACCTTGGTAACGACCTCCTCTTTCTTTTGCTGAATGGTCTCTTTTATGCTTTCGCGGATGCCCCCTTTCGCATCAGACAAACTCACCTGAACTTTGGGATCAGAAACCATTCCGGAAACAATTACAGCAACCGGGACCGTTTGTCCGACACTAAAGTTTGCCCCTTTGGCATTTGCCTGAGTTACCAGATTATTTAATACCTGGTTAGCAGCACCACCCAGTGTTGATGTAGGAACTGCCATTTTCATGGTGTATTCCATTGTTTGGTCCATCGAGTTCCATCCCGAGATCTCTGTTGGTATCTTAGCCAGTGTGGTATTGAATGGCTTAACAAACAGCTTACCGGCTTCAATGGCAAACGACAGGTTAATTTTATCGAGTGAAAAGCTTTTAAACTGCTCCATTTTCAGAGCATCGGCAATCTTATTAAAGGTGTTTAAATTGTTCACAGAAAGTTTTGGAGATGTGAGGTTTCCTGAACCATTAAGTGTTGCAGGAACAGGCATCATATCTTTCCCTAATTGCGAAGTGATCTGCAAAGATGTGCTTACTTTACCCGAAGTCTGGCGTGCAATGGGTACCAGTTTCTCTACCGTTACAAAGCTTTCAAATGCTTTCTTTATGTCCACTTCATTAATATTCATTGCAAAATCAACAACCGGGACTTCCGGATTTTTAGTCGAATACGATCCGTTCATGGTCATCAGACCATCAAGTGTATTAAATTTCACATCATTTAAAACAACAGCCTGATCCCGAAGAATAACGTTACCTGAAAGATTATTAAGTTCTATTTTATCGTAGATCACCTTCTTAAATGATGACCGTAGTGTGAAGTCGATGTTCTCCGGCACTTCAATAACTGATAATTCTGTAGTTGCGGTATTGCTTTGACTTTCATTATCATCTGACATTAAATCGTTTAAGTTGAAATACTCTGACTGCACATTCATGGTTCCATTTAACGATCCTTTATCGAATGCATAAGCCAGATAATTGCTTATGGCACCTTGAAGGGATAGGTCATTATTGCCGAGCTTCACAAACATAGAAGGCATATCGACGGTTTTGGGTGACAATCTGAACTGTGCCTCCCGAATATCGATTGGCTGATCAAAGGATTCGGTTTTGTACTTCAGATTGGAAATAACAACCAGACCATTCGCTTTAAAATCATCGAATTGTTGTTTCTCAACCTGCGACTGACGGCCTTTAATTTCAAAATCAGCATCTACTATACCAGACAGCTGATCACCTTCTTCGAGCGGGTATACTTTTGAGACATCTGCAAGGTCAACACGTCCTTTAAAGGAGGCATCCAGGTAAGGGTCACTAACGGGAGTGGTAGCAAATAAATGCCCATTTACAGGGTTACCTAACATCTCCAACGAAAGTTTATCTACAGTAATTTTTGTGTTATCAGGATCTCCCGTTTGATTGTCAATATTTGCATTAACGAATATCTTATCAACCGAACCAGGCAGATCAGGATATTTGAACATACCATTATCGATATTAAGATTCAATCCGAAAGCCGGCAAGGTATTATCGTCATAATGACCTTTTACATAGCCTGAGAAACCCATTTTACCTGAAGCTGTAACTTGTTCGAAATCCTTTGCATACACAGCAGGCACCAAAGAAAGAAAACTTTTGAAGTCGTTCCTGACTGCCTGGAACTTTATATCCATATCATACCCATTATCGGGCATTTCAAAAACACCGTTTGCCAGCAGCTCCAGATCGTTAAGTAATAATTGAGCATCAGGGAAACTAAAACTGAACTTATCAAGATCAGCAGTAATGCGGCTGTTGAGTGTTGCCTTTGCCTTGTTAAGATAACGAATTCCTCCGTAACTAACCAGTAAATTCTCTATTTGTGTTTTTGTATCCAGATCAGTTATAGTTGCCGTTAAATCTCCACTAAGAGTATGGTCAAGATCTCCGGCGCTGAAATAAAAGTCAAGCGACTTGTCATCGTACACAACAAATGCATCAGATATGGTAAGCCGCTTTAGCGATACCTTAAACTCAGAAGGCTCGGTGACAGTATCGGTTACTGCAGTCGTATCTTCCTTCATAATGTTCCAGTTGGCTGTGCCGTCTGAAAGGACTTTAAGAAAGATCCTCGGACTGTCGATGTTAACTTTCCTAACTTCAAAGTTACTGCCACGAACAATACTCATAAAGTTTACACTTGCATAAAAATCGGGGATGCTTGCGAGTGTGTCTCCTTCAAATTGCTCTGTCCCTTTGATGGTTAACGAATCTATGTTCACAGATACATTCGGAAAACTTCTGATAAAGGAAAGGTTGACATCTGCAAAGGTAACCTGTGCATTTAAGTTTTTGTTGGCTGCATTTTGAATTGCATCTTTTATTTTCCCCTTAAAGGCGAACGGTAAAATAATAAGTATTATTAGGATAGAAACTATGACAATAGCAGAAACCTTAAGAAACTTTTTCATAACAGGTTAATTAAATGTTTTACAAAAACATAAGAACAGTATGCTGCAGACTGTTTTAATTAACAAATACCGCTCATACAAAGTTAAAAAAAAACCGCTCCCCTGACAAGAGAAGCGGTTACCTGTAAATCTACAAACAATTCAAATCTTTACATGTTCTCGCGAAGCATCTTTAGTTTCGCTTCGAACACTGCAAGCTCTTCTTTAGCCTTAGTTATCTTTTTCTCGAACTCTAATTTTAACAGATTAGCTGTTTTTGAATTGGCAAAGAAACCAATATTATTTTCCCATAACTTGATATCTTCCTGAAGTTGTTGAATTTTGCCCACAAGGAAGTTACGTTCCTTGTTTATAACCTTACCCGAATCTGGCGAATCTTTACTCATTCTGTCGAGCTTGTTACGGTAGTTCTGAGCTCCTGCGGCAAATGAATCCATTTTGAGCTTCTCAAAGTGCTTATTGATTAGTCCCCTGAATTCATTTTGCAACCGTTCCTTTTCTTTAATTGGAATGTAACCAATTTCCATCCATTGTCTCTGAAAATCTTTCAGTGCTTCAACAGCCTGATTTCTATCTTCACCTATTTCAAAAGCTTTGACCTTTTCAATGAGCTCTTGTTTAAGTTTAAGATTATCGTCTTCCTGGCTTGAAATATTCTTAAAGTGGTTGGCTTTACTGGCAAAGAACTCATCGCATGCTGCTCTGAATCGTTTCCATATTTTATCGCTTTGTTTGCGTGGAACAGGACCGATCTTCTTCCATTCAGACTGCATATTAATTAACTCACGAGTAGTGTTTTTCCAATCAGTACTGCTCTTAAGTGACTCGGCCTGCACACATAGATCCAGTTTAAGATTGTAGTTGTGCATTTGTTGTTCCTTAAGTTTATTAAAGAACTCTTTTTTAGCACTAAAGAAGTTATCTAGTGATGCTTTAAAGCGTGACCAAATCTCATTATTTTGCTTTTTTGGAGCAGGCCCTATGGTTTTCCATATTTTAAGCAACTCTGTTATCTGATTGGAAGCATCCTGCCATGCCTTAATGGAGTCTATATCCTGTGCAAGTATCTGTTCAGCTTTTTCGCAAAGAATTTGCTTAGCTGTAAAGTTTTGCTCTTGTCCGTCTTGTATTTCAGTGTAATATTCGCGGCGGCGTTCATTTATTTTTTCAGTAGCGCTCTTAAAGCGTTCCCATAATTCATCTTTTTTGTCCTGAGGCACCGGACCTATTTCTTTCCATTCTTCATGATATTGCTGGAGCTGCTTAAATGATTTGATAATGGATGTTTCAAGCAGTAATTCTTCAGCTTTTTCGCAAAGTTGTATTTTTGCTTCAAGATTCTTTTTCAGATCAAGATCTTTAAGTTCTTTGTTAATTTTAACTTTATCAAAGAACTTCTCTACCAGGAAATGGTAGTTTTGCCAAAGTGTATTGATTTCACCCTTTGGAACCATCCCGATATTTTTCCAGCGCTCTTGAAGTACTTTAAACTCATCGTATGTCTTTTTCAGTGTTTCTTCTGAATTGATAAGCACTTTGAGTTCTTCTAAAATTTGATTCTTTGCTTCCAGATTCAGAACTTTAACCTTTTCAAGTTCTTCATTATATCTGGCTTTATTCTGCTTATATATATTAAATGCAGCTTTAAATCTTTCCTCAATGGCATCTTCCTGAATTACAGGTACAGCAACTTCAGCTTCAGCAACGTTCTCAGTATCAGCTTCTACTTCAGAAGCAGAATGCTGCTCCACCATTTTCTGATACTCATCGTGCTTAAAGTCTTTGTTTAATCTTAAGAAAGTAACTTTGATCGCAGACACTGCACTCTTTATTGCATTGACATTTGGATCCTGCACCAGTTCTTCTAGTTTTTCAACAAGCTGCTCCCGACTGAGTCCTTCAAATGCTGTAGATGGTTCCTCTTCATGCATTTCTTCCAGATCGTCACTGTCTTCCTCTTCATGATGGCTGACCAACAGATTTTCTCCTTCTGCTATATTCTCCTCAGAGGGTTTAAGATCTGAAGTAACTTCAGCTTCGGATGCTTCAGGTTCTGCTTCTGAAACTGAAGATTCTGTTTCTGAAACTGAAGATTCTGTGGCAGGTGATTCAGCTGAAACTTCCGGAGTTTCAGCAGTAACAGGAAGCTGTTCGTCTGCTTCGTTCTTAATTAAGGAATTCTCCTCCTGATTATTAATAACCTCCTCAGGATTCTGATTGTGTTGATCTTTGGTTTCCATTAAGAGTTCAAATGAATGATTAGTACTTTGTTGAAATATCTCCTACTTATTTTAGGGAAAAAAATACCACTTAAATTAAGGAGGAGTTCTGATTTATAACTGTTTATTGATTCAGTTGTTTGGGTTCTGGTTATCTATTAAAAGGGTTGCAAAAATACGAATTATTTTTGTTAATATGGTCTTCTGTTGAAAATCAGGTATCCAAATTTGACAAAGAAGGACAAAGGATTTACTTCAGCACTAAAATAATTTAGATTTATACTTATCGGACCCAAAGGTGTGCGATAAACGAAGGCAGTTGATGCCATCGGATAGAACAATATCTGATTGCTGTATTCGGTTTTGCCTGTCAATGTATTCATTCTTAATGCATCCTGGACCATAAATAGATATCCTTCGAGGCGGTAATCAAAGTTCTTGTTGATAATAAACACATTTTTACTTCCTGCAGCCATAAATTTACTTGCTCTGAAAGCTGGAATAAACCGGATATTACTTTCCGATACAGGCTGAAATGCATTTATGGAAAGCAGCGTAGATGTGTAATTACTAAACTCCTTTGAAGTGGAGTAATTCAACTGAATTAAACTGCCAAATTTAACGCGCTTGTATGAAGTGAAATAGTTTTCATACAAAAAATGAAATTTAAACCAGGAGTGTTTCTGTGTGGTTTTAATACTGTCGAAAGCAGTGGTTCCTGGAAAAAATTTCTCTTTCCCATCAATGAAGTCAATGCCCATTTTTAACTGAATACCGCTGTTTGGGTATTCTTTGTAATTAAGGGTGTTAATATCGAAAATTACACTGGGTGCTATAAAAGAAAAAGTTGTTTTGTCGAGTATATCATCGCGCTTATAAATATTTGTTTGGTAGTATTTATCAAGTGTTTTTCCGAATGACAGATCAACTTCTATTTTCCCGTGGTTCCGAAAGGGGAAAGATGAGGTTAAAAAACCAAATCTATCTTGTATAACAAGATAAAATGGATCTTCATCCGCATAAAAGAATGTATTGGTCTTAAAATAATTAAACTTATTAAAGACGAATCCTGCTGTTAGGCTGTATGGGTTGTATTTTGGCAAATCATATCTAAAACTGAATAATGCAGAGTTATAGAATCTTCCAAAATACGAATTAGCAGTTAGCTCTAATGACTTTCTGGTCCAAAACAGATATTTCCATTGAAGGAACAGTTCGTTTACTGAACTTGATGTAATAGCTCCTCCTATTTCTGTTATTAACTGATTCCGCTTCTGAATGTCGATCCGGAGGTCGTAAACTGACGACAAGGCATTATAGCGGATAGCAGGGTACATATGATCAGACTTGCCCTCAGAAGCAAACCGGAAGTATTGTGGCTTAATCTCTTTCAGATGAAACCTTGATTCGCTGTTCATGTTAATGTCGCCTGCTTCAGGTCGCACATTTCGCAACATGTTCTGCATGTACTGGGTTTGCTTTTTTGACAAACCATTGATCGTTATGGTGCCTATGTTATATTCCGGTTTGCGGTCATTAAAAGACTTACGAAGAGAATCTAAGCTGTGTTGGGACCTCCTCCTAAGGAGAAATGATCTGATTTCAGGTATAGCCCTGATTGCTGCCTTGTACCCGCTATCAACAATAACATGGTTTTGACTAAAGTCAACAGTACCCACCTGTGGTATGTCAGGCTTTATCAGGATGCTGTTATCACAAAAAACGTTGAAGTCACTCTTCATCATTAACATACTTTGAAGCTGTGTGACTATATTATCAATATCGGGGGCTTTTGCATTTGCTGATACCTGTGAACCAATGATAATGTCAGGAAAGAAACGATCAAACATAACATCGGAAGGGAAATTATTATACATACCTCCGTCAAAAAGCAGCACGCTATCAATTACAATTGGCCTAAAGATAAAAGGATATGTCATGGATGCTCTGATTGCCTGCCCAAGGTCGCCTTTCTCGAGTACAACAGCTTTAGCTCCGGCTATATCCGACGCAATGCACTTAAAAGGAACCATAAGATTATCAAAGTCATAGTTAGCTGCTGCACTTGCAGCACCAAAAAGCTCCATAAATGCAAAATCCATACTTATGGGTGAAACCAGATTGGTGGGAATAGCTGGTTTCAGAATAGTATCAAAGTTAAATTTAAAGTCTATCCATGATGCATTTTTAGCAGGAACTTTAAAATAATAGCTATACTTAGGGTCTATTTTGCCGGTAGACCAGTATGAAAAATCTCTGGAATTAATAAGAGCTTCCATTTCATCAGGGGTATATCCGGCTGCATACAGACCTCCGATAATAGCACCCATAGAAGTGCCGGTAATATAATCAATGGGCACTTCAGCTTCCTCAAGTGCCCTGATTACACCAATGTGCGCAGCTCCCTTTGCTCCTCCTCCGCTTAAAACCAGTCCAACTGTTTGTGCAGATACAATTGGATTGCAAAAGAAGATAATGCAAAATAGAAGTACGTAGCTACACTTTTTCAAGTGCCAGCGATAAATCTTCAATAATGTCATCAACATCTTCAATACCTACTGAGAATCTGACAAGTCCATCAGTAATGCCTGCTTTAAGTTTAGCTTCAGCTGAAACCTTAGAGTGTGTCATAGAAGCAGGATGCTGTATAAGGGTTTCAACACCACCGAGAGATACTGCCAGAATGCAGAGCTTAACGTTATTCATTAAAACTTTACCTGCTTCAAGTCCACCTTTAAGACTAAAGCTAATCATTGATCCAAATCCTGACATTTGACGAACTGCCAGCTCATGCTGTGGGTGAGATTCAAGTCCAGGATACTTTACCCATTCAATCTTAGGATGAGACTCCAGGAAGCGGGCAATTTTCATTGCACTCTGCTGCGAGCGCTCAATTCGTATACCAAGAGTTTTAACTCCCCTTAATACCATATAAGCCTGATGAGGGTCCATGTTGCATCCCATAGTAACCATCATGCTGCGCAATCTGGCTCCCAATACGGTATCCTTAGTAATCAGCATACCTGCAACAATATCGGCATGACCATTAATAAATTTTGTCATGGAATGTAGTACTACATCAGCACCAAGTTCCAATGGCCTTTGAAGGTATGGGCTACAGAAAGTATTATCAACTACTACCAGGATTCCTTTTTGGTGTGCAATTTCAACACATGCTGCAAGATCTGTTATGTCCATGGTTGGATTTGCAGGAGTCTCAATATAAAGCAACTTTGTATTGGGTCTTATAGCACGCTTTATCTCTTCTATATTGCTGGTATCTATAAAGGATGATTCAACGCCAAACCTTGACCAGTGTTGTTCCATAACTACTCTTGAAGGGCCATATACAGCTGCAGAACTTACCATATGGTCGCCTTTGCTTAATAAGCTCATGTAAACTGTATTAACAGCAGCCATACCTGAACTTGTTGCAATACCCATAGTTCCTGATTCAAGATCGGCAATCAGGTTTTCTAAAGCACCAATAGTAGGATTACCAATGCGTGTATAAATATATCCTGACTCTTCACCCGAGAAACAGCGGGCACCATGATCGGCATTTTCGAAAATAAAAGTTGAAGTTTGGTAGATTGGAACAGTTGCACTTCCTAATGCATCCTCAAAGTTCCCGCCATGAATCATTCTGGAATTAATTCCCAATTTGTCACTTTTCATTATAAAGAGATTTACGTGTTTTAACAGGGTATGTCAAACAGGAGATTTATAGTTTTATTACCCTTGCATTGAATTACTGACAAAGGTAAAGAAAATATAAAACATTGGCAGGAACTGCTCTTGAGGAAAGGTCTACTTATTCTTTTTTGTGCCGATTCCGATTGCACTAAGAAGTGAATTGCTCTTGGTTTGTCTGAATATCCCTTCTTTTATAGATTTTATATCTTCGATTGTGTAGAAGGCTGTTGGGTTTAAATCGTTTATAATAGATACTGCATGGTCAATATCTTTTCGCTTGATGATGGTGAAAATAATATTGACCGGTCCTTGTGCACCTTCAGCTGCAACGGACGTAACGCCGTAATTCTGTTGGCGAAGTCTTTCCATGAGTTCGCTGGTATTATTCTTAGGTATAATGCGAATCATTACATTTCCAATTGATAATCTTTCTTCAATAGTCATTCCAACATAGTTTCCCATCGCAAATCCTCCACCGTATGCAACGTAGCACATTACATTATCAAGGTGTTGCATAATCTGACTAACAGTTATTAACCATATAATAACTTCGAAAAATCCGAGAAAGGGAGCGAGGTGCTTATAGCCTTTAGATAAAAAGATTAGTCGTACGGTACCAATCGTCTGATCACCAATACGGGCGAGAAAAATCAAAACAGGTAGTAGCACCCACTGAAATATAACCGAATCACTGGTAAAAATTGAAAGAAAATCCATGATCTAATTTTTAATCTATAATCAACTTTAACTGAACAAACTACCTGCATTTATGTCACAATGGTAATAGCATTTTGTACATTTACATTATAAATCAATAATATTGCAATATGGAAATAACCGAACCCCTTAAGAATGAAACAATGTCAGTTGGAGATTGGGTATTAACACTCATCATAACTGCAATTCCACTTATTGGAATAATTATGCTGTTTGTATGGTCATTTGGCGGAAACACGCCAAAAGTAAAATCAAACTGGGCAAAAGCTACACTGATTATTGCTCTGATTGCAATAGTATTATCCTTTATATTCGCAGGAATTATTGGATCAGTTTTTATGGGTATGTTTGGTACAGATGGTCTTACAACGCCAGAGTACTAAACTCCAACCAGTATTTCTTTAATTAAGCCTGTGCCGTTGGTCCTCCAAGGGTGAAAGGTAATGTTGGTTCACTCTCCTTTATTGGACCATGAGCTGATTCATACTTGCCTATATTTTCACGAAGCGCATTCATTAACCTCTTGGCATGTTGTGGGGTAAGGATAATACGTGATTTAACTTTTGCTTTTGGCACTCCAGGCATCATTTTTACAAAGTCAATAATAAATTCAGCATTAGAATGCGTGATAATTGCCAGGTTTGAATAAATGCCTTCGGCCATTTCATCACTCAGCTCAATGTTAATCTGATTTTGCTTGTTTTCGCTCATATCTTGTGCTTTAAATTAATTTGACAATGGGTTAGTAATTTGACTCTAAGGTTAGTCGTTTAATGAATTATCGGTAAAAATAAGAAATGTAGAGATGGGTTTTCCTCATCTCTACATTCTGATAGTTGTTTAATTATTAAAATAATTAGACTTTTAGTATTCTTCAGCCTTTGAAGCCTGAAGTCTTTCGAACTCTTCCCTCGAACCAACAATCAGATCATCGTATTCACGCAATCCGGTTCCTGCAGGAATCAAGTGGCCTACAATTACATTTTCCTTAAGACCAAGCAAATCATCACTCTTTGCATTTATAGCAGCTACTGTAAGCACCTTGGTTGTTTCCTGGAATGATGCTGCAGATATAAAACTCTTTGTTTGTAAAGAAGCTCTGGTAATACCCTGCAGTATTTGCTTAGCCGTAGCAGGTTGGGCATCACGTGCTTCAACAAGCTTTTTATCACGACGTTTAAGTACAGAGTTTTCGTCACGTAGCTTACGCGCTGTAATAATCTGACCAGGTTTCAGAATGGTTGAGTCACCCGGATCAACAACAACTTTCTTTCCATAAATACTATCGTTTTCATCATGGAAATCAATCTTGTTAACAAGCTCACCTTCAAGGAACTTTGTATCGCCCGGATCTGCAACTTCAACTTTACGCATCATCTGACGTACAATGACCTCATAATGCTTATCGTTGATTTTTACACCCTGCAAGCGGTAAACTTCCTGAATTTCATTAACAATGTATTCCTGAACTTTCATAGGTCCCTTGATAGCAAGGATGTCACTTGGTGTCATTGCACCTTCTGAAAGAGGCGTTCCGGCTTTTACATAGTCGTTTTCTTGCGCAAGAATTTGTTTTGATGTTGGGATCAGATAACTCTTTTCTTCTCCGGTTTTTGAACGGATGATAACTTCGCGGTTACCTCTCTTGAGTTTTTTACCAAACGATACAACACCATCTATTTCTGTTACAATTGCAGGATCAGAAGGATTTCGTGCCTCAAACAATTCAGTTACACGAGGTAGACCACCGGTGATGTCACCTGACTTACCAATAGCCCTTGGTATCTTAACAAGTATTTCACCTGCCTTGATCTTACGACCTTCTTCTACGACAATATGCGAACCAACTGGTATGTCATAAACTCTCAAATCACTATTATCGGCACCGATTATTCGGATGCTTGGATTCTTAGTCTTCTGTCGTGATTCAATAATTACCTTGTCATGGTAACCAGTTTGCTCATCTGATTCAACTCTATATGTAGTACCTTCAATAATATTGTCAAATACAACTTTACCGTTGACTTCAGATAAAATTACTGCATTGTATGGATCCCAGTCAGATACAAGATCGCCTTTTTTAAGTTCTGAACCCTGACGGAAATATAAGTTGGCACCGTAAGGGATGTGAGCAGACGCCAGTACTATGCCGGTTCTCTTGTCAACAATACGCATTTCTGCTGAACGACCAATTACGATGTCGTACTGTTTTCCTTCTGCGTTTTCGTATTCAACATAACGAAGTTCATCAATTTCAAGAATACCGTCGTATTTAGCTTCAATCTTGGATGCAGTTGACAGATTAGATGCAATACCTCCAACATGGAAAGTACGCAAAGTAAGCTGAGTACCCGGCTCTCCAATTGACTGTGCAGCAATTACACCGACTGATTCACCCTTCTGTACCATACGTGCAGTAGCAAGGTTACGTCCGTAACATTTTGCACATACACCCTGTTTTGACTCGCAGGTAAGAACCGATCTGATTTCAACTCCTTCAATTGGAGAATTGTCAATGACCTTTGCAACATCTTCTGTAATTTCTTCTCCTGCTGAAACAATAATTTCGCCGGTTTGTGGATGATATACATCATGCAAGGATACCCTTCCCAGAATTCTGTCATAAAGTGTTTCAACAACTTCTTCATTTTTCTTAAGTGCAGTTGTTGTTAAACCACGCAGAGTTCCACAATCGTGCTCTGTAATAACTACATCCTGTGCAACGTCTACGAGACGACGGGTAAGATAACCAGCATCAGCAGTTTTAAGAGCGGTATCGGCAAGACCTTTACGAGCACCGTGAGTGGAGATAAAGTATTCCAAAACCGACAATCCTTCTTTAAAATTCGAAAGAATTGGGTTTTCAATAATTTCACCACCTGTAGCACCCGATTTCTGTGGTTTAGCCATAAGACCTCTCATACCTGAAAGCTGGCGGATCTGCTCTTTAGAACCACGGGCTCCTGAATCGAGCATCATGTATACCGGATTAAATCCTTGCTTATCTTTTGCAAGGTTTTCCATTAAGGTGTATGTTAAACGGGAGTTGGTATGTGTCCAGATATCAATTATCTGGTTATACCGCTCGTTGTTTGTAATGAATCCCATGTTATAGTTATTCATTACTTCCTCAACTTCTTCGTTAGCCTGACTAACAAGTGTCTCCTTAATTTCGGGTACAATAACATCGCTTAATGTAAAGGAAAGTCCTCCACGGAAAGCCATTGTGTAACCCAGATTCTTGATGTCATCAAGGAATTGGGCAGTTTTTGCAGTTCCGGTCTTTTTCAATACATCACCAATAATATCACGTAATGATTTCTTGGTAAGCAATTGATTGATATAACCATATTCAACAGGTACTACCTGATTAAAGAGAACACGACCAACAGTAGTTTCAATCATTTTAACAACTGGTACTCCATTCTCTATATCATTGGTTTTCACCTTGATGTAAGCATGGAGATCGATCATCTTCTCATTATACGCAATTATTACTTCCTCAGGAGAGTAGAATATTTTTCCTTCTCCTTTAACAGGATTATCCTGTATGGATTTGCGCCCTTTGGTCATATAATAAAGACCCAGTACCATGTCCTGAGAAGGAACGGTAATAGGCGCTCCATTTGCAGGATTTAAGATATTATGTGAAGCAAGCATTAACAGCTGAGCTTCAAGAACTGCAGCATTTCCAAGTGGAACATGAACCGCCATCTGGTCACCATCAAAGTCGGCGTTAAAAGCAGTACAAACCAATGGGTGAAGTTGAATAGCTTTTCCCTCAATAAGTTTTGGCTGGAATGCCTGTATACCAAGTCTGTGAAGTGTAGGAGCACGGTTTAAAAGTACGGGATGTCCCTTGAGAATATTTTCGAGTATGTCCCAAACTACTGGATCTTTTCTGTCGACGATCTTCTTAGCTGATTTAACAGTTTTAACGATTCCTCTTTCAAGCATTTTACGAATAATAAACGGCTTGAAAAGTTCTGATGCCATATCCTTTGGTAAACCGCACTCATTTAATTTGAGTTCCGGACCAACAACAATAACAGAACGACCTGAATAGTCAACACGTTTTCCAAGTAGATTCTGACGGAAACGACCTTGTTTTCCTTTCAGACTATCACTGAGTGATTTTAGTGCTCTGTTCGATTCAGTTTTTACGGAATTCGCCTTACGGGAGTTATCGAAAAGTGAATCTACGGCTTCCTGTAACATACGTTTTTCATTACGCATAATTACATCTGGGGCCTTTATCTCAATGAGTCTCTTCAGGCGGTTATTCCGTATGATTACACGCCTGTAGAGATCGTTCAGGTCACTTGTAGCAAAACGCCCTCCATCAAGTGGCACGAGTGGACGTAACTCAGGTGGAATAACCGGAACCACTTTTACTATCATCCATTCCGGACGATTTTCTATTCTTTTCTGAGCATCGCGGAAAGCTTCAAAAACCTGAAGGCGTTTCAGAGCATCGGCTTTACGCTGTTGTGATGTTTCATTATTTGCTTTATGTCTAAGATCAAATGACTCACGGTCAAGATCAAGAGTTTTAAGGAGTTCAAATAATGCTTCTGCTCCCATCTTAGCCACAAACTTCTGTGGATCAGAGTCGTCAAGATTATTATTTTCTTTTGGCAATGCATCAAGAACTTCAAAATACTGTTCCTCAGTCAGCAAGGCCATTTTCTCTATTTTTGTATCCTCTTTTAGCATTACTCCATCCATAACACCAGGTTGTACTACAACATAGCGCTCATAATATATAATAGAGTCAAGCTTTTTAGTATTAAGGTTAAGCAGCGCACCAATTTTGTTAGGCAATGATCTGAAGAACCAGATATGCGCTACCGGTACCACGAGCTGTATATGCCCCATGCGTTCACGGCGAACTTTCTTTTCGGTTACCTCAACTCCGCATCGGTCGCATATAATACCCTTATAACGGATTCTTTTGTATTTCCCGCAATGGCATTCCCAATCCTTAACCGGACCAAAAATTCTCTCACAGAATAAACCATCTCTTTCAGGTTTATAGGTTCTGTAATTGATGGTCTCAGGTTTCAGAACTTCACCACTTGAACGCTCGAGAATCATTTCGGGCGATGCAAGACTGATAGTTATTTTGGAGAAATTGCTTGAAATAGTGCTGTCTTTTCTGAAAGCCATATGTTTTATCTAAAGTATTATCTATTGACTACAAGAAATGAATTTGCAATTAACTGTATCCTGATACAGAATACAGCCAATTGCAAAATATGATTAATCAAAAGTTATATTAAGGCCCAGACCTCTTAACTCATGAACAAGAACGTTGAATGATTCAGGTATACCTGGTATAGGCATGTTATCACCCTTCACAATAGCCTCATATGCTTTAGCACGACCCATTACATCGTCAGATTTTACAGTGAGGATTTCCTGGAGGATATGAGATGCACCGAAAGCTTCAAGTGCCCAAACTTCCATTTCTCCAAAACGCTGACCTCCGAATTGTGCTTTACCACCTAAAGGTTGTTGAGTAATAAGCGAATATGGACCAATAGAACGTGCATGCATTTTATCATCAACCATATGGTGAAGTTTCAGCATGTAGATGTAACCAACAGTAGCAGGCTGATCGAAACGCTCGCCGGTACCACCGTCGTGTAAATATACTCTTCCATTCTCCGGCAAACCTGCTTTGGTCATGTAATCGTTGATCAAAGTGTCTGTTGCTCCATCGAAGATCGGTGTGGCGAAGTTCAGATTTAACTTCCTTCCTGCCCAACCCAGTACTGTTTCATATATCTGACCCAGGTTCATACGGCTTGGTACACCCAAAGGATTCAGAACGATATCAACGGGAGTTCCATCGCTGAGGAATGGCATATCTTCTTCACGAACTATACGTGCTACTATACCTTTATTTCCGTGGCGGCCTGCCATTTTATCGCCAACTTTAAGTTTGCGCTTTTTGGCAACATAAACCTTAGCCATTTGAACAATACCATTCGGAAGATCATCACCTACTGTAGCAACAAACTTCTTACGATTGTATACACCCAGGATTTCCTTATACTTAATTATAAAGTTGTTAATAAGGGTTTTAACCAGTTCATTAACATCTTTGTCAGTAGTCCATTTACCAGGATTGACGTTTATAAAGTCAATTCCTACTAACATCTTTTGGGTGAATTTGATCTTTTTAGGAATTAATTCTTCCTTAAAGTTGTTATAAACGCCCTGAGATGTCTTACCTGATACAAGAACAGTTAGTTTGTCAACAAGCTTGTTCTTAAGATCCTGCGTGTTTTTTGCAAATTCATCATCAAGTATCTTAACAACATCTTTTTCTTTAGCTTTAACCTTACGGTCCTTGATCATACGCGAGAACAACTTCTTGTCTACAACGACCCCTTTCATTGATGGAGGTGCTTTAAGTGATGCATCTTTAACATCGCCTGCTTTATCTCCAAAAATAGCCCTTAGAAGCTTTTCTTCAGGAGTTGGATCGCTTTCGCCCTTTGGAGTAATTTTACCAATAAGTATATCGCCTTCAGTAACTTCAGCTCCAATCCGGATTAAACCGTTTTCATCAAGATCTTTTGTTGCCTCTGTACTAACATTAGGTATATCATTGGTTAGCTCTTCAACACCACGTTTTGTGTCACGAACCTCAAGGATAAACTCCTCAATATGAATAGATGTAAAGATATCTTCTTTAACAACCTTTTCAGAGATTACAATAGCATCCTCAAAATTGTATCCTTTCCATGGCATAAAAGCAACCATAAGATTGCGGCCAAGAGCAAGGTCACCCTTGCTGGTCCCGTATCCTTCACATAAAACCTGACCTTTTTTAACTTTGTCGCCTTTGCGTACAATAGGCCGCAGGTTGATACAGGTATTTTGGTTAGTACGTGAAAACTTGGTAAGCTTATACGATTTAATATCATCCTCAAAGCTCACAAGTTTTTCATCTTCAAGACGGGTGTGCCTGATGATGATTTCTGTTGCATCAACGAATTCAACAATACCATCCGATTCAGCAGTAACAAGAACTCTTGAATCGAGGGCAACATTACGTTCAATGCCAGTTCCAACAATAGGAGCTTCAGGGTTTAATAAAGGTACAGCCTGACGCATCATGTTTGAACCCATCAGAGCTCTGTTGGCATCGTCATGCTCGAGGAACGGAATAAGTGATGCAGCTATAGAGGCAATCTGATTAGGAGCAATGTCAATAAGGTCAACTTTCTCTTTTTCGATTATAGGATAGTCGGCAAGATACCTTACTTTGATGCGGTCATGGATGAAATTACCATTATCATCCATCGGTGTAGTTGCCTGTGCTATAATTTTGTTTTCTTCCTCTTCGGCACTTAAAAATACAGGTTCCTCTGATAAGTCAACCTTACCTTCAATTACTCTCTTGTAAGGGGTTTCAATAAAACCAAGTCTGTTTATTTTAGCGTAAACACATAAAGAGGAAATAAGACCGATATTTGGTCCTTCAGGTGTTTCAATGGTACATAGACGTCCGTAGTGTGTGTAATGCACGTCGCGCACCTCAAATCCGGCACGTTCACGTGACAATCCACCAGGACCTAATGCAGAAACCCTGCGTTTATTGGTTAACTCAGCCAAAGGATTTGTTTGATCCATAAACTGAGATAACTGATTAGTACCAAAGAAAGAGTTGATTACTGAAGATAATGTCTTGGCGTTAATAAGATCCATCGGTGTAAACACTTCATTATCGCGAACATTCATACGTTCACGGATAGTGCGTGCCATTCGGGCGAGACCAACACCAAACTGGTTATATAATTGTTCACCTACTGTTCTTACTCTACGATTACTCAGGTGGTCGATATCATCGATCTCAGTACGCAAATTGATCATGCCGATCAGGTACTTTATAATCGAAATAATATCTTGTTTTGTCAAAACCTTAGTATCGATAGGAGTATCGAGGTTCAGTTTCTTATTTATTCTGTATCGTCCAACATCGCCTAGATCGTAACGTTTATCCGAGAAGAATAACTTCTCAATAATGCCACGGGCAGTTTCTTCGTCAGGTGGTTCAGCATTCCTTAGCTGACGATATATATATTCAACAGCTTCCTTTTCAGAGTTGGCTGTGTCTTTTTGAAGAGTGTTAAAGATTATCGAATAATCGATATTGTCAGGGTCTTCGCGATGCAAAAGGATAGTTTTTGCGCCGGAATCAACAATTAGATCAATATGGTGATTTTCTATTGTAACTTCACGCTCAACAACAACTTCAGTACGTTCAATTGAAACGACTTCTCCTGTGTCTTCATCAACGAAATCTTCAATCCATACTTTAAGTACACGTGCTGCAAGGCGATGACCTAAGACTTTTTTCAATCCTGCTTTAGATACTTTAACTTCTTCAGCCAGATTAAAAATCTCTAGAATATCCTTATCGGTTTCATATCCTATAGCGCGCAACAGGGTAGTTACCGGTAACTTTTTCTTCCTGTCTATATACGCGTACATTACATTATTTATATCGGTAGTAAATTCCATCCAGGATCCCTTGAAAGGAATTATTCGGGCGGAAAAGAGTTGAGAACCATTAGCGTGATAACTGGTACCAAAGAATACACCAGGTGATCTGTGCAACTGAGAAACAACAACACGCTCTGCTCCGTTCACAACAAAAGTACCTTTCGGAGTCATATAAGGTATCATACCAAGATACACATCCTGTATAATGGTTTCAAAGTCCTCATGCTCCGGATCAGTACAATATAATTTTAATTTCGCTTTTAGCGGAACACTGTAAGTTAATCCCCTTTCAATACATTCTTCAATAGAATATCTGGGTGGATCAATGAAGTAATCGAGAAATTCGAGTACAAAGTTGTTCCTAGCGTCGGTAATTGGGAAATTCTCTGCGAAAACCTTGTACAAACCTTCCGAAGCCCTGTTCTCAGGGTTAGTCTCTAATTGGAAAAAATCCTGAAATGACTTGATCTGAATATCAAGGAAATCAGGATAATCGGTTTGAACTTTAGCGGTTCCGAAACTTATTCGTTCTATATTTTTTGAAGCCAAGGTTATGAAATTTTAAGTAAATATTACTCAAGAATTAAAACAATTAAACCCGATATCAAATCGGGAAACAACAAGTTCTGTTGCTATGCCTACGCTTAGCAACAGAACCTGGAGTGTATAATTGCGAGCTAATCCCTCTGCTTATTTTACTTCAACTTCTGCGCCAGCTTCTTCTAGTTGTTTTTTCAATGCTTCGGCTTCGTCTTTAGAAACGCCTTCTTTGATAGCTTTTGGTGCAGCATCTACAAGTTCCTTAGCTTCTTTCAATCCAAGGCTTGTGAGTTCTTTCACCAGCTTTACAACTGCGAGTTTAGCCTGACCTGCAGATTTTAAAATAACGTCGAATGCGGTTTTTTCTTCAGCTTTTGGAGCATCAGCACCAGCACCACCACCTGCAATCATTACAGGAGCTGCAGCAGCAGGTTCAATTCCATATTCGTCTTTTAATATTTGGGCTAATTCATTAACTTCTTTAACAGTCAGGTTAACCAATTGTTCTGCAAAAGCTTTTAAGTCTGCCATTTTTATAAATGTTTTAGATGTTTACAATGAAAGTTACTTACTCGGTTTTCGATTTTATTTTTCTTCTTAATGAAGTTATGATTCCCTATCACTTAGGGTTTTGAGAACACCACTTAATTTATGACCACCTGACTGAAGTGCACCCAGTACATTAACTGCAGGTGACTTAAGTGCAAGAATGATGTCTCCGATAAGTTCGTTCTTAGATTTAATGCTTATTAATGCATCAAGACTGCTATCACCAAGGAATGCCATTTCTTCAACAAACGCACCTTTTAGGATGGGTTTGGTATTAGTTTTACGGAATTCTTTAATGAGTTTAGCAGGTTCATTGTTAACTTCAGATATCATTATCGAAGTTGCACCCTTGAGCGCTTCGTAAACGCCTGAATAGTCCTTATCGGAACGTTCCATGGCTTTACGTAACAATGTATTCTTGACAACGATTAACTTAACATCTTTCTTGAAACATAACCTTCTTAACTGACTTGTCTTTTCTGAATTCAGATCAGATATATCAGTAATATATAGGTTAGCGCTATTCTGAAGCTGTTCTGTCAAGGTATCTATCAGTTGACTTTTTTCTTCTTTTCTCATGATATTTTTACTTTTTACGAGGAAAGTCTACAGATTTCACTTATGCAGTGATTGATTTTTGATCAATACGAACACCCGGACTCATGGTACTTGACATGTGTAAAGATTTCATGTATGTACCCTTTGCAGCAGCAGGTTTCAGTTTGATGATAGTTTGAAGCAGTTCTTTTGCATTTTCCATTAGCTTGGCTTCATCGAATGAAACCTTACCAATAGCTGCATGAATTATACCGAACTTATCTACCTTAAAATCTATTTTACCGGCTTTCGCTTCGGTCACTGCTCTACCCACTTCCATGGTAACAGTACCAGTTTTAGGATTTGGCATCAGGCCACGCGGACCTAATATCTTTCCAAGAGCACCAACCTTAGGCATGATGTTTGGCATAGTAATTACTACATCGATATCAGTCCATCCTTCTTTGATCTTTTGGATGTATTCATCCAGTCCATAATAATCCGCACCGGCTGCTTGAGCTTCTGCTTCCTTCTCAGGAGTGCAGAGTACCAGTACTCTAACAGTTTTACCAGTTCCATGAGGAAGCATAACGGTACCTCTAACCATCTGGTTTGCTTTACGAGGGTCAACACCCAAACGTACATCAACATCCACAGAGCTATCGAATTTGGTATTCGTTATTTGCTTAACCACTTTTATGGCATCTGTTAAAGAGTAAGTGCTATTCTTATCGAACTTTGCAAGTGCCTCTTTCCTTTTTTTTGTCAATTTAGCCATTGTTAAGAATTTTTTTTAACAATTTACAACCTTTTCCGGCAGTCGTATTAATTATCAGTAGCAAATGGAGCAGTTCCTGAAACTGTGATTCCCATGCTTCTTGCGGTACCGGCAACCATTTTCATAGCCGATTCCAGTGTAAAGCAATTTAGGTCTACCATCTTGCCTTCGGCAATAGTTTGAACCTGATCCCAGCTTACTGAAGCAATCTTTTTACGATTTGGTTCAGCAGATCCACTCTTTAACTTTGTCACTTCTAACAATTGGACTGCTACAGGTGGGGTTTTGATGACAAAATCAAAAGATTTGTCCTTATACACAGTGAT
>CAZXQT010000003.1:200566-205249 GCA_964643225.1 uncultured Lentimicrobium sp. | reverse complement strand
CAGAAATATAATAAATGATTTATACTCCTGTCCAATTTTTTTAGACCACTACAGATGTACCGGTGATATTATAATGACTTCTGATCTTACATTGGACCTTTCAGGAATCAGGATTGAAGGTGATGGATGTAATTGGAGATTTTATAATGATATCTATCTTAATCCTTCGACGGTCAGAAAATTGATTATAACAGCAGGTAGTCCTGTTTTTTCAGGAATACGTTTTTGGGGATCTTCCGGACAGTCGACAATTGAAATGGATAAAAGAACAAACAGGCATTGCTTTGATATTTCGCCTGTGAATACAGGACAGTCAATGTATATTACCTTTGATAGATGCGGTTTTATGGATATTGTCGCTGACCAGACAACAGGACCTGTGATGAGAGTTACAGCCAACATGGCTTCAAATGCTTCAGTTAATATTAGCTTCATTGGATGTCGTATTGCAAGCCATAGTGCAGCCACAGGTATTAATTATACAGGGTTTAAAATCTATCATTCGTATTCTTCAACTGGGAATTCTACGAACATCAATGTAAGTGTGTCCAATCAAATTCCATCAACAGATAATGAATTGTACAACACTTCAACACTTTTTGCCCTGACATCCTATTTCTCATCAACAAAGTTTGAATTCAACTCAGATGAAACAGCTTGGCTTGATACTCAAACTATGTTATATGCTCTCATCAGGACAAATAATATTCTGAATGCACCTGCATATCCATTGGACGCTGCAAATGATCAAATACTGGTATCTAAAAGCTCTGACAGAAAAAATGTTTACAGAATTCCATTATCCTCGTTTCAGCAATCACTTTCAGTTAAAGACGGTTTTCTGTTAGGTAGGTCTGCCGGCGCTGGTGATGGCCCACCTCAAAATATTGAGGTCGGGATTGGCCTTGCTCTTGATTCCAAAGGGGTTCTTAGTTGTACATTGAATCCTAATCAGATAGTAACTGGTCAGGCTTTAATGAATTCATCGAGATTGATTGCCTCAAGTACAGCGTGGACTGATATTTCATCAAATTTTGATACCGTTACTCTCATACCTGGCACTTACTTTATATCGGCACAATTCCACTTTACTAGAGGTACATCGACACAAACATTTGTTGGAGTCAGGATGAATATCGGTGGAACTATTCGCTCTGCAGCAGAAAAAGACTTCTATAGAAGTGCAACGTTAAACTGTTCCTTTATTGTCACTGTTGTAACCCAACAGCAAATGACAATTCAAGTATATGCATCTGCTGCTAATGTTGTGAGTGTAGTGGCATCAACAATGTTGGCCCCAGTATCTCAAGCGAGTCCGGCTTCCGTAATTAATGTTCTTAAAATTGGATGATAGCATGTTAAAACTTACTCTTGCTGATACTGTTGTCGACTTATTGGAAAATGAATTATCAATAGTTCAAACGTCTCCATATCCTCTTGTCTCGACTGGATCCGGAGGTAATTTTGTCTTTAATTTTACCATACCGGCTACAGATGAACTAAAACGAATTTTCAAGTTTTTCCATAGGCCACAATCAAAAATCCATTCAATTGAAGTTCCCTTCAGATTAAATGCAGACGGACTAATTTATGAGGGGACAGCCAAAGTGACTGAAGCTTCAAAGGATCAGTATGAAATCTTCTGTCCAGTAGGGAACGGTAATTTCAATAAAGCAATTAAAGAGGTCAAACTAAATGAAATCGATCTAGGAGGTGATAGAGAGTTTGACTATCCAGAATATTCACATGCAAGTTTATTACCAGGGATAAGTTATTTTATGATGGGCTCTTCTGAGTCATTTCAAGAAACAATTATTCCAGCATTCTCAAACATTCATGTTAATACAGGTGGATGTCTGAATCCGGCAGGCACTCAATTTAATATCGTAAGTGCTTCTGGTCCCCTTAAAATTATCTTTACAATTAAAGCCGATGTAATCTATGGGTATCTCCTGTTTAGGGTTTATCTTAATGGAGAGCAAATTGAAGAGTTTCAGATTCAAGGAGATTCTATTGAGGAGATAACGATTCCGCCAACTAATAATATGGTAATCACTTGGGATCTATTTGTTCAAAACGAGGTTTCAATCAATCCTGATATTTTTGACCTTGATGCTTCATTACATGAAACTACAGAAGTGAATATCTCTGTAGAAACATCTTTGGTAGATCCAACCTTAAGGTATCCAAACATTGATTTTGCTCTTTTCCCTCTAGAAAATCCACAGGTATTTTCAAATTGGGATGATGATTTTTATTCAGTTGATAACTTATCAATAAAGATTCTTTACTCACAATTTTTTAATGTCATTAACTACTTTAAGGATGGGGTTTATCCGGTTATGCTTAATGGGCAGTCTGAGGGAATTAACTATACTGCAGGAAACATTATCACTCCATTTCCATATCTGGCCTATTTAATCAAGCGCATTGCATATCACTTCAATTTTAAGATTGAGAATAATCTTTTTGAATCGGAATTAAAGTATGTTGTGTTGATCAATCATTTCTGCGAAAATGAATTTTTGACTGATGACACAAAATTAATAACACCAAAACCAGGCTTTAACTTACAGGATCATGTTCCGGAGATGACAATTTATGATTTCCTGAAGAACGTTTGTAATTTGTTTGGACTCGGTTACGAAGTAAATAATGAGAAGAACACAATTACGTTCAATTTTTTATCAGATATCATACAAGACAATCAATTTCAGGATATCTCGCATTTGATTGTTGATGAGGTTCAAGTATTAGAACCGGATGTCGATGGAGTTAAAATGCTTTTGAAAACACCCCCATCTGATAAATATTTCGAGTTCGTTAAAGAATTGGATGGATTGAATTTTAAAGGAAGTATTCAAACATACTTTGATCTGCCAAATCCTGGCATACTTAATGACTGCTACTTTGTTAAATTGTCAAATGCCTATTTTGCATGGAAATACAACCCTGATACTTATAAATTTGGATGGGTGAAACACTCTAACAATTACATTCGATACAAAGAAATTGGTAAAGAAGTAAAGGAGATAGCATGCGATATTGTGCCTGTCATGCTAAAATACGACATACTGGATAATACTTTAGGGGCTCCTAAAGACAGAAAATGGCTAATACCGGCGTCCCATCAGGCTGGTCGATTTGAGGGCGCTCCTGAAACCTTTCAAACCAGATGGCAGGGATTGTTTGCTTACTATCATGGAGTCTTTCCATGTTATCCTTCAGGTCAATATCCTTTTGGTTCTCCTGATATAAATGATTTGTGGGGGAATCAAATACCCGGTATTGAACTTTCACTTCTTCTTGATGGTCCTAATGGGCTTTTCGAAAAAAAATGGCGTAAGTATCTTGAGTGGAGAACAGGTGCAGTTGTAGTGAAAGCTAGAATAATACCTGACCGCCAATTCCTGAAAAACCTTTCTTTTTCGAAACCCAAAATGATTAATGGTGTGAAGTATTTACTTGTTGAATTTCGCGGAAATATCAGCAAGGATGGACCCAAAGTTGCTGAATTAACTCTTCTTGTAATGTAGTTTAAATGTCCTTTAAATACCCCTGAATCAGGCATTACTTTGAAGAAAAAACAAAGTTATGCCTGATCGTTTTATATCCATTCTTCAGGATGTTTGGAGCTTCCTCCAAACCCTTTTTCTGTGGTTAATTATGTTCCTGCTGCCAATCTCCAGTTTCATTACTGCAGTAATTGCTCTTATCACATTTGATCTAATAACTGGTGTATGGGCGTCTGTTAAAAACAAAGAGGCCTTGACAGCTAAAAGGATGGCCAAAACCCTAAACAAATTTCTTCTTTATTCCCTGGCAATCATAGCTGCTTATGTACTTCAATTCATCGCAGATGAGGGTATAAGCTTGCCTCGAATCGTTGCGCTGTATGTAGGTGCCATTGAACTTAAGAGTATCATGCTTGAGAATATTCCTAAGATCATGGGTAAGAATATTTTCCTTAACCTATGGCAAATCCTGAAGGGGAAAATTGAAGAAATGATCTCAGGTGTAACTCTAAATAAAAATAGCCATGACACGACTGCAGATAATCAATGAGCTGAAGAAGTACTTTGACATCAGGGACCTCGTTTGCCCTCATACCTATGCAAAGTTTGGCTCTAACAGCTGGCAATTTCTTGATACCGAAATCTTGCATGTTTTGCTGGTCCTCCGGATTGACATCCTGAAAACACCTCTCATCATCAATACTTATCTTAAAGGAGGTGATAAAACACAGCGAGGCTTAAGATGCAATATTTGTCAACTGGTGAAGGAGAAGACAGCTGAGAATCAAATATACCTCACTGCTCATGCTAATGGTGCCGGTCTTGATATTATCCCTACAGGAATGACAGCAGAGCAAGCAAGAAAGAAAATTGAAAGCCTCAAAGCTTTACTACCTTATCCGGTGAGATTAGAAAGGGATGTGACGTGGATCCACATCGATATCTATGATTACATGAATGGAAACCAAGTAAATTTCTTTTGAATTATGAGAAAAATACGCGTTTCTTACTTAACTGTCGTCCTTATCCTGGTTGGACTACTCTTCCTCCAGCAGCAATGTCAGAAGACACCTGAAGCTAAAATAATATCTACTCATGACACAATACCTGGTGATCCATTCCCTGTTTTGATGGAACTGGGTAAGCCGGATCCTCTTTATGTTGATCA
>CAZXQT010000003.1:11299-200466 GCA_964643225.1 uncultured Lentimicrobium sp. | reverse complement strand
AGGTTTATTATGCTGACACTATCAAGAATGATTCATCGGCATTGATTGTCCTGTATGATAGTCTAAGGGGTAATCGCATAATTAATAGAAGTTTCAGTTTTCAGAATCGCCGGACAACTCAAATAAACAACACGACAATTCTTCCTGATAGGGCCAAACTGTATGCCGGTGCTTTTGTAAATATCTATCCAGGGGAAAAGATGGACTTTGGCCCATCCTTGTTTTTAATGACTAAACGAGGCTATGGATATAGTTATGCGTATGGAATCAATGAAAAAAGTCATACTGTGTCATTCGTATGGAAGATCAGTTTAAAACGAAGTTCCAATTAAAAAGGCTTCATCCGGGAAAATGAAGCCTTTGAGGTGGGATGCACTTCAAGAGTGAGGAGTTAAATTTAAACAAACTAAATTAAACAAGTATTATGTCTATAGTAAAAGATGAAATAAATAGACTGAGCAAAGAGTATGTCTCGAAATTGTCTCGAGAGGAACTAGCTGATTTTTTATTGGGTAACTGGAACCAGACGATAAATCTCCTTGAAGCGAAAGTCAAAGATTGTTTAATGAATAGAACAGATATTCTTCCTACGGAAGAGATGAAGAGAATTGCTCTTGAAATATTGTTTCATAACTCATACCATCTTTGTAAGCGTCGATGTGATTTTTCATGAATTGGATATTTTTGTTTAAATAATGAGATTTTTTACTTTGAAAGTGATTTAAGAAAATCTGGCCTCAGGTTCATGATTTTCTCAGAGCGTTCGCCAAAATGCCGTCTTACATAATGAATAGTAGATTCAAATCTATTATGTCCTAATTGATTCATCAATTCTGCAAGAGTAGCACCGGACTCTAATATTTTGCCAGCCCCAGTATGTTTAAATGAGTAAAATTTATAGGTCTCTGGAAGTCCTAATTGTATTCTATATTTCCGAAAATGGTTATTAAAGTGGTTTTTTCCTAAAGCAATCGGACCGGGCTGACCTTTCTTTCCAAATACAAAGTAATTCCCTGGGTAATCTAATAAGTGAAAAGATTCACATAATTCTTTTAAGGCATTTGGCATTGTTATTCTTCTCGAGACACTTTTTTTTGCAGTAACATCATTTATATAAACTGTCTGACGTTGCAAGTCGACATCCTGAATCTTGAGTAGCCTAAGTTCCTGGCCTGGTCTGCATAAAAGAAAAAACTGAAACATGCTTGCAAGAAATAGCTGAGGATCTTCTATTGAGACATGCTCGAGATACTGCTGAATGTGATTATCAAAAAACGGCCTTGCTGCTTTATCTTTAATTTTACTTGCTTTTGGCAGATTATCAAAGGGTAAAACCTTGATCAGTTTCTTTGAAAGGAAGAATTGGAAAATTGATGTTAGAATCTGCCGATATTTTTTTATTGTTGCCCGGTCAAGTTTTTTAACTTGTATAAGATAGGTGAAGTAATTTACAATAATCTCATTATCAATTTCAGAGATTAATTTTTCAATATGGCCATTTTTTTCAAGCCACATACAAAAAAGCCTGGCTTTAGAAGTGTAATCCTGATAAGTCTTAGGAGCAACATCACTTTTCTTATAACTAAGAAACTCTGAAAGATATCGCCTTAAATGATTATTATCTTTTTTCTCATTTCCAAAAGCAGAAGTAACATTTGCATACTCTATTTGGTCTCTATATACCACTGCCTCATCATTCCATGGGCGCCATCCAGCTTCAAGCTTTTTAGAATAGAAAGAAATTAACTTATTAGCCTGCTCTTCTAGAAGATCGCCGGAAAGCTTTGATAAACCCTTATAAACCCTAAACCGCTCTATCTTATTTTTAGCTGGATAGAAGCACCTGAATTCAATAAAAGGATTACCTGAAGAAGATCTGATCAGGCCTGGCATTGTGTAATCAATTTTGAGTCTCATTTTGCTTTTGTTTTTTCGCGTCCCCACGCCTAAAAAACCTTCAGACAAAAACAGACAAAATCAACCAACTTTTTACTTTCTCAAACCCCTTGAAAACTAGAGTTTTCAAGGACTTAGTGGAGCTGGCGGGAGTCGAACCCGCGTCCAAACAAGCAGCAATAGTGCTTTCTACATGTTTAGCTTTTAGTTGGTTGTCGGGTAACTGTTGGGAAAAAGCGACCCTGCAGTTACCTTATCTCTTTGGGTTTTCGTACAGGCACCAGAGCTTTACCTGTCTTATCGTAACTTTTGCGATGCTCTGATCGGGACGCCGTCACGCTGGGCTTCCCGGAGAGCAGTAGGCGGCTTAATCCTTGATTAAGCGGCGTACGCGTAATTGTAATCGATGCCAGTTATTGGCTCTGTGGTCTGGGATTAACGGGTCAGCATCACAACACCCGACATGCTTACATTACCACTTCCTTGCTGTCAAAACCAGTCAGCCCCGTAGTAACTTTCTTACTGCAAAGATACAAAAAGTATGCCATCCATTAGCTGTATTTAGCAACATCTTCACCGGTAATCACATTATCGCATAGTATTGCCAACCTCTCAACCACATTCCGAAGTTCCCTTATATTCCCTGTCCATTGCTTCTGCTGAAGCTGCGCCAGTGCATCCTCTGTAAAGGTCATGGCAGGTTTTCCGTTGCCTTCACAGATCTCATTTATAAAATAATTGGCAAGAAGCGGTATATCATCTGCCCTTTCATTCAATGCGGGCACATGTATTAATATCACACTGAGCCTGTGATACAAGTCTTCCCTGAAACTACGGTTCTCTATTTCTTTTTTCAGATCCTTGTTGGTTGCAGCAATAACTCTCACATCAACGGGTATTTCCTTTTCACCGCCAACACGCATAATTTTATTTTCCTGCAACGCTCTGAGTACTTTTGCCTGAGCAGCCAGACTCATGTCGCCAATTTCATCAAGAAACAGTGTCCCTCCGGTGGCCTGCTCAAAATCACCTTTTCTTTGCTTGATCGCCGATGTAAATGATCCCTTCTCATGACCAAAAAGCACGCTTTCAATCAGCTCCCCCGGTATAGCAGCACAATTTACTTCAACAAACGGTCCTGCCGAGCGGTTACTCAATTCATGCAGCCAGCGGGCAACGAGCTCTTTGCCTGTGCCATTGCTTCCGGTGATCATTACTCTGGCATCTGTTGGTGCTACCCTTTCAATCATAGTACGAATCTGCCTGATTGGCTCCGACTCCCCTACCATTTCATACGTCTTGGATACTTTTCGCTTTAAAGAACGGGTTTCTTTTACCAAACTGGCTTTCTCCATAGCATTGCGTATGGTAATAAGCAGCCGGTTCAGATCCAGTGGTTTGGCTATGTAGTCATAAGCTCCCCTCTTAATTGCATCAACCGCTGTCTCAATGTTACCATGACCCGAGATCATAACCACGGGTGTATCATTCAATGTAAGCAACTGGTCCAGCACTTCCATGCCATCCATCTGTGGCATTTTTATATCACAGAGTATCACATCGTACTTTTCTGCCAAAACCATCTTTAGAGCAGACGGCCCATCTTCTGCATCATCAATAATGTAACCCTCGTATTCCAGAATTTCCCGTAAGGTATTTCTGATGCTGCGTTCATCATCAATTACAAGTATTCTTGCCATGATTAATCCTTATGCTTTGTAAAACAACCATTTCCATAACTCACCGTATGTAACTTTCTTGCCATACATCAGAATTCCTGTGCGGTAAATACGCCCTGCCATCCATACGGCAACTATAAAGCTCAATGTTAGTAATCCCATCGACAGAGCCAGTTCCCAATACGGCACCCCAAACGGAATACGTACCATCATAATGATAGGCGATGTAAAAGGAATTATTGAGAACCAGAACGAAACCGGCCCCTCGGGGTTATTTATTACAAATTGCGCCACCACGATAGAAAGTATTAACGGAATGGTGACCGGTAACATAAATTGCTGTGTATCGGTTTCATTGTCAACAGCTGCACCTATTGCAGCAAACATTGCACCATATAATAAGTATCCGCCTATGAAATAAAACAGGAAGGCAAAGATCATGACCCCGTAATTTATTGTTCCCAGTGCTTCTGTTATGAATGACATGGTGCTTTGCGGTGCTTCCTCGTCTTCAGGCACTTCCACATTCTCAAGTCCCCCGGGCAAACGAGTTCCCTGGCTAAAGGTTTCCGTCTGCTGCTTACTCTTCATCACATCAGGCATAGCAGCCTGAAAAACCGTCACTATCAATAACGTCAGTACCACCCATAACAAAAACTGGGTAAGCCCTACCAGAGCAACACCAACTATTTTACCCATCATTAACTGAAAAGGTTTTACCGACGAAACAATAACCTCCACTATCCTGCTTACCTTTTCTTCAATTACCCCGCGCATAACCTGCGATCCGAAAAGAAAAATAAAGAAGTAAATCAGAATCCCGGCAAACATCCCAACTCCCATACTTGCTTCTGCAAAACTCTTTTGCTCTTTACCCTCCTCTTTGATCTGTATGGAAGTTATACTGATCTCTGTTTTTATGTTGTTAAATATTTCGCTGCTGCGGAGGCTTTCTGCCGGCATTGAATCTGCATGCATAGTTTGTGCTGCAGGATTGTTCTTTGTTATTTCTTTTAAAATTTCGGCACTAAGCTTCTGGTGCTCCACTTCCTTTGTCATTACATTATTTATGTAACTCCTGAGGTCTATATTTACCTGCTTGTGACTGTATATAATAGCAGATGTGGGTATCGCAACAGATGGCTTTGGTATATACAATAAGGCATAGCCATCGGTATTACTCAAAGTTTGCTTACTTGTTTCAAGATCTGTATATACATAATCAAACACAAAGCGGTCTGAATTTTCAAATTTATCCATAAACCACCCGGTCTCATCCAGAACAAGCACTTTCTTGGTTTCGTCACTCATAGTTGCAAGAACAACGGGCACTATAAATAAAGCAGCCATTAGTATGGGACCAAGGATCGTCATTACTATGAACGACTTTTTCTGCACACGCGACAGGTATTCACGCTGGATAACGAGTAAAATTTTGTTCATGGCTAGTTGTCTTGAGGATTAGAGGTAACACTTCTCATGGCTGAGGCTGATTTTACGGTTTCGATGAATATCTCGTTCATGGTAGGAATAATTTCCTGAAAGCCATGAAGTGTAACATGCGGCAACATGGCAGAAATGAGTTCATTTGGACTTTCATCTCTTCGCAGTCTCACAGTGGTTGTCATGAGATTGTCGGCTGTACTCTGGTTCAGCAGTTCGGCACCCGCAGGCAGCCAGACAAGGGGGTTATGGTCACTTAACGAGTGTGTAACAGCAAACGTATTGGTCTTGTACTGGTTCTTTATATCTTTAACACTGCCATCGAGAATTTTATGCGAATTGTTTATAAGAGCTATATTATTGCATAGTTCTTCAACAGAAGCCATGTTGTGAGTGGAAAAAATTATCGTACTGCCATTTTTTTGCAGCTCCAGTATTTCTTCTTTAAGCAGGTTCACATTTATAGGGTCAAAACCGCTAAAGGGCTCATCGAATATTAAAAGATCCGGTTCATGAATTATGGTTACAATAAACTGGACTTTCTGCTGCATTCCTTTCGATAACTCTTCCACTTTCCGATTCCACCATCCCTGAATTTCAAATTTTTCAAAGAGAATTTTCAGTTTTCTCAGTGCGTCACTCTTCTTCACTCCTTTTAACTGAGCCAGATAAAGCGCCTGCTCGCCAACTTTCATCTTTTTATACAATCCGCGTTCTTCGGGAAGGTAACCGATGAGCTCAATGTGTTTGGGTGTGAGTTTCTGTCCATTAAAAAACAACTCCCCTTCATCAGGCCCGGTAATCTGGTTAATTATTCTTATAAGTGATGTTTTACCGGCTCCGTTTGGTCCGAGCAGTCCAAAAATACTTTGTCTTGGAATGTCAATGCTTACTTTGTCGAGGGCAGTGTGGTTAGCGTACCGCTTAGTAACATTTCTGGCCGAAAATATGATCATATTTCAGGGGTTAGGTTTTTAAACTAAAAGGAGAACGATGCATCATACCATCCTTCTCCTCTCAGCGCTTTATATCATTTATATATTATGCTTACTTTAAGCAAAGTTACTGAAAATACTCTTTCATTCTGTCAAAAAACGATCTGTCTTTTGAAGTTGGACTGGGTTTGAAGTTATTTGATGATTTGAGTTTTTCAAGAATATCCTGTTCCTGTTTTGAAAGGTTTTTAGGAGTCCAGACGTTCACGTTTATCAGCTGATCGCCCCGGTCATATCCATTGAGCGAAGGAATTCCCTTACCTTTCAGCCTCAGCACTTTACCGCCCTGAGTTCCGGGATCAATTTTTATACGCACTCTCCCGTCAATGGTAGGCACCTCAATAGATGTACCCAAAGCAGCATCAGGGAAACTAATATAATGCTCATAAAGTATATTGGTGCCGTCGCGAACCAGTTCCGGATCGGGTATTTCTTCAATCTGCACGATAAGATTACCAGGAACGCCTCCGCGTGGTGCTGCATTTCCTTTACCTCCTACCGATAGCTGTATGCCATCAGTAACTCCTGCCGGAATGTTGAGACTTATTATCTCTTCGTCTTTCATTGTGCCGCTTCCTCCGCAGGTATCGCATTTGTGAGTTATGGTTCGTCCTTCACCATTACAGTACGGACATGTGGAAGAAGTTTGCATTTGCCCGAGAAAAGTATTGGTTACCCGGGTAATCTGGCCTGTGCCGTGGCAATGCGAACAGGTATTATAGGCATTTCCGTCTGCTGCCCCCGTTCCTTTGCACGTTTGACATGAAACGAGTTTATTGACTTTAATTTTCTTTTCAACCCCTTTGGCAATTTCCTGCAGTGACAATTTAACCTTTACGCGTAAGTCAGTTCCTTTATTAACCCGTCTGCGCGATCCGCCGCTTTGACCAAATCCACCAAATCCTCCACCAAATGCACTACCAAAAATATCGCCAAACTGACTGAAAATATCGTCCATACTCATTCCACCGCCAAAACCACCACCGCCCGGGCCACCCCGTAAGCCGTCATGACCAAACTGATCATATCGTGAACGTTTTTCGGCATTACTGAGCACTTCATATGCTTCAGCAGCTTCCTTAAACTTTTCTTCGGCTTCCTTGTTACCCGGATTTTTATCCGGATGGTACTGAATGGCCATTTTGCGGTAAGCTTTCTTTATATCAGCTTCATTGGCGTCTTTGGACACTCCCAGTACTTCGTAATAATCTCTTTTAGTCACTGTATCTGTTCTCATTATTTACTTACAACTACTTTTGCAAACCTGATAACCTTACCATTAAGCAGGTAACCTTTTTGTGTAACATCTGTTACTTTACCCTTTTGGTCGTCAGAAGCTGCAGGTACATGCGCTATCGCTTCATGGAAATCAGTATCAAATTCCCGGCCCATAGCTTCTATTTCAGCAAGGCCTTTCTGAGTAAGGTTGTTTCTGAATTTATTGTAAATTAAAATCGTACCCTCTTTTATAGGATCTACCGTATCCACTTTTTCGAAAGAGGTTATTGCTCTCTCAAAATCATCAAGTATTGTCAGCAAATCAATTATTACTTGTTCTGATGCGGTTTTACTCATTTCAATTTTTTCCTTCAGAACTCTTTTACGGAAATTATCAAATTCTGAGTAAAGCCTTAAATATTTATCATTTGCTTCTTCGTACCTGGCTTTCATTTCTGCCAGCTCTTCCGCTACTTTATTACTGTTAGTTTCAGCTTTTCCCGCTTCAGGCTGATTATCCGTTTCATTTCCACCTAAAAAGTCTTCGGGCTGTGATGACTGTTCATTAGTAGCAGTTTTTTCCTTTTCCATCTCTTTGTAATGCTTTTTACGCTGTTTCATAATCCATAATATATCGCCATATATGACTTATATAGCCCATATGCTAAATACCTTTTAACTCTTAACAAATTGCTTGCCAACCATTAAACTTGCGACATTTTGGCAGTTCTGCACAGACCCGTCACATTCGTTCAATAGATGCTCCAATAGCATTCAGGCGCTTATCTATATCCTGGTACCCTCTGTCTATTTGTTCAATATTGTCGATGCGGCTTTTTCCTTTTGCCGAAAGTGCAGCTATTAGAAGGGCCACACCTGCCCGTATATCGGGCGAAGTCATGGTTATACCCCTTAAAGAAATTTGCCGGTTTGATCCTATAACGGTTGCCCTATGCGGATCGCACAATATGATCTGGGCACCCATTTCAATGAGTTTATCAACGAAAAACAAACGACTTTCAAACATCTTCTGATGTATTAAAACACTTCCTTTTGCCTGAGTGGCAACTACCAGCGCTATACTTACAAGGTCGGGCGTAAAACCTGGCCAGGGTGCATCAGATATGGTCATTATGCTGCCATCCATAAATGTCTCCACCTCGTAGTTCTCCTGCTCTGGTATCACAATGTCGTCGTCCTCCAACTGAAGTTTAATACCCAACCGTGTAAAGACCTCGGGAATTATTCCAAGCTCATGAAAATGTACATTTTTTATTCTGATACTTGATCGGGTCATTGCTGCAAGCCCTATAAAACTTCCAATCTCGATCATGTCAGGCAGCATAGAATGCTCAGTCCCGTGCAGACTATTTACCCCTTCTATGGTCAGCAGATTTGAACCAATGCCATTAATATTGGCCCCCATGCGGTTTAGCATGCGACAAAGCTGAACCAGATAAGGTTCACAAGCAGCGTTAAAGATGGTAGTTTTTCCTTTAGCCATAACCGCAGCCATCAGTATATTGGCTGTCCCGGTAACCGATGCTTCGTCAAGCAGCATGTATGTGCCTTTTAATTCATCGGTATAAACACTGTAAAATGCCTGTGAATTGTCAAAATCAAAGCGGGCTCCCAGTTTTTGAAGACCAATAAAATGGGTATCAAGTCTGCGACGGCCTATTTTATCGCCTCCGGGCTGGGGCATAAATGCCTTGCCAAAGCGGGCCAGTAAAGGACCTATCAGCATAATTGACCCTCTGAGCCCACCGCCCTTTTTTCTGAACTCATCGGTTTTAAGATAATCCAGATTAATGTTATCTGCCTGGAATGACCACGATCCCTTTGCTATCTTCTCCACTTTACAACCCATGTCGTGCAGCAACTCTATGAGCCGGTTAACATCGAGTATGTCAGGAACATTATGAAGGGTAACTTTTTCAGAAGTAAGCAGAACCGCACACACAATCTGAAGTGCTTCGTTCTTGGCGCCCTGTGGTTCAATCTCTCCCGACAGGCGACAATTTCCATTTATAATAAATGAACCCATAAAAAATAAGCTTTAAAATGCTTTTGATTAAGGGAAGCAAGTTAACTCTTTTTACGGTTGCGATCGCGGTAATTGGAATTCTTGTTTTTACCGTTAAATTTTTTATTCTTTGAAGGAAGTATTGATGCACTGCTACTGGGCTGACCACCATTACGGGCAAGCAACTCATTGGTATGCGTCAGGCGGGTGTCTTCACTAAGCTTTAATCTACCGTGCGATAGCTCTTTTAAATGGTCGGTAATTAGTTCATCATTCACTGAATCACGGTTCCAGTTCAGGTACGACTTTTTCAGGTGATTGGCAATATTTTTAACAAGGGCATCTTTTTCAGGACCGTCATCAAACAAGGTTGCCTTTTCTATCATTTTGGCAATATTTTTCCCGTAAGGCCTGAACTTAATTACTTCCTGAGGGTAAGGAATTGTTCTTGGGCGGCCAAGTCTTTCTTCAGGTGATGGTGCAGGAAAAGGCCCGTCTACGTCCAGCTTGAATTCCGAAATTATATAAAGATGGTCCCACAATTTACGCCTGTAATCGGTAGTATCCCTCTGTTCCGGATGCAACTGAGCCATCACGTTAACCAGAGCTTTGCAAAGATTGGTACGTTTTTCGCGGTCTTCAACCGAAAGTACATATGCAACCATTTTTTGAACATTGCGACCATACTCCGGAATAATGAGCTTATCGCGCGTGCTGTTATAATCCATAAAGAAACTTTGCCCGGCAGTTATCGCCGGAATATTATATTTAAAGAGATGTAATCCGGTTCGCAGGGAGATAACATGAAGCGAACAGGTGTAATTATAATGCAAAAATAATTAATAAAGTTCAAAGTATATACAAGCTGCCTATAAAATTTTCAGTTTTGCAAACTTCAAAAGTAACTGCTTTTGTCCAACTGCATTAAAGAATACAGTTGCCTTAGCATTTGGTCCGGTGCCTTCTACATTAAGCACCTTGCCCTTACCAAAACGCTCATGGAGAACTTCTACTCCGGCAATTACCTGGTCTGCAGGTGTTACATAATTAGCATCGAAAATGCTGCTTTCAACGGTTGGAGATGCTTTTAATGGTTTCTTCTGAAAAACGGGTGTACTTTGCATTCTGGGCATGCCTCCTAAAGGAGCAGCCACTCTGCGCACTGTTCGTTCAAGGTACTGCTCGTCAATCTCCGATAAAAACCGGCTTGGATCATTCATTGTCATATTGCCCCAGCGATACCTCGTTTCTGCATACGATAAGGTAACTTTTTTCTCGGCACGGGTAAGTGCAACATAAAACAATCTGCGTTCTTCTTCAATTTCCGCCCTGGTAGTGAGCGACATATTCGACGGAAACAGATTCTCTTCCATTCCTACTATATAAACATACGGAAACTCAAGACCCTTGGCTGCATGAATGGTCATCAGCACTACTTTATTCGTGTCGGTATCCTTTTCATCATCAGCATCTGTCATAAGCGAAATATCCTGCATGAAAACATCCAGTGTTCTCTCATCGCTGATAATTTCATCCTCATCTAATAAAGGAGCCGGTTGTTCTTCCCGTTCAACGAAATCTTTAATGGCATTAAGCAGTTCTTCTGAGTTCTGATGGCGCGAGATTCCTTCTTCTGTTTTATCCGAAATTAATTCGTGCATTATTCCTGAACTGACTGCTATTTTCTGTGCAAGATCATATGCATCTGTTTTATGCAACTTGTAATGATGGCTGGCTATCATGGTGGCAAATTGTTCCAGCCTTGCAGCAGTTCCTGATGGCAGAGACAGGTATTTCCCCGGGTTGTTTATTACCTCAAAATTGCTAACATTGTTTTCGCCGGCGGCTGCTTCTATTTTCTCCAGAGTTGTTTTCCCAATACCTCTTGCCGGATAATTTATTATTCGTTTTAAGGCTTCATCGTCAGATGGATTTACCACAAGCCTGAAGTAGGATAGCAGATCCTTTATTTCTGCACGCTTATAGAACGATAATCCCCCGTATATCCTGTATGGAATATTAAGTTTGCGCAGAGCCTCTTCAATTGACCTCGACTGGGCATTGGTACGGTATAAAACAGCAAAAGCACTGTTAGGCTGCTGCTGATTCATTTTAATGTCGAAGATGCTGTTTGCTACCATCTGGCCCTCTTCAGTCTCTGTAGCAGCTTTCAAAATCTGTATCGGATGACCGGCCTCGTTTTCAGTCCATACCTGCTTCTGGATCTGGTCTTTATTATTCGATATAATGCTGTTGGCAGCATTTACTATGGTCTCAGTGGACCTGTAATTCTGTTCAAGCTTGTAAATTTTAACATCCGGATAGTCGTTCTTGAAATTAAGGATGTTCTGGATATTGGCTCCCCTGAAAGAATATATACTTTGGGCATCATCACCAACAACACAAATATTCTCATGCATTGCTGCTATTTGCTTTACTATCAGGTACTGAGCATAATTTGTATCCTGATACTCATCGACCAGAATGTACCTGAACTTAGACTGGTATTTATATAACACTTCAGGAAAATCACGCAAAAGCAGGTTCATCTTAAATAACAGGTCATCAAAATCCATGGCACCGGCTTTAAAGCATCTGCTCTCGTAATAGGAGTATATCTCACCTATCATGGGTTTTTGAGCCATGTTATCCTGCGAGGTTATTTCTGCATTCTGGTTATAGTCGTAAGCAGAGATCAGGTTAGCTTTTGCTGATGAAATTCGCGCGAGTACGCTTCCGGGCGTATACTGTTTCGGATCAAGGTTAAGATCTTTTAGTATGGCCTTGATAATACTCTTCGAATCATCAGTATCGTATATGGTAAAGTTTGAAGGGTAACCCAGTAAATGACCATCAATACGAAGAATACGGGCAAAAATGGAGTGAAATGTCCCCATACATACATTACGGCCTTCGGTTGAACCTACAAGATCCATTATGCGGCTTTTCATTTCACGTGCCGCTTTGTTTGTAAATGTCAGTGCCAGGATATTGAATGGGTCAATGCCGTTTTGAAGCATGTATGCTATGCGATAGGTTAGTACCCTTGTCTTGCCCGAGCCTGCACCGGCTATAACCATAACCGGCCCATCTGATGAAGTTACTGCAGCCCTTTGTGCAGCATTAAGTTGTTCAAGAATGTTAGTCACCTGATTTTTAAGAATGAAGGCACAAAATTATGAAATTAAGCAGTACTGTCATGGATTACTTTATACTGCTCCCGCAATTAATTCTCACCGGAATTACTTTTTATAACTAAGGTAATTAATAACAATAAAGGCTTGCTGATGAAACCAACGAAGAACAAGGAAAGCATAAGGCATATTGTTGACAGGATCATTGAAAAACAACTCACCACTAATGAACCACCCGAAACGGCAATTACTTACAGCCGTCTTCTCGAACAATCTTTCTCTGATGAAGAAGCCAGACTGCTCATTTCCAGAATAATTCATATTGAGTTACTTCAGCTCATGCAAAAAGGAGAAGCATTCAACAAAGAACGCTTCCTCCAGAATTTGGGAAATCTGCCTGAACTGCCTGATATTGACCAAACGGAAGGTTCTTCCTTAAAGTCAAAAAGCGCTTAGTTATTTAATTTCACCACCTCCCAGAATGGCAATGCCTCTCACTATAAGTGTTTTGCTTTTGTCAACAGTATGATGGTAACGCTTATCTGAGAAACCTCCGAGTATACTTGTAACTTCTATCCGGGTATTCCAGTCAGGAGGTACAATGAGTGTAGAACCTCCCAGAATGGATGTCATGTCAACAGTCACTGTTTCTCCCGGTTGAAGTGTACATTGTGTAAGGTCAATGGTTGATCCCCCAAACACTGATAATACCGACCCGCCTTTAAAATTATCCGAACGCACTATCTTTTCATTTCCGCCAAAAATTGCTGTCTCATTAAGATATTCTGCTGTGCTTGACTCAGCCGAACTGCGCATTACCATATTTCCCGACCATATATTCTTTCCTTTCCGGGAAAAAATAAGGAACAAACCTGCAACAATTATTATTAATGGCCATAGATAATCAATGCCATGGCCTGTATAACGTTTATACATAAAAACACCTCCAATAACAATAAGGGTGGTGCCCCAGCCATAATTGCGGTCAGAAAGACTTAAGATCCCTATGGCAATCAGCAGCATTTGCCATGAGAACAATACGCGCTTTACAGAATGATCTATCAGTCCGGCCTGACTGGCCATATAGATCAAACCAAAAAGAATAAGCATCACACCAAGTATGGTAGCTTTATTAGAAACGTTTCTTGAAATTTTTACATTTTGTTCCATAGTTTGTGACCTTTGGGGTTAAATTATTCAGAGTCTTTAATTGTTTGTCTTTAAACTTTAGAGATTCAAAGATAAAATTTTCATAAACATAAATCAAAATCCTTTTTGCCTGGTTTATTGTCCAATTTTTAAAATCATGAGTAAGAATAGAGAAAAGTTAATAATCATCGGAGGCGGTTTTGCCGGAATCCAGCTGCTTAAACACATTGATGATGAACTATATAACGTTTTGCTTATTGATAAAGTTAACCATCATCAGTTTCAACCTCTTTTCTACCAGGTGGCAACTTCACAGATCGAACCAAGCAGTATCTCGTTTCCTCTGCGAAAAATAGTCCAGGGGCGAAAAAATACACAGGTTAGAATGGCTGAGGTAACCCGGATTGCACCTGACGAAAAGATTATTTTTACTTCCATTGGCACCTTTCATTACGATAAACTGATCATTGCTACAGGATGCAGCACCAATTATTTCGGTAACGAGGAGATACGAAAACATACCTATTCACTGAAGACTACATACGAAGCCATAAAGATCAGAAACAGTATTCTTGAGAATTTCGAACGTGTACTTTCTGTCAGTCCCGATGAAAAAGAATTACTAATGAACCTGGTCATTATAGGTGCCGGACCTACTGGTGTAGAACTGGCTGGGGCCTTCGCCGAAATTAAAAAGAATATTCTGCCCAAAGATTTCCCCAGAATTAACTTTAATGAACTTCGGGTTATTCTTATCGAAGGGAGCCCCCATACCCTGAATACCATGAGTGAAAATGCACGAAAAGCTTCTGCTCTCTACCTCAGGGAACTTGGTGTTGAGGTGCTTACTAATGTAATGGTAAAAAGTTATGACGGACACACAGTAGTATTAAGTGATGGTAAAACTATTACAAGCAGCCAGGTAATATGGGCAGCAGGTGTAAAAGGCAATATCATTGAAGGGTTAAATCCTGAAATAAATATTCAGAACAGGTACTTAACTGACAGATATAATCAGGTAATAGGCTATCCTGGCATTTATGCCTTAGGCGATATAGCGCTTATGCGGACCCCTAAATATCCGAAAGGACACCCACAGGTTGCTAATGTGGCCATTAATCAGGCTAAAAATCTGGCTAAAAACCTGAAGAAACTATGTCAGGGTAAACAACTGAAGGAATACGAGTATAAGAACCTGGGCACTATGGCAACCATCGGAAAAAAGAAAGCAGTCGTTGACTTACCTTTCTGGCGGTTCCAGGGTTTCTTCGCATGGTTTGTATGGATGTTTCTGCACCTTATGCTTATTCTGAGTGTGCGTAATAAAATGGTAATCTTTATAAACTGGGCATTCCTGTTTTTTACACGCGATTCGTCTCTGCGGCTTATACTTAAAGAACAGCACTGATCATTAAACTATCACATAATGTAAGCAAAGAGGTCATCTCTTTCAAGATGACCTCCCACCACAAACACGTACTATTCGTACTTCAGATTTTCGACCGGATTAAGGTGTATAATTCTTTTAGACTGCACCCAGACAGTTATTGTAGCAATAAATAACAGAAGTATAACAGGAATCGCGTAAAACCACCAGTGCGGACTAAGTTGCACTGCATACCCGGCCAGCCACTCAAGGTAATTATAATGAAAAACCGGCAGTGCTATAAGTGCAGCAATAACACTTAATAAAATGTAATCTTTAAAAAACAGGTAAAACAGCCACGACGAAGAAGCGCCAAGTGTTTTTCGTATACCAATCTCTTTTTTTCGCTGCTCAGCCGCATAGGCAGCAAGCCCGATAAGTCCTAAAATTATCATAAACACTACCAAAGCCGAAAACAGCATAAATACTACAGTATATTGTCTTTCCTGGTCAAACTGCTGTGCATAGTATCCTTTGAGCATGTAAGCATTAAACGGATTTTGCGGAAACAGGTCCTCAAACTTGCTTTCAGCTTTTTTTACCACATCTTCCATTCTCAGGTTTCCCAGGTTTACAGAAAACTTACCCTGATGACGCTGGGGCAACCTGAATATCTGTGGCTCAATTGCTTCTTTGGGAGATCGTTGATAAAAATCGATTATAACACCCGATACCAGATAGGGCCTGCCTTCCAGCATTACCTTATTACCAATGGCATCAGTTGCATTTGAAAATCCAAGATTAGAAGAGGCACATGCATTAATAACTATCCGATGGGCGTCAACTGAATCAATCCCGGTAAATCCTTCTCCCGAAAGGAACTGAATTTTGTAGGTATCAAAAAAACCGGCACCGGCTTCCGTTACCCTGTAATTCTTTGAATCTTTTTCACTGGTGCCATATCTGTATATACCACCCCTGTTAAACATATTAGACTGTCCGGGTATTACCGAAGAAAAAGCACAGCCTTTGATCTCGGGCATTGTTTGTATCTCTTTCACAAATACATTGTACTTGCTGGTAAGCGTTTCATCCCCCACTATCGGTGCATTGATTACCAGAATATTATCGAGATCAAAACCCGGATTCTTACTACTTACAAAATAGTATTGAAAGAATACACCGAGGGTCGCAGCAAAAAGGGCTATACCAATGGTAAACTGTAATGTTATAAGACCTTTTTTTAGTAATATTCCACTCCTGTCCGAACTTCTGCTTCCCTTCAAATTCGCAAATACTTTGGAAGAATATACCCCTGTAAGTGAAAAAAGTATTGCCGAGAAAGTCCCTGCTAAAAATCCAACTACAATAATCTGGTAAAACCAGGGCTCTTTCCATACAGGCGCGTTAGCAGGTATGCCGGTTAGTTGCTGAAAAACCGGCTGCACTAGATCAAAAAGGCCAAGTGAAAGTATAACTGCAGCTGCATTAACACATGCCGACCATACAAGCAATTGAACAGTCAGGTCGAACCGGGAAGCTCCGGTTGTTTTCCTGATGGCAATTTCACGCTGCTTTTTCAATGTGATAATAGTGGTTAAATTGAAGAAATTAACCCAGGCAATAATTAATACAAACCATCCTACGACCGATAAAAGGGTTACAGAATTCCGGTCACCATTAGCTTCCAGTTCATGCATGTAGTGAGAGTTAAGATGAATATCGGCAAGTGGTTGAAGTTTAAACGACATTCCCATCTTGTATTCCCTCAGATCTTTTCCAAACTCCTTTTCAATATAATCTGCAATCCCCTTATTTATGAGGTCAGCATCTGTCCCGGTCCTGAATTTAACATAGGTATAAAAGCCGCTGTAAAACCAGCCAGAGGTAAAAACAGTCGGATCGCGCTGCATCCAGTTGCTCAGAGACAGAAACATGTCTGCCTTCATATGCATGTTAAGTGGCAGGTCTTCAAACACTGCAGTCACAAGGAGATTTCTTTGCTTGTTCATATTCAGCCTTTGCCCAACCGCCTCCTTACTCCCGAAATATTTTCTGGCCGTGCTCTCAGATAACACTACCGAGGCACCATCGTCAAGGCAATGTTTTGAATCTCCGGCCAGAATCTTAATACCAAGTATTTCGAAAATGGATGATTCGGACAGAAATACTTTCTCTTCTTTAAAAAACCTGTCGTTATTATAGAAAACTCCTTCTGCTTTATAGGCACGTGCAAAAGACTGGGTTTCGGGGAAATTAGCTTTAATTGCAGGTCCAATAGTAGGTGATGCACTTGCGAACTGAACGAGGTCGTCGTTCTCACCCCACCTGTTATACTGAATACGATAGGTGTCAGCGTATTTGTCAGACTGCTTGTCAAAGCTCCTGTGAAATTGCACATAGCCGGTTATCAACAGACAGGCAGTGAGGCCCATTGCCAGACTGCTTACATTAGTAATATAGTAACCGGGAATTCGCTTAACGTCCCTCAACACGAGCCTCAGGTAGTTAAAAAACATAATAGCAGGGTTTAGTCCTGCTATTATATTCAAAAGGGATGCCAATCGTATTTATCAACAAATCAATAATATACGTATTAATTCATGTTCACTTATGTTCAAAGGCTGTTCATTAATGATACACAACGGCATATTCTTTCTGTTTAGTAACATATTCAGCAGCAGCCAGAGCTGCTATGGTTGCATCTCCAACAGCTGTTGTAACTTGTCTGTAACGTTTGGCTATGGAATCTCCCGCAGCATATACCCCTGCAATGCTTGTTTCCATATCTGCATTTACTTCTATCTCATCGCGTTGGTTCAATGTAAGCATACCTTTCAGGAACTCCGTATTGGGAACATATCCGATAAAAATGAAAGTCCCGTCGGTTTTATAGGTTCTTATATTTCCGGTAATCAGATCTTTTACATCAACACTCTCCAGCTTTTCACCTCCGTTAAATTTCACTATTGCCGACTGCATCATAAATTCTATCCGGTCATTTTTTCTGGCAGCCTCTATAGCATGCGGAAATGCCTGGAAGGTATCAAACTGGTGTACTATGGTAACTTTACTGGCATACTTTGTTAACGATACAGCCTCTTCAAGCGCTGAATTACCTCCACCAACAACAAAAATTTCCTTACCGGTAAAGAAATCGCCATCGCAGGTAGCACAATACGAAACACCTCTGCCCTTAAAATCAGCTTCCCCTTCTACCCCCAGCGTTCGCGACCTGCCTCCTGGAGTGAGCAGAATGGTCGTACCGGTGTATCGCTCTCCGTTCATAAGCACTACCTCTTTTACAGGTGTATTAATATTCACTGATTTTATCTGGATATTGGATTTCAGAACCGCACCAAACTTCTTCGCCTGATTTTTCATCACCGACGACAGCTGATATCCTGAAATGTTCTCTACCCCCGGATAGTTTGCTATTTCATGCGTGAGTACCATTTGTCCCCCCAGCATTCCCTCGCTCACCAGTAACGTTTTAAATTTTGAGCGTGAAAGATAAATTGCTGCTGTTAACCCGGCAGGCCCGCCACCAACAATAACAGCATCATAATGGGTACTGCTATTCATACTTAAACGGCTTCTGCTATTGCAAATTCCTTATCCAGAATTGACCTTACCTGTCCCATACTCTGTATACTCGAAGTAGCTTTTACCAGCCTACCGTTCTTATAATACATAGTGAACGGAATACCCATAAATCCGCGAACTTCCGGAACATCTCTAATTACATAAGCTTCCGGATTATCGAATTCCATATCTGCAAACTTAACATGCTTATACTCTTCCTGAAGTTCTTCCATGATTCCGTATACAGGGATACACATCGGACCCATTCGTCCACAACATACCATAACGTTTTCGTTTTCACTTATTAACTTCTTATGATCCGCGGCTGTATATAAATGGTGCAAATTGGTAAATAACATAGCTGTAATTTTATTGTGATTAATTTATTTGATTTAAATCGTGCGTCTTATTTCATTTTAATTCAACATTGCAAAGTTACAGCCCCATTTAACGGCATTTAATCCAAAGGGCCGCGTTGTATCCTTCTTCAGAATTAAGATTGCACAACTTTTTTATTGACATAGAACCAATTATGCAAATAGATGCTTTACCTGAATTTCAGTCAGGTGAAACAAATCAAGGAAAATGATAATTTTGCAGTTCATGAAAACCTACTTAATCACTGATGATTGCACCATCGATAATCTGGAAGCTCCCTGCTTCAAAAGTCTCTTACCCGAAGAACTTTTACTGGTAGGTTCAAGTAAAACCAGAGTACTGTTTCATAAAGGAGAAAACCTTACTAAACAAGGTACATTTGCTTCAAGTGTTCTCTTCATTATTGATGGTATTGCTAAACAATATATAGAAGGCGATGCCGGTAAAAACTACAATCTGCAGTTGGTAAGGGCGGGCGATTTTGTCGGCTTATCTGTCGCATTTCAAAAAAACATCTACGACTATTCTGTTGTAGCATTGGGTGATACAACCGCATGCCTCATTGAAAAGGAAGCAATCACCAGTCTGGTAAAATCAAATGGCCAGTTTGCCTATAGTATTATTAACAGGTATTGCCAACAGAATACGAAACTGTATTCTTCCATAAACAGCCTGATGAATAAGCAGATGAATGGCCGCCTTGCAGCAGCATTGCTTTATCTGTTCCGCCAACAGGGCGATCAGCAAATATTCCAGCTTTTAAGCAGGAGAGACCTTGCTGAATTTGCCGGTCTGTCTGTAGAAAGTACGGTAAAGTTACTTCGGGCCTTTGAACGCGACATTCTTGTAAGGCTTGAAGACAAGAATATTGTTCTCACTAATATCCCCGCTTTGGAGCAAATAAGCATGCACGGGTAATCATTTGCCAGATTTACCTTAATGAAATTCCGTTATTTTCAGCCTATGAAAACAAAAGACAATCCTATTTTCAGTTTCATGGATAACTTCCGGAGAAGTATCCGGAACAACACATTAGTGAAAATAACTCTGAGTAATGCCAGAAACACAGCCAATGATCTAAAAAGTGTATTTATAAAACCTGTCATTATCCGTGACACCATTATGCTGTCATTTGTATACAGACATAAGACAAAAGACATAACAAAGAACTACCCTCCGGAAGAAGCATATGCAGAAACAGAAACACTGCTTACCGAAAATTTCAATCAGGCGTTTCTTGCAACAATAGTCAACGACTACCAGCTTATAACAAATAAAAAAGGTAATTCTGTCCTTTTTGAACTGCCTCCCTCAAAAACAGAGGTGCCGACACTTAGTCACGATAAGGTTAAAGAGCGAAAACTGGGTGCCGGCTACAAAATCTATCTCGAACAATTGGGTATCATGAACACCCAGGGCGACATCAAGCCCGATATGCAGGATAAATACCGGCAAATTAACAAGTATATAGAAATTGTTGAAGGTGTGCTAAAAAATGCTGCACTGCCTGATGACCTGACAATTGCCGATATGGGTTCAGGTAAGGGTTATCTCACATTTTCCCTTTACGACTATCTCGTTTCAAAGGGCAAAAAAGTCAACATGACAGGGATTGAATTAAGACCTGAACTCGTTGAAAAATGCAACCGGATAGCTGACTTGTCGGGCTTCTCGTCCCTGCAATTTAAACAAGGAGAAATAGCAACTGCCGGAATAGTATCTCCCGATGTTCTGATTGCACTGCATGCCTGTGATACGGCTACGGATGATGCTATATTCAAAGGGATAACTGCCGGCACACAGGTTATTCTTTGTTCACCTTGTTGCCATAAACAGGTGCGGCGCGAAATGGAAACTGAAGGCATACTTTCAGAAATAACCCAGTTTGGAATTCTTGCAGAACGCCAGGCCGAAATTCTGACCGATACTATCAGGGCCTTACTCCTGGAGGCTTATGGTTATAAAACCAATATTGCCGAATTTATTGCAACCGAACATACTCCTAAAAATCTGATAATTTCAGCAGTCAAAAGAAAAGCACCGGCCTCCGGTGTACAATTACCTTTACCTGAAGTAATTAGTAAGGTAAATCAATTACGCAAACTATTTAATATCCGGTCACACTATCTGCAACAACTACTTGAAAAACAATGAAAAAAATCTGCCTGTATCTTTCGCTTGGCTTATTCCTTTCAGCAATGCTGACCAGCCAAAAATCCCTGGCTCAGAATATCCAGTTACATTACAATTATACAAACGATCGACAATACTTTACATCCACTATAGAGTCGTTCAATCCGGATAAACTGGGTTATACTTTCTTTTTTATAGACATGGATTACGACATCGGTGATGTGCATGGTGTGAGCTCAGCTTACCTTGAATTATCGCGTACACTCAATATTGGCAGGAGCCCCTTTGCATTGCATGCTGAGTACAACGGTGGTTTTATGCAGTGGAAAGAAAACGTTACAACGGGTGTAGTTCAGTTTGACGATGCCTGGCTATTGGGAGCTGAATATGCTGTGAACGATTCCACCTATAGTAAGGGCTTTACTATACAATTGCTGTATAAATACATCCGCGATAAGCACAACAATTCGTTCCAGATTACTGGAGTATGGTATTTAAATTTTCTCAAAAACAGAGTAAGCTTCCTTGGATATGGCGACTTCTGGAGAGAAGATTTTGCTTACGAAAATGGGGCAACCTCTAAATACAGCTTTTATGCAGAACCTCAACTCTGGTATAATTTCAACAAACACTGGTCAGCAGGTAGTGAAGTGAAATTAACCAACAATTTTGGCAACATCAAAGGTTTTAAAGCTTACCCCACTATAGGTGTAAAATGGACTCTTGATTGATAGGTCAGGATTACATTTTTTTATCAATGTACTCGGTTAACTTACCAAGCATATTGACATAACTTCCGAATTCGTTGTCATACCATCCGAATATCTTTGCATGGCAAACGGGTATCATTATATCCTGTTCCAGTTTGATTCCAAAATTCTGCAAAAGATTTGGATTAACAGCCATGAAGCCTGTACGGGTATGTGTTTCGACACCTTCAATCACTACAGCAGCTCTTCTGCCTATCATATCGGCCGAAACATTTTGTTCTTCACTGTATTCCAGCATTCCTGCTCCGGGACCTTCTGAAGTTTCTTTATAAATCTGATTCAGATACTCCCGGGTAATTACCGGCTCACCAATATCGTTAAGTGGTGACTGGAATGTAATATTAAGTATTATGAGACTTGCTGTATTGATGGGTATACGCACAGAATCTGCCATAAAACCTATTTTTTGAACTTCCGGGATAATTTTCTCCAGTGCTTTGGCAGCTCCTGTAGAGGTAATTATGATGTTATTGAAAACAGATCTGCTTTTTCGTAAGTCAGATGTCCCAGTCGATGGAACTGCATCGAGAATACTCTGGGTGCTTGTTGAAGCATGTATGGTCGACATGCTGGCGGTTAAGATATTTGCTGTTTCCGGTCGCTCAAGCAGGGGCAGCATCATATGCGAAAGTCCTGTGGTTGTGCAGCTCGCCGCCGAAATTACATGATGTTTTCGGGCATCAAAGTCCAGATGGTTAATACCATAAACCATCATCGATGCATCGGAAGGCATTTTCTGGGTTGAGTCTTTAATTTTAAAAGGGGCACTTGCCAATACTTTATCTGCTCCTGCCTCCAGGTGACCACGCAAACTCCCCTTTGCACTATCGGCAGGAACCGTTGGATCAAGAAATGCACCGGTACAATCCACTACAAGACGAACCTGCTCTGCAGACCAGCTAATATCTTTAGGATTTCTGGCATTCATCAGGAACTTTACAGGCATGCCATTTATCTCTACCAGATTCTGAGCACTGTCAATGATCGAAATATCAACTTTTTTTCCACTATGTCCATTCAAAAATTTTGAAAGCGAACCATAGGTTGAGTCATTGGTAACATTGTGCAGGAGTGCATCGAGGTTTTTGCCGACCCCTCTGCCTACATTTACCACAAGGCCACCAAAGTGCTTATTTAATAAATGATTCCAGATCGTTAATTTTCCGATCCTGCCGGCCCCATTAATTCCCAGCAAGTTTTTTCCATGTAATCGTTCCATAATTTAAATGCATTATATTGTGTTATATTCATGAATTTTTCACTTTCAAAAACACTTCTCAACCGGCCTCTGTAAGTTTGATTTTATAATTACCAAGATATATGTTACCCAGGTTACCATCAATGGCTATTTTATCGCCCGACTTCAGAGTATGACCATTGATGGTACATACTTTATCTATTTCATTCACAATTAAATCAGTACAGTTAACAACACATGTCTTTTCAAGGCGTGAGGCGGTAACAGCAGCATGCGATGTTGCGCCTCCCCTGGCAGTTATCAATCCGTTGCATTCGAAAATCATCCCTATATCATCAGGAACAGTATCGGGTCGTACAAGTATTTTATTGTCGGATAACTCCTTGTATTTGTTCAGATCTTCCATATCAAAAGCAAGAATACCGTTCATTACACCTCTGCCTAATCCAATGCCCCTGCCAACCAGTTTTAGTTCCGACGATTTTACATCAAATACATAGCTCAGATCAGGTTTACGTATATCCTGATCACGCGTTTGCAAAATATACAGATCATCCGGATTATCACTTTCGAATGTAAATTCAATTTCCTGGTGACTAAATCCGTGTTCCTCCGTTAAAGATTCAGCAATACCCTGTATTTTTTTATAAATACCAGGGAACGATTTCTCTAGCGATACAGAAACTCCTCCAAATAGTTTTTTTCTCTGCCTTTCTGTCACCGGCATAGGATTTACCAGACCTGCAACTATATCCTCACCCTGACTGCACAAAGTAAAATCACCGTATATATGAATACCCGGTTTTTCCACATCGGGAGCATGGGTAAAAAGAACACCTGTACCTGATGTTCTGTGCAGATTACCCAGTACCATTTTTTGCACTATAACAGCAGTTCCCCACTGATCGGCAATCTGGAGATGATCGCGGTAGACTTTCGCTCTTTCACTGTACCACGATTCAAAAACATTAAAGATAACCTGCTTTAACTGATCGTAGGGTTCTTCTTTAAAGTGAATATTATATTTGAGCAGAACGTCTTTATAGGCAAATGCTATTTCCCGCATCTGTTTAGGCGTAAAATCGAGCTTCTGTTTAACATTGTATGTGGTTTTGAATTCAATCATGATCTTGTCGAATTCATCTCTTGAGACTCCGAAGGCCATAGCCCAGCTTTGCAGAAAACGTCGGTAACAATCCCAAGATGTCCATCCAAAGTTATGTTGCTTGCTGAGTGTTTCCACTATCTGATCGTTCAATCCCACATTGAGGTATGTATTCATGGCTCCCGGCATAGAAATAGCTGTACCTGAACGAACCGAAAGCATGAGCGGATTATTGGGATTACCAAACTGCTGGCCGGTGATCTTCTCCAGACTTGTTACATGGCGCCTGATCATCTGTTCAAATTCCTTCTCCATGTATGGGTTCTGGAATATGGCATCCCTCCGCCTGAAAACCTCCGTTGTAAAAACAAAACCCGGTGGGATCGGGAAACCCAAAAGCAGCAACTTTTTAAGGAAGTATGCCTTGGAACCCAGAAATATCTGGTTATCCATTTCGGGCGTTTCTCTATAGAGTGGTGATACTACCAGATCAGTATTATACGACATGATACTAGACAGGGTACTTTCCGGATAACTGTCAACCATCTGTCTGAATGTACCCAGAATCCTGACAAGGAAATTATCCAGCTCCTGAACCATAAAAGCCGATGATAACATTTCGCGATAAAACTGCTCTGATTTGCGCATCAGAAATTGCTTTCCTGTTATCCCATCGCCTTTAGCTTCCTGCGGAAACAACTGAGGTATTACTACTTTTAGCTGCCTGTCATACACTCTGAGGAAGTACTTATTAATGATCTCGCGCACACTGTTAAGCATGAATTGCAGTATGTTAATATACTGCCCAACCGAAAAACTGGCTGAATTAAGACTGTACCTGAACATCTTAAGGTTCGAGTTAAAGCCCTGGTCACTTATTCCGTCAATTTCCAGGCCCTGCCTGAAAAGCTCAAAAACAATATGTATTCGCCTGAGAGTTTTACCTGTAATGTAATCAAGATTTATGGTGCTAATAAGCTGTTGCATCATTCGGGCAGCTACTTTCTCGAGCCTGAATGAAAGACCCAGTGCTTCAAACTTTGGCTCCCTGTATTTGCCATACATACTTGGAATGCCAATGGCAATGTGACGCTTATGGTATATGTCTTCCCAGCCTTCCGACTTCTTTTCATTCATGATCACATTGTTAAGCCTTCGCATAAAAATGTAAACCTGTCGTAAAGCTCTGTCAGCATTGCCCCTTTCAAGCATACCCAATAATTGGTCTATCTCATTCGGATGAAAGAAGTTGAACTTACGCATCAGGTTGCCAAGATTAACCGTGTTGAAAGAATATTTCTCTCTTAGCAACTCCACCAGTCTGAAGATGTAGTATAACCTTTGTTTATCAAGATGGTTATCTATAGGTATTGCATCAATTTCCTTCTTAATCCTCTCCGAAGAGAGTTCCATCAGTGCATCAGGCATATAATTAGTCTGAGCGCTAAGTGCCTGCATCAATTCATTTATGGGAGAAAACCATCTGGAGTCAAGAGAAATCGACAGCTTAACATCATCAGGCAGCAGGTTAAACAGTTTTTGCGTGTTACCATCGTACCAGTAATGTATTATGCTTCTGGTCAGTTCAATATGTGTGTTATTACTTTCAGTATGTACCTGCTTTCGCAGGAAATGAATCAAACGGTCGTTACGGTGCGACAGCTCATCCATGGCAGTGGTAACTTCCCGCAATTCTCCTTCTGCGCCTATTTCATTGAAATAAACCGGGAATACTCTTGCCAGCTGCTTTATCTGTTTAAATATCGGATTAATATCGGCATTCAACAGGGCAGTTACGTCACGTTGAAACAGGTCAGTATCCGAAACAAATACTCCCCCCAGCCTCAGATTAATGATCAAAGCAGAAAGCAAATCTCTGAAAGCGGTTGGCGAATATTCTATAAGTTCCATCCAAACCCTTATGTTCTTGATATGAAACTCGTTCACATTAAGTTGCCAGTCGTCACTTACGTATACTATGCCGGGTCCGATAAAACCATACCGTATAAGTAGTTTTTCAAAGTGAGCAATGTGGTTTTGATTTTCTGTTCTGAAGATTTCTTTCCCCAAAATGAGGATGCTGTCCAGCACAGTACCCGCATTAGTAGCTTTAAGGTCACCGAATAGTTTAAATATATTATCAAGAAAACCGAAAACCTCATCATGGGTAAGTTCGGTTTTGATGTTTCTTAGTAGTGTATTAAAATCACGCATCAGCACCTCTTTTTGATTTTGCATCCCTTCAAGGTGTAGCAAATAAATGAGGTAATAAAACTTTTCGTGAAAACGTGTAAAGGAATGGTGTAGCTGCCTGATGTGAAAAGATATGTCGCTGAATGTCGGAACCTGTGAAAGTGCATTCCAATCAGTTGCCTTTTTTATTCGCTCTTCAATTTCCATGTAATACGATTCACCTATCGCAGCAAACCTTTCTCTGCTTTGCGAACTGAAAAGCTTGTTTCGTTCAGCCAGCCATTGTTCCACATGGGCTGTTTCTCTCCAATAGCGCGCATTGGCAAGCAAAGCATCTGCAGTAACTGCCCTAGCTTTCTCTTGCAGTAAATTATCCTGCCAGGCTGCAGAAGCAAATGTCTTCACAAGAAAACCGGTATTATGGATAAGTGCACCAGGCTTTTCAGCTAAAGACAATTCCAGCATTTTTAATATCTTACCCGTCAGTGACGGATTAATTGCACTGGAGCCAGATAATTTTTCGAAAAATTCCAGAAGAGTGTGCACCAGGTCTTCTTCCTGCAGATCAGTCAGCTGACGTAAGATCAGTTTTTCATATAGTTCTGTAATAACATCCCATACAACAGGATCGGTCTGCTTTTCATAAAACCAGAAATCACCCAGACTAATGGTTCTGAGCTGCCCTATAATATAGCCACTATTCGAATATGGATGATTGAACTCCTTAATGCAATCGTTTGCACGATTGTTAATAGAATAATAAGATTTAGATATATTGATAAAATCCTGATGGTGTGCCGGTATATTTATCTTGTCGGTTCTGGTTTCTTCAAGATTTGCCGCCAAAGCATCAGAATGCATTATTTTATTAGGTTCCATGCGGCTAAAATAAGTAATTACCTTCAATAATATGTGCCAAACAAATACCCTTTTACAATGTTTATCAGAAATTCAAAAAATGCGAGTCTTTAAAATTCAGAATATTTAATGAAAACCAAACTTAAACTCTCTAAAATTAAGGTATTACGCCAACGCGAGATATCTCCCAATGTATTTGTGTTATCTTTTGCAAGACCATGGGACTTCACGGCAGGTCAGGTTGTTGGACTTAGTGCTCATGAAACAGATGAAGCACGTTTATATTCGATAGCCAGTGGTGAGCTGGACAATGAGGTCGATATACTCTACAAAATTAACCCCGATGGGAAACTTACGCCCTGGATGGCACAGCTTAATACAGCCGATAACCTTTGGGTAAGCGAACCTTTTGGGGCGTTTGCCGGATCAGGTGACCCAGCCTGGTGGATTGCTTCAGGTACCGGAATAGCTCCTTTTGCCAGTATGTTCCGAACAGGACTATTTAAAAATAAAAAACTGATTCATGGTGGCCGAAACCTGCAGAGCTTTTATTTTGAAGAAATGTTTAAAGCAGAGCTGCAGGAAAATTATATACGCTGTTGTTCACGTGAATACAGTGACGATATCTACCATGGGCGCATAACCCAATACCTCAAAGAGCATCCTGCATTACCGACCAATGAAAAGTATTATCTTTGCGGCTCTGCCGAAATGGTGGTTGATGCCAGAGACATACTCATCGAAAAAGGCATACCTTTTGATAACATTATATCCGAAATTTATTTCTGATAACTATTATGCTCAATACCAAAGAGCCCTTATTTGGTAAAACAAGGGAAGAACTTACCGCACTCGCTGCAGATCTCGCACTACCTTCATATACCGGTGGTCAGATTGCCTATTGGTTATACAAAACGGGTATTACATCTTTTGATGAGATGTCGAATGTTTCAAAGAAAACCCGTGCGATCCTTAGTGAAAATTATGAGTTGGGAGTTTCCGCCCCTATATCTGTAAGCGAAAGCGTTGATGGTACAAAGAAATACCTTTTCAGGGCAGGCAACGGTAAATTTATCGAAGCAGCGTATATTCCTGATGGCGACCGCCATACGCTTTGTGTGTCATCGCAGGTAGGATGCAAAATGGGATGTCTCTTCTGCATGACTGGTAAGCAGGGTTTTCAGGGGCACCTTACAACCGGTGAAATTCTTAATCAGCTACGAAGCATCACCGAACGACCGAAAATTACCAATATTGTCTATATGGGGATGGGTGAACCCTTCGACAATCCCGATGCGGTAATGAAAAGTACGCAGATACTTACTGCCGAATATGGTTTTGCAATTAGTGTCAGGAAAGTGACAGTCAGCACTATTGGCATTATTCCGGCAATGCAGCATTTCCTTGAAACCAGCAAATGCAATCTGGCAGTTAGTCTGCATAGCCCATTTGATGAGGAGCGCAGAAAGCTGATGCCCATACAGAATGTTTATCCTGTTAAAGATGTTATAGAGACAATTCAGCAGTATGAAATCGGAAAATACAGAAGGGTATCCTTTGAGTATATAATGTTCAAAGGCATCAACGATACACGTCGTCATGTTAATGAACTTGCCAGAATTCTAAATAAAGTAAATTGCCGTATCAACCTTATCAGATTCCATAATATCCCTGGTACTCCACTCGAAGGTTCTGATGAAGCCACTATTCTTGATTTTCAGAAGGCACTGAACGCCAAAGGTATCGTTACCACTATTCGGGCATCGCGGGGACAGGATATTGATGCGGCCTGCGGATTACTTTCAACAAAAGAGCTTGTAAAACAAAGGAAAGAACAAGCGGGTGAAGCAACATAACAATTATCGTTAATGCATGATCTCACAGAGGGCAAACCCGGGTCACTGATCTTTAAGTTTGCCATGCCTATGCTGATAGGCAATGTTTTTCAGCAGATATATAATGTCACCGACAGTATTATTGTTGGTAAGTTTCTGGGCAAGGAAGCACTGGCAGCTGTCGGCGCAAGCTTTCCTATCATCTTCATGCTTGTTTCATTCATAATTGGAATTGCAACAGGTAGCACTATTATTGTAGCCCAGTACTATGGTTCGAAAAATCTGGATAAGGTTAGACGAACTATTGATACAATGTACATTTTCTTGTTCTTTTCATCGCTGCTGGTAACTATACTTGGAATACTTTTCAGCGCTCCCATTTTCAGATTGATCAAACTCCCTGAAGAACTTATTCCTCAGGCAATTGCATACATGAATATTTACCTGTCCGGTTCTATATTCTTTTTTGGTTTTAACGGAACCAGTGCTGTTCTGCGAGGTTTGGGCGACAGCAAAACTCCGCTTTATTTTTTAATTATCTCCACTATAGCCAATGTATTTTTTGATTTACTTTTTATAGTGGTCTTCAAATGGGGCATTGAAGGCGCAGCCATTGCAACTGTAATAGCCCAGGCAGGAGCATTTATCACCTCTATCATATACCTCAACCGTACACATCCTATTATCAATCTGTCGTGGCGAAAATTGCTATGGGATCGCGAAGTCTTTAAATCGAGCATTCGTATCGGACTTCCTACCGGTTTTCAGCAAACATTCGTATCTATCGGTATGATTGCTTTATTGCGGATTGTAAACGATTATGGAACCAATGTAATTGCTGCGTATAGTGTTGCAGGACGCATTGATGGCATGGCAGCTATGCCGGCAATGAATTTTGGAGCGGCGCTTTCAACCTATGTAGGCCAGAATATCGGGGCCCGAAAAATGGATAGAGTAAAACAGGGCCTTAGGGCAACCCTGAGTATCTCTACATGGGTAGCCCTCCTTACATCTGCCATAATAATTCTCTTAAGAGAACCTCTGATGCGGCTGTTTGTAACAGACCAGTATGTTATTGACATTGGTGGTGAATATCTCATTATTGTTGCCAGCTTTTACATAATATTCTCTTCTATGTTTGTTATCGGCGGAGTGATGCGCGGCGCCGGTGATACCCTCATACCTATGTTTATAACTCTTTTCTCTCTTTGGTTTATTCGTATTCCCCTGGCAGCTGTGCTCTCCAAATATATTGGCGTTACCGGTATCTGGTGGGCAATTCCGATAGCATGGACCATCGGTGCTGTGTTCTCCTATACCTATTACAGGATGGGCCGCTGGAAAAAGAAAACAATTATCAACTTCCATGATTCAAAATAAATAATTGCTTCTTTCTATTTTTATTTCCACATGCATATTGTTTTTCTTTGTATTTTTCTATAATTTTGTGGACGAAATGGAAGATTTATTGCACTCCTTCCTACAAACCTACCTTTAATTGCCGGGAAGCATTTAATAGTAGTATCTGAATTAATTATTTGTCGTTGACATTTTACAAGAAAGGTACACAACAATGAAAGGAATGATTTATCGCGATGGCAAATTCATAAGTATTCTTGAAGACCGGGATCCCAAAGAACTCTATGATGAACTGCCAAGTTCCAAGAAAGGTAAACAAGAGAAAACAAAAAAGAAAACCACAAATAGAAGCGAAAAATCTGCAAAGAAGTAGATCAATCCTGATCTTCTTTTCTGGTAGGAATTATCAGCAAAGGTATTTTAGCTGATTTCAGCACCTGTTCGGTAACACTTCCCATAATTACTTTTTCAAGCCAGCGTTTGCTGTGTGAACCTAGCACTAAAATATCAGCTTTGATTTCATCAGCAACTTCAAGTATTGTGGTTGCAAAGTCTCCTTCTTTTACAATAATGTTTACAGAAGGATCGCCAATATGTGCCCGGCTTTGGCTTAAGTAATTATGCGCTGCTTCAATCAGGTGGCGATTGTCACTAAGTTCTGCGGGTTCAGCCGGTGTGAAACCGGTAAATCCCATAATAGGTGAATACGCTCTTGTCGAATAATAAACATCATTAGCCACAACATGCAAAAAAGTAACAGTGGCCTGAAGTTGCTTTGCCAGTTTATACCCTGTCTCAGCAATAACCTGAGCAGTTGGATCGTAATCAAGAGCAATAAGAACGTTTTTCATGACATGTATTTTTATATTTATCTATCGTAGTGAATCATCCTGCAAAGCATCATTATCGTCGCTTCCAAGACTATAATAGTTATTTTCTTCATCTTCGTTACCAACATTTTCCATAGCATCGTCCAGTTCTGCTCCTGGAACATCCAGGTCTCCCAGTGTCAGATCTTCTGTAAACTCATCCGTTGATCGTTCTAATGGATCTTTCTTCTCATACGGATTTTCAGGATCTGCTGTTTCATCCTGATCATATCTTAAAAAGATATCTTCCGAAGATGGATTCGATGGATATCCCGGCAATTCTTCATCACGCTTTCTTATTTCTTCTTTGTCTTCTGCCATTATTGTTTCCTTAAATTGTTACTGATTAAATCTATAACAATTAATATCCTAAAGTTATACAAAAATAATTGCGAAAACAAGCTGCTTTTGAAAATTAAAGTAAGCCCGATTATTAGTAATTTCGTTGTATTAATCACCCTGGTCATGATACAAAATCTTCCATTACATCAAACTGCCACCGAATTATTCCTTGAGTTGCGCAACTTCTGCGAAGATCATGCCGACGAAAACATGGTAAAGAAATACAGCAGATACTTTAAAGGCCCATACAATGCCTGGGGCATTACGCAACAACTAATGGATGTTAAAAAAGCTGAGCTGAAAAAGCGATCCGATATTACATTCGAAGTGGTATTTGAAGTTGCACCTATGCTTATGGAGAGTGGCAAATATGAGGAGACCTCCTTTGCTCTGATCTTGTTCAGTATGCTTTCAAACACTGCTTCCAAAGCCGAATTCAAACAGCTGGAGAAATGGTTCGAAACAGGTATCTCAAACTGGGCACATGCCGATTACCTCGGAATGTTTCTTTTGCCTGAACTGATAAAGAAAAATATCATTCACAGAAACGACCTCATTCCCTGGATCGAATCACCTTATAAATTTCAGAGAAGGTGTGTCCCGGTGACTTATATTAAACAGCTGAAAGAAACTTCACCCACAGAGCTGTTCGGGATTATTAAACCCCTGATGGCAGATCCCGAACGCGAAGTGCATCAGGGAGTAGGCTGGTTCCTTCGCGAAGCATGGAAAGTGCATCAGGCTGTAACGGAAGAATTTTTGCTGTCATATAAAGACACCTCTCCCAGACTCATTTTTCAATATGCCTGTGAAAAGATGACTCCCGAAAATAAACAGCGTTTCAAGAAATCGAAATGACAAATTACCTGCAACACATACTGCTGTTCGTTAAACGCATTGCATTTCTGCTTTTGCTGTACACCCTATCCAGGCTGTTTTTCTATTTGCTGAATTACGAGTACTTCAGTGAAACGCCCTTAATGGAAATATTGTGGGCCTTCCTTGCCGGTATCCGGTTCGATATAGCAGCCATTGCTTTTACCAACATAATCTTTGTTCTTTTCCTTCTTCCCGGAAGGTATAAGAACACCCGCCTCGCCCAAAGCATATATGCAGTTTTATTCATCTTCATAAACAGCATTGCATTGCTGAGTAATTTTGCCGATGCCCGGTTTTTTGAGTTCATTAACAAACGTTCAGCGGTATCGGTGCTGACCATGTTTACCAACGACAGCGGAATGCTAAAACTTATACCCCGCTTTATAACCGATTACTGGTATGTTGCGCTAATTTGGATCTTATCTGTCATTGCTCTCTGGCGATGGCTGCCCCGTTTATTACCTTCAGTAAAAGTAAAAACAACAGCTTTACATGGTGTCTATCAGTCTTTGCTTTTCCTTCTGGTTTCAGGCCTTTTAGTCCTTGGCGGAAGAGGAGCACAATTAAAGCCCGTTTCTATCATTGATGCAGCATACTACACAGACCTGCGACTGGTTCCGCTGGTTATAAATACGCCCTTTTCCCTTATTAAAACTATAGGCGCGGGAGAACTTAAGACGGTGAAGTATTTTGAAGAAGAATATCTCACAACCTTGTATAACCCGGAACGCTACCCCGATAATTCCGGCAAATTTTCCCGGAAAAACGTCGTAATACTGATCCTCGAGAGTTTTTCAGCGGAGTATTGCGGATTTCTGAACAATGGAAAAGGATACACCCCACATCTGGATAGTATTCTGGCCAGGTCGCTGGTCTTTGAAAGATCGTATGCAAACGGAACCCAGAGTTACGAAGCTATGCCTGCAATAATTGCAGGAATTCCCAGTTTAATGGATCAGCCTTACAGTGGTTCAGGATATGCCGGCAATGTCATTGAAAGTCTTCCGCAGCTGCTGAAGAGGGAGGGGTATCACACTTCCTTCTTTCACGGGGGCAATAACGGTACTATGGGTTTCAGTAACTTTGCACAGGTAGCAGGTATTGACCATTATTTCGGCAGAAATGAATACAATAACGACAAAGATTTCGACGGACACTGGGGCATATGGGATGAGCCGTTTCTGCAGTATTTTGCAGCCTCACTAACAAAAGTTCCCGAGCCATTCTTCAGCTCTGTCTTTACGCTTTCATCACACCATCCTTATCTCGTCCCTCCCCGGTATAAAGATAAATTTCCTAAAGGCAGCCTGCCAATTCTTGAAAGTATAGGTTATGCCGATTATGCACTGGACAAGTTTTTTAAAACTGCATCCGGTACAACATGGTTTAAAAATACGCTCTTCGTAATTACTGCCGATCACTCTGCCCAGGCTATTGACCCTGAGTACAACACAAGTGAAGGTATGTACAGAGTGCCAATAGCTATTTTCGACCCTGCAGGCAACATTAAACCAGGCAAAGTAACCTCGTATAGTGTACAGCAGATTGATATAATGCCCACTGTTCTCGAAGTGCTCGATTTTCCTCAACCCTATTTTGCATTTGGTAACGATATGACCGATTCAACAGCAGGCCATTTCGCAATCAGTTATATAAATGGAGTTTATCAGCTGATTGAAGAACCCTGGATAATGCGGTATGACAAAGAAAAAGTAGTGGAATTTTACAATTACCATACGCCGGGGGAAATTAAAAACAGCACATCAGGATCAGGCACTTATACTGCAGCTGAAAGACAACAGTTTCATGCAATGGAGAATAAACTGAAAGCTATAATTCAAACCTATAATAACCGGGTTTCGGCTAACAGAACTTATATTCAGTCGAAAAATTCGTATGCAAACTGAAGTGCATAATGATACCCCTGCCTGTTGTAATCAGGTTCCATGAGAATTTCGGCAGTTAACTGACGGTTTTCACCGTCAAAGGTGCGTTTTACAAGCGATACTCTTTGATTATCGTATCCCGTTTCTTCCATTAGTAAGTTATTGCCGGCTTCATCGTACTCCATGCGGGTAATCTTTTTACCCCGCACATTCTCCTCTTCATAAAGAACAGGCCTTCCTGCTTTATCGTATTCAATTATAGTGCGGGCAATAAGACGCTGTTTGCTGTCGTACTTCTTTTCGGTTTCCACGTTCCCTTTTTCATTATACAGGAGAACAGTCTTTACCGGAGGTTCCTCATGATAGGATATATCGGTTACAGACTGAAGTTTGCCGTCTTCATCGTATTCATAGAGCTTTTCTTCTTCCAGGCTTCCGAACATGTTAAAGCTGGCTTCGCGCTTGATGAGATCGCCGTCGTATTCAAATATATCTTTCTCACTCTCTTCTCCGTCGCTGTCTGTTATGAGCTTTATGACCAGCTTGTCTCCTTCGTACTTATAGAAAGTAGTATCGGAGCCACCTTCGCTATACTCACGGAATTCAGTTTCAATACGCCCTTTTACATCGAATGTACGATGTACCTTTTCCGAAATAACATCATTAATTTCCAGCACCTCATCCGTCACTCTTCCATCGCTTACAGTCATCCTGATATGCTCTTCGAGTATTCCGTCCTTATTGAAATTCAATCTCTCGGTTATATTCCCTTCCTTGTCGTATACAATTTCATTAACCAGAACACCCTGGTCAGAATTTTCAGGTTCAGATGACCCTAACAGCTCATGTCTTGTTATAGATACTTTACGTAATGATGCCATATTCAATAAGGTGAATTTATAATGCAAACTTAAGATTTCTTTTTTAAATACCTACTAATTAGTAATTTTGAAGCCCTACACTAAAACAAGACATGAGAAAGATCATTTTAATGGCCGTAACAGGATTAATTTTCACAGGACAAGCCGGGGCTCAGGGACCAAACTACCCTGAAACAAAAAAGACCGATGTTACAGATACGTACTTTGGCACCGTCGTAGCTGACCCATACAGATGGCTGGAAGATGACAGGTCTGAAGAAACAGCTACATGGGTTGAAGCTCAGAATCAGGTAACCAGTACCTACTTTAACCAGATACCCTTCCGGGCACAACTTAAAAACCGTCTCACAGAATTATGGAATTATCCGAGATATGGGGTTCCTTTCAGGGAAGCCGGTAACTATTTTTTTTATAAGAACGATGGCATTCAGAATCAAAGCATACTGTATGTGCAAAAAAGCCTGAAAGACAAGCCTCAGGTACTTCTTGATCCTAACAAAATGTCAGCCGATGGAACAGTTGCTTTAGGTAGTTTATCTGTTTCACGTGATGGAAATTACCTCGCCTATAGTATTTCAAATGCAGGCTCCGACTGGAACGAAATTTATGTACTTGACGTTAACACAAAAGAACTGCTCCCTGAAAAACTTGAATGGGTAAAATTCTCAGGCATTTCATGGAAAGATGATGGATTCTACTACAGCAGGTACGACAAACCGGAAGGCAAAAGTGAATTATCATCCAAAAACGAGTTTCATAAGGTATATTACCATAAAATCGGTACTCCCCAAAGCGAAGACGTCTTAATATACTCCAGCAATGAACATCCCTTGCGTAATTACGGAGGGTACACAACCGAAGATGAAAGCTTGCTTGTCATTTCAGAATCTGAATCCACTCATGGTAATTCATTGTACGTTAAGGACCTTAAAAACCCTTCAGCAGCCTTTAAACAAATAGCAGAGGGGTTTGAATTTGAATATGGTGTTGTGCACAATGAGGGCAATCTTATCTATGTGCTTACCAACGATAATGCTCCCAGGTACAGACTGATTGCTATAAATATCGATAATCCGGTGAGGAGCAATTGGAAAGATATTATTCCTGAAACAGAAAATGTTTTGCAGAGTGTGAATGTTGGAGCAGGGAAATTCATAGCCGAATATATGAAGGATGCCACCAGTAAGGTGCTGGTAATGGATTATAACGGAAAAGTTCTACACCAGATGAAACTTCCGGGAATTGGTACAATGGGAGGATTTAGCAGTAAGGAAGGCGAAAAAACCGCTTTCTATGCATTTACTTCTTTCACTTTCCCGTCTACTATTTACAAATACGACATCAACACTAATCATTCGGAGGTATTCTACAAATCAGAGATTGATTTTAACAGTGACCTTTACGAATCAGAACAGGTATTCTATACCAGCAAAGACGGAACTAAAGTTCCCATGTTCCTCGTGCATAAAAAAGGATTAAAAAAGGATGGCAATAATCCGGTGTACCTGTATGGGTATGGCGGGTTTAACGTTAGCCTCACTCCTTCCTTCAGTGCCAGCAGACTTGTATGGCTCGAAAACGGAGGTATATTTGCCATGGCTAATTTACGTGGCGGAGGCGAATATGGCGAAGAATGGCATGAAGCAGGTACTAAACTGAAAAAGCAAAATGTGTTTGATGATTTCATTGGAGCTGCAGAATACCTTATCAGCAATAAATATACTTCAGCAAAAAAAATAGCCATTGCCGGAGGGTCTAACGGTGGATTGCTTGTTGGTGCTTGTATGACACAGCGTCCGGATCTATTTGGAGTAGCACTTCCCGCCGTAGGAGTTATGGATATGCTCAGATTCCATAAGTTCACTATTGGCTGGGCATGGACAGGCGATTACGGTTCGAGCGATAACGAAGAGGAGTTCAGGTATTTGCTGGGATATTCACCCCTGCACAATCTGAAAAAAGGAGTGTGCTACCCTCCTACCCTGATTACTACAGCCGATCATGACGACAGGGTGGTTCCTGCTCACTCCTTCAAATTTGCTGCGGCTCTTCAGGCAGCCCAATCCTGCAGTAATCCTGCCCTCATACGTATTGAAACCAAAGCCGGGCACGGCGCCGGAAAGCCTATTTCAAAGCTTATTGAAGAAAGTGCCGATATCTGGTCTTTCATTATGTATAATTTAGGAATGAAACCTGCGTTATAAGCATCAGAATTGTTATTTGAAATCAAAAAGCCCCGTAATTTTGCAGGGCTTTTTTTATGCTGCTTAACACATTGCTAATGAACCTTAAACCTTCTTTATTGCTGATCATCTCGGCTATCGTAATGACCGGCACCTTGTTTTCTGTTTCAAAAACTTTTGCTCAGTCCGATTCGTTGATGATAACTTCAGTACCTGATTCTGCTGCAGAATACCAGACACAGAAGCTTTTACAGGAGAAAGACCTCCTTATTATGCAAATGCGTGATAGTTTAAACGCTGTTAAACATTCACTTCATCTTAACGAAGAAAAGATAAAACAGCTCTCAGCCGATCTGGAAGAGAAAAACACCAACCTGCAGGAACAACTGCGCATCCAGCGTGAAAAAGAATTATTGTTCCTTGACAAAGAACGCCTGTATAAAGAAGCTGTAAACAGCACCATACTTGATAAAGTAAAGCTGGAAGGTCAGATCTCTGCACGCGATAGCCGACTGGAAGGTAAAGAGCGCGAAATAATTTTGCTACAACAAAATCTCGATGATAAAAACCGGGATATTGTCTCCCGTACAAACGAAATGCAGCGTATAATGAACGATAGGGAGCAAGCCTCGCGCTTTATCGATACACTTCAGAATAAACTGCTCGAAAAAGAAAAAAGCCTCATTAAAACCTCCGAACAACTCAAATATACAGAACTAAAAGTAAAAGACTGTGAGTCGCGCTATACTTCGGTAACCAATAAGAAGAAAAAGACCCGTGTAGTGCAGGGATTCGCCATTAAAGGCTATCGCACACCCGATTATGTTCTATCTCCAAAAGATGTTAACAATCCTTCCGTATATGTTATAAATAACCGGAATTCGAGTGATGTGGAGTTTGATTTTGTTACAGGGGCAACTTTCATGATAAAAGATCTGAGTAAACCCGAAGGCACCCTTACTTATGATGTTGGATTTTTCCTCGGCTTTGGTGGTAATAACCTCTTTAAGAACTTCTACATAGGTCCGAATATTAAGCTTTTTGATGTGGTTCACATAAATGCCGGAGCTAACATTGCAGAGTATGAAGTATTAAAAAGCGGTTTTGAAGAGGGTCAGGCATTACCGCTTGGTATAGCCATTCCTACCAACAAAAGCTGGAAAATAAACGGATACGTCGGTCTTACATTCGACCTGGAACTAATTACCCTGATCGGAAAGAAATAATAACTTTACGAATGTATTAGTATTTCCACTGCTCCATTTCCATATCTGGCAAACGAAGCATTGCGAAGTTCGATATTTTCGTAATCCCTGATCTTGTGTATTATTGCAGATTTGAGTACTCCGTTACCTACTCCGTGAATGAACACAACTTTAAGATAATTATGCGATATAGCACTCTCCAGCATCTTTACAAAATATTCTACCTGGTACTGTAGTATTTCGTGATTCGGCATGGTGCTAAAGTCATCGCGCAAAGCTGAAATATGAAGGTCAACCTCTGCTTCCCTATGACCGCTATTATGTCTGTCAATCAAAGCTTTTGGTGCCAGTGCTTCAATTTTTTGCCTTGCCTGTGGATCGGCGCTCTGCATTGCTGTCTGGCTCTCAGAAATGCGTTGGCTGATCAGGTCGCCCAATTTTACAACAATCGCTTTTGAACCTATTACTCTGAAATCGGTGTAGCTCTGCTCCTTGTAAAACCTTGTAGGCTTTATTCTGAAACGGGCATGTAACGGTTGTAACAAATCTTTCATTTCAGAGCTGTAAAACAGCATTTGAACCACACCTGCCGACCACAGCTCCAGATCTTCCCGGGTTATAGTCTCTATATGCGCTTTCGAATAAGGCGGAATTACATCATAATCTACCCCGGCAAACGTGGCATCAACCTCTTCCATAAAAAATGCATAAACTACATCAAAAGGTGAATTATTTACAAGGTATATATTTAGTGAGCCTGTAAGAAGCCACTGCTGATCAACAGGCTCCCATGCGATAAATACGGTCTCGCCAAGTACCGAACCTGTCTGCTTATATATCGGGGTTATTTTGTTGTCAGACGAAGAGAACACCGGTTCTTGATTTGCATCGGTCTTATCTGAAGGTTTACTGCTTTCATACCTGGTGTCCCTGCTGCCTGAATTCCCGGTATTTCCAGAAACTTCTGATCTTATCTCATCAGTTCTACTCGTATCCGGAGCAGCCTTTACTGGCCTGTAGAACAGATTATCTGCCACTCCTCCGGGTTCCACTTTTACCAGCTCACTGGCCAGTACAGGAATTTCAAATCCCTCTTCTATTGCAACATGTACCAGCGATGTGCTGATCAACTTCGAAACAACACCACCACCTTTTTCATTCAAAAAACACACTTTGTCACCAACCTTTAATTCCATAAATCGTAGATTTGTATTATTAACAGCAAGAAACTGCAAAAGTATGGAAAGAAACAACCTCCTGTGGACTTTGTCACTAATATTGCTCCTGCTTGCTGCATGTACCGGCAAGGACGAACCTGAGCCTTATCCCGAACCAGAGCCGTATAATATAACTGTTCCATCTTTTTTCCCGACCATTTTAAATATTCCTGCCAATAATCCGTTAACCGTTGAAGGGATTGCTCTTGGTCGCACCCTGTTCTACGATGGCAGGCTCTCCGGGCAAATCCATCCCGATTCGCTCATGAGTTGTGGCAGCTGCCATGTTCAGCAATACAATTTCAGACCAGGACCTGATCACAAAGTGTTTGGTATGGATACTCCCTTTGGAATAACCGGTATTCATACTAAACATACTGTGTTACCATTGGTAAACCTTGTCTGGAACTCTGAGGGCTATACATGGAATGGAGCGGTGCAACAGAATACAGATGGGAGTATCGAACGTATTGTAAAAGCAACGCTGACCGACACCTCTGAACTGGCAGGTGATACAGATAGGATTGTAACACTATTAAGCGGTATTAGCGGATACCCAGACCTGTTTGGTAAAGCTTTTGGCACTCCGGTTGTAACCATTGATCGAATTGCCCTGGCTATTGCCCAGTTTACACGCACACTGGTTTCAGGAAACTCGCGTTTCGACCGTTATTTACGTGGTGAACTGCAACTAAATCCGAACGAACTCGAGGGATTTATACTTTTTACTACCGAAGAAGGAGCCGATTGCTTTCATTGCCATGGAGGAAGCGGAAATCCGCTTTTTACAACGCATCGTTTTTATAATAATGGCAAGGACACATGGTTTTCGAAGGATGATGACCGCTATTCCATAACAAACCTGCCTGGTGACATCGGTGCCTATAAAGCAACAACGTTGCGCAATATTGCGGTGGGTGGCCCCTATATGCACGATGGGAGATTTAAAACCCTCGAAGAAGTAATCAACTTCTATGCACATAACGTTCAGATGTCGCAATACATCAACCCTTTAATGCATCATGCTGCCTCCGGGGGTGTTCAGTTAACTCCCGCTGAAAAAGAAAATCTGATGGCATTCCTCAATGCGCTTACCGATGAGGACTTTCTTTACAATCCTCTTTTTGGTCCACCTGCTGTATTTCCCGGTGGAAAGACATACACAGATGTAAAAGGCAAATGGTAATTCCCTTTAAAAAATATTCTAATTTTGGCACTGATTTTGAATCTCTTTTGAAATCTTCCGCTGAAAAGCGAATAAAGATCTTTGAAAAACGGTAAAAGCAATGCGTTCTGTCGCTGCGTGTAATATCGCAGAGGAAAGTCGGGGCAGTACAGGGCACCATACTTCCTAACAGGAAGGTTCTGTAACCGGCAGAAACAGCAAGTGCCACAGAAAATAACCGCCTAAGTAAATTAAACCTTTGTGGTTTGAATTGCCGGCAAGGGTGAAAACGTGGGGTAAGAGCCCACGGCATAGTCTGGTAACAGGGTATGCGGGTAAACCTTATGGACTGAAAGGCCAAATATACCCGGAGCACTGTACTTTTGGGTACAGTCAGGAGCTGCCCGCTCTTTTCCGGGGGGGTAGGCCGTTAGAGCATGGTGGTGACACCACGCCTGGATAAATGGCAGAAGCTCCTTCACTTGTTGAAGGCTCACAGAACCCCGCTTACAGCATTGCCCGGTACCGTTTTTCAATTAATCTTTAAACCTTTATACGGTTTCTTCGTTACCTCTGCATATATTTTTCAACTATCTTTATCACCAAATATATCCGATATGAGATCAAAACTACACACCCTCATAGTATTACTCATTACCTATCTGTACACACCATTTGCAATAGCCCAGAACGAGATACCCAATCCCGGTTTTGAAAACTGGTCGGGGGGCAATCCTGTTGGATGGGATACATCGAATGAAAACATTCTGGGTACTAATTTTGTAACTGTAACTCAGCAAACAAGCAATCCCCATGCAGGTAATGCGTGTGCCCGAATTACAACGGTAACCAATAACATTTTTCTTGTTGGACCGGTTACTATGCCCGGTATGGTAACATTGGGCGAGCTTTTTATTGACTTCCTCAACCAAACTGCCAGTATTACCGGTGGTGTACCTGTTTCAGGATTGCCTAAATTTTTAAAAGGTTTTTATAAATATACGCCTTCTAATGTTGACTCTGCATTCATTGGCATTGGACTTACACGCTGGAATGGAACCAGTGCCGACACAGTGGGTTATGCATACAAATCTTTTGGTGGGGTTATAACAAACTGGCAGGAATTTTCCGTTCCAATCGAATATTTCAGTCCTGACTGGCCCGACACCATGAACATTGTATTGATATCATCCAATAATGTCCCTACCGCTCAGAATAATGGAAGTACCCTGCAGGTTGATGACTTGATGCTTGAATACAGCGGGGTTGCTGTTCAGGATATAGGTCTTGACAAGCAATGCTTCGTATACGAAGGTTCAGACAATCAACTGTATATAAAAACACCCGGACATATGCCTTCAGATATAGCAATATTCTCTCTTAACGGAACGCAGACAGCCCGGCTCAACAATTGCAATTCAGACACCAACCAGATCCCTGTTTCAAATCTGCAGGCCGGAGTATATTTTGCAAAAATCACTCTTCCGGGCAATATAGTTAAAACAGTTAAGTTTATTAAATTGTAAATAAAGCTGCTTAATTCAATACTCCGGGAGCCGACTGTATTGGCTTATAGCGTAATTTTACCCCTGTAAACTACTGGCTAATGAACAGATTATCTCTTTGGAGGCTAATGATAAGCCTTGCTCTGCTAATTCTTGCAAACCGGCCTTTCGCATTTGGCCAACTAACAGAAAACCAGGATTTAAGTAAAACTGCTGCCCACGACCTGTATATTAAGCATCACTACAGCCCTGCCCGTAATGCATATTCACCCACCGTGCCAATGGTGGAATATACCCCTGAAGCGGATGCTGAAACAGATTATCACCGATCAGTCTCAGCAGCTCAGTTGCAACATAGCGATGCAGCTGTGGCACTGGAACAATATCTCAGTGACCATCCTACCAGCACCCGTTCAAACGAAGTCTGGCTGCAATTAGGGCACCTTTATTTCCGAAACAACAGTTTTCGCAGTGCCCTTGATGCCTACCAACATGTATCACCTTCCGGAATGAATGCGGAAGAAAATGCTGAATTCGTTTTTAAAAGAGGGTATACTTTTTTAAAGTCTGGAGATATTGATAAGGCTTCTGCCGATTTTGCCAGAATAAAAGACAAACAAACCAAATACACAGGGCCTGCAAATTACTACTATGCCCACCTCATGTATGAGGCAGGAAATTATGAAACTGCTCTTCGCGACTTTGAGAAACTGCGCAACGATGAAACCTTTAAATCGGTTGTTCCATATTACATAATTCAGATCTATTACGTTCAGGGCCGTTATGATGAGATGCTTACCATGGCTGAGCCTTATCTGAAAAGTACAAAAAACAAACGCACTACCGAAATGCTCAGGCTGGTAGCAGATGTTAAGTACCGTCGGGGTGAATACAAAGATGCTATCAAGTATATGGAAGAATATGCCCAGACCAGCCGAAGCAAGATGACCAGGGAGGATCGTTATGTTCTGGGATTTGCCTATTATGCCACGCAAGAGTACAAAAAAGCAATTCCCGAATTTCAATCCGTAACGACGGAAAACGACACACTTGCCCAGAACGCATGGTACCATCTTGGATTAAGTTATCTACAAACCAACCAGAAACAGTTTGCATCCAACGCTTTCAGTTCTGCCTGGAAAGTCCCCATTCGCACTGACCTGGCTGAAGAATCACTTTTTAATTATGCCAAGCTATCCGTTGAATTGTCAAACAATCCATACAACGACGCTATTAAGGCATTACAGCAATATTTGTCAGAATACCCTGATTCACGCAGGCGGGATGAAGCATATACGTACCTTGCCAATTTATACGTGGTAACTAAAAACTATGCCGAGGCGCTCAATTCGCTCGAACTGATCAGAAACCGCAATGCATCGCAGAATGCAATTTATCAGAAAATAACCTATTTCAGGGGAATAGAACTCTTTCAGGCAGGCGATTACCAGCAGGCATCCGCATTATTCCAGAAATCACTGCAAAATAAAACAGATCGATCCATTGCACAGGGAGCACAATTCTGGCTGGCCGATGCTCAGTATCGCATGGGTAATTATACACAGGCAGCTGCTACTTATCGTGATTACCTGACAACAGCACAGGGCCATGCCAGTTACAATGCAGCAAACTACAACCTTGGTTATTCGTACTTCAAATTAAACGATTACAGTAAAGCCCAGAAAGCCTTTGCTAATTTTATCTCATCCAAACCGTCTGACCAGCGTTTACTGAACGATGCCAGGCTGCGCCAGGCTGACTGTTACATGATGCTGAGGCAATACCGCGAGGCATCTGACCTGTATGCACAGGTGGGCAACGCACGTGCCGCTGATGCAGATTATGCACTTTTTAGTCGTTCCGTAGCATCGGGCGTTTTAGGTGACCATAACGGAAAAATAAATACACTGCAGAAACTCATAGCTGATTTTCCTGCATCACCCTATGCTGACGATGCCCGATTTGAAATGGGTAAAACATACCAACTGCTCAGAAAAAACAACGATGCGCTTGATGCTTTTCAAAAACTGATAAAAGATTATCCCCGAAGCAGCTTTGTTAAAGATGCACTGCTCAATGCAGGATTGATCTATTATAATACAGAACGTGACAAGCAGGCACTTGAAACACTTAAGAAAGTTGTTGCCGATTACCCTAGCACTCCTGCAGCAAGAGAAGCATTGTCGGTAATAAGAAATATTTATGTCGACATCAACAAAGTAGATGAGTATGTCGCTTACGCTGAAGGTGTTCCTTTTGCCGACGTTAGTCGTTCTGAACAGGACTCCCTGCTTTACAGTGCTACAGAGAGCAGATATATGAGCGGAGACTGCGAGAAAGCATTACCAGGCTTTACTCAATATCTGCTGAAATTCCCTGACGGAAGTTTTTCACTCAATGCACTCTACTTTAAAGCCGATTGTCAGATAAAATCAGGTGACAAAGCCGGAGCAGTTGATAGTTATCGCGCCATTCTTCAGCGTCCAAGAAATATTTACACTGAGAATGCAGCCCTCAGAGCCTCTGCCCTTCTGTTTGAAGCAAAGAACTTTTCTGAAGCACTCGATATGTACAGAACGCTCGAAGAAAACGCAGAAAATAAAACCAACATAACCATCGCTGTAGTCGGTCAGATGCGTTGTAATTACGAAACAGGCAACTTCGCACAGACCATTATGTATGCACAGCGGGTGCTTGACAATCCGGCTACCGACAATACGCTTGCTGCCGAAGCATGGCTGTTAAACGGACGGGCATCGCTGAACTTACGCCGCACAGAACAGGCACGCACAGCATTTAATGAAACGGTTAAATTATCGAAGGGTGCGCAGGGAGCCGAAGCACTGTACCATCTGGCTCAGATAGCCTTCGATATGCGAGATTATGCAACATCTGAAAGCACTGTTTTCAGACTTTCATCCGATTATCCTGCTTATCACTACTGGCTTGCAAAAGGTTTTATCCTGCTGTCAGACATCTATGTATTGCAAGGCAACACCTTCCAGGCCAGACAAACTATTCAGAGCATTATTGACAACTACGAAGGAGAAGATCTGCGTAAAATTGCCACCGATAAAATGAAAGCTATCACCGATACAGAAAATACGAACAGGCCGGCGGGCTCTGACAATGAAGCCGATGAAAGCATAATTATTAAGTAAGTTATCTGCGAAAACATGAAAAACAGCATTTTTTCCTCTATAATTACCACCTGGATCACTCTTACAGGTCTGTCATTCACTACGCACACCGCTGTTGCTCAGAATATTAACGAAGAGGTAACGGTCATTGCTGAATTCGAACCATCGGTGCCCGATGCAAACAAGATCAATATCAATCCGCCCGAAAGCGAAACGGAAGTATCCCTCCCGATCATGACCTACGATAACAAAGCTATGCAGACTGATGTTACATTGCAACCAGAAAGCATTGCAGCAGTCAGACTGGTAGGTGAACCATTAAGCAAGTTATACCGCAACTACCTTAAGGCAGGTCTGGGCACGTATACCACACCATTGATTGACTTCTACGCCGGTTCTCTCCGCTCTAAAGAACATAATTTGGGCCTGCATATTAAACATATTTCATCATCGGGCAGTATTAAAGATCACCCTGCACCTGATAACAGTATGAATCTTGTAGAATTATACGGCAACAAGTTCCTCAGTGAGCATACCCTTTCGGGAAATATAGGTTTCAGACGTAATGTTGTTCACCATTACGGATTCGATACCAGCGAATTCAACCCACCCGTGTATTCTTTCAACGACGATGATCTTAAACAACGTTTTGCACGTATTTATGCATCGGCAGGTATTAAATCAAACTACAAGGAAAAGGATAGATTAAACCATTATGCCAGAATAGGATTCAGCAATATCTCCGATAAGTTTGACACCCGGGAAACTGCCTTTACACTTGATGCAGGAGCCGATAAGGTATTCGAATTACTTGATATTACTGACAACCAGTCGCTTGAGTTAACCACCGGTATTACACACATCGCATACAGTGATGCCAACCTTAGCCAGGGCAATACCATCATCACTCTTAAACCGGCCATTGGTACCAGTTTTAATGAATACTCCATCAAAGCAGGACTGAATATCAATGTTAAGTTCGATACCGTATCAAAAGCATACCTTTTTCCATTTGTTGAAGGAAAATTAGCTTTAATAGACGATGCTTTAACAGTACATGCAGGTATAACCGGAGGTCTCTACAGGAGAGGCTTCGATGCACTCAGCGATATTAATCCTTTTGTGCTGTCTGCATTACCCTTGCAGTATACACGCGAAAAGTTTGTATTTTATGGTGGAGTAAAAGCACGGGCTGGTGAAAACATCGACCTCTCGGCCAGCTTTAAAGCAGGAGTAATTGACAATGCTGCATTCTTTATCAACGATCCTGTTCAGATCCCATATAACCGGTTTACGGTAGTATATGATAACGGCAGCATGCTCAACGGGCTTTTCGAAGCAAGCTGGCACACTAATGAACGAATCAGGCTGCGTGCTTGGGCATCCCTTGAATCATGGAACCTCGACACCCTTAATCAAACCTATCACACGCCATCACTACAGTTGGGAGTTGATGGATTTTATCAGATCCAGAACAAAATTATTGTTCGGGCTGACGTAGTAGTTAGAGGTCCTCAATACGCCCGGGTGCTTAATGACAATAATAACTGGCAGGATAAGCAACTTGACGGGTATGCCGATTTGAGTCTGGGTTTGGAATATCGCTATACTAAAGTACTTTCAGCCTTCTTAAACTTTAATAACCTTCTCAATGCCCGTTATTATCGCTGGAACGGGTATCCGTCATATAGGTTTAACGTAATGGGTGGAGTTGCTTATTCCTTCTGAATCAGGTTATTTACTATGAAATGACAGCATTAATTTGACTATTTTTGCAGCATGATTAAAAAAACAGCAGCAGTCAGTCTGATTCTTCTAGCCTATCTGGTAATACTGGCACATGCTGTTACGCATATTCATTACCATAACGATAGTGACACTTCCAATGTTTGTCTGCTCAAACAGGAGTTTGTCATTCCCGCTTCAAATAAAACGCTTGAAAACGGAGATTACGGAGATTCCAATTTGATTTATGACTTTGTGGATCTGTATCTGCCGTTTGCTTTCAAATATTCTTTTTTACAGCCGGTTTCCGGGCCTATAGAAACTGTTCCTGCACCCAACCCTTTTATACCTCCTCAATTAACAGCATCAGCAGGGTTACGGGCTCCTCCTATGGTCTGATTTTTAGCATTTTCTGACTGCTTTAATGCTCCACATGAAATAGCATGGAGGCATTGTATCTTATTCTAAAAATTAAAAACCGGATTCCCCATGTATTACAAACTAATTTTGGGTGTGCTGATGGCCTGTGCAATTGCATCATGCACTCCTTCTGGTCATGAGAATGACAACCATGATGAACACGAAACAACTAACCACAACCACGAAACAGAGAATCAAGGGCATGAAGCCATAAAGTTTCAATATACTGCGTACACAGAAAGTTTTGAATTATTTGCCGAAGCAGATGCTTTCATAGCAGGCGAGACCGCCAATGTTCTTGCCCACTTTAGCACCCTGCCTGATTTCAAAGCACTGGAAAAAGGGAAAATATCCGTTACCCTGTCAGTAAACGGCAATACAGTACAACAAACCCTTGAACAACCTACCCGAAAGGGAATATACAGTTTCGATATTCAACCCGAAACAGCAGGAACAGGTGAATTACGATTTGAGATCAGCAACCAGAACGTAACCTACAGTGTGGTTGTGCCTGCAGTTACAGTGTTCTCAAACGATCATGAAGCACATGAAGCTTCCGAAAGCAGCGAAGTATCACATACTAATACTACTGCATTTACCAAAGAACAATCCTGGAAAACAAATTTCGCAACGGCACTACCCGGTCAAGAGTCACTTGGGCAGGTAATCAGGACCACTGCAATTGTGCAATCGGCCCTCGGAAATGAGATGGTTATTTCAGCAAAAACAAACGGTATTGTTCTTTTTAATACAGGCATTGTTCTTGAAGGAAGTAATGTGTCAGCCGGACAGTCCCTTTTTACTGTAAGCGGCAGCAGTTTCTCCGATAATAATATAGGTGTTAAATATGCTGAGGCAAAAAGCAATTATGATAAGGCTGTTGCCAATTACGAAAGAGCTGTTGAACTGGCGAAGGACAGAATAGTATCGGAGAAAGATCTGCTTGCAGCTAAAAATGAATACCTTAATGCGAAAGCCGTTTACGATAACCTTAGCAGTAATTTCAATGCTTCGGGGCAAACGGTAAACAGCCCCCAGTCAGGATTTATAAAACAGATCTTTGTTAAAAACGGCACCTATGTAGAAGCAGGCCAGCCTGTAATCGTTATTTCACAGAATAAACTACTGGTATTGCATGCAGAAGTACCCTTGCGTTATGCACCTGTACTGGCAAATATAAATACCGCCAATATCAGGGTAACCGGCAACAGTAAAACCTGGTCGCTGGAAGAATTGAACGGCAAAGTGCTCTCATACGGCAAATCTGCCACAGATGATAATTACCTGTTACCTGTTACACTTCAGGTTGAAAATAACGGCAACCTGGTTCCCGGCAGTTTTGTCGAGCTGTTTCTGAAATCGTATACCGGTGCCCCTGCTACCCTGATAGTTCCTTCCTCCTCACTGATGGAAGAGCAGGGCGTATTTTTTGTCTGGGTACAGATTACTCCCGAGCTCTTTGAGAAACGAGAAGTTTCTATCGGAGGAACAGATGGAGTGAATACTGAAATCACCAATGGTATTACCAGTGACGAACGAATAGTTACCCGGGGAGCAATGCTTATAAAGCTTTCGCAGGCAACAGGTTCGCTCGATGCTCATTCAGGCCATGTTCATTAATTCGTTAAGGCCATGATAAATAATATTATAAAGTTCTCACTGAACAATAAATACCTCATTCTGCTGTGTTCGCTGGTGATTCTGGTTTTCGGAGTACGAACAGCTATAAACATGGATGTAGATGTATTCCCTGACCTTACAGCCCCCACAGTGGTTGTAATGACCGATGCACATGGAATGGCATCAGAAGAAGTAGAAAAGCTGGTAACATTTCCTATTGAAGCGGCTGTTAATGGTGCTACCGATGTTCGTCGTGTACGTTCATCCTCTGCACAAGGCTTCTCCTTTGTATGGATTGAATTTGACTGGGGAACCGATGTTTTTAAAGCCCGTCAGATAGTAAGCGAAAAGCTCATCAGCGTATCATCCGCTATGCCGCTTGGCGTTGGTCAGCCAACTCTTGCCCCACAATCGAGTGTTATGGGCGAAATATTCTTCATCGGTATTCAGTCCGACAGTACGAGTATGATGGAACTTCGCACTATAGCTGAATGGAACATAAAGCCACTCATCCTGGCAACCGGAGGTGTCTCGCAGGTTACAATTATCGGAGGCGATTATAAGCAGTACCAGGTTCTGGCAAATCCGCAGAAAATGAACTTCTATAATGTGTCGATGGAAGAGTTGGCTGAGGTTTGCAGATCTGTCAGTGCCAATTCAACCGGAGGTGTGCTGAGAGAGTATGGCAATGAATATACGGTAAGAGGTATGGCCCGCACTTCCGACCCTGAAGTTCTTGGAAGCAGTTATATAAAATCAGTTAACGGAAAACCAATCCGCATTAGCGATGTAGCAGAGGTAGTTATCGGCGGTGCCCCTGTTATGGGGTATGCTTCAGAAAATGCTAAACCTGCTATAATCATTTCGATATCAAAGCAACCTCATGCAAATACCCTCGATGTAACCCGAAGAATTGAAAGCAACCTCACCGACCTGCAAAAGACACTGCCTGCCGATGTCAAACTCGACACAAGAATTTTCCGTCAGGCCGACTTTATCGAAACATCGGTAAAGAACGTTCAGAATGCGTTGATTGAAGGAGCGATATTCGTCGTAATTATCCTGTTTCTGTTCCTGGGCAGTTTCCGTACTACACTGATTTCGCTTTTGGCTATTCCATTATCACTGCTTGGTGCAATTCTGGTTTTAAGATACCTGGGACTGAATATCAATACTATGAGTCTGGGGGGCATGGCTATTGCAATCGGGGCATTGGTTGATGATGCCATTATTGATGTAGAGAATGTGTATAAGCGACTACGGCAGAACAGATCAAAACCTGAAAATGAAAGGCAAAGCTCTTTTACTGTGGTGTTCGAAGCTTCTAAAGAAATCAGGGCATCAATCCTGAACGCCACCCTGATTATTATTGTAGCATTCCTGCCTCTGTTTTTCCTTTCAGGGATGGAAGGACGCATGCTGCAACCGCTGGGCATTTCATTTGTGGTTTCACTCTTTGTTTCGCTCATTGTTGCTATGACATTAACTCCTCTTTTGTCGAAAATGCTGCTTTCAAACGACACCTATCTGGCAAGAAATGAGAAAGAAAAATGGCTTGTGCTCAGGCTCACAGGGTATTATGAACGATCGCTTGCATGGTCAATGAACCATAAAAAGATTGTTTTATCTTCTGTGTTTGGAGTATTCATTGCAGCAATGCTTATTTTTTCTACTTTCGGACGTAGCTTCCTGCCCGAATTTAACGAAGGTGCCCTGACATTATCGGTGGTTGCCAAGCCAGGAGTATCGCTGGAAGAAAGTAACCGTCTGGGAAACCTTGTCGAAACTGAACTGCTTGCAATTGATGAGGTTACAAGTACTGCACGAAGAACCGGCCGGGGTGAACTTGACGAGCATTCGCAAACTACCAACAGTGCCGAGATCGATGTTAATTTCACTCTTACTGACCGCAATCAACAGGAGTTTACCGCCGATGTACGCGAAAAACTATCAAAAATACCGGGCATAGCATTTACCGTGGGCCAGCCCCTCGGGCACCGTATTGACCATATGCTTTCAGGCACAAGGGCAAATATTGCGATCAAGCTCTTTGGAACTGATTTGAACAGAATGTTTACCGTGGGTAATGAAATTAAAAGTGCTATATCTGATATTGAGGGACTGGTAGATGTGAACGTCGATCAGCAGGTGGAGATTCCACAGATACAGATAAAGGCCAATCGCGACATGCTGGCTCAGTACGGCATAACCACAGGGCAGTTCAATGAGTTTATTGATATCGCTTTTGGCGGAGAAAAGCTCGCTGATATATACGAAGGTCAGCGCAGTTTCGAACTGGTACTTCGTTTAAATAAAGACTACACCCAGACGCTGGAAGGTATTAAAACTTCACTGATCGATACATACGACGGCAAAAAAGTTCCTCTTGAACAGGTTGCCGAAATTGTTTCTGTTGCCGGTCCCAGCTCCATTAGCAGAGAGAATGTGCAGCGTAAGATAGTTATTTCGGCAAATGTTGCAGAACGTGATCTGCGCAGTGTAGTAAATGACATTCAGAGTAACATCAGAACCAAAGTCTCTCTGCCCGAAGGTTACCGTATAGAGTACGGCGGGCAATTCGAAAGTGAGGCAAAAGCTTCAAGAACTCTGCTTCTTACCTCCATCATCTCTCTCATAGTAATCTTCTTATTACTTTACCAGGAGTTTAAGAACTTTAAACTGGCAGGCATCATCCTGCTTAACCTGCCCCTTGCGCTGATTGGTGGTGTGTTTGCCATATGGTTGTCATCCGGCATTTTAAGTATTCCGGCAATTATAGGATTTATAACGCTCTTTGGAATTGCTACCCGTAATGGTATACTGCTCATTTCAAACTACCAGAGATTACAACTGCAGGGAATATCGCTACATGAAACTGTAACCAGAGGTTCTTCCGATCGTCTGAATGCAATTCTGATGACCGCTCTTACCGCTGCGCTTGCACTTATTCCGCTCGCGTTGAAAGGCAATCTTTCAGGAAACGAAATTCAAAGCCCTATGGCAAAAGTAATTTTGGGAGGTTTGCTCACTTCTACTATTCTCAATATTTACATTGTGCCTATAGTGTACAGCATTTTAAACAATCGTGGAATTATTAAAATTGAAAAACGATGAAAAAAGCATTGTTCCTTTCAGCACTCGTTTTACAGGTAAGCATTCTCTTTGCTCAAAGCAGTGTTGAGCGCGTATTAACAGAAATTGAGAAAAACAATACCACCCTGGTGGCATCACGTAAGAATGCCGACGCGGAAAAAACAGGAAATAAAACCGGCATACTGCCTTCAAATCCCGAAGCAGAATACGGTTATCTGTATGGAAGTCCTTCTGCAATTGGTAACAGGACCGACTTCAGTATTACGCAATCGGTCGATTTTCCAACCGCATATGCCTATAAGGGTCAGATCTCTGCACTTCGTAATGATCAGGCAGAACTGGAGTACCTTAAACAACACAGTGAAATTATACATCAGGCAAGGCTGGTATGTGTTCAGCTCACGTACCACAATGCGTTAAATGCTGAGTTACATAAACGTCTGGCCAACGCAAAAAAAGTAGCCGACGCTTATACTGCCAGGTACCATAACGGCGATGTAAGCATCCTTGATTATAATAAAGCAATGGTCAGCTTTCTGAGTATAACAAAGCAATTACAAGCCAATGAGATAGAACGTAACGCTCTCTTGTCAGAATTAACCCTGCTTAACGGTGGCATAGGTATCGCTTTTAGCGACAGCACTTTTGCTTCGCCTGAAATCCCAGCCGATTTTGAAAAATGGTATGCAACAATTGAAGTTAAAAATCCTTTACTGCAATGGATTAAACAAGAAACAGCTGTTTCAGAAAAGCAGATAAAACTCCAAAAAGCAATGAGTTTACCAAAACTGGCCGGTGGTTATATGAGCGAAAACGTTGTGGGTGAAGATTACCGGGGTGTAACGGTTGGAATAACCATACCCCTGTGGGAAAATAAAAATACAGTTAAATATGCCAGGGCTAAAAATATTGCCCTGAAAAGCATTGAAACTGATGCCCGATTACAATTTTATAACCGTTTAAAAGCAACTCATCTCAAAACAGTTTCCCTGCAAAATAATGTAACTGATTTTCGCAACCAGCTTGCTTTATTCAGTAACACCGCATTGCTGGAAAAAGCCTTCAGTACAGGAGAAATTTCTCTTACTGAATACATGTATGAGCTATCAGTGTTTTATGATAGCATGGATACTATGTTATCGATGGAGCTGGCATTACACACTTCACTTGCCGACCTCCAAAAGGTAGCACAGTAGCGAAATTTTTCCTAAATTGCATGGTGAACTAAAAACCCCAAACTCTATTTCATTATGACCAGACATCTATATTCCGCGTTATTAATTGTTTTACTGAGTCTGTCCGCATACAGCCAGTCATTTGATAAAAGCAAACTTGACAACTACTTCCAGGCACTTCAGGCTAATAACAAGTTCATGGGTAGTGTTGCTGTATCAAAAGATGGAGAGCTGATCTATTCTAATGCTGTTGGTTTTGCTGATGTTGAAAATAATATTAAGGCAGACGAAAACTCCAGATACCGTATTGGGTCGATTTCAAAAACCTTTACAACGGTTCTTGTATTAAAAGCAGTGGAAGATAAACAGCTGGAACTGAAGCAGACAATCCGAAAATACTTCCCTTCTGTCAAAAACTCGGAAAAAATAACCATCAAAGATCTGCTTGGACACAGAAGCGGAATTCACAGTTTCACTAACGACCCCGATTACCTCACATGGAATACGCAACCTAAGAGTGAGCGTGAAATGATAGAGATCATCGCTAAGGCAGGCAGTGATTTTGAGCCTGGTAGCAAAGCACAGTACAGTAACTCAAACTTTGTGCTCCTGAGTTTCATTCTAGAGAAAACGTACAAAAAACCCTATGCTGATCTGTTAATGGAACAGATCGTTAAACCTCTGGGGCTTACAAACACTGGATTCGGTGGAAAAATCAACACCGGAAACAATGAATGCCAATCATACAGATACAGCAGTTCGTGGCAGGCTGAGCCCGAAACAGACTTGTCTATTCCTATGGGTGCAGGGGGTATAGTCTCCACTACGTCAGATCTGGTAAAATTTATTGACGCTTTATTCAGCGGCAAACTTCTCAAAACCGAAAGCCTTGAACTCATGAAAACCATTGTTGAAGGTTATGGTATCGGTTTGTTTCAAATACCGTTTTATGAAAGATCGGGTTATGGTCATACGGGTGGTATAGATGGTTTCAGTTCTATTATGATTCATTTCCCCGATGAAAATATTTCCTATGCATTGGCAACTAATGGACTGAACATGAATTTCAACGACATCTCTCTTGCGGTGTTGAGTGCTGCTTATAATAAACCCTATGAGATACCTGAATTTAAATCGTATGAGATCAGTACGGCCGACCTTGACAAGTATACAGGCATTTATGCATCTGCGCAGCTACCCATGAAAATTACAGTGACCATAAGCAATAACATGTTATTTGCTCAGGCAACCGGACAGTCAGCATTTCCGCTCGAAGCAACAGAAAAAGATGTATTCAGATTTGAAATTGCCGGCATTGTCATGGAATTCAATCCAACTCTCAAAACTATGATTTTAAAACAAGGTGGCGGTCAGTACAACTTTTTAAAAGAATAAGCAGAAAATCACTAAAACAATCGGGATATCTTTTATATATTTGTATAAAAGATACTTAACCGATGAAAACAAAAGTCTGGACACTTTCGATAAGAATATTTCACTGGCTGTTAGCCATTGGATTCTGCTCTGCTTACATCCTGGGTGACATGGATGAATATCCGAACCTGCACTATGCGTTTGGATTATTTGTTGGCTCTTTGATTCTGTTCAGGATTTTGTATGGCCTGATAGGAAACAGATATGCCAACTTCACAGATTTCCCGGTGAGCCTGAGGTCTCAGATTTCTTTTATTACAGGATTCAGAAATAACAAACCCTACATCGGTCATAACCCGGCTGCTTCGCTGGTAATGCTGGGTATATTTGTAGTAGGCATTCTTTGCAGTATTTCGGGGTACATGCTTTACTCTGTTGAATCAGGCTCTATCCTGGCTTTCAATGAAGATATATTGGAGGAAGGCCACGAAGTAATGGCCAACCTATTTCTGATTCTGGTTATAATCCACCTGGCGGGATTATTAACCGATTTGGTATTTCACAGAAAAGCAAACACCCTGCAGTCAATCTTTACAGGTTATAAAAATGTAGAGGGTGAGAACTCCAGTCAAAATGCTTTTCATACCATCTTTTCTGTTATCTGGTTTATCGTACCCTTTGCAGCATTCATATACGGCAATAATCTTTCAGACAAAGATGCCGGTTCCGGTAAAACAGAATATTATGATACGGAGAGCATGGAGCATGAAAATGATGAAAATCACGATTAACATTATAAGACATGACAATTAGAACATTCTGGTCCATTCTTATAAAAGTATTGGGCATTTGGCTTATTCTTAGCGGCTTCGCTCTTATACCGCAAATAATCTCTATGGTTGGTTATCTTACCTATCAGGAGGAAGGTGCTCTGCAGATCATTCTGGCAATTGCGGGATCACTCCTGGCTCTTGCCGTTTATATGGCGATCTTACTTTACCTGGTATTTAAGCCGGGATGGCTTATCGACAAACTTAAACTTGATAAAGGTTTTAACCAGGATACCATAGATCTGAATATCAGACCTGACACTACCCTCACAATAGCTGTGATTGTAATAGGAGGCCTGATGTTTGTAGATGGGCTACCTCTGCTTTTCAGGGAAATAATAATCTTTATTCGCGAGAAAGTACATCTAAGCGAATATCCGGAGTCCGGTGAGTTGGTGTATGTTTTCTTTAAAACACTTGCCGGATATTTGATCATGACGAACAGTAACACTATAGTATCCTTCATTCTGAAAGAACGATGAATGAACGATGAATGAACGATGAATGAACGATGAAGGTTCGTTTAGGGTACGTTGATTTACCTGCCCGATACTGTCTCTCTTTCTGAAGCTAAGTAATCTTTATTCCAAAATAATAGTTCCTGGGTGGTGCCGGATTGAAGTACCTGCTGCCAAACGCGTTGATGTCGTTTCCGAGACTGTATTTTTCATTTAATAAATTGTCTATTCCGGCAAAGAGCTGCATTTGACGTAACCGGCTGATTTTTATGTTAACGGTAGCTTTAAGCTGTACCAGATGAAAAGCACCGGAGAATACGGTGTTGGCATCGTTTAACGGCATATCCGATGTATAATTGTGCGATAGGTTAAGTCCTGCTTGCCAGGGCAAAGTTATCAGCAGCGTATTTGTCCAGACGAGGTCTGGGACAGCCGTCACCTTGTTGTTCGAATAATCTTCGTTGCTTACCTGATACCGGCCAAATCGGTAATGATTGTAGGTTAGTGCTGTCTGCAAATTAAGTGTTCGCACATAGCGGTCATTTTGCAAAGGCAGCAGGTAGGCCGAAATAAATACCTCTGCTCCGTTTTGCTTTATGCGACCTGCATTGATATAGTATTCAGTCCCATTCTCCCGAAGCTGCCTGACTATGCCATTTTCCATGATATAATGGTACAGACTTATATCCGTAATTATTCGCCTGTCCGTTGTTTCCCAACGTATGCCTGCCTCATAGTTGATACCTGTTTCGGCTTCCAGATCTGTATTGAAGGTGTTATCTGAGGAACGGACTTCTGCAATGGCAGGAAGTGAATATCCTTTAGATATGGAACCACGAACCGCCAATCCCTCTCTCAGAAGGTAAGAGGTTGCAAATCTTGGCATAAGAATACTCCCGAATGTTATGGTCTGAAATACTTCGGTAACTACAGGATATCTCTGATGATTCTTAATTCGTGCATTGTTCAAACCAACAGAAGCCTCTATACTCCATCGCTGAAGCAAAGCAGTCGTTGCACGATAAAAGAAGCTGCCTGTAGAATTGGTCAGATCATCCATTGCCTGTATCTGTGTTGCTCTGCCCTGTTCATTGTCGTAGTTATCTATCCGGTAACTGCCTGTTTGGCCCTCAAATCCCAGCTGCATTTGCAAACTTAAATTCCCTATTATAGTATCTTTATACTGAAACCAGGTACGGATCCCTGCATTTTTTTCTTTACGAAATTCATAATTCGTTATAAACGGATTTTCGAAGTCGGTATGCGAGCCAAAAAGACTTACCGTATGCGAAAATTTATGTGACAGAGCCGCCTCATGTGCAATACCCCCGAAAAAAGTTCTATCGTGCACACCTGCCTTCTGCTCTGCTGCCGAGGGTAATGTTACCGTTGCCGGTCTTGCCATCTGTGGGTTTTCGTGCATTTGTTCCACCGTTAAACCACCGGGAGTGCGGTATTCTATGTTTGTGTAGAAAACAAGCAACCGCAATTGATTATTCTTTGAGTAACTCCATTCGTGGCCAGTTTGAAACGTTCTCTTATTCAGTGCAGTGTTTTCACGATATCCTTCAGAGCGGGTAAAGGATTGGTCAAAAGCAAAAGAATATTTATCGCTCACCTTTCGTTGCAGGGAGAACTGTTCCTGAAACATTCTATAGGAACCACCGCTTAAAAGCAGGGAGACTCTATTCCCTGACACATTAAAGCCTCCGGGCTGAATTCGTATCACACCACCGGAGTTTGCTCCGTAAAGCGATCCATCCGGGCCTTTAATTACATGAATAGCGTGTATAGAAGCCGGATCAAGTAAATTCAGATAGGTATTGCCTCCGGCATCTGTAAGCGGGAATTCATCCACGTATACTTTGGTGTTGCGTATACCGAAAGGTGAGCGGATTAAGCTTCCGCGCATTGCTATCCGATAGCTTCCGGGAGAACGTTCTTCCATACGGATACCTGCAACCGTATTCAGGGCAGGTAACAGGGTTGTAGTACTCTGCACTTCCAGTTTACGTGATGAGATCGTTTGAGCCGATGCAGTTAGCCCTACAACAGGCTGTGGATTAAACCATGCTATTATTTCAGTAGGTTCCAGTTCTATGTTCTGTGAAATGCTGTCTGCTTTCTGTGCCTGAACTTTAGTGGCTTCCTGCGAATAGCCTACTAGCGAGAAGCTGAAAGTAAAAAGAAGCAACAACGAAAACCAGCAGTTACTTTTTGTCAATCCTGTACAATCTCCCTTCATCAGTAATTGCATACAACGCACCGTCAGTTCCCTGTGTAATGTCTCTGAAACGTTGTCGTTCTTTGTCAAGTATTCGCTCTTCACCGGTAACTTTATTACCCTGCAGAACAATGCGGGCAATATGGTTACTGTTTAACCCGGTAATAAAGAGGTTGTTTTTCCATTCAGTCATGTTGTCAGCTGTATAGAAAGTCATTCCACTGGGCGAAAGTACCGGGTCCCAATAATATACAGGCTGTTCCATTCCTTCTTTCTTCTGAATGGGTGGGCTGCCAATCGGCTTACCGCTGTATTCCAGACCATAGGTTATTACAGGCCAGCCGTAATTAGCTCCGGCCTTAATACGATTTAACTCATCCCCACCCCGGGGACCGAATTCGTTATTCCATAAGTCTCCTGTTTCAGGGTGAAATGCAAGCCCCTGGGTATTACGGTGACCATAACTGTATATTTCAGGACGTGCATCGGCCTGTCCTGCAAACGGATTTCCTGCAGCCGCTTTGCCATCTTTGGTTATCCGAAGTATCTTACCCAGAGCCGAATTAAGTTGTTGAGCCTGTGGGCGGGTCTCCAGATCTGAGCGTTCACCTGTGCTTACAAAAAGGTTTCCGTCCCTGTCAAACAGTATTCGTCCTCCAAAGTGCGCAGTACCATCATGCGCAGGTGTTGCACGATAAATTACCTGAGCATTTTCGATGGTTTTTTCATCATCAGACAACCTTCCCTTTGCAACTGAAGTATGGTTACCATTAGCTACTATTTCTGAAAACACCCAGTAGACCATACGGTTGGAAGAAAAATCCGGATCCAGGGTAAGCCCGAGTAAACCACCCTGTCCACGGGAGTCCGGTTCGGGAATACCGGTTATACGATCGCTTACCTTTCCGCTTTCAGGCTCCACTATAACCATCATTCCCTTTTTTTCTGTAATCAGCAATCTGCCATCAGGCAATGAAACAATACCCCACGGATTGGATAATGACTTCGTCACTACAACCCCCTCAAAGGGCGCTGAGGTTTTAACACCTGCTACACGTGTCTGTCCTTCAAAAGCCGGTTTGTAATCAGTATTGGCTTTACCGGTTTCTACAGGGGAACCATTACCATTGTTACTTTGAGGAGAAGAAGTACCATCGTTATTGCACGACATAAGTACTGTTACCAGCACCATCGCTATATGTTTTTTCATATCGTATTGATCTTTAGCAATTAAGCCTGATTCTTAAGGTAAATTTAATCAACAAACAGAAGAGCACAGAAGTTCATGATTGTGCATTGTGTTATTAAACCTGTTGATAAGTTGTCGCCTTATTGTTACGACGATCAAATTTTTAATATATCTTTGCCCCGTATTGGTCCCTCTCAGGAGGGTTAAATGGGAATGCCGTGAAAATCGGCAACAGTTCCCGCTGCTGTAAGTTCATTGTTGGTTCTGGTATTATGCCACTGTCGTTAAATCCCGCCCGGGATGATGGGAAGGCGCCATTTCCTGAACAAGTCAGAAGACCTGCCGATAGATTAAAAGGGTTGTGTGGTTTACGGCGAATGAACTGCATATCGGTGTTTCTTTTTTGCCTCTTGCATCATCTGAAACTGCCATTGCCACATCCCTATTGTATTATTTTAATATTGTGGCGATGTACACTGACAGGCTTTTGCGGTTATTTTATTTCCTTTCGGTATTGATGGCAGTTTCTGTCAATTCCGCGAAAGCGCAAACTGACACTTTAAACATTGAGGGAGTAGAAGTAAAGAGTGTTAGAACCGACGCACTGTTGCATCAGCCTGCCCCTGCCCAGCAATTGTCGGTTGCCCGCATAGCCTCCATTCCTGCTGCCAGTATTGCCGAAGCAGTGCGCAACTTTACGGGTGCCGTAATAAAAGACTTTGGTGGTGTAGGTGGTTTAAAAACGGTAATGATCAGGAGCCTTGGATCTAACCATACCGCTGTGTTTTATGATGGATTACCGATAACCGAAGCAGCAACCGGTCAGATTGATCTTGGAAAAGTATCGTTGCATAATATTGAACAGATCAAGCTCTCGGTTGGTGAAGCATCAGCCGGTCTTAAACCTGCCCGCATGTATGCTTCTGCCGGATTACTGGAAATCACTTCACAGCAAGATTATAAACCCGGCAAGCTCTCGTGGCAGGCATACACCCGTGCCGGTTCCTTTGGCACGATAAATCCCGGTTTCTATGTTGCAGTACCCACCGGTAAACGTTCTTTCTCCAGTCTGCACTTCAATTACTATAGTGCAAACGGGCGCTACCCCTACGAAATTAATAATGGAGCGATCCATGAAGACCGAACCCGCGAAAACTCCGATATAAAGTCCGCAGATCTTACCGCGCGCACCCGGATTCTGATGAACGACAGCAGTATGCTACAGTTTAAAGTTTCGTATGCCCCATCAGAAAGAGGACTGCCGGGTGCCGTAATTTTTTATAATACCTATTCCAGTCAGCGGTTGCAGAACAAGGAACTGAATACCGGCATTAGCTATACAAACTCTGAAAAAGCACGCATACGGCTGCTAACTACCGGAGGTTTTTCGCACAGTAGTTTACTATACAGTGATCCGGCTTTTCAGAATAACGAAGGCGGCCTCCGCAATAACTATGATCAGTCGGAAGTCTTTCTTTCACAATCGGCTTTGTCGCAGTTGACTGACCGTTTGAGCGTTTCACTGGCTACAGACATTATTTACAATACCCTTTCCACTAATGCCTATTCTCTGCAAAATCCTCAACGGCTGAGTTCTCTCACGGCTCTTTCGGGCAACGCAAAGTACAGGCTCACAGAACTGCATGTCAATTTACTTTTTACCGCTGTTGCGGATATACAAGAACCGGCAAATAGCACGCACCTGAGGCTTTCACCCGCAGTATCGTTTATGCAGGGGCTCACAGCTAACAACGATATTAAGCTGAGGGCCATGTACAAAAATATATACCGTTTGCCCGGCTTCAGTGAATTGTATTATTTCCTTTCGGGAAACATTAATTTAAAACCCGAAGATGCTTCCATGTATGATCTGGGCGTTCTGTTTTCAAAAAGCCACAAACAAAGCAGCGCATTCAGCCTTACGGTGGATGGCTATCTTAACCGCGTCTCCAATAAGATAGTCACTGTACCCTCTCAGAACCTGTTTATCTGGAGTACCCGCAATATTGGCACTGCACTTATTAAAGGTATAGAATTACAGGCAAGCCTGTCGCAGAATATTAACAGAAACTGGTCAGTAAACCTCAGCGGAAACTACGCTTTTCAGGATGCACGCGATATTACCGATAAAAGCAATGATGCTTACAACCAGCAGCTTCCATATATACCCTATGAAACTGCCGGCGGACTTCTTTCAGTAAATTACCGTAACGCCTCTGTTGGTATAAATACCCTGTATAACGGCTACAGGTATTCTCAAAGCATTAATACCAGTGAAAACCTGCTGCCGGCCTGGTCGGTAACCGACATTACCCTTGGGTATAAAAAACTGGTGTCGGAGTACACGCTTTCAGTGAAACTCGAGGTTGCCAACATTTTTAATCTGCATTATGAAGTGGTACGCGGCTTCCCTATGAGTGGAAGAGCATTCTTTGTTAACCTGTCTATTCATCATTAAAAATAACTCCATATGAAACTACAAGCTTACGTTTTACCATCACTTCTTGCTCTCCTGATAACAGCAAGTGTATCATGCAAAAAAGATCCCGACGATAATAAACCGGTACCTGTTAAAAAGCCCGTTACTACTGCCGTTTTTGTGCTTAACCAGGGATTGTACAGTGGAAACAATGCCTCCGTAACAATGCTGAATAAAGCTAACGACAGTATCACTAACGACTATTTCAGCACACAAAATAACCGTGCACTGGGCGATACCGGATTCGATTTGCTGGTTTATGGCAGTAAGGCGTACATAACAACCAATGTATCGAGCCAGCTTGAAATAGTAGATGCCAAATCGTTTGCTTCTATAAAACAAATCAGTTTCATTGAAAACGAAATACCTCTGCAGCCAACAGGTATTGCTGCCTGGGGAAATTATATTTTTGTGGCAGCCTACAATGGAACTGTAACGGTTATTGACACTGCATCGTTACTCCCGGTTAAGACAATTCCGGTTGGTTTGAATCCTGAATCTGTGCTTGCTGCCTATGATAAGATCTGGGTGTCAAATTCCGGCGGAATGAGTTTCCCTGATTACGACAACTCCGTTTCGGTTATTGATCCTATTACGCTTACCGAAGAAAACCGCATTGTGGTCGGCACCAACCCATTTACTCTGCAAGCCGATGGATATGGCGATATATATGTGATCACCCGCGGAAACTATGCCGACGAAAAAATGCGCTTACGCATAATTGATGCTGAAAAGCAAATACTCAGACACACGTTCGAAGATATGGATGCATACAACTTTACATTACGTGGTGATACAGCGTTCCTTTACTATTACGATTTCATGGGAACAGGCAGTTCAAAAATAATGACCGTTAATGTAAAAACCGATCAGTTAATTTCTGATAGCTTTATAACCGACGGCACTGTCATTCAAACACCATACGGAATCTTTGCCGATCCCTATTCGGGTGATGTCTATATCTGCGATGCCCGGGGATTTGTTAACTCCGGCCTTGTCTATTGTTTTGCGGCAGACGGTAAGCTCAAACATTCATTTACTGCCGGCATGAATCCTACAGTTGTCAGGTTTATGAGTGCACAGGAAACCAAGAAATAGCAGCAAACCGATCACTGTTACCTGATCGCGGTTGCAGTTAAAGAATCGCCCACTGCAGGTTATTACAAAGTACCAGCAGTGGGCGATTTCTTTTAATCAGGAAGATCAATTTAATTAACCAGGGTCATTTCGTTAACAAGATGTCCTGCCCCAGCAAACTTATCTATTATAAACAGGGCATAACGGATATCAATACTTATATTGCGGCACTGGTCGGGATCATACATCAGATCGCTCATAGTCCCCTCCCAGTTCCTGTCGAAATTAACTCCTACAAGGTGTCCGTCAGCATTTAATACCGGACTTCCTGAATTGCCACCGGTAGTATGATTACTGGCAATAAAAGCTACACGCATGGTACCATCTGACGCGGCATACCTTCCATAGTCTTTGGTTTGCCAAAGTTCACGCAGCCTGGGGGTAACCACATAATCGTAAATTGCAGGGTCTTCTTTTTCAAGGATGCCTTCGAGGGTTGTATAGTGACGATAGGCAACTGCATCGCGGGGATAGTAACCATCCACTTCTCCATAGGTTATTCTAAGTGTGGAATTGGCATCCGGATAAAAACGACGTTCGGGCTGAAACTCCATCAGACCAGTCATATATATACGCTGCAAACTGTCGAGCCGTGTAGTCAGTGAGGATGTCTGAGGCACAAGATCATTTCTGTAATAGTCTATTACGGCATTTGTAAGTACATACATCGGATCGGATGCAATTTTACTGTGCCTGCCTGCTTTATAATTGCTGAGCAGTTTTCTTACCCTGACTGAATCAACAAGAGCACTCTTGCTGTATACCTTTTCGGCCCACTCTTCAAATGAGGTATATTTTGCACGTTCGGCAACCAGCAATGCGGGCATTTCACCCGGCTGAGCATGAGCAAACCAATCAGAAAGCAGAGCTGCAAATACTTTTTTATCGAGTGGCTGGTGGTAATTTTTGAAGAATCCACTCACACCGCTGAGTTGTTGCCGAACCAATTCGGCTATTTCTTCGGGCTTAGCCGATTTATCCATACTTTTCTCAACAAGTCTGTTAAAGCGCGAAGCATAACTGAATGCCTCAATACCCATTGCTCCTTCCAGTAAGTATGTTTCGTTCACGTTATAAGGCAAAAGCTTTGCGTAGGTTTGTCTGAAGGCTTCTATCAGTCCGCCGTATTTGAGATTACGCTGAGCATCTGACTGTGCCCAGGCAACGAAATCCGCTTCGAGTGCCTGCTTCTTTTCAACAGCATCGAGCCGTCGTATACCGCGGGTTTCGCCAATCATTTTTTTCCAGTAATTTGCAACACCGGCATGTTTAGCGGAATACTGAATGCGAACCAGATCGCTGTTATTCATGAACTGATCGAATATATCGAGCCTTTTTTCGCGCAATCTGATAGCAGGCGGATTTTCGTGCTCTGTTATCATCTCAACCGCAAAGGATGGCAGGTATTCCTGAGTTGTGCCAGGGTATCCGAATACAAAGGTAAAATCGCCCTTTTCAACGCCTTTCAATGATACAGGCAAATGATACTTTGGTTTGTACGGCACGTTGTCGGGCGAATAATCTGCCGGTTCATTGTTTTTGTTGACATAAATACGGAAGAGTGAAAAATCGCCGGTGTGTCGGGGCCACATCCAGTTGTCGGTGTCACCACCGAATTTCCCAATATTCGAAGGAGGTGCCCCTACCAACCGCACATCGTTAAATGTCTGCGTAATGAACAGATAATACTGGTTACCATTGTAGAAGGGTCGTACACGGGCACCATATCCGGAATCTTTGCCTGTCTCATTCTCAATTTTCGTAATGTTGGCACGTATTATTTCTGCCCTGCGCGCTTCATTCAGGTTTCCGGTAACATCAGCCAGAACCTGACTTGTTACATCTTCCATACGTATTAGCAGTGTAACACTTAATCCCGGATTAGGCAGTTCTTCCGAACGATTCATTGCCCAAAATCCGTCGGTAAGATAATCGTTCTGCAGAGAACTGTGACGTTGAATCTGTCCGTATCCGCAATGATGATTGGTGATTATCAGTCCCTGGTCAGAAATGATCTCTGCAGTACACCCCCTTCCAAATAGTAGAATTGCATCCTTGAGACTTGATTTATTAACGCTGTATATATCCTCCGCAGTAATGCGCATGCCCATACTTACCATTTCGGGTTCGTTGAGTTGCTGTAACAGCATGGGCAGCCACATGCCTTCTCCGGCAAACAGCATATTCGCGGACAGCACAAAGGCTGCCGCGAGCAGTTTAATTTTTCGTAACATATGTGTGTGGATTATTTAGCAGCTACCACTTCAATTTCTACCAGTGCACCCAGCGGAAGTTTTACTACTCCATAGGTAGCCCGTGCAGGAGCGTTTTCAGGAAAATACTGTCCGTAAACTTCATTCATGGCTCCAAAATTAACCATGTCGCTTAATAAACAGGTAGTTTTAACAACATCAGCATAGGAGTAGCCTGCTGCCTCCAGTATGCCCCCTATATTCTTCATTACGCGGTCAGTCTGTTCTTTTATGCCACCTTCAATTACCATGCCTGTTGCAGGATCAATGGGCACCTGGCCTGAGATGTATAAAAAACCGTTAATTTCAATTGCCTGGTTGTAAGGGCCAATTGCTTTAGGAGCATTCGGAGTGGAGATTACCTTTTTCATGATGTATTATTTTAAATAAAGTTTTCATGTTTGAGCCTCAAAATTACAAATAAAGTCTTATGAGGCAGGCAATCTGAAAGTGAATGTTGCACCTTTACCCTCTTCTCCAAATGCTTCTATCTTTCCACCATGTTTTTGTATTATTCGCTCCACTATTGCAAGCCCTGCACCTGTACCAGCATAATCCTTTTCGCTGTGCAGCCGCTGAAAAGCAACAAATATTTTATCAACGTAATCCATGCTAAAGCCGGCACCGTTGTCTTTAATACTATAAACACTGTAAACTCCTTCTTTCCAGCCGGTTATCTCAATGCAGGGGTGCGCAACTTTTGAGCTGAATTTTACTGCATTTGAGATAAGATTAACCCACACCTGCTTTAGCAGCGCAGTATCACCAATGGTAACAGGGAGTTTTGTTATGTGAAAATCTACCTTATCAAGCGGTTCCTTCTCACCCTGTTCTGCAACAGCATTGCGTACCAGAAATTCCATATCAACATGCGTTCTGCGTATTTCGGCTGTACTGGTTTTCGAGAAAGTAAGCAAATCGTCAATCAGTGTGCCCATCTTTACAGAGTTTGTCCTGATACGAATACACAGCCTTGCCCCTTCTTCATCCAGTTTGCTGGCATAGTTCTCTTCAAGTATAGCTGTTAATCCATTAATACCTCTTAGTGGTGCACGCAGGTCGTGCGAAACGGAATAAGCAAACGCTTCAAGATCCCTGTTAACAGCAGTTAATTGTGCGGTGCGTTGTTCAATTCGCTGCTCCAGTTCAGCATTCAGCTGCAGAATGTTTTGCTGGTGCCTGATACGCTCTGTAATATCACGAATAATTACACTGGCCTTTTCATGTCCATTGGCATCAAGAAATATTGCTGAAGACAGTTCGGTATGTATTATGCTTCCATCTTTTCTTATGAACCGTAATTCTCCCACCGTGCGACCATATTCAGCTCTTCGATCCCTTATTTTTTCATGGTTTGGGTCTTTAATATCAATAAGCTGATAAACATGCATTGATCTTATTTCATTTTGCGTATAGCCAAGGAGCTGACAGGCCGAATCGTTTGCTTCGTATATTTCACCACCGGGAGAGGTTAATATCATAGCATCAAGACTATTCTCAAAAAATGCCCTGTAGCGGTGCTCGCTTTCTGTTAACCGCTCCTTACTGTCGATAAGCTCCTGCTCTAATTTACGCTGGGCTGTTACATCATTAGCCATCACATGCCGGCACATACGGCCTTTAAAAATAAACGGATGCGACACAACATTTACGATTATCCGTTCACCATTCTTCTTTATATGAACCCAGTCACCGGCAAAATGGGCCCTGTTCATGGAGTTTTTAATATCTTCCTCCAGGGCATGAACTGATTCAGCCGGCCGTATATCGCGGGCATTCATGCTCAAAAATTCATCACGTGTGTATCCGTAATGCTCCAGTGCAGCATCATTTACTTCAACGTAATCGAGCGTTTCCTGATCAAATATCCACATAGGAGTAGGATTGTACAAGAACATGTCTTTGTAATTCCCTTCCTGTGTTATAATTTCTTTTGATTTCATTCTAATAACAAGTAATAAAGAATCTTCCTACTTTTAGCCTCAACAAAGAAGGAATTGAGATGTTTAAGCCAAACATTAATATTACACAAAAGCCATGCCGAACAGACTAATCAGAGAATCCAGCCCTTATCTGCTGCAGCACGCTAACAATCCAGTTGACTGGTACCCTTATGGGGAGGAGGCTTTCGCCGAAGCACAGCGCCGTAAATGCCCTGTGATCATCAGCATAGGTTACTCTGCCTGCCACTGGTGCCATGTTATGGAACACGAAAGTTTCAGTGTACCTGAAATTGCTGATGTTATGAACAAACTGTTTGTCTGTATCAAAGTCGACCGTGAAGAGCGACCTGATGTAGACCAGATCTATATAAATGCTGTTCAGTTGCTTCACGGACAGGGAGGCTGGCCGCTTAACTGCTTCGCATTGCCCGATGGCAGGCCTTTCTGGGGTGGCACCTATTTCAGACCAGACCAGTGGAAAGAAACACTCCTGCACCTTGCACAACTGTTTCATGATAATATCGATGATATAGTCAATCAGGCTGCCCGTATTCATCAGGGTATAAAAAGCATGGGCAGCATACCTGTGCCTGCTGCACCTCAACCTATAACCAACCACACCATTCAGAACATTTACGATCAGCTTTCGCTGAAATTTGACACTGTTCAGGGTGGTACCAGAGGAGCACCTAAATTCCCAATGCCTGCAATTGAACGCTTTGTGCTTAACTACTGCTACATGTCGGCATCAGATACTGCCATGAATCAGCTTAAACTTACCCTCGATAAAATGTGGATGGGTGGTATTTTTGACCAGCTGGCAGGTGGATTTGCACGATATAGTACCGATGCCGAATGGAAAGTTCCCCATTTTGAAAAAATGCTATACGATAACGCCCAGCTGGCCATAGTATATGCCTACGCATCCTCTCTTTGCGATAATGGCAATTATCTGCTGGTAATGCAGCATATCATGGAATTTGTACAAAATGAACTTTCTTCGCCTGAGGGAGCCTTTTATGCCGCACTCGATGCTGACAGCGAAGGAGAAGAAGGTAAATTTTATGTCTGGAAGCAAAACGAAATAGAAGAACTGCTACCCGAATATGCCGCACTGCTTATGCGCTACTGGGGTGTCGGGCGCCAGGGACTTTGGGAAGACGATAAAAACATTCTGTTGCGCCCCTTCACCGACGATCAGTTTGCCCATACCGAACACCTCAGTGCTGAAGAACTACGGCAACTGGTTAAAATGAGTTCTAAGATTCTGCTCCAGCATCGCAATAAACGCCAGCGTCCCGGACTTGATGATAAAATCATTGCCTCCTGGAATGGCCTCATGACAGAAGCTTTTGCTGTTGCTGCCAGAATGACAGGAGATGAGAAATTTTACAGTACCGCACTTAAAGCCGCTCAATTTATTGACAACCAAATGATAGCCCCCGACGGGCACATGAACAGAACATATAAAGACGGGCAAGCCAAAATAAACGGATTCCTTGATGACTATGCTTTTTGTGCCCAGGCCTTTATCGCAATATACCAAATGACGTTTGATGAATACTGGCTTCACAGGGCAAAACAGCTTACAGATTATGTAATAGAACATTTTTCGCAGGACGACGGGATACTGTTCTGGTTTCTGCCTGCCAACAATGAGGATCAGAATGTGATCAGTCTGTCGCGGGTGCTTGAAACCAACGACGGAGTTGAGCCTTCAGGAAATGCAGTGATGACATGGGTGTTGCTCCTGCTGGGCAATTATTTTGAAGATACTGCTTATATTGACCGGTCACTTAATATGTGTAACCGTATGATGCAGAATATTGAAACGTACCCTTCGTGGTTTGCTTACTGGGCTATGGTAAGTTCTGCACATGCACAGGGCATTACAACTATTGCCATTGCAGGTCCGCGTGCACTCGATCTGGCTAAAGAAGCAGAACAGGGTTTTAAACCATTCTGCTTACTTGCGGCAGCTACCACCGAAAGCAATTTACCTTTGTTCAAATACAAGTTTGTTACCGGTAAAACGTTTGTGTATAAGTGTGCAAATTTCACCTGTTCGGCGCCTGTAGAAAATATCGTCAATGTCGGCTGCTGAAATTAATTATCTTTGCACTTTACTGCTTAAACGACAATACAGCACGGCTGGCACCATGAATGCTACAAAACCAACTACCCGGTTTCTGCTTCTTCTTCTTTTTACGGCTTTTATCTTTACGGATGTTTTTTCTCAGGATGAACAACCACAGGAGGTAAAGTTCGCCGAGTCGCCCGATACTGCCTCCATTTTCTATGTTCAGATTAACAACCGCTGGCCCGGTGAACAACTCACCCGACTGGCAGACACCGTGATGACAGGCTTTCAGTATTTTCTTCCCACAGAAGGTGCAACCGTTATCAATGCTCTGGCAGGTAATGCCGGTCTTGCTTATAAGTCCCTCATCTTTAATCCCGAACAGGGAACCGGATTCCGGTATACTCCTTTCGGATTTAACGCGTATCGCTGGGAAAATAACACCATCCGCTTTTTTCAGACTACCGGGCCCTACTCCAATCTTTATTACTCCACCGGACCGGCAAAAGAGCAGCTCTTTAGCGTTACACACTCGCAAAACATTACAGGAGGATTAACAGTAGGTGCCGATGTGCGGATCATCAACTCACTGGGTTTGTATGAAAGGCAAAAATCTGACAATGTGTCTTTTGCTGCCACAGGCCAGTTCGTTAACCGGAATGAAAAGTATGTTGTTCTGGGTATTTTCCGTAACAGCCGCCTCAAATGGAGAGAGAATGGCGGAATAACAGACCTTTCGATGTTTACTGAAAACACCGAAACCGATCGTAAACGCATACCCATTGCACTCGCCCAGGCTGACAACCAGATAAAAGAAAGCGGATTCCTTGTCAGACAAACTTTCTATATCGGCAAAACACCCGGTGTGCTATCCCGTGCACAGAGAAGATTACGTAATAAGCCGACCGATACTGTGGTACAGACCGCCACAGATACCCTGATTGTCCGCGACAGCATTGCCCGACCACTTAACCGGGTAGAGAAGCAACTGGTCGCCGATACGCTTGGTCCAAAAAAATTACACAGGTATTACGATCCTTATCGCAGCAACTTTATCCGACATACCTTTAACTATTCGCGGAATGCATACCGGTATACCGACAAAAATCCCAAATCACCATACTACAACAGAATTTTGCTCGATTCAACCATTACCTACGATTCGGTATATTATCATGAGATCGTTAACGATATTTCGCTCGAAGCAGGTATAGGCAAAGCAAAAGGTTCAGCAAAAGCAGTGATGTTAAGGGTGGGCGTGGAACATAAACTTGCCCTGGTGCATACCGATACTATCACCGAAAACTTTAATTTGCTTACCATGTATGCATATCTTTCGGCAAATGCATTCGGATATGCAAAAGCCGAAGGTAAATTATGGTCAACAACCGGCAACCCTTTTAACGGCGATAAAGGGCTTGAAGGCAGCCTGCTGCTCCCAGGATACGATAATACCAATAAATGGGGTAATCTGCGACTCACAGCCTCCCTGGCTATTGAACAGCCCTTTTATTTTTACCAGTTCTATAGCTCAAACCATTTCGCATGGCGCAATGCTTTCGGACAGCAAACTACCCTCAGTCTGAAAGCAGCTTATGAGCATAAATATTTTAAGGCCGGGTACAACCTATTCAATCTTTCTGATTACGTGTACCTTGGCGACTCGGCACTTCCTGCTAAAGCAGACAAAGCTGTAACCGTAATGCAGGTATGGGCGTATACTGATATACGCTGGAAATACATCGAATCGCAACTCTACGGTATTGCACAAAGTTCATCGGCTGCGGGAGTTGTTAATTTACCGGGGTTTGCAGCAAGGGCTTCTGTTTATTACACCAGGCCATTGTTTAAAAAGGCATTGCATTTCCAGGCCGGAGTAGCGCTGATGTATAACTCACCATTCTATGAAGATGCATATATGCCTGCCCTGCGCGCATTTTATGTGCAAAACACCGCAGAAACAGGCGGGTATCCTTACCTCGATGCCTTTGTAAACATACGGGTTAAGCGTGCTAAAATGTATCTGATAATGAAAAACGTAAACGGCGGCCTAACCGGGTATGAGTATGTTATGATACCAAATTACCCAATGCCCGACAGAGGGTTGCGATTTGGTGTTTCCTGGGCATTTTACGATTAATCGCTGCAAAATCCCTTGCTTAAAAGTGTTATCTGAAAGTGTACCGGATGGATAACGCCAGACCATCACCCCACCAGTCATGCCCGAAATTAAATGCCGGTTTCCAGTCGAGCGATACGTTAAAGGGCGCTTCGGCAAAAGTGTACTCGAGCCCGGCAATGAAATCCAGCCCTACGGTAGTATAGCTGTCGTAATCGGGAAATTTTGTACGGTAATAACTGCCGGTATTCCAGGTGCCTACATGAGCTCCCAGTCCAAGATAATAATCCAGTCCACGGGCTCCCCGAATACCATTCTGCCATTCATATAGACCGGTAAGCATAAAACCTCCCCATCTGAAGGCAGCTATTCCCTCGAGCGCATTTCTGTCAGATACAAAATGTTTCACCGTGATCCCGTTAAATGGTCCAAATCTAACGCCCAGGCCCGTCTTGTATGGTTGAGCATTTAGCGTTACCGTTAATACCATCACTAAAAAAGTCAGTGTCAAAAATTTGGCTTTCATAGACATAAATTGGTTTATTTATATGGTTTAGACTAGTCAACTCTATATCAACTCTATATCAACTCTACCTCAAATCTACCTCAACCCTACCTTAACTCTACCCCCCCACCGTAGACATGAGGTAGAGTTGAGGTAGCGTTGGGGTAGCGTTAATACGGATTTAACCTATAGTTGATGTATATCCAAAGCGCATCAGAAACAAATCTGATGCACAATATATGCAAATAACAAAAAGTATTAAGAGTATTTTAATTACTATGCATCAATCTTTGCATACTTCGCATTCGCCTCTATAAATTCGCGACGAGGTGGAACTTCATCGCCCATGAGCATGGAGAAAATGCGGTCGGCTTCGGTACCGTTCTCTATGTGCACCTGGCGCAGAGTTCTGAATTCAGGGTTCATGGTAGTCATCCATAACTGCTCGGCGTTCATTTCACCAAGACCTTTATAGCGCTGTATATGTACACTTGACTCTTTACCTCCCGAGAGTTCATCGGTTATGCGTAAACGCTCTTCCTCCGACCAGCAGTAACGCTCTGTATTTCCTTTTTTGATAAGATACAGCGGCGGAGTAGCTATGTAAACATATCCACGTTCAATAAGTTCACGCATGTAGCGGAAGAAGAATGTGAGAATAAGTGTTGCAATATGACTTCCGTCGACGTCGGCATCGGTCATGATAACTACTTTGTGATAGCGCAGTTTATCAAGATTGAGCTCCTTGCTGTCCTCATCGGTACCAATGGTGACCCCAAGGGCAGTGTACATATTTTTGATTTCGTCGCTATCGAAGATCTTGTGTTGCATTGCTTTCTCCACATTGAGGATCTTACCACGGAGCGGGAGGATAGCCTGAAAGCGGCGGTCACGGCCCTGTTTTGCAGTACCACCTGCCGAATCACCCTCTACCAGATAGATCTCACACTTTTCAGGGTCACGCTCACTGCAATCGGCCAGTTTACCGGGCAAACCCGAACCCGAGAGCACATTTTTACGCTGTACCAGTTCACGGGCTTTACGTGCTGCATGACGTGCTGTAGCTGCCAGTATCACCTTGTTGACAATAGTACGTGCTTCTTTTGGATGCTCCTCGAGATAATAGTTTAGCAATTCAGACACTAACTGATCAACTGCCCCCATAACCTCGTTGTTGCCAAGCTTAGTCTTTGTCTGACCCTCGAACTGAGGTTCCTGTACCTTTACGGATATGATAGCTGTTAGTCCTTCGCGGAAGTCATCACCACTGATATCGGCTTTCAGATTTTTAAGCATTCCCGATTTATCGGCATAAGCTTTAAGGGTTCTGGTAAGACCTCGTCTGAATCCTGCCAGGTGGGTGCCACCTTCGTGGGTGTTGATGTTATTGACGTAGGAATGGATATTTTCACTGAAAGAGGTGTTATACTGCATTGATATTTCAACAGGGATATCGTTACGTTCTCCTTCAATGTATATTGGCTCGGGCATGAGTTTCTCACGCATGGAGTCGAGATAATCAATAAAGTCGAGTAATCCGCGCTCTGAATAGAATGAGTGCACAGAAGATACTCCCTCGCCGTCGAGATCGCGTTCATCGGTTATAGATAGCCTGATGCCTTTATTCAGGAAGGCAAGCTCTCTTAAACGCGATTTCAGAATATCAAGGTCATAGGTAGTGGTAGTAAAAATGGTATCGTCGGGCTTGAAGTGAATAATAGTTCCTGTTTTGTCTGTTTCGCCGATCACCCGCACCGGGAAAAGTGGTTTACCGATAGAGTATTCCTGTTCGAATATCTTACCATCACGGTGAACAGTTGCCCGCAGTAAAGACGAAAGGGCATTAACGCACGACACACCAACTCCGTGCAGACCACCCGACACTTTGTACGATCCTTTATCGAACTTACCCCCTGCATGCAAAACAGTCATTACAACTTCAAGAGCCGATCTCTTTTCTTTTTCATGCATGTCGGTGGGGATACCACGGCCATTATCTTCAACAGTTATGGAATTGTCTTTATGTATGGCAACCTTAATGTTATCGCAATATCCGGCAAGGGCTTCATCGATGGAGTTATCAACAACTTCATATACCAGGTGATGTAAACCTCGCTGGCTTATATCGCCAATATACATAGCGGGGCGTTTACGTACGGCTTCCAGTCCTTCAAGAACCTGAATGTTATCTGCAGTGTACTGACCGTTGTTGTTATTGTTTGTTGCTGCGTTTTCCTGATTGGTAATATCCACTTCTGTACCTTTACTTAATTCGCTCATATTCAATAGGATAGTAATTTTTAGTAGAATAGCAAAGGTACTTATTTTTTTAATAAGATATACACTTGCCAACACATAAAAAAGCAATAAAGTTCAGGGTACCGGAATAGCACCCTGAACTTATTATAATAACAATTAAAACCGCAATTAAGCCGGTTATTTCCGGGAATCGATCATAATTTCGAGCATCTTTATAGCTGCTTCGGGAATAACGGTACCGGGGCCAAAAATGGCCATAGCACCGGCTTTATAAAGGAAATCATAATCCTGTGGTGGTATTACACCTCCAACAATAACCATGATATCTTCCCTGCCCAGTTTGCGAAGCTCTTCTATAACCTGCGGAACAAGGGTTTTATGACCTGCTGCAAGGCTGGATACACCAAGCACATGCACATCGTTTTCAACAGCCTGTCTGGCAGCTTCGGCCGGTGTCTGGAATAATGGTCCGATGTCAACATCAAAACCTATATCGGCGTAGCCTGTGGCAACCACTTTGGCACCGCGGTCATGTCCGTCCTGACCCATTTTGGCGATCATAATACGGGGGCGCCGGCCTTCGAGTTCGGCAAATTTATCGGCAAGGGAGCATGCCTTGCGGAAGATTTCGTCTGATTGTGATTCTGAACTGTACACTCCTGATATAGATCTGATGACTGCTTTATAACGACCAAATACTTTTTCGAGAGCCATGGAAATTTCACCAAGCGATGCGCGCTTGCGGGCAGCATCGATAGAGAGTTCGAGCAGGTTACCGTTCTGGTTTTCCGCAGCAGCGGTAAGAGCATCAAGTGCTTTCTGCACTTCCTCATTATTGCGGTTTGCACGCAGTTGTTCCAGTCGGCGTAACTGAGCCTCACGCACGGCAGTGTTGTCTACTTCGAGTGTCTCTATGGGGTCTTCTTTTGCCAGACGGTACTTGTTAACCCCAACAATGGTATCTCTGCCGGAGTCAATGCGCGCCTGTTTTCTGGCTGCAGCTTCTTCAATACGCATTTTTGGTATACCGGTTTCAATGGCCTTTGCCATGCCACCGAGTGCTTCTACCTCTTCGATGAGTTTCCATGCCTTGTGGGCAATTTCATGGGTTAATGACTCTACATAGTAACTGCCGGCCCATGGGTCTACAGCGCGGGTTATACCGGTTTCTTCCTGCAGATAGATCTGGGTATTGCGTGCTATACGTGCCGAAAAGTCGGTTGGCAGAGCGATTGCTTCGTCGAGCGCGTTGGTATGCAGACTCTGGGTATGACCCAGGGCAGCAGCAAGTGCTTCAACGGTAGTGCGGGTTACGTTGTTAAACGGATCCTGCTCTGTTAAGCTCCAGCCCGAAGTTTGCGAATGGGTACGCAGAGCCATTGACTTTTCATCCTTCGGATTAAACTGCTTAACAATCTTGGCCCAAAGCAGTCTGGCTGCGCGCATCTTGGCAATTTCCATGAAGTGATTCATGCCAACACCCCAGAAGAACGACAGCCTTGGTGCGAAGGCATCAACCGGGATGCCTGCATGTATACCGGTGCGGATGTATTCGAGTCCATCGGCCAGCGTGTATGCAAGTTCAATATCGGCTGTTGCACCTGCTTCCTGCATATGGTAGCCGCTGATAGAAATGGAGTTGAATTTCTTCATGTTCTTCGAGGTAAACTCAAAGATGTCGGCAATTATGCGCATACTTGGTGCAGGTGGATAGATGTACGTGTTACGTACCATAAACTCCTTGAGGATATCGTTCTGTATAGTTCCGCTGAGCTTATCCATCGAAACACCCTGCTCTTCTGCGGCTACGATATAGAAGGCCAGAATAGGCAGTACAGCCCCGTTCATAGTCATGGAAACCGACATTTTATCGAGCGGAATCTGGTCGAAGAGAATCTTCATGTCGAGAATGGAGTCGATGGCAACACCTGCCTTACCTACATCGCCTACTACCCTTTCATGATCGGAGTCGTAACCGCGGTGGGTAGCAAGGTCAAAAGCAACCGACAAACCCATCTGACCTGCCGCCAGGTTGCGGCGATAAAATGCATTTGATTCTTCTGCTGTGGAAAAGCCTGCGTATTGTCTGATAGTCCATGGCTTGTTAACATACATGGTGCTATATGGGCCTCTGAGGAATGGTGCAACACCTGCAGCATATTCCAGATGCTCCATGTGCTTCAGGTCGTCGGCTGTGTAAACCGGTTTAACAGCTATCTGCTCGGTTGTCATCCACTCGTTTTCAGGAACGGTTGGGATCTGACCGGCCTTAGCATCCGACCTGATATCAATATTTTTAAAGTTCTTTCGCATATCTGTGTAAGCTTATGATAAAGATTTACAGTATTATTTCGAGTTTTTTCTGGAAACCGGCAAGGATGTCAAGGGCATTACTCTTAACATGAATAAATTCATCCACACCGGATTCTTTGAGCGGTTCTATGATTTCTTTAGGATAACCGGCAACTACCACCAGTTTAGTTGCATCGGCAGCCTTAACAGCGCGGGCAATTACCGGAGCTACTTCAGCATACTCTTCATCAGAGCTGCATATTACAATGATCTCTGCATCGGATGCAAGTGCAGCTTCAATACCCTGCTGTGCATCGGCGAAGCCTGTGTTGTCGATAATAGTATATCCGGCACAACCGAAGAAACCTGCACTAAAAGCAGCGCGGGCTTTGCGCATGGCAGGGTTGCCAATGGTAAGCATAAAAACCGAAGGGCGCTTGTTGCCGGCATCTTCCCATATTTCAGTAGCAAGTCGCAGGTCTTCAAATGCGTCGGAGCCTCTGAAGATTTCAAGGGTTTTGTAAACCGGTTTCCTGAACGGTTCGCTTTCGATTGTTTCGTCGAAACTATCTTCTTCCATCTGTATTTTTTCGAGCATCTGCTCTTTAGTATTCGGATGCTGGTTGGTACCGAGTATCAGCGTACGGCGATTGGCAATGTCTTCGGTTTTCTGACGGGCACTTTGAGATACCTGATCCTGAATAAAGCCTTGTTTGATGGCTTCGAGCATGCCGCCCATGTCTTCTACCCCCAGGAATAATTTCCAGGCTGCATCAGCAAGACTTGCGGTAAGGTTTTCAATGTAGTAGGAACCTGCAGCGGGGTCGGCAACCTTGTTGAGGCTTGATTCTTCTTTAAGAATGATCTGCTGGTTACGTGCTATGCGCATGGAGAACTGATCCGGATCCTGGTAGGTCAGATCAAAAGGCAACACGGAAATTATATCGGCCTGACCGATGGCAGCCGACATAGTTTCGGTTGTTGTGCGTAGCATATTAACATAAGGATCGTACATTGTTTTGTTCCAGCTTGCAGTAGAGGCATGGATAAACATGCGACAAGCATCCGTGGTGGCCGGTTCATACTGCTCAACTATGCGTGCCCACAGTAAGCGTGCAGCCCGTAGTTTAGCGATCTCCATGAAATAATTACCGCCAACAGCAAAGTGGAATACCATACGCGAAGCCACTTCCTGTGCTGTAAATCCATTTTGAGTATACCATGCAAGGTACTCGTTTCCTGCTGCAAGAGCGTATGCAAGCTCCTGAGTCAGGGTAGAACCGGCATTATGGAAAATTTGCCCGTTTACACTTATTACTTTCAGATCTTTTGTGCCGGAGGCTACCTTTAACAGGTCAGCTCCCTCTGCAAGGTCTTCCTGCTCAGTACGGTAAAAATTACCGTTGGTTAGCACGTAGCTTAGCGGATCAAAATCAAGCATTCCTCTCAGCTTGCGCATATCTTCACCGAGTGCTTCTTTCAGGTATTCTGCATGCGCTGTGTAAGATGCTGCACTGTTAAAGCCAACGAAGGTTTTTTCTGTGCTGATACCTGTTAAAATTGTAGTAACATCGGCGCCCGAACGAACATGCGAAGCATTAAAAATAAGTGCGTCTGCTCCCCTTTCAGTTGCATCGCGTCCGGTTTCGCTGGCTTTTATTGTATCGGAAAATTCAATATCCTGCGCTACGAGCCAGTCTTTCGGACCGTTTTCGGTACCACGGACGAAAGGGAACTGTCCGGGTAAAGAGGATAGCATAGGTTTAAGATTCTGAAGGTCTTCTGACCGGTAGTACGGTTTTACTTTAAAACCTTCGGCCGTTTTCCAGATGAGTTTTTTTTCGTAGTCTGCTCCCTTAAGATCCTGCTGAATCTTTTCTTCCCACTGGCTTGTTGAAACCGGTGGAAACTCATGAAACAGGTTTACGGGTTTGTCTTGTTTATCCATATTGTCCATGGTAGGTATATAGTTATAATTCTTTCAATTGCTTAACTATCAGAACATTTCAGTTTGGGGCTTGTTTCCGTAAGCCGCTGCAAAGTTACAGTTTTTGGTCAATAACAAGGTATTCTGCATAATAATGTATCTTTAATTAATAGATGTAAAAACCTGCATATATAACGCTGAAATATAATTGCCGTTTTTTCTGTACTTTTACAGAAAAAATGCATGAAAGCAGCAATAACTGGAATAACGGGTTTTATTGGTGGTCATTTGAGAAAGCGGCTGTCTGAAATGGGGTATGAGACAGTAGCATTAACCCGTAAGGAATTGGCAATGAGCGATAATGAACTTGCCTCACTGCTCGAAGGCTGCAGCCTGGTGATAAATCTGGCCGGCGCTCCCATAGCTGCCCGGCACACCAACCAGTACAAAAAAGTGCTGTATAGTTCACGAATTGACACTACCACAAAGCTGGTGGCAGCCATGGGGCTTATGAATGAAAAACCGGTGCATTTCATCTCTGCTTCTGCTGTAGGGATTTATCATGATCAGGGTATCCAGACAGAAAGCAAGTATACCTATGGTACCGATTACGTTGCTAAGCTTTGCATTGACTGGGAAAAAGCTGCAACAAAAGCTGATGCATTAACCGCGGTCACCATCGTCAGGTTTGGCATTGTACTGGGCACCGACGGTGGAGCATTGCCAACAATGATGTTACCCTTTAAATTCGGGGTTGGAGGCAAAATAGGCAACGGCCGGCAGATGTTTTCGTGGATACACATTAACGATTTGATGGATGCCTTTACCTTTATCATAAACAACAGAAAAACAGGAACATACAATATGGTAGCACCTGGCTCGGTTACCAACAAAGAGCTTACACAGGTGCTTTCAAAAATTATGAAAAGGCCGGCATTCTTTACTGTTCCTGTTTTTATGCTTAAGCTCCTGTACGGAGGTGGAGCCAAAACAATTGCCGGTGGACAGTCAGTATACCCTGAGAAGCTGTTGAACGATGGTTTCGAATTTACTTATCCCGAAATCAAGTTAGCTCTGGAAAACCTTTTAAAGCCGTGAAATAAAAAAACCGGTTCAGGGTTGGTAATTATCAATCACTGAACCGGTTCGCTCAAGGCTTCTGCCTGCTATTTAATTTCATACTCTATCCACTTACTCCTGTTAGGAGGTGCCGGAGGATTAATTTTCTTTACAGGATTTCTGGTCAGCTCGTCAAGCAGTTCTTTAACAGCTCTTTCAATACCGGGGTCAACACCTTTTGCCAGTTGTTCAGGACGGTCAACAACCTCTATATCCGGGTACACCCCGATACCTTCAATGATCCAGTTTTCATTTTCGTCGAAGATGCCGAAACGTGGTACTGAAATATAACCACCGTCAACAAGATCGGCATTGCGTGAAATACCTACCAGACCACCCCATGTGCGGGTACCAATAAGTTTTCCGAGGCCCAGTTTCTTGAAATAATACGGGAAAGCATCGCCACCTGAAGATGAGTATCCATTAATGAGCATTACTTTAGGACCATCGTGCGCAATGCCCGGAGCCTTGCCTGGCTGCAGTCCGTTACGGTGCCAGTAACTCAGGGTCTTACGATCGAGAAGGTCGGCCATTCTGTCGGGAATGAAACCTCCGCCATTGTAACGATCGTCAATAATAAGCGCTTCTTTATCGTGATACGTGTACATACCTCTGTAAAGTTCGCGGTTACCTTCAACAGCAGTATTCGGAACATGGATGTAACCAATGCGTCCGCCGGAAAGCTTGTCGACCAGGGCACGACGTTCGTTTACCCAATCAAAGTACATCAGTTCAAGTTCACTTTCTGTTGGTTTTATGGTTTCAATACGGGCATTGGAGCCATTGGCATTTGACGACACTTCGAGTTCAATGCTTCGGCCTGCTGTATTTTCAAGAAACATATATGGGTTATCGGCCAGTGTAACTTTATGTCCGTCAATGCTCACAATGTAATCGCCTTCTTTAACATTTACACCCACATCGTGAAGCGGTGAACGGCGCTCTTTGTTCCAGTTTTCACTATCGTATATTTTGGCAATTTTATACATGCCTGCCTTTTCATCGGCTACAATTTCAGCGCCAAGTAAACCGCCTTCCACACGTTTTACCTTGTTGAAGTCGCCCCAGTCAACATAGGCATGACCGGTGTTGGTTTCAGCTACTATTTCTGAAAGTATGTAATCAAGGTCAGCACGGTGCGCAACTGACGGCAAGAGAGGACTGTAGCGCTCTTTAATTTCTGCCCAGTCAACACCGTGGAGGTTGCTCACATAGAAGAAGTCTCTGAAAATTCGCCATGCATCGGTATATATCTGATTCCATTCCTTACGGGGATCGATTCTCATCTCCAGTCTGTCGAGGTTCAGTTTACCTTCAGGCACTTTCTGTCCTTCTTTTATCTTTACTATACCATAATCTTTACCGCTGTTATACAGCAGCATTTTACCATCGGCACTAATGGTAAGTCCACCTACCTTATCAAGAATTTCAACGGTCTTTTCCTCTTCCTGATTATAGAGCATGAGTTTCCCTTCGTCGGAGTACAGCACACCACCCTCAGCAGCAGCAAGTCCATAATAGTTACCTGCTTCAACCGGCAGCGGAACAACGCGCATGGCTATGTTTTCCATGTCAATCTGCACCTTAACGGGAGCTTTTTTCTCTACTTTATCGGTTTCACCCTGATCAGAAGCTGCACTCTTTTCTTTATCGGCTTTCTTCTTCTCGGCAGCGGCCGGTTTATCTGCAACTTCATCCTTTACAGGCTCCACATCGGTCTTCTTTTTTACTAGCGGAGGACCATCAGCTTTAAGAACCATAGCATATAGCCTGGAAGCTTTATTATACAGATAGTCAAATTCAAAGCTCGAGAACTCAAGGTTAAAATCACGGTTCGAAGCAAAGAAGATGTAATTGCCATCCAGGGAGAAAACCGGTGAGTAATCTTCGAATTTGTTATCAGAAAGCTGATGGTTTTTACCTGACTGAATGTCGTATACCCAAATTGCTGACAGTCCGTTGCTTCCTTCCCGTGTGTAAGCAAGCCAGCGGCTGTCGGGTGAGAAGGTATAATGACGGATTTCATTCTGGGTAGCGGTATTAACTTCTACCGGTTTGCCGGTTGCTATATTCATGATCCATAACCGCATGTTACGGTCAGACCATGTGAGGTATTTACTGTCGGGTGACCATACCGGAGCATATTTCCATCCATTGGAGCCTGTAGTAAGTTGTTTTTGTTGTGCACCCTTTTTGTTTTCGAGCAGATAGATCTCGTACTCGCCTGACTGATCAGAAACATACGAAATATATTTACCATCGGGCGACCATGCAGGATAAAGTTCGCGAACGCCCTGTGTCTGAGTGAGGTTAATTATTTCACCATGTTCGGCAGGTATGGAGAATATATCGCCGCGGGCATCAAATATTGCCCTTTTACCGGTAGGTGATATTTCATAGCTTTCAATGTTGTCTTTTACATTCTTGAAATATGGAATCAGGTTCGGATTGTCGAAATGTATGTTTACAACGAGCCGTTCATTTTTGCCTGTTGCAAGGTCAAGCTTGTACAGATAGCCTCCGTTTTCATAAACTAGCTGTCCGTTTTCGCCGGAAGGCCACATTACATCAAAATCTTTATGAAAGGTAATTTGCTCCGTTTGGCGGGTAGCCAGGTCGAGGCGATAAATATTAAGTTTAAGATCCTGATCTGAGGCATAATAAATAGCATTACCATGCCATACAGGCCACTGGTCGGCACCGGTAAAACTGGTAAGCTGCTCGGCATTGTGGGTTTTGAGGTCGTACATCCAGAGCTCGGTTGCCCGGCCGCCTTTATAACGTTTCCATGTTCTGAACTCCCTGTCGACAGGGGTGAAACAAATTTTAGATGCATCGGGCGAAAGTGCTGCAAACCCGCCGTTCACTATTTCGAGGGGAGTTTCAAGACCTCCGTCGATACTTACAAGAAAATACTTTCCGTTGCGATCACCGAACGAAGTACGATTTCCTCTGAAAAGAACTTTTTTGCTGTCGGGAGTCCAGTCGAGAACTGCGTTTTCCCATCCGCCGCGCGGTGGCATAACTCCTACCGAATTGTAAAAGGTTAGCTGTCTGGGTGTACCACCTGATGAAGGGATGACCCATACCTGACGTGTTCCGGAATACTCAGCCGAAAAAGCAATCCAATTGCCGTCGGGTGAGATCTTAGGAAATAACTCCAGCCCCTCATGCGAAGTGAGACGGCGTGCGTTTCCGCCCGTTGCATCTACAGTCCATATGTCGCCTGCATAAACAAAGGCAACCAGGTTTTTATTAATGTCGGGCATGCGAAGCATCCGCGCATCGTTGAGTGCCATAGCTCCGTGCGATAACAGCACGATAAGGCTTAAAGCAAGTAGTTTACGGGGTAGTTTCATTGCATTGTGTTTGTATAGGTTTGAAAATGTTAAAATTAAGGTGCCAAATTACGGAAAAAGAATTGCATTTGTAGAAAGTTATTTTCATTTTTGCATGTAGATTGCCGAAGTAAAAGGATTGATTAACGCAGTAGTAATAATGTAAGGATGGTACAGTATATTCATTTTCGCAATCCCAACTCGCCTGAAATGGCGGAGGCTCTGAAATCGCTGCCGAAATGCCCCGGCACCTGCATTTTTATAGACATTGTGAGTTCTACCGAAGTCAAATACACCTCAGATATTGAGGAGTGGGGCAAAAAACTTAACAACACCTTCAATTTTATTTCCTTCCTGAACCACTTCCCTGAATATGTGGTTAAAGGTATTGGTGATGAAATGATGATCTATATCCCCGACGATGTGCTCAAAGCCCGTCACGATATTAATAACTACTATGTTCTGCTCGAGGAGATGTATTCAACCATCCTGAATCTTAAAAAATTCCCTGTAAAGGACCTTTTCTATAATTGTAAACTGAGCATGCATTATTGCACGGAAGTATACAATATAACTTTTCTGAAGGGGTTAAACGACTATTACGGCAGGGATGTTGATCTGGCAGCCAGGCTGATGACCAAAACACAGCACGACAGGCTGGTCTTTAGCGAAGCTTTCCTGAAAAAGGTACAAAACGATCTGAAAAAGCACAAGGTTGATAAAAAAGATACATGCCTTCAGTATATGTCGGTAAAAATGGTCGATTTATTCAAAGGTGTACCAAAGCCGGTGGAGTATCGTTATATTGACGTTGATTAACTGCACATGGCATTTCTGACCGACATACCTGCCCTTGATCCTGACAATCCTGAATTTAACTACGCAGCACAGTTTGTGATGCAAACCAGCCGAATGGTATATGTTACGGGGAAAGCGGGTACCGGGAAAACTACATTTCTGAGATACCTGCAAACGGTATGCAACAAACGTATGGCAGTGCTGGCACCCACAGGAGTTGCAGCAGTTAATGCCGGCGGGCAAACGATACATTCTTTCTTAAATATCAAACCCAGCGTATATGTGCCGGGCGATAAGCGGCTTCGGTACAAGGCACCTGCCGGTGATGCCGATCAGACGGTTATTACCGATCACTTTAAATATCAGAGGGCAAAACTGGAACTGATAAAGAACCTTGAACTGCTGGTTATTGATGAAATTTCGATGGTGCGTTGCGATTTGCTCGATGTGGTTGATCAGGTGCTGCGTCACATAAGACGAAGGCATTATACACCCTTTGGCGGAGTGCAGGTACTGCTCATTGGCGACACTTTTCAGTTGCCCCCGATTGCCAATCAGGACGACTGGGATGTGCTTTCAAAATTCTATGAGAGCCCGTACTTTTTCAGTGCTCATGTAATGAAACTGGTGAACCCGGTGTATATAGAGCTCAAAAAGATCTACCGGCAATCCGATCCCGCGTTTATTGACCTGCTCAACAGGGTGCGGCTCAACCGGCTTATGCCCGATGATCTGCGACTGCTTAACAGCAGATATTTGCACGGGTTTGAACCGGAAGAAGCAGATGATTATATTATTCTGGCATCACATAATCGCATGGTTATTGAAACCAACCGGCGAAGACTCGAAGAAATTGACGAAGAACTTTACACGTATGAAGCTGATGTAGAGGGCATTTTCCCTGAAGGTAGCTTTCCTGCCGACAGGTTGCTACAGCTGAAGGCAGGCGCCCAGGTTATGATGCTGAGAAACGACAGGCAGAAAAGGTACTTTAACGGTAAGATAGGTCATGTGGAAACCCTGGATATAAACAGTATACGGGTACGTTTTCCCGATGACTCGGTGGTTGACCTTGTAAGAGATGTGTGGGATAACATTCGGTACACCTGGAATGAAAAGAGTAAGAAGGTAGTGGAGGAAAGTGTAGGTACGTTTACACAATTCCCTGTAAAGCTTGCCTGGTCAATTACAGTGCATAAGAGTCAGGGATTGACCTTTGACAAGGTTATTGCCGATGTTGCTGAAGCGTTTACCCACGGACAGGTATATGTTGCATTAAGCCGCTGCACAAGCTTTCAGGGGCTGCTGCTTAAAACACCCATGCGATCAGGTTCGGTAATTACCGACAGAGTGGTGCTGGAGTTTGCCACACATGAAACACCGGGCACCGTATTGCTCAGGGAACTTGAAAAAAGCAAGGGTAAATATTATCTGCATACCGCCATTGGTGCATGGCTTAACAATGAACCTGCTCTCGCTGCCGAAAGCCTGCTGCTGGCGCTTGAACAGAAGGAGGCCGAAACCGGGCGCATATTGCAGCTGCTTGATTATGCAGTTAACCGGTTTATGCTAAAAAGCATCGCTCTGATGAAATTGGGAACCCACATTTTGTCGGAGGAAGAATCGATGGTCTTTACCGAAAAAATGCTTAAAAAGCGGGCAAGGGAACTGGAAAAGCAGTTGAAAAACCAGATAATGGCGGGCAGTGCCCTGGTTAAATTATTCGACGATCTCAGCGAACATGAATTTGCAGAAGCAGTGGTTTCACGCCATCAGAATATGACGGAAACTGTAACTGAAAAACTCAGACAATTGCGAAAAGATAAGCCGTACATGCCTGTTACGGTTAAATAATTATCAGGTCTGCCACCTCCTCTTAAACCTGATCAACCATACAGGCACTACACCGGTGCTTTAGTCCATATCAATGTTCGGCTGCACTTTGAGCGTCAGGCTATTGAGTTCGAGTGCCAGTAAATTGCCGTAACCTGATTTGTTGCTCATATAGCATCCGTTATCGAGATCGATAAACGGGTAGCTTTCGTTTTGCAGAGTTAAGTGTATGAATTCAAGGCTAACCGGCACATGACCGTGTACCATTCGCCGGTTGCCTATCTTTTCAGGCTTTACCTTATATTCACGCACCCAGAGCATTGCCTTTTTGTCTTCGTATGGATTATCGATCTCAAAGTTAAGCCCTGCATGCACTATAAACCATTTGTCGAGTTCATGGTACAACGGGAGCTCTGCCATCCAGTTGATGTATAGTTCCGGGACCAGGTTAATATCTGATACCCGGAAACTTTCCATTGCCTGTTTACCTCCATAGCGTAACCACATTTCCTTGGAATGGTTCTTCTTTTTCCAGAACAGGAATCCTTTCGGTTTTTTGTCGTCAAGATAGGCCTTAACCATAAAATCCTCATGGTTACCTTTAAGAGCGACAACCTTATATCCCTGCTGCTGAAGCTGCATTACATAATCAAGGACTCCCATGGAGTATGGGCCCCGGTCAATATAATCACCGAGAAAAATAAGGGTATCGTCCTTAGTCGGCACAATATGCGTTTCAACCAGAGCCCTTAGTGTATTAAGGCATCCGTGAATATCAGATATAACCCACTGTTTGCTCATTTACTTCTTTGCCTTACCCTGGTTGGCCACCTCTTCCATTAACTTTTTAATTACTTCAGGATCGCCCAGGAAGTAATCTTTCTGAAGATTGAGATTATCGTCGAATTCAAAAACGTAAGGTATACCGGTTGGGAGGTTCAGAGAAACGATATCCTGATCGCTGATGTTTTTAAGGTACTTAATAACTGCCCTCAGGCTGTTACCGTGTGCTGCAACCAGCACCTGATCGTATTCGCGCAGAGATTCGCGTATCTCATTTTCCCAGTAGGGAACCATGCGTTCAACGGTTTCCTTTAGTGATTCGGTTAACGGAATAAGAGAGGGGTCTTCGTTTTTGTAGCGTGGATCGAGACGCGGGTTGCGCTCATCGTTTTCATGTAATGGTGTGGGAGGAACATCGTAACTGCGGCGCCATACAAGCACCTGCTCATCACCATATTTCTGAGCCATTTCTACCTTGTTCAGCCCCTGCAGATTACCATAGTGCTTTTCGTTGAGACGCCAGCTTTTCTTAACCGGGATCCACATCTGGTCCATTTCTTCCAGTGCAATATTTAAAGTCTTGATTGCTCTCTTTAAAAAAGAGGTATAGGCAATATCAAAATGAAACTCGTTTTCCTTTAGTACTTTACCTGCTTCTTTAGCTTCCTGAAGACCGCGCTCTGACAAGTCTACATCTGTCCATCCGGTGAAGCGGTTTTCCTTATTCCAGGTGCTTTCTCCATGTCTCAATAATACCAGCTTTTTCATATAGTATGTTGTTTAAAAATATTTCTGACATTTTATGCAAATTTAGCGATTTTGTTGTTCCTGTAACGTAAATATCTACCTTCGCAGTCTGTAAGGATGACCCTTATTTTTTGTCGTAAAAGCATGAATTACAAGCAGATAAATACGGTGGCAGGATGGATTGTTTTTTCTGTTGCTGCAACAGTTTACATTTTAACATCAGAACCCACAACTAGTTTCTGGGATGCGGGCGAATATATAGCTACGGCATCCAGATTACAGGTAGGGCATCCGCCGGGAGCACCCCTGTTTCAGATGCTTGGCAGGTTCTTTAGCTTATTTGCCTTTGGCAATGAACTGCTGGTTGCACGCATGGTAAATACTATGTCGGCCCTGTTCAGTGCGCTTACGGTTTTCTTTCTGTACCATACTATTACCCATATGGCGGGAAAAGCTGCAAAGCACCTGTCGCCTGCCTTAAAAATGCCCGTACCCGCTATCATCGGAAGTGGTGTTGTGGGAGCCCTTGCGTATACCTTTACTGATTCGTTCTGGTTTTCGGCCGTTGAGGGAGAAGTGTATGCTATGTCGTCGTTCTTCACGGCGTTTGTATTCTGGGCCATTCTGAAATGGGAAAACGAATACGTAGAAAAAGGCCCGGGGCGAAGCGTTCGTTGGCTTCTTCTTATAGCATACATGACCGGACTGAGTATTGGAGTGCACTTGCTGAACCTGCTTACCATCCCGGCAATTGCGCTGGTTGTTTATTTAAGACTGTTCAACCCATCCGTTAAGGGTATACTTGCTGCATTACTGATTTCGGTCGGTGCACTGGCACTCATAATGAACGGTATCATACCCTGGATAGTAAAGCTTGCCGGCTGGTTTGAACTGTTCTTTGTTAATTCTTTGGGACTGCCGTTTAACACAGGTACCGCTATATACTTCCTTTTGTTGGGATTTTTAGTGGTTTATGGACTGGTAAGACTTTCGAAAAGTACGGATACCCTTTCCGCGAAAGCGAATAACCGCAGAATAATACTGCATACCGGACTGCTTTCGTTAACCTTTTTGCTGATTGGCTATTCGAGCTTTTTCATGCTGGTAATAAGATCGAATGCCAACACACCAATTAACGAAAACGAGCCAAAGAATGCCATTGCGCTTCTTTCGTACCTGAACAGGGAGCAATACGGCGATTGGCCATTGCTATATGGGCCTTACTATAACGCGCCGGTAACCGATTATGAGGACGGGGCGCCGGTGTATCATAAAAACGATGCAACGGGCAAATATGAGATCATTGACAGAAACGAAGACACACAGCCGGTATTCGATAAACGGTTTATGACTGTTTTCCCGAGGATGTGGAGCAGATCTGAAAATTCGCACAGGTATTTCTATGAGCAATGGGGCAGGATAAAAGGCAAACCGGTGACTGTTGAGGGGGAGAAAAATAACGTTTTGATGAAACCTACATTCGGGGAGAATCTGCGTTTCTTTTTCAATTACCAGATTCAGCATATGTATCTGAGGTACTTCATGTGGAACTTTGCAGGCAGGCAGAACGACCGACAAGGCATGGGCGATGACCTTAACGGAAACTGGATCAGTGGATTTAAAGTGCTCGATAAGATACGACTGGGGCCACAGGATGATCTGCCGGAGAGTATGCAGAACATGGCAAGGAACAGATACTATTTTTTGCCGCTCTTGCTTGGGCTCATGGGTTTTCTGTTTCATGTTAACAGTCAGCCTAAAGACAGCCTTGTAATTACCATGCTTTTTATAATGACCGGACTGGCCACAGTAGTTTATCTTAATCAGTATGCACCACAGCCCAGAGAACGTGACTATGCCTATGCAGCTTCCTTTTATGCCTTTGCAGTTTGGATTGGGCTTGGAGTTATGGCGATTGCAGCATTTCTGCAGAAATACCTTAAAGCTGCACATGCCGGAATTATTGCTGCTGTTCTCTGTGTTTCCGTACCAACGGTACTTGCTGTTGAAAACTGGGATGATCACGACCGCTCGGGCAGGTATACAGCCCGCGATATTGCCCGGAACTACCTTGAATCATGTGCCCCCGATGCCATACTTTTTACATTGGGCGACAACGACACATTCCCGCTATGGTATGTGCAGGATGTGGAAGGAATAAGGCGCGATGTGAGGGTGGTTAACCTGAGCCTCCTTAACAGCGACTGGTATATAGGGCAGATGAAACGAAAAGTATATGATGCTGATCCACTGCCTTTAAGCCTCACTTTTAACGAATATAAAAGCGGCTCCTTCGAAATAATGTACCTTGCCCCGGATGAGCGAATAAAGGGTGCTGTTTCTTTGTCTGAGTTATTTGAGGTTATGCGCAGACAACCGGATGCTTTCAGAGTGCAAAGCAGTTTCGGACCTGTAGATGTGCTGCCGGCCGATGAGTTTTACCTGCCTGTTGATTCAGCTCTTGTATTAAAAAACGGAATATTGCCTCCTGAGGAAGCAGACAGCGTGGTGACGATGCTTACATGGAAGATCAAAGACCGGGTGATCACAAAAAGCACCCTTGTAATGCTCAATATTATTGCAACGAATAACTGGAAACGACCCATCTATTTTTCAGGAACCGCAGGCAGTGAAGCCTGGGCCGGTCTTGACAACTATCTTCGCTGCGAAGGTATGGCACTGCGGCTCGTACCCGTGCGTAATTTACCTGATGAGGGTTTTGACGGATATGTTAACAGTACTGTGCTATACGACAGGCTAATGAACAGGTTTGCCTACGGCAATATGCATGCCGATGGTATTTACCTTGATGAAACCAATGCACGGATGATTCGTAATATCAGAACATTGTTCGGCAGATTAACAAAGCAGCTGGCTTCGGAAGGCAAGCAAGCCCAGGCAATTGAGGTAGCTGACCGGTGTTTGAAAACCATCCCCGATAAGGCACTTGCTTTTGATTACTATATGCTGCCTCTGGCCGAAGGCTATCTTATGGCAGGAGAAAAACAAAAGGGGCTTGACCTGCTGGAACAGATAATGCAATTTTATGCAGACGACCTTGCATTCTATTTCAGGTTTGATGATGTACGCCTCACTGCGCTGGAACCGGAAATACGCCATGCACTGATGGTTATTAACGGGGTAGCTTCTCTCTCGGCCGAACAGGGCAATAATAAATTGAAAGAAAAGGCAACACTGCTCCTCGATAAATATTTTGAAATGTACGAAGCTGCAGGTTTTTAACACGAATTGTTAAGCCCTGCTGCCATTTGTTACTGTGCTATGATAAAACTAATACCGGCCATACCGGCAATTGTTAAATGGCTTTCACCACATGGATTGCTTTGGGAAATTGACCAGCGCAATGCTGTTGAACCTGAAGTATATGTAACGTTTGACGATGGTCCGGTGCCCGAAGTAACACCTGAAGTACTGAAAATTCTTGCATCGTATAACGCTAAGGCTACGTTCTTTTGTGTTGGCGACAATGTAATTAAACACCCCGGTGTATTCAGACAGGTAGTAGATGCGGGGCACGCTGTAGGTAATCATTCTTTTACGCATTTAAAAGGAACGGAATCTGAAAACGACCGGTACTTTAATGACATTGCACGGGGAGCCGGTGCGATTAACTCACACCTGATGCGTCCGCCGTATGGCAGGATCAAACTATCGCAAATACGAAGACTGAGGAAAGAGTATACTATTGTGATGTGGTCGGTTGTTACGGGCGATTACGATAACAGGCTTAGCAAAGAACAGGTGCTGGCAAATGCTGTTAATCACACTAAACCGGGATCTATTATTGTGTTTCACGACAGCATAAAGGCAGCAGACCGTATGTTATGGGCATTGCCGAGGTTTCTTGAGTATTGCAGCACTAAAGGGTATTGCTTTAAGGCAATTTCATAAAACGAACTCCTCTGTTGCCGGTTGCCTTGCTGCCTGAAATGAGATAGATACCCGGCATTAACCTGCTAATGTCTATTTCCTCTCCCTGTGCAAATCCTTTTACCTGCATTACCACCCTTCCGCTGAGATCGCGAACAATCAACTCTGATTCATTTAAGTTTCCGCTTACGCGGATTTTATTTGTTGCAGGATTCGGATAGACCGTCCAGGCAGTAATTTCACCAGGTTCTCCAGAAGTAAGAACCGCCTGGTTATTCAGCGAAATGAGCCACTGATCGGGATCAATGAAAACAGAGTCGATTCTGAAGCCCGGATCAACAGCAAACTGCTGCTGATTCTGTGTGTGCGTGAAAACAATGGTTGTATCTCTGCCGGCTCCTTTAAATTTGATCGGTACCGGAAGTTGAAAAAAGGCAATGGACTGAGGTGCAGAGGTTTCCTGCGAAAGCTCCATCTGATATCCACCTTGTTCATTCCCGGTTACAACTGCAGTAAATGTTGGATAACCTTCACCATAGTACCAGTCATGGAAAAATGATGTCAGTGATATCCCGGAAGTCTGTTCAAAGTGTTGCTTTAAGATCTCTACCGAAGCAAAATTGTATTTTATTCGTGGGTCGTTGAGATAATTACGGCAGGCGTTAAAGAAAGCATCATCTCCGATAATCCAGCGCAGGAGATGCAATATGCGTGCGCCTTTGTAGTATGTGAGCCTTGCACTGAACAGACGGCTTATGTTGAATGTATCCTGAACATATACAGAACCATCAGGAAAGGTTGTTATAATCTCGTTGGTGTACGATTTCCATACCGGCCACCAGGTATCGTAATGAAAGTGCTCGTAAGCCAAACCCGAAAGGTAGGTTGCAAATCCTTCATTAAGCCATATATCGTGCCAGGTGTTCAGGGTAACCATATTACCAAACCATTGATGTGCCAGCTCATGGGCAATTATTTCGAACTGAAGATGCCCCATAAACGACATGGTCTGGTGTTCCATTCCCCCACCCCATCCGAAGGTAGCGTGACCGTATTTCTCTTCCGCAAAGGGATATTGCGTAAACTGGTCACTGAAGAACTGCATGAGAGGGACAGTCTCGGCAGTACTTGGTTTAACTTCATTAACCTCATCAGGATATACGTAGTTAATAACAGGAACCATTTTTCCCTGAGACCAGGAAGTGTCAGTGTAAACGGAATAATCAGCCACCGCAACAGCTATGAGATAAGGTACAATAGGATAGCGATGCTTCCAGTGCGTGGTTTTGATACCGTTTACTACGTCCTCGCTTTGCAATAATCCTATGGATGCTACTTTGTAAAGAGCAGGAGTTGACACAACAATATCGGTAGAATCAATTTTATCGGTCAGCTCATCCTTTGATGGCCACCATTCGCGAGAACCATAAGGCTCAGAGAGTGTCCAGAATGTTGGCTGCCCAGCATTAGTGAGAGTGAAACCAACAGTTCCTGAATCGATGGCCTCAAGGGGTTCTCCACGGTAAAATATCTGCAAGCTGTATAAAGCACCGGGCTGAAGCTGCGCTTCTGTCTGGATATTAAGTATCCATGGTTCGGTGTGCGTAAAAGACAATTGGGCTCCATTGGCAACAACGGAGTCAACGATATAATCGGTCGAAAAATAGAGTTGTACCTGTTGAAGTACGGCACGGGTTTCAATAAGCAGGGAAACAGATCCTGACAGATATACCTGTGCCGGATCAATGTTAAGGTTAAGCTGCACGTGTTTCATATCGTACAGCGCCGGAAGTCCTTTTCCATCCATTGAAGCTCTCTCAGTAAGATCTGCCGGATGCTTTTGGTGGCGATGATCTGACTTATGCAAAGCGCAGGCTTCCACACCGTTACCCGGAAGGTAAAACATATCGCCTGCAGGCTTTTGAAGAGGCAACGCTTCCAGCTGCTGGGCAGCAAGTCCGTTAAGGAGCCCAAGCATCGCGATAAGCAATGAAAGTATACGATTGCTCCTTTTTTTACACATCCGTTTTATATGCTGAGAGAAGTTTTTTTTCATATCCGTCTTTTCATTTTTTCCGCACCAGTGGTTAAATAACAATAAATTGAACGTTTAGATCATTAAAAGTACCGGTATGCGGCAATTTATAACAGGCATTTGAAGTTATAAAATTAGCATCTTTGCATTCAAATATTATTCAATGGAATTCGATACCCGAAAATACACTTTCTTTTACTTCGTTTTAGTATTAATTATCGTTGCGGCTTCCTGTGCAAATCCTGTTTCGCCGACAGGTGGACCAAAGGATATAACACCTCCCGAAATTGTCAATGCCCAGCCTCCTAACCTGTCGACCAATTATACCGGCAACAGGATTGTGCTGACCTTTAATGAGTATGTTATGTTAAAGGAAATCAACCAGCAGTTGATTATTTCGCCGCCACTGGCCGAGACACCGAATTTCAGGATGAAGGGTAAAAGTCTGGTGGCCGATTTTAAAAATCCCTGGCGACAGGAAACCACGTACAACATATTTTTCGGAGATGCCCTGGTTGATATAACTGAAAGCAATCCGCTATCGGGATTCAAGTTCACATTTTCGACCGGAAGCGTGCTTGATTCCATGATTATTGAGGGGAAGCTGATAAGTGCCTTTAATCTGGCGCCGGTTAAGGGAGCATATGTTATGCTGTATGACTCAGTGTACGACTCCATTCCCTATAAGCAACTGCCCTATTATATTGCCCGTACAAATGACCAGGGTGATTTTTCGCTTACCAATCTTAGAAACCAGCCGTATTTGCTGTTCGCTCTCAGTGATATAAACGCTAATTACCTGTTCGACCAGCCAAATGAAGAGATTGCCTTTTCTGATACACTGATTATGCCCTGGCTGCCCGCGAAAGAATCCGGCAAACGCATTGGATTAAATGACTCGCTGCAGCAAACCGAAACTCCGGCAGATACAGTGATTATACCCACCGGGATTCCGGCCGATTCGGTGATTGTACCAACTGAAGCTCCGGCCGATACGGTGGTTATGGCTGTGGTGCAGGACACTATCATGATTACCGACACCCTTAATAATGCAATCCCTGACAGTTCAGTACTCAAACCGGTAGTTTTGGCTGCAAATAAGCTTTTATTGCTGCAGTTCAGGGAAATTGACACAGTGCAGGATCTGCAGAAAACGCAACTTCTGCGGCAAAATGTGCTGCAGTTTATCTTTAAGGCACCTGCAAAAAATCCTCAGTTTAAAATACTTAACGAAGGTTTTTCCAGCAGGATGATCACAGCAGCCAACAGAATGAACGATTCGATAACCATGTGGCTGCCCGGATATGATGCCGACAGTATTCAGATTGTTGTTTTTGAGAGCGGTATGGTGCCCGACACGGTCGAAATGGCTGTTAAGCCGGCAGATAAAAACATTAATAAAAATAAAGAGCCCCAGGTACAGAGCTTAAAAATGACCAGTAACCTGGTTACCGGTAAGCTTAAACCCGGCAGCAGCCTGCGGCTTTCGTTCCCTGATCCGATTGCCTTGGGTAACACAGAAGCACTGGAACTAAAAATGGATAGTATTGTAATCACTGATGCCGATATCGGATTCACTGATTCATTGAAAAGACAACTTTTAATCAAATACCCCTGGAAACAAGGCACCAGATATACTCTTACTGTCCGGGACAGCGTATTTCAAAGCATTATGGGATTGGCAAACGATAGTACTCAATACAAATTCACTCCTTTTACAGAGGAGGAAACTTCAAGCCTCACACTGCGGGTTGATTTGCCCGAACCCGAGCCCTACATCATACAGCTGCTTGATACAAAGGACAAGGTACTGGAGCAATACTTCATATCAGACGACCAGCAGATCGACTTTTCGTACCTAACTCCTGGCAAGTACAAAGTGAAAGCAATCCACGACAGAAATAACAACGGTAAATGGGACACCGGTAAATACCTGTTAAAGCGGTTCCCCGAAAGGGTGATCTTCTATCCGACAGAGATAGAACTAAGAGCCAACTGGACTGTGGACGAACCATGGCAAATTTCATCAGCCGGAAAGTAGTACTCCCCGGCTGATGAAATTTTTTGACTCTTAAAAATATTTTTTAAGAAGCGTTTTGAAGATGCACGATTAACCGTTGCACTTATCAATACACTGTACAATCTCCGTTAATGAGGAAGCTTTTACAGAGTAATGAATTTGTTTACCTTCTCTCTTTGAAAGGAGAACGCCTTTGCTCTTGAGAATGTTTAAGTGATGTGATGCTGCTGCCTGCTCTATTTTGAGGTATTCATAAATCTCGGTAACGCTGAGTTTCTTCTTCTCATTTAACAGATCGATAATAGCAATACGCATAGGGTGTGCGATTGCTCTCAATTTACTGGCAGCTGCCTCGAGCTTAACAATGTCTAATACTATTTCTTTTGCCATGTCGCTTAGGGTTTAGTTTTTTTGCAAAGTTATGAAAAAATAATATGTAATCCCACCATCTAAACTAATTAAACAAATTTGTGAAACTAAATTTCTGTCCATCAAAAATGCCTTTGTCGCTCAGTTTTAGCTCAGGTATTACCAGCAGCGACATAAATGCAAGTGTCATAAATGGCGCTTCAAAGGCTGAACCGGCTTGTATTGCAGCATTATTTATATGCTGATAACGCTCTGCAACGGTATTACCGTCATCTGCAGACATCAGACCAGCGACGGGTAAAGATAGTGAAATATTTTGATCCTCAGCATATAAACATATACCGCCTTTATTTTTTATTAATGTTTTTATGCATTGCAGTATCGAAACTTCGTCTGTTCCTACTGCAATAATATTATGGCTGTCGTGTGCAACTGTTGATCCTAAAGCCCCCTGTTTAAGTCCAAAGCCTTTAACAAAGGCTACAGAAGGTTTTGAAGGATTGTACCTGTTTAGAACCACCAGTTTTAGAATGTCGTTTTCAGGATCACTAAGTACATTGCCGTCTGCGACTTTAGCTCTGACGATTACGGTACTTGTTACCAGCTGATCACTGTAAGCCTGTATAACCTTAAGACTTTCACTTTCGGCTTTCACCTGAAGATCGGTCAGCGTGGGCTCCATTGCATTAAAATGGTTTATAGGTTGTACCTCTTGCCTTCCTATAAGTGAAATGCCTTCCTCTGCTACTTTCTCTCCGTTTATATAGGTGGCTGTTATGTTTAAGTCTTCCGGATTATCAACAATAATGAAATCTGCACTATCGCCAGGCTGCAGCAAACCGGCATCAAGCTTGTAATGCAGCACCGGATTTAACGTACAAGCTCTTATTATATCCATAAAATTATAGCCAGCAGTAATAGCTCTTTTTACCAGTAAATTTATATGCCCCGAAACAAGATCATCCGGATGCTTGTCGTCTGAGCAAAACATGATCATTTGCGGGTATTCGCTTATAAGAGGTATAAGCTCATCAAAGTTTCTGGCGGCGCTTCCTTCGCGAATCAGGATCTTCATTCCTGCGTTTATCTTTTCAAGCGCTTCGCTCTGGGTAAAACATTCATGGTCGGTTGTTATTCCTGCCGATGCATACTTAATGGTGTCTTCACCTGATAGCCCCGGGGCATGCCCATCAACCGGTTTATTGTGCTTTCTGGCGGCTGCAAGTTTTGCCATTACCTGTGCATCCTCATATATAACACCGGGGTAGTTCATCATTTCTGACAAATACTTTATTTCAGGCCATGACAACATTTCGTCAACCTGTTCAGGGCCAAGCACGGCACCCGATGTTTCAAATGATGTTGCAGGAACACATGAGGGAGCGCCAAAATAGAACTTAAACGGCACGCTCCTGCCATTCCTGATCATAAATTTAACGCCTTCCATGCCAAGCACATTCGCTATTTCATGAGGGTCTGATACAGTTGCTGTAGTACCATGAACTACAGCCATACGAGCAAACTCAGATGGCACCAGCATGGAACTTTCAATGTGAATGTGTGAATCTATAAAACCGGGCATGATGAGCGGTCCAATTACACCGGGATCTTCAACAACAGAATCGATGACGCCATCCTTAATGGTTACAATACCGGGGTAGACCCTTCCGGCAACAACATCAACGATTTGACCGCCTATGGTAAAACAGTTCATTATTATTCTCCTTATTTAAATATCAGCCAAAGGTAGCAAACAACCATACAAAACAAAACACAATAGCCCAAATATTGTTCTGAGTAATTTATGTTTTAAATAGTATTTTTGAACCTATGTTGCTGTATGATTATAAGGAGTTATAATGCTGACAGGTTTCGGTATACAGGAATAATATCAATGTCGAGTTTACGCAGATCTTTTTTGGCTTTCTCATAATCCTCTGTAAAGCCGAGTAAAAAACCTCCGCCACCTGAACCACATAATTTGAGGTAGTAGGATTGTGATTCAAGACCGTGCCGCCATACTTTTTTGAATGCATCGGGTATCATAGGCTCCAGATTTTCATACAAGAAAGCAGACAAGCTGAAAAGAGTATTGAAGAAACGCTTTGTCTCTCCCTTTATTAGACTCTTTATGCACAAGTCGTTAAGGGGAATAAGTTCTTCTCTGACTCTGGACATGTAATCATCTATTTTGCAGCGATCAAGAAACGTGTTAACCATAGCATTCGTTTTGCCTGGTCTTCCGGTGTTTATAAGGAAAATTGCGCCTTTCTGATCGTGTTCATACGATGGGATGCCTACCATACTAATATCCTTTTTGTTATGAATAAGCAAAGGATGTTTCAGGTAACAGTTAAGTGGATCCATGCCAGAACTTGTTCCATGGAAATAGGATTCAAGCTGAGCCAGTTGTTCTTTCAGGTGCAGCATTTCTTCTTTCGAGAGTAGTTTTTCCCGCGAAAGCGTAGTATTTGTATATCTCTCAAACAGTGCTGCTACCAATGCACCGGAACTGCCTACTCCATATCCCTGTGGTATGCTTGATTCAAAGTAGAGCCCTGAATTAATATCAGCGATAAAAGCATCTACGTCAAAATCACATTTAAGGGCTCCCGAGTCTTTAAGATTCCTGATATAACCGGAGTACTCCTGCAGTAGCCTATTTGAGCTGGTTGCAAAATCGAGATCGGTATATTTATCCTCATTTATGAAGCTAAGCTCTCCTTTAAAATGAGTATATGGTACAGTCAGACCCATGGAGTCACAAAGAATGCTATATTCTCCAAACAAAAGTATCTTGGCGTAAAAAATGCCTGGTCTTTTTTTCATTTTCACTTACATTGCAAATTTTCAGGTCCTTTGCCGATTGAATCAAAAATCATCTTGCCATCATGGCAGTAGGGTTTCAAGGATTCAATAAAAGATGAAACCCGCACAGCCTCCTCCTCAGGATAGAGCAAATGAATGTTTGGTCCTGCGTCAAGCGTATAACAGATTTTCATATCCTTTTGTTTACGGATTTCGCCAATAAGTTCAACAATTTTTATAGTGTTTGGGTGCATCAGCATATATCCGGGTGTAGAGGTCATCATCATGGCATGCAGTGTCATAGCCTCATTTTCAACGATAAGCGCAAAAGAGTCCCAATCGTTGTTCATGATTGCAGTTTTAATTTTAGTCATATTCTGCATTGCCTGTTCGTACCGTGCCTGTGCGAAAGGATGGTCTTTCATAAGGGAGTGCCCAACGCGGCTTGACACTTTTTTTTGTGACTGATCTACAATGAGTATGGTGTCTTTAATATTCCTAAACAAATCTCCGCACGGATAATTCCATCGGATGGCAAATTCATCGGATGAATTTTCAAAATCAGGATGTTCGCCCCATATGCTATAGCCTCCGTAGATAGAACGGCAGGCGCTGCCTGAACCGAGCCTTGCTATATAGCTGGCTTTTTTAAGTATGGTATCCTGATCTGCTTTTTGCATGAGCAACTGTTGTTCGAGGCAAACTACAGCAATAGCGAGGGCACTCATAGATGATGCCGAAGATGCTATGCCGGCCGAATGCGGAAAATTATTGCCGCTCTCGATGTATAGCGAAGCATACTGCAGATACGGAAGTTGGGGAACCAGCTCTTTAAGAAAATCTTCAATTTTTTGTGCGAATGCAGGATTCTTTTCTCCTTCAAATGTAAAGGACACCATAGGTCCATCGCCTGCTTCATGAAGGTTCGCTACGATTTTTGTAATGGTATAAGCTTCGTTGAGTGTAAAGCTGATACTAGGATTTGCAGGCAACTGATGACCTTTTTTACCCCAATACTTGATCAGTGCAATGTTTGCAGAGCTCTTCCAGCAGGTTTTCAGGCCTTCGTTCAGCTTTTCTTTAAAATTCAATGAAAGCTCCATGGTTGTCACTAATTGCCTGGTTTAATACCAAATCGCTATAACGGTAAATTGTTTCAATAGTATACTTTGAAAAAAATGCCCTTACATAAGCTTCGTCTGCATGCGACACAGCAAGTATAAAGTCACCACCCCATGCTCCCAGTGACTTAAGTACTCCCTGAAAGCCCGGAAATCTGTTTTTTATACCTGGCCGGTCAAGAACGGCCGATATAATTTCTTCATGCATTGCAACTAATGAAGCAAAAGTACTCATTTCTTTTGATTCAATTACTTCTCTGCTGATATTTGATATTTCCGTTACAACCTTTTGCGTAATTCGTTTGACTGACGTTCTGTATTTACTTATTTCTTTATCCGTGTCCTGCTTGTTTCCCAGATAAACGAAAAACAACTGATCATGGAAGGGTGGCATAAAATTTACCGGCCCTATATGCGCCCGATTGCCCTGTCGGGTGAATAAAAAGGGATGCATTATATCTGAACAGGCTACATCGTATCCGGAACCACCGGAAACCAATTGATGCAATTTATATTTATTTACTTCGAAAATCTTTGCAACAAGGGCAATAACAGTTGAACTGCTGCCAAGGCCAAGTTGTCGGTCAAAATTCAGGCTTGTCAGTATTGTACATCCTTTCTGTATACAATGCGCCGGATTTAAACCGGATGCTGCTTTTAGTAAGCGCTCCATGTAGTTTCCCGCACGGTCGTTTGTTGATGATAAAAGAGTGAACGACGACAAGGAAAATGTAGCTTCAAACCATATACCATGAACATCAGAAGCTTCCCATTTTATAACCGCGAGATTGTTAGGAATAATGTGAAGTTGTTGGCCATACTTTACCGGTAAAGCCAGGGCAGTTGCACCATCCATGATAACATACTCTCCCGTAAGCAGAAGCTTTCCGTTGGCATAATAAACAGTATCATTTACCATGCGGGCATCAGATATGTTCATGAGCGGCTTTTCGAACCGATTCTATAAATGTTTGAACCGCATTATACGATACTTTGTTGCATTTAAAATATTCTACGGCAAGTTTCTTTTCTTCTTCGGATGCACTGAAAACATTAAGGATATTAAACAGATGCATTTTCATGTGACCAAGCTGTATACCCTTGGTAATTAATGATTTTACCGCACCAAAATTATTAGCCAGACCGATAACCGATGCTATTTGCATGAGTTCAGGGGCTGATGGATTACCCAGAATAGATAGCGACAATTTCGCCATTGGATGAAGAGAGGTAAGTCCACCAACAGTACCAATGGATAAGGGCATTTGAAGGGTATATCTGAATCGTTTTCCGTCGAGTTCTATATTGGTAAGACTGCGATATCTGCCTGAGCGGGCAGCGTAAGCATGTCCTGCAGCTTCTACTGCTCTGAAATCGTTACCTGTTGCAAGAATAACGGCATCCACTCCGTTAAATATACCTTTGTTATGGGTTGTAGCACGATACACATCAATGGTAGCTATCTGTATTGCTTTTTCAAACTTCCAGGCAAACTGCTCTGAAGTGAGGTTTTCATCGACAGATTCAAAAGCGCTGATATCGCTTTCCACCCATGTTTTAACCAGACATTCAGGTGTATAGTTTGATAAAATTGCCATTATTACCTGGAGGTTATCAATCCCGATATCTTCATTCCCGGCGGCAAACTCTTTTAATTCAGCAGAGTATTCTTCCAGTACACTGTTAATAAAATTCGCACCCATAGAATCTACGGTTTCGAACTTTACCTCCAGTTGGTAATAATCTTTCAAATCGGCTGTTTTATCAACAAGTTCAATAGAAACGACTCCACCGCCTCTTTTTTCCATGTTAGCTGTGATAGCCGCTGAACGGTTGCTCATACGTTGCCGCAATGCAGGAAATTTGGCTTGCAGCAAAGCAAAGTCGCCAGTAAATATAAAATGCACCTGTCCTACCTTGGTGGTGGAAATGATTTCGCTCTGAAAACCTCCGTAAGGAACCCAGAATTTGGAACTCTTCGATGCTGCTGCAATTACCGAACTCTCTTCAATTACCATGGGTACCATGTATAGCCCGCCATTAATGGCCACATTGGGAGCTATACCATAGGGCATGAAGTAATTGGTTAGTGTATTCTCACTAAATTCATCAAAAGTAGCCTGAACAGAGGGATCGCTATGCCAGAATGATTTGATAGTAGTTTTAACTTCATCTGACTCTGTAAGGAAGGATGCTATTGTATCAATCTTCTGCTCTTTTGAGAATTTTGAAAAACCTTTAATAACAGTATGTTGGTTCATTATTAAAAAGGTATTGCTGCAGCCGGTGAGCTGCATGGATGAAAAATATGTACAAATTTAGCGAATTAAGACCGGTGTTTGGTATGGTACTCAATTTTTTAATTTGTTTGTTATAGGAATGCATTTTATTGCTTTTTTTGCTATGCTTAACATCACCATAGATGACAATATATATCAACAACGAAAAGTACGAGATTTTTGAAGGTGCCAGAGTGGTCGATGCAATAAACCTGTACCTGAATTCCAGTGAGTTGCTTCGCGATCACGTTGCTACAGAGGTTACCGATCAATATGGCAACAAACTCATGGATAAGGGAAGATTGTTGCCTGATTCGGTACTGATTATTGATTCTGAATTATGCTGACTATAAAATTCATCTACCACAATAACTTTATGAAACGGAATTTAAAGCTTCTGCTGACAGGTGCAGCACTCCTTATTGCAGGTTTTGGCAATGCAACTGCACTCTCTGATACTATCAGGGTTGTACTGCTCTCGATCAACGATCAGCATGCAAAGATTGACAACTATGGCAAACTAAAAGGGCTGGTTGACAGCATTCAACGTGCAGAACCGAATGTTTTGCTGTTTGCTGCAGGTGATAATTTTACTGGAAATCCCATTGTAGATCAATATCCCGAAAAGGGATATCCAATGATTGATGTTATGAACATGGCCGGATTCGATGTATCGGCAATCGGGAATCATGAATTTGACTATGGTCAGGATATTCTGTCGAAAAGAATGGCGCAGGCAAAATTTCCATTTATCAGTTCAAACATTAAAAGGCAAGATGGCACAAATGCGTTTAGGCCATACGCAATTTTATCGCTACCTAATGGATTAAAGGTTGCTGTGTTAAGTGCAATACAACTGGGGTATGGCGGTTTACCTGATTCACATCCGGTCAATCTGCAGGGCTTAATTTTTAATGATGGTATGGAAGAAATGGTAAAATACCGCAGTTTAAAGGATTCAGCCGATATTTTTGTTGCACTTACACATATAGGATTTGAGCGTGATGTAGAGCTTGCCAGACAAATGCCAGAACTGGATATCATTTTTGGAGGACATACACATACACTGACAAAACCCTCAACCCTGGTCAACAACATACATGTGATGCAGTCAGGATCGAATGTGAGAAATCTCGCTAAAGCAACTATCTGGATTGTAGATGGAAAGATTGTAAAAGTTAAACCCGAAATGCTAAGTATCAGTAATTTCACCAACTCTGACCAGAATGTTGAAAGCAGCATTGCCAGATATAACGATAACAAGGAATTAAACAGGGTAATCGGCGTTGCGGAGAAAAGGATATTGGGATCTGGTGAACTCGGATCGCTCATGACTGATGCTGTTACAGCACTTGATGAAGTGGATATTGCATTCCAGAATCAGGGAGGTATTAGAATTGATGCAATCAATGAAGGCCCCATAACCATTAAAGACATCTATAAACTGGATCCGTTTGGCAATGAGGTGATCCTGATTAAAATGAAACCTGCTGAAATTAAAACGTTACTAATCAATTCTTTCAATAAAAACAGCTGGGAAGTTGATCTGCAGGTATCGGGTATGACGTACGACATCATTACCGATAAAAATAATCAGGCAGTTGATGTGATTATGCAACTGGAAGGCGGTAAGAAGCTGAAAAAAAACAAGACCTACAATGTAGGCCTTAGTTCTTATGTGGCAACCACCTATACTTTTGATCATAAAGATCCGGGTAAATCACTTTTTGTAATTACCTCAAACGCCCTGATTAAATATATTTCTGAAAGAAAAACTATTAACTATCAAGGGGTTAAGAGGGTCAGCATTCAGTAACAGGACCTGTCTACCACTTCTCTTCTTCTTTTACTACAACTGGTTCCATGCCCTTTCTCAGACTGGCAATAATTTCATTTACACGGGCATCGACCTGTTTCATATAGTCGTCCCATTCAGGAATATACTGTGGATCGTCTTTGTTTAACCATCTTTCAACGGGGAATCTGGTTGGCTGTCTTAGAGTCAGATCGGTTATTGTGTAACGGTATCTTCCTGGTTTGAACTCGAGTTTGAGTTCATAGTTAACCGTACCTGCCGGTACTTTTCCACCGTCTTTTTCATTTACGATCTCAATACGGTGCAGTACTTCAATTACTCCACTTTCGCGATTACGCACGCGGCATACATCAGCAGGGTTTTTGTAGAAACTGTTGATCCAGTCAATTCCTCTGATATAAAGTTCATCCTGAGTTCCGTTTAATTGTACTACATCACGGTAAGTAATGAGTTTGGTGTTTTCGTCGACAGGAAAATTATCGGCATTCTGGCTTAATGCAACAAATGGCAGTATCAGTATTAATAATAAAAATTTGAATTTATCCATTGCCCAAAAGTTTTATTTACAAAAATAGGAACTTAGATAATACAAAAGGCCACCTTTGCAGATGGCCTTTTGTTGTTATTTGGGATTGATTTAGTACATTCCGCCCATACCGCCCATTCCGGGATTTGGCATTGGGGTTTCTTTTTCTTCTTTAATATCGGCAAGTACACACTCAGTAGACAGCAGCATGCTTGCGATAGAAGCTGCATTTTCAAGGGCAACGCGGGCAACCTTTGTTGGGTCGATAACGCCAGCCTGCATGAGATTCTCATACACTTCTGTGCGTGCGTTGAAACCAAAGTCGTCTTTTCCTTCGCGTACTTTCTGTACAATAACTGAACCTTCGAGGCCAGCGTTAGCAACGATTTGACGGAGAGGTTCCTCGAGTGCACGCTTAACGATAGCTATACCAGTTACTTCGTCTTCGTTTTCACCCTTAATTGCATCAAGTACAGAGATTGCACGGATATAGGCAACTCCTCCACCTGCAATAATACCTTCTTCAATTGCTGCACGGGTTGCATGTAATGCATCGTCGAAACGGTCTTTCTTTTCTTTCATTTCAACCTCGCTGGCAGCACCTACGTATATTACTGCAACACCACCTGCCAATTTGGCAAGACGTTCCTGAAGCTTTTCACGATCATAATCAGAAGTTGTAGTTTCAATCTGAGCTTTGATCATGTTTACACGTGCATGAATTGATTCAGCAGTTCCACGACCACTTACAATTGTGGTATTTTCTTTATCAATCGATACTTTTTCGGCCTGACCAAGATAAGAGAGATCTGCATCCTCGAGGCGATAACCTTTTTCTTCAGAAATAACGGTTCCGCCTGTCAGGATTGCGATGTCTTCGAGCATTTCTTTACGACGATCGCCAAAGCCCGGAGCCTTAACAGCTGCAATCTTCAGAGATCCACGGATCTTGTTTACAACCAAAGTTGCAAGTGCTTCTCCGTCAACATCCTCAGCAATGATTACCAGTGGTCTTCCTGTTTGAACTGATTTCTCAAGAATTGGAAGGAAATCCTTCATGGTAGAGATCTTCTTATCGTATATGAGAATAAATGGATTTTCAAATACAGCCTCCATTTTCTCTGTATCGGTAATGAAATAAGGTGAAATGTATCCCCTGTCAAATTGCATTCCTTCTACTACTTTAACAGTAGTTTCAATGCCTTTTGCTTCCTCAATGGTAATAACGCCTTCTTTCTTGACCTTATTCATTGCCTCAGCAATTTTTTCACCGATAAAGCTATCGTTGTTTGCTGATATGGTAGCAACCTGGGTAATTTTCTCACTGCCTTCCTGTATGCTGATAGCCTGACTCTTGAGATTTTCAATGACTTTAGCAACAGCTTTATCAATACCACGTTTCAGATCCATTGGGTTGGCACCGGCAGCAACGTTCTTCATTCCGGTAGTAACGATTGCCTGGGCAAGAACAGTAGCGGTAGTTGTACCATCACCTGCAATATCGGCAGTTTTTGATGCCACTTCCTTAACCATTTGGGCACCCATGTTCTGAACTGCGTCTTTTAATTCAACTTCTTTAGCAACTGTAACACCATCCTTGGTAACTACCGGTGCTCCGTATGCTTTATCGATGATAACATTACGACCTTTAGGTCCTAAGGTTACTTTAACTGCATTGGCCAATGCATCAACACCTTTTTTTAACTCTTCGCGGGCTTCAGTATTATAAATAATTTGCTTTGCCATTTTAGTATTTTCTTTAATGATTGGTTAATTAAACAATAGCAACAATATCAGATTCCCTCATGATCAGATAGTCTTTACCATCTATGCTGATTTCAGTTCCTGAGTATTTTCCGTAGAGTACGGTATCGCCAACCTGCACGGTCATAGGCTCATCTTTCTTACCATTACCAACTGCAACAACAGTACCTCTTTGTGGTTTTTCTTTTGCAGTATCAGGGATAATAATTCCTCCTGCTGTTTTTTGTTCCGCTGCAGCAGGCTCAACTAAAACACGGTCAGCTAGTGGCTTAACGTTCACTTTTGTCATAGCTATTTAATTTTTAGAAGTTTTACATTCAATGTTGAACATGCCTTGTCACATTTTATGCCAAACATTTGTTTTCTGCATTTTTAATACCACCTATCTAATATTAATGCCTGATTATCAATACTTATGCAGATATACTATATACATGTCATGGCATACCCTAAAAAAAATAATGTCAGATTGCATGACAATCTGACATTAAAACGATCTTTTAAAAGGTATTTATTCCTGTGGGGGAACTTCCTGAAAATCCTGAACCGGAGCAGCCTGATCGTTGATCATTTGACGAAGTTCTGTATCAGCTGCATTTTTTACTGTAACGTTACGTGGTATAACAAATATGGAGGCCAGACTTAATACCAGCAATATTATTGCCAGAGACCAAGTAGCTTTTTCAAGGAAATCGGCAGTTTTCCTGACTCCCATAAACTGGTTTGAAGAGGAGAAGTTTGAAGCTAAACCACCACCTTTAGAGTTCTGGACTAAAACCACCAATGCCAGTAAAACACAGGCGATTAGAATTAACACAGATACTAATACATACGCTGCCATCGTGAATTCTTATTTTATGTTTTGAATTGATTCTTTTACTTTTTTTATTTGGCCTGCAAAGTAAATGCTTTTTTCCGGATTTAACAACATTAATTTTTCATAAATTTCAATCGCCTTAATATAGCTACCCTGCTTCCAGTGAATCTTTGCAAGTGTCTCTGATACAATAGCATCACTATCTTCAGAACTCCTTTTTGCCATATCAGCCGGGTTATAAAATTCCCTTCTGGGAGTTATTTTCGGCTCATTCCTGATGAATTTATTGATCAATTCAACCCTTCCTCTTACGTCGGAATTGACATTTGCCGGGTCAGTCTGCAACGCTACAGGATGACTCTCCAGTTCTTCTATATTATATGCCGGAACAAACTGAAAATCGAAAAGTTCTTCTTCGTTTGGTTCATGCTCCAATGCTGGTTCCCGTTCCGCCTCCGGTATATCAACTACTTCTGAAACGATTGGGGCTTGCTCACTTTCAAAAGCAATTTCAGCTAAACGCTTTGCAACAATTTGTTGAAGTTGTTTGATGTACTCTTCTTCATCGTTAAAACTGGCGGCATTTTCTGCTACTACCAGTTCTGTCACCTTTGTGGTGACTTCAGTCGTTTCTGTCAGTTCAGCCACTTCTGTGGCTTCTGTAACTAAAACCGCTTCTGTCAATACTGTAGTTTGCTCAGGCTCTTCCTTCAGAATGGTTTCACTTACCTGTACAGAGTTTTCGGGTTGATCCGCTGAGATCTCTACTTTCAGAGGCTCAGGTATCTGCGCACTTGAATCCTCAGCGATCCGGATTTCGTCAGTCTCTTCTGCTACTGCATCGGCCAGGTGAGCTTTTCCTTCAAGTAACTGCCTTAATTTATGTCTGTTTCCGGCATACGCAACCGATATTTTGAACTGATTGTTGTATTGAATGCTGTCAACATTCTTTAGGTTATATGTCAGTAAAATTTGGGCAATCTGACAATAAGGCTTATGTTCGATAATCTGACGCAACTCATCCAGAGTTTCCTGAGACAGTGTATGTGGCTGCCTTATGATGGAAAGAAACTGGTTTGCATTCATAATTATGTCTTCGTTACCTCAATCTACCAATTCACTACCGATTTATTAAAGATGTCTTCAACAAGCGCTTCACTGATACGGGTAATTAAATCTGCTTCCACTGATCTTAAATCCTGGCTGCTTGGATAGTCTTCATACCTGGTAAAAGAGCTCTCGAAATTATCTTTGGTATTATATTTATTAAAAAAGCGCACACTTACAGTAACCTTTAGCCTTATAAGTGCAGCAGTCTGGTTGCCTGTAATAGCTACCGGCTCTGTAGTATAACCGGTAATTTCTCCTTCCAGATGAAGGTCTCCGTTTCGGGGAACCAGATTAAGGCTGGTCTGTGATGAAAACCTTTCTCTTAAACTTTCAGTAAAGGTTTGACTCAGAGCTGGTTGTACCAATTCAGCTTTATTAGGGAAATTAGCAATAGATATGGTTTTTGCTTCAACCGGAATGGATGCACCTGTGAAGGAATAAACTCCACAACCTGCTGTTGGGATCAACAATACCAGCAATATCACAAACCGAAAAACCGCAGGTAATCTAACTATATCCTTAATCCGGTAGTATTCCATATTCTTTTAGTTTGCGGTAGAGTGTTCGTTCTGAAATGCCAAGTTCCTGTGCTGCGACTTTTCGCTTGCCCTTGTGTTTTTCAATAGCCTTTTTTATAAGGTCGATTTCTTTCTTTTGGATAGAAAGCGATTCATCAATGATCTCGGGTGTATAGAATCCTTCCATAGGGCTTTCACTTCCCATAGGATCGTAATTGTCTGTTGTCTGATCCGCGTTTTCTACATCGCGGTATAGCTGTTGAATTAAGGGATAATGCTGTTGCATTTCCTCATTCACATCTCCTGTTTTGATAACCCCTGCCATGAGCTTCTTTAGATCGTTGATATCGCGTCGCATATCAAAGAGGACTTTGTACAGCAATTCTCTTTCCGAGAAATCGGGAGTGTACCCTTCTTTCTTGTAGATCATTGGCAAATCTCTGTGCTCATCAGGCAGATAGTTATGCAGTATGTTGCTTGTTATTACCCTGTCTTTCTCAATGATGGAAATTTGCTCGGTAATATTTTTGAGTTGCCTGATGTTACCGCTCCAACGATAACTCATCAGCAATTGCCTTGCAGACTCATCCAGTTCAACAGATGGCATTCTGTATTTTGCGGCAAAATCGGATGCAAACTTTCGGAACAATAATGCGATGTCTTCTCGTCGCTCTCTAAGAGGAGGAATGTAAATAGCTACTGAATTGAGCCTGTAATAAAGGTCTTGTCTGAAACGACCTTTATTAATGGCCTCCGGTATATCAACGTTTGTGGCAGCCACCACTCTAACGTCTGTTTTGATCACTTTGGAAGAACCTACTTTTAAAAATTCGCCGGTTTCCAGAACCCTCAACAGACGCACTTGTGTAGACAGGGGTAATTCAGCTACCTCATCAAGAAAAATAGTGCCACCATTGGAAACCTCAAAATAGCCTTTGCGTGCATCAATAGCTCCTGTAAAGGAACCTTTCTCATGCCCGAACAATTCAGAATCGATAGTACCCTCTGGAATTGCTCCACAGTTAACGGCAATGTATGGACCATGTTTTCTGGCGCTCAGCTGATGTACTATTTGCGGAAAAACTTCTTTTCCTACACCACTTTCGCCGGTAATTAACACGGTAATATCAGTAGGTGCAACCTGAGCGGCAATATTGATAGCCCTCTCAAGTAGTGCCGAATGTCCAATAATACCAAACCGTTGCTTAATAGCCTGAATATCCATTTTATGCTCTAAACTAAAGTACAAAAATACGAATAATAATCACGTTGACTGACAGCACTTCATACATTTACTGCCATTATGTCATTATTTTCGAATCCTTGCTCCCAGTTCCTGTTCAAGCAGATAGGTCAGCTTTTGCATAAAGTTATCTATCTCTTTATCGGTTAGTGTTTTGTTTTCATCCTGAAGGATAAAACTGACTGCATAAGACTTTTTGCCTTGTTCGATCTTATCACCCTCATATACGTCAAATAAATTAACACGCTTAAGTAAATGCTTGTTGACTTTAAAGGCTATTTTTTCTATTTCGCTGTATGTGGATGTTTTATCAAGCACAAGTGCAAGGTCGCGACGTACTTCAGGGAAACGGGAAACCTCCTTATAACTTACCTGGTTCTTTGACGAAAGTTCAACCACAAAATCCCATTCAATTTGTGCAGCTATTACTCTCTGGTTAACATCAAACTTACGGGTAAGACCTGAATCAAGGATTCCAATACTATAGAGGGGTTTATTATTAAACCTGAAAGCACGTCCGGAAGCATATATGGCAGGTAGCTGATCGTCAGTGAGTTGCCTGGCATCTATACCAGTCATTGTCAGAATTTGTTGAACAAAAGCATGCAGGAAAAAGAAATCTACTTCTTTATCCGGTTTATTCCAATGATCGCTAAACTCCTGACCGGTTGCCAGTAATGATAACATTTTCCTTTCATGGAATCTCTCAGTTACATCAGCAGCAGTGTTTTTGCTGATAAGTTTAAATACAGTTCCAAACTCAAAGAATTTGAGGTTTGCCTGCTTACGGTTAAGATTGTGCGATAATGATTCCAGCCCGCCAAAGAGCAAAGTTTGTCGCATAACATCCAGCTCCTTACTTAAAGGATTCAGGATAATAACACCTTCATCGGCATAAAACCACTTATTGTCAGCATAGTAAGCCGAACTGCTCAGAGAATTGGTCAGAATTTCATTAAAATGATTTGAGGCCAGGTAATCAGCAACTCGGTTATACAATTTCTCCTGGTCAGGGCTTTTTGAAAACGAGATACTTGACCGCATCTGGAGTCCACTCTCAATTTTATTATAACCATATATCCGTAATATCTCCTCAACTATATCAGCAGTAATCTTAACATCAACTTTATATGGAGGGATAGCAATAAGCAGTGATTCCTCATTCTCTTTCAGGATATTGATCTGCATTGCAAGAAGGATCTCTTGTATTTCCTTTCGGGGAAGCAGTTTTCCGATAAGCCTGTCAATATCACTGTACTTTAATAACAATTCGGCATATGGCACAGGCTGTGGATAGATATCAGTAATTTCGGATGAAATTGTTCCACCTGCAATTTCTTTTATCATTACTGCGGCTCTTTTTAGTGCTTCAACGGTAATATTAGGATCAATACCACGCTCAAACCGGAAAGAAGCATCCGTTTTTAATCCGTGCAGTTTAGAAGTTTTACGAATTGTGACTGGATTAAAACATGCGCTTTCTATAAAAACACTCGTTGTGTTAGCAGTAACTCCTGATTTTTCACCTCCAAAAACCCCGGCGAGGCACATAGGTTCTGCGGCATTACATATTAGCAGATCATTCTCTGAGAGTTTTCGTTCTACCTTATCAAGAGTTACAAAGGTACTTCCGGGCGAGGCTTTCTTTATAATGACAGTATTATCAGTGATGGCACCAGCATCGAATGTATGCAGGGGCTGCCCGTATTCAAACAATATATAATTTGAAATATCCACTATGTTATTTACAGGCCTTAAACCAATCGACTTAAGTCTGGTTTGAAGCCAGTCAGGTGAGGGTTGTACTTTTACTCCTTTTACAGAGATACCAGCGTATCGTAAACAGCCATCGGTATCTTCTATAGTTATTTTTATTGGCAGATCGTTGTTGTCAATCTGAAAGCTATCACCCGAAGGCCATGTCAGCACAGCTTCGCCTAAATTCCTTACCTTGATAGCAGCTGCAAGATCTCTGGCTACTCCAATATGTGACAATGCATCCGCATGATTTGGTGTGATCCCGATTTCGAATATAGTGTCTGTTGTAACATGAAAATACTCTGCAGCAGGCATGCCGATCTTAACATCATCAGGCAATATTAAAATTCCATCGTGCGAATCACCTATTCCAAGTTCATCTTCAGCACAGATCATTCCTTCTGATACTTCACCACGAATTTTGGAACGTGAAATTTTAAAATTTTCTTCTCCCTTATATATGACAGCACCCTCAAGTGCTACAATAACTTTTTGGCCGGCGGCCACATTGGGTGCGCCACAAACAATATTAAGAATCTTACCTGTACCGGCATCGACGGTAGTTTTGGAAAGTCTCTCTGCATTAGGATGTTTTTCGCAGGTAAGAACTACTCCTGTAACAAACCCTGTTAAACCTCCCTTCACAGACTCGTATGTTTCCATTGCTTCTACTTCGAGCCCGATATCGGTAAGTAATAATGCTATTTCCTGTTCATTCAGATTACAATGAAGGTAGTCCTTAAGCCAGTTGTATGAAATTTTCATGTTGGTTTCGATTGAAAGGCCAAAATTACAAAAAAGAAGTTAGCTGATTTGCCCCCATTGCTTATTCTGCAACTGCAGGTACCTGATCATTCTGTAGTTGTCATCCTTTTGCAGTTCAGGATCTTCATCGATTATTGCCCTGGCGAATGCTCTTGCCGTTTTAAGAATATGTTCGTCACGAACTATGTCAGCAAGTTTAAGACCAATAGCTCCGCTTTGCTGCGTACCCTGTATATCACCCGGGCCACGTAGTTTCAGGTCAACCTCCGCAATTTCAAAACCGTCATTACTGTTCACCATTGTCTGAATTCGCTTCTTCCCGTCAGCCGAAAGTTTATAGGAAGTCATAAGTATACAATATGATTGAGAACCACCCCTGCCTACTCTTCCTCTTAACTGATGCAGCTGAGACAAACCAAATCGCTCTGCATTCTCAATCACCATAACTGTTGCGTTTGGCACATCAACCCCGACTTCTATTACCGTCGTTGCAACCATGATATGAGTTTTCTTTTGCAGGAAACGTTGCATCTCACTTTCCTTTTCTGCCGGTTTTAACTGGCCATGCACAATACTGATCTGGTATTCTGGTAAGAGAAAATAGCGGGAAACAGTATCAAATCCATCCATTAAATCCTGCAGGTCGAGTTTATCAGATTCATTAATAATCGGATAGACTACATAGATCTGTCTGCCTTCTTCTATTTGTTGCTTCATGAACTGGAAAACTGTCAGGCGATCCCGTTCAAAGTAATGAAATGTCTTTATTGGTTTCCTTCCCGGAGGCAACTCGTCAATCACAGACACTTCGAGATCACCATAAACTGTCATAGCAAGCGTGCGGGGTATAGGAGTAGCTGTCATGACCAGAATATGCGGAGGAATATGACTCTTTTCCCATAATCTGGCTCTTTGTGCCACACCAAATCTGTGCTGCTCATCAATTACAACGAGTCCAAGGTTATTGAAGACTACGGTTTCTTCAATCAGCGCATGCGTTCCGATTAATATATGTAGTTCTCCGTTTTTCAGTTCCCTGTGAATCACTTCCCTTTCTGACTTTTTAGTAGAACCGGTCAACAGGTGTACAGAGACATCCATATCACCCAGAAACTTCTTTACTGTTTTAAAGTGCTGAGTTGCCAGTATTTCTGTTGGAGCCATGATGCATGCCTGACATTTGTTATCCAGAGCTATAAGCATGGACATAAGAGCAACCAGAGTTTTGCCGCTCCCCACATCGCCCTGGAGCAGGCGATTCATCTGCCTGCCGCTTCCCATATCCTTCCGAATTTCCTTTATTACCTTTTTTTGAGCATTAGTGAGTTCAAACGGCAGATGCTTTTCGTAAAAAGTCATAAAGTTACTGCCAATGCTATTAAAAATCCTGCCTTCCGATTTCTCTGCCCTAATAAATTTAATTCTGAATAATTCGAGCTGAATGAAAAACAATTCTTCAAACTTTAACCGGTTTCTTGACTTTTCCAGTTTATCCAAAGAAGCAGGAAAATGGATATTATACAAGGTCTCTGCTCTGGAAAGCAACTTTAATTTATGGATAATTTTTTCAGGCAGGTTTTCTTCAATGGATTTGCCAACATACTGAAGTGCACTTTTTACCAGCTTTCCAAAGTTCTTACCTGTGAAACCCTTTCGCTTAAGTTTTTCAGTAGTAGAATAGTATGGCTGAAAAGGTTCTGATTGTATTTGTGTATCATCTTCAACCGGGTCTATATCCGGGTGCGATATATTGTATTTTCCGTTAAACACGGTAGGTTTTCCATATACAAGATACTCCTTGCCAATTTCAATCTTACTTTTCCACCAGGTAATCCCCTGAAACCACACAAGTTCAATCCTGTCGTTACCATCATCCAATATGCACGAAAGTCTTGCTGATCTCCCCGAAACAATTTCTCTTAACGAAATTATCTTGCCTATTATTTGAATGTAAGCAAGGTCAGAGTCAATATCCTTTATTTTGTAAACCTTACTCTTGTCTATATACCGAAAAGGATAATACAGCAATATATCACCTATAACTCTGATATCAAGTTCTTTCTTAAGCAGCTCCGCCTTAACCGGCCCAACACCTTTTAAAAACTCAATGGGGGTCTCTAGTAAATTCAATATGTGCAGATTTATAGAACAAAGATACTTATCCTGAATTCCAAATACAAAGCAAAGGCCACCGAATGGCAGCCTTTACATTTATTTTATTCGTGAAAAGAGGTGGGTTAAAACTCCCAGAGATTCTGCTCAAAGTTAAACAGATCTGCCTTTATACGTTCAGCTTCCATGAGTGCATCAACACCGGTCGCGTAGTCAGAGATTCTGCGATCGTAAACGTTGTCTTCCTTGTAAATGTAACTGCTGAACATCCTCTTCCAGAATATATCATCGTATGTCTTTCTTGCTGAGCTGTTATAGCGGTTAAATACTTCCGCTTTAGCCAGAATTGGTCTTGCTTCAGGGAAGCTAATCCAGAATAAAGGATCATAAGCTCTGAAAACTCCTTTTTCATCAAAGTTATCGCGAACAGGGCAAATTCCCAGAATGCGCACCTCCATTACAGAACGCTGCTTATCAAAGAACCAGTCTTCCTTGATCCTGAAACGCTTCACATCGGTAGGATTGAACTTCACAGAAATGATGGTATCGTACCAGTCGTATGGCGGATAAGGCCTCTGCATAGGAACAGAATCTGTTCTTTCGAGCCTGTTCATTATCTCTTTATACGACAATGGAACTATAAATTCATCCGACGGATTAGTTGCATCATATGCTGTGAGTGAACCTTCTTTTAAAGCATCCATCAGAACCTGCATAAGACTTCTTAATTCATTATGAGGAACCTCAGGATAATAAAATGCCTGATTCATTTTTTCACGCAGGTCAATAACCCTCCAAATACGTTTACTCCATACAACATCGGCTTCACGAACCCAAGGATAGGAGATTGGCTTCTTTTCGATGGTTACTTTTTTGTCATAAACTCCATCACGCGGAGGACTATCAAGAACCTGAGCAGAACTGGTTTTTACAAAGCCGGCAACAAGAAGAACGAGGGCCAGGATACCAAATACTTTTTTCATCCGTCAATTATTTATTGTACAACGAGGTGTTGTGTTTTTTACTTTCGTTTTTCGAATGACCTGCAGTTGCATGCAGGTCATCCTGAAAAACGGTATGTTATTTTAATTATTGTAACTAATTACTGAACAATTATACTGATCGTACCAAGTTTACGGTTTCCATCAGGACCTTTGGCCATAATGTTTTCAAACCATATTCTTTGTCCCTTCTTACTATTTTCGATAAACCTTGTCATTTCAGGAGTTAACCTGTTGCTGTTGGCGTTTAGGTCGGTAATATCACCACCTCTAACCCCTACAAATGTAAATGATGTAATCTCAAAATTAAGGTCAAAGTCGAAATCATCCGGCATTTTCGGAATGATGGCTTTTGATGCAAGGAGCATACTCTTAGCAACAGGACCACCATCGGTATTAGCGATGAAAGCAGTTGGACTAGGAACTCTCTTTACGCGGAATTCAGCTGATCCCATTTTACGTGATGCTTTACCATCGTTGTGATTTACACTAACTACAGCCTTAGCAACACCAGATGGAACACGAACAACCCAATCCTTGCCTACTTTCCTAATTGTACCGGCACTAATGGTTGCCTGCATCTGAGCTTCAGGAATACCTGATGCTGAAATAGAAACAGGATTGTCAATGTTTGCATAGAATACATTCATCTTAGTGGGCGCTACACTGAGCGATGGTGACATTACGAAGTATGACTCTTCAAATGGATAATTCTTCACTTCACCAGTTGGGCCAACCACTCTAATTTCACCTTTATAGGTTTGCAAACCAGTAGAACCAGCAGATGCTGTGTATTTAGCCACACCACCTTCACTTGGTACAGCCCTTCCGTTAACAACAACTTCAGGATTCTGTTTAGTGTCAATAGCAGCAACCATTATTTCAGCTTCATAGGTATCACCCTGGAAAACCATAGTTGAGCTGGGGATAACCCTTGCGGTTAGCATATCAAACTTAAAGTCTTCAGCAGAAATGGAGTTAAATAACGTTGTAACAACATCACTTTCAACGTTCCTGATATCGGCTACCAGTTTATTAAGAAAAGTAACATTGGCAGCGAGAATTGTATGATAGAAATTATGCATTTCCCAGTTCTGCTTCTTATTACTTGCATCATAGAATGGTCCTTCCAAATCCAATCCTAATTTAATGTTGGATTTTTGAGCTTCATCGAGTTGACTAACTACATTTGACTTAAACTCGTTAATTTTATTTTTTAGTTCCCTGGCTTTGCCTTTAGATCCGTCCTGAGAATTTCCAATAAAGTAGTTAGTAGTTTGATCGTATTTATCCTTAGCTTGAATTTCTCTGAGAGGAGTAATTTTAGCAGTAGCAATATCAATACCTTCGGCACGTGAAATGGCTTCCCATTTTACCTGCTCAATGTATTGTACCATTTCATCCGACATTGTGCGCACCTGTTTGGCTTTTTCCCAGAATGGGCCTACTTTGGCTTCATTCATAAGGTTTTGCTTCTCAAATCTTGCGTAGGTTTCGTCATTTTTTGCCTTAATGTTTTCGTTTGTATTCTCAATACTTGAGTTTACAATTACAAAGGCTTCAATGATTTCAACTGAAACATTTAACGCGAGCAGAGCAGTTAACACCAGGTACATCATCGCGATCATCTTTTGACGCGGTGTTTCCTTGTATCCAGCCATAATTTTCCTTTACTTATTTAAATTTAAACATTAATGGACTATTATGCTTACTTAACGTTAACATTCATGGCAGCAAGCATATTGCCATAAACCTGGTTCAGGGCTGTAACCTTCTTGGTCAGATTATCCATTTCCTGACGATAACGGCTCATATCCTGCGCTGAGTCACTAATGTTCGATAAGTATTGGTTTAAGGTATTGTGCAGTTTATTTGAATCTTCGGTGTGTGCCTGTGCACCTTTAATCTGCAATTCGTAAGAAGCATTTAAAGCAGCAAGATTGTTGGCAAGCTTTTGCAATTGATCATTATAAGCTTTGCTGTCAACTCCTGAAAAATCAAGCTTCTGAATAGATTTTGAAAGTGCCTGAGCACCTTCCTGATACGTACCTGCAAACTGATTAGTAGTTTCGGCAGCTTTTGCAACGTTTGCAGACAGGTCATTAACAGATTTGCTTGCGTTGTTGAGATTGCGTGCATAGTCGGTGGTAGCTACAGCAGCATTTGAAAGATCGGTCATCTTGCTGGCGTTGTCACTCAGGCTACGCAATCCATTACCAAGACTTTGAATCAGCTCTGGTCCTATCTTGGCTTTTTCAAGCATATTATCTAATTCCTGTGTAGGTGTTTTACCACCTTTAGCACCAGTCGATTTACCAGTTCCATGATACATGCCTGCCAATTCCGGATAAACTAGACTCCAGTCTGGCTCTACATGTGGGGGTTCGAAAGCTGAGAAGAAGAAGATAATTGCTTCTGTTCCTAAGCCCACGATTAACATTTCATTTGCGTAGGGATAATGGTTAATTTTAAATAAGGCTCCAAGAATAACTATTGCGGCTCCCCAGCCATACAGTTTTGCCATGAAGTTTTTGAACCCTCTTCCTCTGACTAAATTGTTCAATCCCATGATTGTAATGTTTGATTTTAGTGATAAATTAATTATTAGGTTTGATTGTGTTTGTAGTGTATACAATTAATTATAGATTTTCGATGCCCGTGCAGGATTATCATCCTTTTGACGACCCATGAAATTCTGTACGCAACGGAAACCAATATAACTCTTACTGGTATCCTGGAATTCATAAGCTCTTGAATTTACCTGAAGGTAATAAGAGATATCTTTCCAGCTGCCTCCGCGAACAACTTTTCTTTTAAGTGCTGGTGGATCACTGTCCTTGGCATTATAACTGTATGCCGGATTCATGTCCCATGTAAAGTGGTATGATGACTCATCGAATGCATCGTTTGTCCATTCAGCCACATTACCTGCCATATCGTACAAACCGAAGTCGTTAGCTGGATAGTGTGCCACAATAACAGGGGTCAGACCACCATCATCCACATAATTGCCTCTTAATGGTTTGAAGTTTGCAAGGAAACAACCCTTCTCATTTCTGCTGTATGGGCCTCCCCATGGATATGGACTAAAGGAGTTTCCACCTCTTGCAGCCCATTCCCATTCAGCTTCGGTTGGAAGTCTGAATTCGTTTACAACTGCATTGCCTTTTCCAAGCAAGTATGCTCTGAGCAACTCTGTACGCCAGATACCAAAAGCTTTTGCCTGTTTCCAGTTAACGCCAACTACAGGATAGTTATCGTATGCCGGATGCCAGAAATAGCGCTCAGTCATTGGGTCATTATATGCGTAAGCATAGTCATGAATCCAGGATAATGTATCAGGGTAAACATTAATAACTTCTTTTCTAACGTATAGTGACCTATCCTTTAAACCTTGCGGGCGGTTTGCCAGACCAGCATTAACAGGGTCACCCGATGAGTAATCTTTTCCTGAAGCAGCACGGTAATCTACCCAGTAATACTCATAGAATAATTTACGTGTATCTATTTCTTTTTTACGGAAGTATCTTTCATGTTCCGGTAAGAACATATCTTCAAGGGCATCGCGTTCCTCTTCGCCGTTCCATTTAATATCTGTTTTCCAGTTGAGGAAAGGAGGATAGTAGGTCTCACCCGTTTTCTTATTTTCTTCGATCAGATAATCTTCTGGCTTCACATCACCTAATTTGCGGCGGGCAATAGAATCTCTTACCCAAAATACAAACTGACGGTATTCATTGTTGGTGATTTCTGTTTCATCCATGTAGAATGCACTTACAGAAACAGTGCGCGGATCATTGATATGCGCATAGGGCACATCCTGATCACCTACTCCCATTGTAAAACTGCCCATTGGAATGTAAGCCATTCCGTAAGGATCGGGCTGATAAAATTTTTCTCGTTTTTGAACACCTACCAGTTCGCCATTGCCTGAGTTACCGCAGCTACTCAAAATAAGCGCAGCAATGATGTAGTTGAAGAGTTTTTTCATGTTTAATTACCTGATTTAATTGCAATAAACGGATTTCCCTTAGTTTTATTATGAGGGGAGTTCCTTATTTTTGACCGACAAAAATAACAATATAAATTTTCCAAACAACTTTTTTCTACAAGAATCGGGTGTTTCTGAAACTTTTTTTCGACTTCTCCAATTCCAGCTGAAAGCAATACCTTACCATAACTTCGTGACTACCTGCACCTCCAACTTTAGAAAGTGGTATATCATAGGCATATCCAATGCTTAAATCTTTTACGTATAATCCAACCATTACAGCGGCTGTTTCCTGAAAACGATAGGTAAGCCCCCCCCAGAATTTCCTGTTATACTCTACCACACCATTTAAATCGATCTGTGCCGTGGTTCCATCGTACTTTATAAAAACGCCCGGAATGAACACATAGGCAGGATTGCGTATCCAGGATATCTCATACCCGGCAGTACCATAGAAATGGCGCCTGAGATTGTATTCATACCCTCCGTTGCCTATTTCTCTCGAACCTTCCAGCAGCTGAGTTACCGAAAGACCCATATATAAGCCACCAGGTTCCAGATAAAAGGCCCCAAGACCAACATCAGTAAACATGGAACTTTCCTGACCTCCCTGGAGCAGCGGATCAGTTTCAACCGGCCTTAGTTTGCTGAAATCTAATGACTTATTCAAAAATCCGACATTAAAACCAATACCCAGTTCTCCAGCTCCAACAGATCTGTTATAGGCATATCCCAGACGAACATATACATCTTTAAAGTAACCGATCTTATCCTGCATAACCGATGCCGATAACCCGCCTCTTAGTATACGGACAGGTGCATCGCCACTAACAACAAATGTTTCGGGTGCAACATGATAATTGTTGTTATCAGCATCATTCATCCCAATCCATTGTTGTCTGATAATTCCTGTAACACAAATGGCATCCCTTAAGCCAGCATAGCCGGGATTTACAGTAGTATGATTAAACTGGTTTAACGTGAACTGTGGCTCCTGCTGGCTCATACCAATAAACGGTATGAGGAACAGGATAAAAAGGGCATAGTATCTGTTCGCTTCAGAATCAAATAAGGTAATGCTTTTCATTGTAGCATTGCTGGTGTTGATTTACGCAAATATTTCTCAGTATTAGATGTAATCCCGGTATTTCCAGTATCAGATAACAAGGGGATATTTCTGAGAAGCCCGGATAACTATTAATCACAAGCATTCACAAAAGTAATACTTTCTAGTCTTAAACAACATTGATTGAAAAAAAGTTGCCGTTATTTGACAACCAATTGATTTTCTGATAGTAACAGTCATGCATTGCATTCTTTGTGATTAATCAGGACTTTCATACTTCGCCTAAAAACGTCCCTTTGCTGGGTTTATTGTCATAAATTTGTACCGTTTTTACATGAATTACCTTTTCAATATCCATTCTTATGTCATTTCTTCATAACGAGAAATTGTTCTCAACAAAATGGTTCAAGTCTTATGCTCTTATAACCATTGGTTCATTCATTCTGGCTGCTGGCTTTGTCTTTTTTATTAACCCATATAATATTGTACCCGGCGGTGTGTACGGGATTGGTATAGTTGTTCACCACCTTACTGCGGGTACATTTTCATTTTGGCCTACCGGTATTCCAATTGGATTATTCGGACTTTTACTTAACATCCCTCTTACCATTATAGGTGTTAAAATACTGGGTCCAAGGTTTGGTATTAAGACAGTGGTTGGCTTTGTACTTACTTCGGTCTTTATGGATTTGATTACCTATTTTGCCGGTGAGAACGACCCATTGGGTCTTGCAGAGGATGTTTTTATGGCTTCAGTTTTTGGAGGAGTACTTATTGGCTTTGGCCTGGGTCTGATCTTCAAATCAAAAGCTACTTCAGGTGGTTCTGACATTGTAGCAATGATAATCGCAAAATATACCCGACTACCCCTGGGGCAATTGATGATCTATGTAGATTCTGTTATTGTTCTTTTCGGATTGGTAGTGTTTAAAGACTGGAGAATTCCTCTATATTCCTGGATAGTTATATTCATTACCGGAAAAGTGATCGATATCACAATGCAGGGCGTCAGCTACGATAAAATGCTGTTGATTATTTCGTCTGAATTCGACAAGATACGTGAAAAGATCATTGTTGATCTGGAAAGAGGAGGCACATTTATCCCTGGAAAGGGAATGTATAACAACAGCGATAAAACAATCATTTTTACAGTCCTCAACCGACGCGAAATGGCAATTCTTCAGGAGTACATTCACCAAACAGACCCGCAAGCCTTTATGACCGTTGTTGATGCAAATGAAATTCTTGGTGAAGGTTTCCGATCGCTTGGTGAAAAAGTTTCTGAACTCTGATTATTAACCTCAACAACTCAAAAAACTGCCATGGCTTTTCTTCAAAAAGAACAACTCTTTTCAAAAAAGTGGTTTAAATCGTATATCCTTATAACCATAGGAACATTCCTGGTCGCTACAGGCTACGTTTATTTTATAACCCCATACAAAATCGTACCAGGAGGTATTTACGGTATTTCCATTGTGCTGCATCACCTTTTTAATACACCTGTGGGGCTCACCGCACTTTTGTTCAACATACCGCTTACCATTATCGGAACAAAAGTACTTGGACCACGTTTTGGCACTAAGACTGTGGTTGGCTTCGTCCTTACATCCGTCTTTGTTGATTTTTTGTCGTACTTTTCAGAATTCAAACCATTGGTCGAAAACGATCCTCTCTTATCCTCGGTATTTGGTGGTGCATTGGTAGGTGCTGGTGTTGGTATCATCTTTAAATCGAAGGCCACCTCGGGTGGATCAGACGTTATTGCAATGATATTAGCACGTTTTACCCGATTACCACTTGGGCAACTCATGATGGGAGTTGATTCTGTTATTGTATTGATCGGATTCCTGGCTTTTGGCGAATGGAGTATACCACTTTATTCTTGGATCACAATCTTCGTTATGGGAAAAACCATCGACACTGTATTATCGGGAGTTAATTATGAGAAAACCATTTTCATTGTTTCAGAAAAGCACGACGAAATCAGAAACAAAATAATTACCGACCTTAACCGGGGAGGAACGTTTCTTCAGGGAGAAGGCATGTATAACGGTCAGTCAAAAAAAGTAATATTTACCGTGGTAAACCGCAGAGAACTCGCCATGCTCGAAGAATTTATCAATAAAATTGACCCAAAAGCATTTTTAACCATAATGGATGCACATGAGATCCTTGGTCAGGGCTTCAAGTCATTACATGAAAAACTGGAAGATTAAAAATTCCGGATACTAACCTGCATTTCGGAGCAAGTCTATGGCATGCGGTTTACTTTTTCCAAACTTATCTGAATAGTTTTATTATATCGTTGCCGTTTGCAAGGATAAGCAAACCAAACAACAATACCATTCCAACTATTTGTGCATACTCAAGGAATTTGTCTGATGGTTTTCGGCCAGTCACTATTTCGTATAGAAGAAACAACACGTGCCCCCCGTCAAGCGCTGGTATTGGTAAAATATTAAGAATAGCAAGCATTATCGACAGAAATGCGGTCAGGCTCCAGAAAGACTGCCAGTCCCAGACTGATGGGAATATATTACCAATGGAAATGAATCCGCCTACTGATTCATACGCTTTAACCTCCGGCATAAAAAGCAGTTTCAGCTGTTTCAGATAGTTGTCTACCTGACGACCTGTGCGCATGAAACCGGCTGGGACAGCTGTAATTAAAGAATATTCGTGTTCCTTAATGTTGAAAAGACTAGTCGGGTTCTTTATGTATGCACCTATTCTGGCTGTTTCATCCAGTTTAACCGGCATAGAAAGAGTATCGCTTTCGCGGACAACTTTCAGACTTATTTCTTGTGAGGGATAGTTGTCAAGAACTGCCTTATATTGATCAAAATAAAGTAAAGTGGTATCATTAATTCCAATAATGCGGTCATTTACTTGCAAACCTGCATCCTTACCCGGTGAATCTTTTACAAAATCGCCTATAATAAAAGGAACCCGTGGGCTAATAAATTCGGGAGACTGATGTTTTAAGAGTTTAGCAACAAAACCTTCGGGTATTTGAACGGTATACGGTCCATTATTTCGTATTACCTGAATAGTTTGTGCTTTATCAAGAATAATTTTACCGGGAATTTTATAGAAATCTTCTACGTACTCATTGTCAACAGTGAGTATCTTATCTCCATCACGTAAACCCATTTGTTCTGCAACAGAATCGGCCACGATGCCATATTTAACTTCGTTAGTGGGCAGGTATTGTTCTCCCCATACCCATAGAATACCAATATAGATAGCAATTGCAAGTAAGATATTAACCGTAACTCCACCCAGCATAATTATTAATCTTTGCCAGGATGGTTTCGCTCTGAATTCATAGGGTTGGGGTTCCTGACTCATCTGTTCTTTATCCATAGACTCATCAATCATGCCCGAAATTTTAACGTATCCTCCCAGAGGAAGCCAGCCTACGCCATACTCTGTTTCACCTTTCTTGAACTTCAGCAGGGAAAACCAGGGATCAAAAAATAAATAAAACTTTTCAACCCGGGTCTTAAATACTTTGGCAGCAATAAAATGGCCTAATTCATGAAATATAACAAGTATAGACAGACTTAGAATTAACTGCGCTGCTTTAATTAAAATTTCCATAGTAATATTGATAAGAGATTGGTGAACAAAGATATTTAGTTATAGTTCAGCCAAAGACTATTGATAATGTTAAAAAATTATATATTTTTCCGGATCGACCGGGTTGCCGTTTATCCATAATTCAAAATGTAAATGGGGACCGGTAGTTTGCTCACCCGACTCGCCAATAACAGCAATGCTCTCCCCTGCTTTAACAAATGAACCCTGCTTTTTCAGAATTACAGAATTATGCTTATACACGGTTACCACATTATTTATATGCTGTATTGTGACAACATGCCCGGTAGCAGAACTCCATTCAGCAAATACCACGGTCCCGTCATATGCGGCTTTGATTGCTTCATTGCGGGCAGCAGCAATATCGACTCCGAAGTGCTTTGACGAAGCATCAAACCTATTGGTAACGATTCCTTTAACCGGTGCAAAAAATCCTGGTATCCCAACCGAACTGAGGCGCTTACTTCCAGGGGCATCGGCTGTAAGACTGTACCTGGTATTTTTTTCAAATTCACTTCTCAGTATGGAATCTTCTTTTGATCGCTTTATGGTAATGTTTTCATATTTCCCCGACGATGTACTGTCAGGTATTGCACCTGCAGATGCTTCAGGTATGTCACCACGAATGATTTGCTGCATATTCGTTATATACAGGTCTTTGGCCCTGAAAGCTCTTTCGAGAGAATCGGCTTTTAGCTGCAACTCGTAAAGCTCTTTCTGTACATTTGTTGAACTATACCCCGGAATATATTCCCGCAAGGGGGTAAAGGCAATAAGATAACTCGTCAGGAAGATCAGAATAATAGACAGCATTCCCAGTACAACAAACACATTAAGTCTCGACAGCCTGAATGACAACTTCTCTTCAAAAGTATCTTCATTCAGGATTATCAATCTGTATTTGTCACGTATTTTCTGGTACCAATGCAGTTTCTTTTCCTGATTGTCCTTTTCACCCCTCGCCATGCTTTATGATTAAATAATCGGCAAAGATAACGAATCAACTATCATTTGCGAATAAACTTATACAGTTCATTCAGTGCCAGAGGTAACAGCCCGAGCACTATTGCCATAGCCCATCCTTTGGCATCGAGCATTTGCAGGCCAAAGGCTTCACGCATAAACGGTATTTCAATAACAAGTAACTGCGCTAGTATACCGACCAATATAGCCCCAACAAGATACTTATTTGAAAAAACACCTATACTGAAGATAGATTTGCGGGCATTACGCACAGATAAAGAAAAGAACATCTGGCTTGCAACCAGCACCATGAACGCCATAGTCCGGGCATATGCAGTCTGCTCTTCTGTTGCCTGATCAAACGGACTAAGGTTGTGTTCATAATACCCATACCAAAACGCAGCCAAAGTAAGCAAACCAATTACTATTCCACCAAACATAGCATGCAATCCGGCACCATGCGCAAAGAAACTTTCTTTAGGATTACGGGGCTTTTCTTTCATCACATCGGGATCACCCTTATCCATGCCCAGGGCAATAGCAGGTAAGGAATCCGTAAGCAGGTTTATCCATAACAGCTGAACCGCAAGCAGAGGAACCTGCCAGCCTATAATAAGTGCCAGAAACATAGTCACTACCTCGCCAAGGTTGCAGGTTAACAGGAAAATAACCGACTTCTTAATATTGTTGTATATATTTCTACCCTGCTCAATAGCTGTAATAATAGTGGAAAAATTGTCATCGGTTAAGATCATATCCGAAGCACCTTTGGCAACATCGGTACCCGTAATGCCCATTGCAACACCAATATCGGCAGCATTAAGCGAAGGAGCGTCATTAACGCCATCACCAGTCATAGATACTACATTACCTTTTGCCTTTAAAGCCTTTACTATTTTCACTTTATGCTCAGGAGATACACGTGCATAAACCCTGTAATCAGAAACATGCAGCTCAAACTCGTCCATGCTCATTTTTTCAATTGCCTGACCGGTTGTCGCCTGGTCAGGAGAATGCGCAATACCCAGATCGCGGGCAATAGCAAAAGCTGTGTTCTTATGATCACCGGTAATCATAACAGTGGTTATGCCTGCCATAGCAGCAAGTTCAATAGAAGATTTTACTTCTTCCCTGGGAGGATCAATCATGCCGACAATACCTATCAGTATCAAATCACGCTCCATGTCACCAGCGCTGATTCCAGAACTGGCTGGTTTATAGGCAGCACCAAGTGTTCTGAGCGCCTGATTCGACATTTCCTCTGTTGCTTTGTGAAAATGAATACGGTGTTCTTCCGTTATGGGTATGGCTTTGCCTTCTTCATATACATGGGTCGACAGCCGGATCAGATTGTCAATAGCCCCTTTTGTATATACTGAATAAAGATTGTTCTCTTTTACAAGAGTTGACATGAGCTTTCGGTCAGAATCAAAAGATACTTCATCAACACGTTCATTCTTTCGTGTTAACTCAGCACGATCTGCACCAATATCGTCACCAAACTGCAAAAGCGCTATTTCGGTCGGGTCCCCTGTACCTTTCCCGTCATGCAGCGTGGCATCAGAGCTCAGGATCATTGCTTTTGCCAGCATTACTGCATCCTTTCCATGAGCCCCCTTACCCTCAACATCATTTTGTATTAATCTTTCAGAGGTTGCAGTGAAATATCTCACAACAGTCATTTTATTCTGGGTTAGTGTACCTGTTTTATCAGAGCACACAATATTCACGGAACCCAGTGTTTCAACTGCCGGCAACCTTTTAATAATGGCGTTTTTCTTTGACATTGCAGTTACGCCTATAGAGAGCACCACTGCTACGATTGCAGCGAGACCTTCCGGAATGGACGCTACAGCCAGCGAAACAGCTGTGAGAAACATTTCTGCCAGGTCCCTTCCCTGAAACACTGACAGCACAAAAATAAAAGCACAGATACCAATAGCGATTTTACCCAGTATTTTACCCAACTCGTTTAATCTAATTTCGAGAGGTGTTTTTGAATCATCGTCATGAAGAAATCCAGCTATTTTGCCAACTTCTGTCTGCATTCCGGTTTCAACAACAACCCCTGCTCCCCGTCCATAGGTTACCAGATTAGTCATAAATCCCAGATTCTCTCTGTCGCCCAGCGGTGTATCTGCTTCGTACAGGAAATCAGCACTCTTATCAGAAGGTATTGATTCTCCTGTTAATGCTGATTCTTCAATCTTAAGATTCATTGATTCGATGATTCGGATATCGGCCGCAATAAATCGTCCTGCATCCAGAATTAGAATATCACCAGGTACCAACTGACTTGCTTCAATTTCTTCTGTGTGACCATTGCGACGAACAAGTGCCTTTGGTGAAGACATGCGTTGCAAAGCTTCAATGGCCTTTCCCGCCTTAACTTCCTGAACAACACCAAGCACTGCATTGATTATAATCACTGTTAAAATGATAACCGCATCTACATATTCGCCCATGAAAATGGTTATCACAACTGCAGCAAAAAGCACATATATGAGCCAATCTTTAAGTTGACCCACAAACATACTTAAAACACTCTTTCGCTTCCTGGCTATAAGTTTGTTCTCGCCATACTGCGCCCTGCGCCGTAATACTTCATCATCAGACAAACCAATTGCCGGGTCTACCTGCATCTCAGTCAGGACTTCTTCTTTTGTTTTAGTGTGCCACATTGTGCTTATTTAACATTGATTTCTGATTATTTGTTATTGCACTTTTTCAAGCCATGTCAAAGGTACAAAAACTCTTATCTTTGAAACCCGATGAAAACACCGCTAAGCAAAGCATTTAATATGTTCAGGCTCTATCCCGATTATAAGTCAAGAGTATTTGGGTTGGATTTGATGCGTGCACTTGCAATTATTTTTGTGGTAATCGGACATGGCAGCATGCTTGAAAAAGCAAACACCGGCTTCCCATTTATCAAATTAATCGATGGTGTAGAGCTATTTTTTGTTCTCAGTGGGTTTCTGATCGGAGGCATTCTAATCAAAGGTTTCCTTAAAGAAGGAAAGCCCGGGCTTTCCTTTCTTGGTAATTTTTGGATAAGACGCTGGTTCCGAACACTTCCTAACTATTATCTCGTCCTTGTACTTAATATTATTTTCGTTTATTTCGGAATAATTAAAGAAGACTTCAGTCAGTTTAACTGGAAGTTTTTTTTCTTCCTGCAAAACTTCTCCGGTCCGTTACATGGTTTCTTCTGGGAATCGTGGAGTTTAACCATCGAAGAATGGTTCTACCTGCTTTTCCCGGTTATGCTGGTGCTTCTGTTTATTCCGTTTTCCGGCCATCAGCATAAGGCGATTAAATTACGTACCTTCTTCCTTGCTGTAATGCTTTTTCTTTTTGTTCCCCTGTTGCTGAGATACTTTTATGCGTCAGAATTTAAATTAGATGATTTCTGGCTATCGGTTAAATTATATAAGGTGGTAATTTTCCGGCTGGATGGCATTGCTCTTGGACTGCTTGCCGCACTAATTAAATTCACCAGCCCTGTTGTATGGAGTAAAATGAAATACCCGGCCTTTATTGCCGGTATAATTATTAGCTACTGGGTATTATACAGTGACTGGCCTGCCAATGCTTTTGAGACTAAAGTATTTAAAATATTTTACCTGAGTTTTGGATGCTTTTTATTGTTACCCCTCTTTGATAGCATTAAAGCGGCTCCACTCTGGATAAGCAGGATTTTTACCCATATCAGTCTAATTTCGTACTCTATGTATTTAATTAACCTGGCCCTGGTATCAGAAGTAATACGCGACAACTTCCCACCTCAAAACGCTACCGAAGCATACATTATGTATGCGGTATACTGGTTAGCAGTAATTGTATTTTCTACTTTGTTATATAAATACTACGAAAAACCGCTGATGGATCTTCGTGATCAACACAAAGTTTCTGAGCTGCTTTTCAGAAAAATAAAATATTTTTGCAGATTAAGAGTTATTAGGTAAGAATTTGAAAACCACAGGATCATTGACTGCTTATTTCCGAACATTCCGTCTCTTTTTGCTACTGGCCTTTGTGTCTGTGCTTATTACTGCCTGTTCTACAAAGAAGAATACATTCACAAGAAGAGTTTATCATAACCTTACAGCCCATTATAATCCATGGTGGAATGGGAACGAATCACTCAAACAGGGCGTTTTTGAACTGAGCAAACAGGCTAAAGACAATTATATAACGGTATTGCCGGTATACAATTATGGCTCACAGAATGTGGCTCAAACCATCAATCCTAATATGGACAGGGCTATTGAAAAAGCCTCAAAGGTTATCCAAAAGCACTCCATGTACTTCGACAATCGCGAGTATGTTAAATGGGTTATTGAAAGCTACATGATGATTGGTAAAGCCAACTACTATAAGCAGGATTTCAATGCTGCACGCAGGGCTTTTCAGTTTGTTGCCGACCGCTATGCATACGATCCCTATTACAAATACCAGGCACTGCTCTGGAGTGCACGTACATTTCACAAGCTGCAGCAGTATGAAAAGGCAATCACCCTGTTCGACCAGATAGATACCGACTCAAAAACTACGCTCCTGCCATGGAGTGTTCGTAAGGCATTTCCTCTGGCATGGGCTGATATGTATATTGCCCAGGGAAAGTTTAAGGAAGCCCGCGAAAAAATTGAAGCCGGACTGCCATTACAGAGCAATCCTAAACTTAAAACCAGACTTAATTTTATTCTTGGTCAGATCTATCAGCTGGAGGGCAACGACAGCCAGGCTACCGAGTATTTCACACTTGCCCTAAAAGGCACACCTAGCTTCGAAATGGCTTTTAATGCCCGAATTAATCTGGCTAGAGTATACGATGCCGGCCGCAGTGACCGCAAGCTCATAGTTAACGAGCTGGAAAAAATGCTTAAAGAAGTTAAGAACCGGGATTTCCAGGACCAGATCTATTATGCTCTTGCCGATATAGCATTTAAGGAAAAAAATGACACCCTCGGCTTAAGTTACCTGCGTAAATCGGTAGCTGCGAGTGTTCAGAATGACTTTCAAAAATCAACTTCAGCATTAAGACTTGCTGACATTTACTTCAAGGATCAGCAATACAGCTTTGCTCAGGTATATTACGATACTGCTTTAAGCTATTTGCCCAAAGAATACCCCAACTACCAAAAGATCAGTGAAAGAACAGAAATAGTTACACGCTTAGTGCAAAACCTCCAGATTGTGCAGGTAGAAGACAGCTTGCAGAACCTTGCAGGTATGCCTGAAGCCGAACGTTTTGCCGTGATTGATAAAGCTATAGCTCAATACATCCAAAGAGAAGAAGAAGCAAAAGCCCGTGAAGAGGAAGAGCGTCTTGCTATGGAGGCTGGCATTGCTCTTGGCGGTAAACGACTTACCGATATGGAAGGGCAGACAACCGTTGGTGGTGGCGGATGGTATTTTTATAACCCTTCTGCAATAGGCATGGGATACTCAGAGTTTACACGTAAATGGGGACGTCGTCGCCTTGAGGACAACTGGCGTCTGAGCAATAAACGTGTTATGAACTGGGATCAGATCGCTGAAACAGGAGCCGGAGCGGACGGCGATACCACTGCTGGAGCCAAAGGTAGCGTTGCCAGTGACTTGCGAAGCAGAGAGGCATACCTTGTCAATTTGCCGTTAACCCCTGAAAAGATCGCTGTTAGCAATCAGCAAATAGCTACTGCCCTGTTTAATGCCGGTATAATTTATCTTGAGGAACTCTTTGATCCGGCTGAAGCCGAAAAAACATTCGAAACACTTATCAGCCGGTTCCCATCCGACTCCAGTGTACTTCAGGCTCATTATCATCTTTACCGTATAAATCGTGATCAGGGAGATTCCGCTCAGATGCTTGCACATCAGAACGAGATTATCAGGCAGTATCCTGAAAGTGATTATGCCAAAATATTACTTGACCCCGGCTATAAAGCTGAGCTCGAAGCTATAAGTAACCGCGTAAGAACAATGTACGATGAAACATACGGTGCATTTGAATCAGGACTCTACAGAACTGTCATCATATACAGTAACGACGCACTCAATAATTATCCTGATCACGAGCTGGCACCTAGGTTCGCCTACCTTAAAGCTCTGGCGGTAGGCAAAACTTTTAATGCCGATACCATGAAAATCGAGTTGGCCCAGCTTGTGCGCAAATATCCTGGATCTTCTGTAATTCCATACGCAAACTTACTGATTGGCCCTTCAGGCACTTCTGCAGGCACAAACAATTCAGCATCCGGCGATATGCCTAAAGAAGGAAAAACAGGAGATGCAAATACTCCGGTTGATATTTCCATGTATTCTTTTGATCCGCAAACCAGCCACTTTTATGTGCTCATTGTTGATAGTAAAGCTGTTAATGTTTACGGTACAAAGGTTAGAATTACTGACTTTAATTCAAAGAACTATTTACCTAAAAATCTGCAGGTTAACAGCGTAGTTGTGGATGAAAACAGGCAAATGATCACCGTAAGCACTTTCGATAACAGCGAAGATGTTATGAAATACTTCAGTCATGTCTCGGGCGATGGATATATCTTTTCAGGAATGCCTGATGGAAGCTATGAGCAGTTTGTTATCTCATCAACCAATTATCCAATATTCTTCCGAGAGAAAAAAACTCCCCCATATCTGCGTTTCTTCGAACAGAATTACCAGAATAAGAAATAAAAACCAACATTTTATTGAAATGGGCAAAAATACAATTCCAGAGGCACCGCCATCAGCTAATTTAATACAGTCGGGAACTGTCATTACCGGCGACATTGAATCAAACGGCAACATCCGGATTGATGGCACTCTTACAGGAACCATTACAGCAGGAGGTAAAGTAATCTTAGGTTCAACCGGCACTGTTGAAGGTGAAATAAACTGCATCAATGCCGACATCGAAGGACGTGTTAACGGTATTATCAGGGTAAGAGAATTGCTTTCACTCAAAGCAACCGCAGTTATAACCGGCGACATACAAGTATCAAAACTTGCTATTGAACCAGGAGCACGATTTACAGGAATGTGCAGAATGGACGGTACACCCACCGAAGGTGCCAGTCCTGTTTTTGCTGTAGAAACTGCTACAGAATCTTGAAAAATGACCAGAATCCGATAAATCCCTACGCCCGGTATTCGGGCATGGCTGCACAGATGATTTTTATCATTGCAGGTGGGAGTTTTGGCGGATATAAAGCCGATCAATGGCTACACCTTCCATTTCCTGCTTTTACCGTTATTCTTTCACTGGGCTCCGTTTTCCTTGCAATCTGGCTGTTCATAAAAGAATTTAATAACTCCGGCAAAAGCAAGTAGTACCTTGTCGTTTATTTAACTACTTTCGATGTGTTAATCAGCTATCCTTTTTATGAACCCTGAATTACGAAAATTCCTCAAAAAGCTGCTCATACTTGCCAGTATCGTTGGCATCATAATCATTGCAGTATTGTATGCTTTGCCTCCTGAAAAAATTACTCCAGCCCTGCCATATTTGTTAATTTTCCATGTGGCTGCCACCCTGATCTCTTTTATGTACATCCAAAAGAAGACAACTGCAGCCCCCGGTAAATTTATAAATGTCTATATGGCGAGCACTACTGTTAAACTGCTGCTCTACATCGCCATATTAATGGTATATGCATTAAATAACCTTCACGATGCAGTTAACTTTATTGTAAGTTTCTTTATACTTTACCTCATTTTTACTGTTTATGAAGTAATTGAACTGGTAAACCACAACAAACGCTTAACCCGAAAATAATTTTTGATAATGATCTCTATCACCCGCCTTGAACATTTTAATGCAGCTCACCGTTTATTCCGCCCTGATTTAACAGATGAACAAAATCTGGAAATCTTTGGCAAATGCTCTAATCCAAACTGGCACGGGCATAACTATCTGTTGTATGTTACTATTAAAGGAGAGGTTAACCCCGAAACCGGTTTCCTGATTAATTTAAAAACTCTGAGCCAGATCATAAACGATAAAGTAATTCAAAAAGTAGATCATAAAAACCTGAATTTAGAAGTTGACTTTATGAGGGGCATTATTCCCTCAGCAGAAAATATTGCCATTCAGATATGGAAGGAGCTCGAAGTTCCGATAAATGATCACGGAGCAGAATTGCACCGCATCAGGTTATATGAAACAGAAAAAAACTTTGTAGAGTACTACGGAAAGTGATGAAAAAAAAAGAAGAAATGGAAAAAGAAATGCTCAAGGATGGTATCGAAGATATGGTTATCGAAAATATGATGGATGATTACTCCATGGAAGTTGGCTATCACCGTCGCGATACCTACAATCCTAAAACCATAACCAAACTTGGCAATCATTACCGTGAAATTTTAAAACTTATAGGCGAAGACCCAACCCGGGAAGGTTTAACCAAAACACCTGAAAGGGTCGCCAAAGCCATGCAGTTTCTTACACACGGGTACGACCTTAATCCCGAAGAAATATTGCGGTCGGCAATGTTCCGCGAAGATTACCGCCAAATGGTTCTAGTGAAAGATATTGAAATATACTCGATGTGCGAACACCACATGATACCATTCTTTGGTAAAGCACATGTTGCCTACATTCCGAATGGTTACATCGTTGGGCTCAGCAAAATTCCACGTATCGTGGATGCCTTTGCGCGCCGGCTGCAGGTTCAGGAACGCCTTACAACACAAATTAAAGAAGCAATTCAAAATACACTTAAGCCTCTTGGTGTTGCGGTAGTAATTGAGGCTCAGCATATGTGCATGAGTATGCGTGGAATTCAGAAACAGAACTCCGTTACAACCACTTCCGATTTCACAGGCGCTTTTCTTGTTGATAAAACCAGAGCTGAATTCATTCATCTTATAGGATCAAGACTGCACTAATGGTTGAGATGGAACCTTTTAAGCTGGAAAGGTATTTTGCTCAGTATGAATTTCAGGCAAAATACCTGCTTTCAAGTTCCGACTGCGATGGGTTTAGTATGCAGTACGTGCTTTCCTGTGCTGAGCACGGGGAAGACCAGCTATGGCGCAACCTCACTCTGGGATATACAGAATCATTGGGGCACCCCATATTACGCGATGCAATTGCAGCACACTATAACACAATAAAACGGGAAAACGTTTTCGTTTTATCACCGGGCGAAGCAAATTATATTCTCATGCACCTGGTTTTGCATCCCGGCGATGAGGTTGTTTGCATGAAACCTTCGTACCAGTCATTGTATCAGGTTGCAAAATCAATCGGCTGCAAAATTAAATGGTGGCAACCATCCTCAAATGGAAACTACGATACAGGAGAACTTGCAGAGCTGGTAACCGAAAAAACCCGGCTGCTCATCGTTAATTTTCCACATAACCCAACAGGGTATTATCCTTCACGGGATGAGTTGAACGAAGTTGTTCGCATCGCTTCACGTTTTAATACTTTGGTCTTTGCCGATGAAATGTACCACAAACTGATTGATAATCCTGCATTAATGAATGATTCACTGTGCGATATCTACCAGAATGCGGTCTCCCTATGGGGAATGGCAAAATCGTTCGGGCTGGCAGGTCTGCGCATTGGATGGGTAGCGACACATAACCTGCAGCTGTTGCATAAAATGCAGCAAATGAAAGATTACCTGACCATATGCAACAGTGCACCATCAGAGATACTGAGCATGATTGCACTTAACAACAGTGAACAGTTCATAGAAGTTAATCTTCGGAAAATCAGGAAGAACAGAAACCTCTTTAACGATTTCGTAAATCATAACAGGAATATTTTCTCAGAATATAAAGAACCTGTAGCCGGATCAACTGCATTCGTTAAACTCAACCTTTCTGCCGCAGGCAATTTCAACAACACACTCGAATATACGGACTACATAGTTCGCCAATACGGCATTATGCTTATTCCATCCGAAATGTTTGAATACGAATCAGGATACCTCCGTGTAGGCTTCGGCAGGGAAAATATGCCGGAAGCGCTGGCAGCCTGGGAAAGAACATTCTGAAATATTTTATCTTTGCACTTCAAAAAATAAAAACGCACAGAATGAAAGCATATGTATTCCCGGGACAAGGTGCCCAGTTTACCGGTATGGGTAAAGATTTGTATGACAGTAATGAAGTTGCACGCGGGCTTTTTGAAAAAGCAAACGACATTCTTGGTTTCAGAATTACCGACCTGATGTTTACGGGTACAGATGAAGACCTGAGGCAAACAAGAGTTACACAGCCAGCCATTTTTCTTCATTCTGTAATTCTTGCTAAAACACTTGGCGATCAGTTTAAACCCGATATGACGGCCGGCCATTCTTTAGGTGAATTCTCTGCTCTCGTTGCTGCCGGTGCATTAAGTTTCGAAGATGGTTTAAAACTTGTTTATGCCAGAGCAATGGCTATGCAAAAAGCCTGCGAAGCAGAACCCAGCACAATGGCTGCAATTCTTGGCCTTGACGATACAACCGTGGAGAAAGTTCTTGGTAAAATTGACGAAATAGTAGTTCCTGCAAATTATAACAGTCCCGGGCAGCTGGTAATATCCGGTTCTATGAAAGGTATAGAGGTCGGTTGTGAAAAACTTAAAGCTGCCGGTGCAAAAAGAGCACTTCCGTTAAAAGTTGGCGGAGCTTTTCACTCTCCCCTTATGGAACCTGCCCGTATTGAACTTGCTGAGGCTATTGGCAATACCCATTTCAATAACCCGGTATGCCCTGTTTATCAAAACGTCAGCGCATTACCTGTTACCGATGCTGCAACCATAAAAGAAAACCTGATTAAGCAACTCACTGCTCCTGTTCGCTGGACACAGACTGTACAGAATATGGTAGCCGATGGTGCAACTGCCTTTGTAGAAGTAGGACCCGGAACCGTATTGCAGGGACTTGTTAAGAAGATTGCCCCCGCTGTGGAAGCTTTAAGTGCGCAATAAATACTGCTGCTGGTAATATTTCTGGTATTCACCTGAAGTTACATTGTCAAGCCAGGCTTCATTATGGAGATACCATTCAACGGTCTTCTCAAATCCTTCTGTAAATTTTACAGTAGGTTCCCAGCCTAATTCACTATGTATTTTACCGGCATCAATTGCATACCGGAGGTCGTGACCAGCTCTGTCTTTCACGAAAGTAATAAGTTCGGCTGATTCACCCGGCCTTCTGTTTAAGTGCTTATCCATAATCTCGCAAAGCTTATGGATCAAATCAATGTTTTTCCATTCGTTATTGCCGCCTATATTATAGGTTTCACCGATCTTGCCTTTATGGAAGAGCAGATCAATTGCCTTTGCATGATCCTCTACATATAACCAGTCACGTATGTTCTCTCCTTTACCATAAACCGGCAGGGATTTCTTATTTCGGATGTTATGAATGAATAAAGGTATAAGTTTCTCCGGAAACTGGAAAGGACCGTAATTATTGGAGCAGTTCGAAACAATTACCGGCAATCCATAAGTATGAAAATATGCCCTTACAAGATGATCACTGCTCGCTTTACTTGCAGAGTAAGGACTGCGTGGATCATAAGGGGTTGTTTCGAAGAACTTTCCATCATCTCCTAAAGAGCCATATACTTCATCCGTAGAAATATGGTAAAAACGCTTGCCTTCGCAATTGTTCTTCCATATAGCCAGTGAAGCATTCAGCAGGTTAACTGTGCCAACAATATTGGTCATAATAAATTCCATAGGATTACTGATAGACCTGTCAACATGCGACTCCGCAGCCAGATGAATTACTCCTTCAAACCTGAACTCCTCAAACAATTGTGCCAAAAAGGATGCATCGGTTATGTCACCTCTTACAAAGGTGTAATTGTCTTTGTTTTCAACATCTTTAAGATTAGCCAGGTTTCCGGCATACGTTAACTTATCCAGATTTACTATACGGTACTCTTTGTACTTGTTAACAAACAATCGTACTACATGCGATCCGATAAATCCGGCTCCTCCTGTAATTAAAATATTCTTCATGGCTGATTGTATAAATGCTATTTGTGCTTATTATATGCTTATATGCTTTTTTTCTTATTTGCTTTTCTTATTTGCTTTTCTTTTCCTGCTCCGACATTGCAACTTCCCATTTCCAGGCCGAAAGCATCATCTCATCAATATCCCTCTCCGCTTTCCAGCCGAGTTCCGTATTCGCGAATGAAGTATCTGCCCACACCTGTTCAACATCACCGGGTCTTCTTCCAACAATCTCATAATTCAATTTCTGACCGCTAACCTTTTCAAATGATTTAATTACTTCCAGTACACTGAAACCATTACCTGTACCAAGATTAAAAACCTCAAAATCAAGTGCCGACCTTTTTTCAATCATCCTGTCTATAGCTACAACGTGTGCCTGAGCCAGGTCAACAACATGTATGTAATCGCGGATAGCAGTACCATCGGGAGTATTATAGTCTGAACCAAACACCTTCAGCATCTGGCGTTTACCGATGGCTGTCTGGGTAATAAAAGGCACCAGATTATTGGGTATGCCAATCGGCAATTCACCGATCAGAGCTGTATCGTGTGCTCCTATCGGGTTAAAATACCGCAATGCTATGCACCGAACCGGATGCGCATTAACAGCAAACCGTATAATTTCCTCCGACATTTGCTTTGTGTTACCGTAAGGTGACCATGCCTGTTTTATTGGAGAGGTTTCTTTTACAGGAAGTTCATCCGGCTGCCCATATACTGTGCACGATGAGGAGAACACCAGATTGTGAATACTGTTCTCTTTCATACCTTCCAGTATGTTCAACAGCGACTCAAGATTGTTCTTATAATACATCAGCGGCTTCTCCATCGACTCACCAACTGCTTTATAAGCGGCAAAATGTATTATTCCGGCAAGATCAGCATGCGTGCGAAAAAAGTCAGCTGTTTTGCCTGCATCAGCAAGATCAAAATCATAAAACTCAGGTCGCTTACCTGTTATCTTTTCTATTCGGTCAACTACGTATGCGTAGGAGTTTGATAAATTGTCGACAATTACAACTTCAAAACCTTTATTCTGCAATTCAACAACGGTGTGCGAACCGATATAACCGGTTCCACCTGTTACCAGGATCTTCATAACTGCGTTTCTTTATTACTGGTTATTACTGGTTATTACTGATAATTACTGGTTATTTTCTTAACACGTCCGTTTTTAAGTATGTACCTCTCCCTGCTTTCAGGACATTCTGCTATACCATCGTCATTGAACGAAAGTTTATGACCGAATTCACTCATCCAACCGGTTTGCCTTGCCGGATTACCTATCACCAGCGCATAGGGTGCAACTTCTTTAGTCACAACGGCACCGGCTCCTATGAATGCATACTCCCCAATATCATGACCACAAACTATGGTAGCATTTGCACCAATAGAGGCACCTTTCTTCACAACGGTTCTGCTGTATGAGCCCCTTCTGTTAACCGCACTGCGCGGATTTACTACATTGGTAAAAACCATCGAAGGGCCAAGAAATACGTCATCTTCGCAAACTACTCCGGTATAAATAGATACATTATTCTGCACCTTCACATTGCGCCCAAGAACAACATCCGGCGATATAACTACATTCTGCCCGATATTGCAATGATCACCAATCACACACCCCGACATAATATGGCTGAAGTGCCATATCTTCACTCCGCTGCCAATGGTGCAGCCGCTGTCAATAACAGCGGTTTCATGCGCAAAATATTCCTTAATTTCTTCCATGAAAAATACAATCCTTAATAATAAACTATAATAGTAACTATCCTGTCCTTAAATCGTTCAGGCAATAAAAAATACAATCCTGTTTATGAAATATAGCCCAGCAGGGTTGATGTAATAAATTGCAGTTGTTCTTCATCAAGCTCCGTGTGCATAGGCAGTGAAATCACCGTTTTACATAAATGTTCAGTTACAGGGAAATCACCTTGTTTGTACCTGGGGTCAAGATATGCTTTCTGCATGTGCAATGGCACAGGATAATAAATCATTACCGGCACTCCATGTTGTGCCATGTGTTCAACAAGCGCATTACGATCAACGCCCGATGTTACAAGGGTGTACTGATGAAAAACATGGGTAGAATGAGCTGCCCTTGTCGGGATTTTTAATTTTGGATGACCGGCAAAAACTCTGTCGTAATAATCTGCTGCTTTCCGCCGGGCATCATTATAAGAGTCCAGCATCGGAAGCTTCACCCCGAGGATAGCTGCCTGTATACTATCCAGACGACTGTTAACCCCAATATAATCATGGTAATATCTAACAACCATTCCATGGTTAGCCATAACGCGAAGTTGTTTGGCCAGCTCATCGTCGTTGGTAAACATTGCTCCACCATCACCATAGCACCCCAGATTTTTACTCGGGAAGAACGAAGTACATCCTACGTGACCAATTGTTCCTGATTTTTTAAGACTGCCGTCTTTATAAATGTAATCTGCTCCGATTGACTGACATGCATCTTCTATAACGTAAAGGTTATATTCTTCTGCCATTGCCAGAATGGCCTCCATATCTGCACACTGACCAAACAGATGTACAGGTACTACAGCTTTTGTTCTGGGTGTAATAGCTCTTCTAATTGCAGCCGGATCAATATTAAAAGTATCCGGATCAACATCTACCACCACCGGTGTAAGGCCTAGTAAGGCAATAACTTCTGCCGTAGCAATAAAGGTGAATGAAGTGGTTATTACCTCATCACCTGGCTTCAGATTCAGAGCCATCATAGAAATTTGCAGCGCATCGGTACCATTGGCACACGGAATAACATGTTTTACCCCCAGATATTCCTGCAGGTTTTCCTGAAAGTTCTTCACTGCAGGTCCGTTTATGAATGCGGTGGAATCAATTACGTCTGCTATTGCTGTATCAATCTGATCCTTGATTTTAGTGTATTGGCCTTTTAAGTCGACCATGGAGATCTTGTTCATTGGGGATTTTTGTTGAAATGAGTGTTACAGAATTATTACCATTTCCCGCAAAGATACAACATTGGTTTCTTTGTTAATTAGCTCTTTGTGCAAAGCTTAAATGATTTCTTCGTCAATCTAATTAGTATATTTGTGCATTAATTCACCCTAACCAGGAAATGAAAATAATTAGCTCCATAACTCTTCCCTCGCTCCTTCTATTGTCAGTCTTTCTGCTGTATAAACCTGTGCAGGTTATAGCACAAAAAAACATTGCAGACTCCACAATTTCTATGCATCTGGTACAGGGATACTACGCAACACAGATTCCGGGTGGTGATGTAAGTAAGCGCTTTGGATGGAATTCAATGGTTGGTCCGGCATACCTGTATAAAACCAACAGGAACTGGTTATGGGGAATTGAAGGTGGTTTTATGTTTGGTGACCAGGTAAAGAACAGCAATAACATACTCGAAAACATAGAGACTTCGGATGGCAATATTGTTGATCTGGAAGGTACTTATGCTGATTATCGTTTCTTTGAACGTGGTTACAGTATATTGGCTCGCACAGGCAAACTTCTGCCTCTCGGTCCAAATACCAACTCCGGCGTTGCATTGGGCATTGGAGGAGGTTACATTCAACACAAAATTTACATTGAGCACCCCGATAAAACTGCCCCTCAGATAACCGGTGATTATACCAAAGGATACGATGAACTAAAACAGGGGCCTGCAGTAAATTTCTTTGCCGGGTACATTTTCCTGGGGAATACCAAAGTTATAAATTTTTATGCCGGAATTGATTATACCCTGGCATTCACAACCCATGTAAGGCCCTATTCCTTTGTCCGCCAAACATACAACAGCGGTAACTTTACTGATAGTTTCCTGGGTGTAAAGGTTGGATGGTTTATTCCTATTTACAAACGGGCACCTAAAGAATATTATTTTTATTAACCTCATGGACAAGATCATGCGTTTATTGTACAGCACTGGTATTGCATTATATGGTTTAGCCCTGAGGATATTAGCTCTCTTTAATCAAAAGGCCCGCGACTGGTTCTATGGTCGAAGCCAATTATTTACCAAACTCGATGAGGTTTTTTTGGCGCATTATGCAGCCGAAGACCCTTCACCCATTGTATGGATTCACTGCGCATCTCTGGGAGAATTTGAGCAAGGGCGTCCCATTATTCAGGAAATCAAACATACATTTCCAAATTATTTTATACTTCTCACCTTTTTCAGCCCTTCCGGTTACAGAAGCAAGTCGGCATCCTCCGAGGCGGATTGTGTTTTGTATTTACCGCTCGACACACCAAATAATGCACGTCGTTTCATTCGCACCGTTTCACCAGCCATAGCCATCTTTGTAAAGTACGAATTCTGGTTTAATTACCTGAACGAACTCCATACACATAAAATACCAACCTTCACTGTATCGGCAATTTTCAGGCCACAACAGCATTTCTTCCGTTGGTATGGAGGTTGGTTCAGAACCCATTTGCGTAAACTTGACCATATTTTTGTGCAGGATGAGAAATCGGCCGAATTACTCAACCTCATTGATGTTAACAATGTAACCGTTTCGGGCGATACCCGCTTTGACCGGGTAACCCGGATAAAGGAACTGGCGGAAAAGTTGCCTGAGATAGGACGTTTTTGCAATGGTTACCCTGTTCTGGTAGCTGGCAGCACCTGGGCTCCCGACGAAGCTCTGCTAAGGCAGATGTACAATCAATTATCGGGCAAATTAAAGATTATCATTGCACCCCATGAAATCAATATTCATCATATTGATGCACTGGTTGCTGAATATGGAAATAAAGCCATTAAACTGAGCGATTATCAGTCCATGAGCCGTGCACAACTTAACCAGCTTCCCGGTCACGATATTCTTGTTGTCGATTCCATCGGTCTGCTTTCGCGGATATACCATTACGGCCAAATAGCCTATATCGGAGGAGGATTCGGGGTTGGTATTCATAATACACTGGAAGCTGCTGTTTATGGCATGCCCGTAATCTTCGGACCAAATTACCAGCGCTTCAGGGAAGCATATGACCTTATTGCTGTAAAAGCATCTGAAAGTATAAAAGATGCCCGGGAACTAACAGACCTCGTTGGGTCGTTTATTGACGATAGTGATAAACTCAGAGCATACTCAGAAGCTGCCCGTAATTATGTAAGCCAGCGCACAGGTGCTACCGGCATCGTAATGAAATACCTTGAAGAATATATCATTGAACTTGCGGGCTGATTAACCGGCGTTCATTTTCAGCAGGGTTCTCTATTTTAAACACCACTATAGCCAGTTCCTTTCCACCCCATGCCGCAGAAAAAGAATGCGTGCGCCCGAATTGTTCCTTCCAGTTACCAGTTAATGCAGACGATTCGTGAATATGCCCATGCATCGTAATATATGGTTGCTTTTCGCTGATAAAGGATGCAATAGCTTTACTTCCAACCGATATCCCACCTTGAATCTGATCAAGGAAACAATTGTACGGAGGCGAGTGCATTAAAAAGACCGCTTTCTCCATCGGCTGGTCGTTTGCTAAAGTTTCAAGATCAGCTGCAATCTGTTCTTCCGTCTTCTCCCAGTCCTTGTTTCTAAAGGGGGTTGGAGGAACATAGGGATATCCGTAGATGAAATAAGGTCCAAACTTAAGTTTACGGTTATCAGCGAGTTTCCAGAGTTCCTTCTTTGCACCAAGTTCCAGACCCGGCATATCGGCAATGTAATCATCGTTCCCGGGTATCAGATAAACCTCAGGGTAATTGCATCCTAGCTGCCTGCTTAGTTTACCAAAGAGCGGTATCATGAAATCCGTAATAAACGGATTGGGAACCGGGTTCTTTTCTTTATCGGATGCCTTAACATGCGGCAATAAATCTCCTCCGATAAACAAAAACGATGGTTTGTTTGCTAATACTTCCTGCGACAACATTTCGTATTTTTTTTTATCCCCATGCAGGTCTGATACAAAGTAGCTGGTTGTCATCGGTTTTTTATTTTCCGCTAATATAGCAAAATATTATCTTTGCCTAAATATTCGTAAATTATGAGCAAAGCGCCTGAAAGTGACATAAAACCGGTTATAGGAATCTCCACCGGCGATTTAAATGGTATAGGATATGAAGTAATACTGAAATCGCTATCCGATAACCGATTATACGAATTACTTACTCCTGTTGTTTATGGGTTAACCAAAGTTGCATCGTATCATAAGAAAGCTATAAATCTGCAGGACTTTAATTTCCACATTATCAAGAAAACGGAAGCATTAAGTCCAAAAAAGGCAAACTTGTTAAACCTTCACGATAACGACGTTCGCATTGATTTTGGCAAGCCAAGCACGCAAGCCGGTGAGCAAGCACTTCTATCACTCGAAACAGCAGTAGAAGACCTAAAGCGTGGAGCAATTGAGGCACTGGTTACCGGTCCCATTAATAAGAAAACTATCCAGAGCGATACATTTCACTTTCCGGGTCATACCGAATACCTTGCCAGTAAATTTAATGTACAGGACTACCTCATGCTAATGGTAAGCAATAATCTGCGCATCGGTGTAATTACCGGGCATATACCACTGCATGAAGTATCACGGACAATTACAGCCCAGCTAATTCAGCAAAAGATTGATATAATGCACAGATCGCTGGTTATGGATTTCGGCATAAGAGCACCCCGCATTGCCATACTGGGTCTTAACCCGCATGCAGGGGACGACGGATTGCTTGGCAGCGAAGAGAATAGCATCATAATCCCGGCGATCGAAAAAGCAAAAGATAATGGACAGCTGGTATTCGGACCATTCCCTGCCGACGGATTCTTCGGTTCATCGTACTTCAGAAAATTTGATGGCATTCTTGCCATGTACCATGATCAGGGACTTATACCATTCAAAACATTGTCATTCGAATCAGGAGTTAACTTCACAGCCGGGCTGCCGGTAGTAAGAACTTCACCTGCACATGGTACCGCATTTGAAATAGCAGGCAAAGATCTTGCATCACCTGACTCGTTCAGGGCAGCCATGTATCTGGCCTGCGATATTGTAAGCAATCGTAAACAGCATGCTGAAATTACAGCCAACCCACTCAAAGCTACCCGTCACGAAACGGAAAGTTAGCCTAGTGCACTAACGCCCGGCATATGCAACAATACACAATCAGTCAGGTATGTGAAATTGTATCAGGTAAACTGTATGCAGAGGGTTTGCCTTCTGTTATCAGCGACCTGATCACCGATAGCCGAAAAGTAGCAACACCAACCAATGCACTTTTTTTTGCACTCATAACACAGAGAAACGATGGTCACCGGTTTATTGGGGAACTTATCGAAAAAGGGGTGGGCAATTTTTGTGTGCAATATATACCTGACGGTCTTTCAGCAAAAGCAAACTTCATTGTAGTCGGCAATACGTTGATTGCGTTGCAACAGCTGGCTGCACGGCACCGCGATCAGTATAATCCCGAGGTTATTGGAATAACGGGAAGCAACGGTAAAACAGTGGTAAAAGAATGGCTATGGCAATTATTAAACCAGGAAAAAACCATTGTACGTAGTCCGCAAAGCTATAACTCTCAAACAGGAGTTCCTTTATCTGTCTGGCAGATAAATTCTCTGCATAACCTGGGTATTTTCGAAGCCGGCATTTCTCAGCCGGGCGAAATGGAAAAGCTGGAACCCATCATAAAACCGGACATCGGTATAATTACGAACATCGGCAAGGCTCACGATCAGTTTTTTATTTCGCACGATGAAAAAACAACAGAAAAACTGAAGCTGTTTAAAAACAGTCAACATCTTATCTATTGCCGTGACCATGAAATTATTCATTACCATGTAAAGGCTTTGCCTTTGCTCAAATTGCACTGGGGGCGACATGAGGAGTCGAACATACGAATTATTGAAACCAAAACTGATCGCAAATCAACCCACATAACGGTACAATTTAACCAAAAGCATTTCAGCATAACTATACCGTTTACCGATGAAGCCTCATTCGAAAATGCCATGCATTGCATGAGCCTTATGCTGTTTCTCGGCTATGGTCCTGAAGTTATTCGCAGCAGAATGGCTATGCTTCAACCGGTTGCAATGCGCCTGGAGCTAAAAGAGGGTGTTAACGGGTGCCTCATCATTAACGATACTTACAGCAACGACCCCGACTCGCTGGCCATAGCCCTTGATTTTCTCAAGCAGCAGTCACAGCATGAAAAGCGTACTGTTATTATTTCAGATATGCTGCAGAGCGGCACTCCGGCTGAACAACTTTATACTACCATTGCCTCACTGCTGGTATCAAAAGGGATAACACGTGTTATAGGTATTGGCAACGACATCAGTCAGCACATCCGGCTCTTCCCGATGAAGACAGAAACCTACGCTTCAACTACTGATTTTTTGTCTTCCTTCAGTGCACTATCTTTCCGCAATGAAACAATTCTTATAAAAGGGGCCCGCGTTTTCGCCTTTGAACGAATACAGGCGTTGCTGGAACAAAAATCGCATGAAACCATTCTCGAGGTAAACCTTAATGCACTTATACACAATCTCAATTACTTCCGTACGCTCATTAAGCCGGGCACCCGTATAATGGCTATGGTTAAGGCGTTTTCATACGGCAGCGGAAGTTTCGAGATTGCCAATGCTCTGCAGTTCCACCATACAGATTATCTTGCAGTAGCTTACGCAGATGAAGGTGTAGAGCTGCGCAAAGCCGGAATAAGTCTGCCCATCATGGTCATGAATCCTGAAATTTCAGGCATGGAGGCAATGGTTCGGTACAACCTTGAACCTGAAATTTACTCCATCAGGACCCTGCAACTGTATCTGAAAGCACTGGAGAGAACTACTCCCTCATCAGCTCCTGTACATATTAAACTTGACACGGGCATGCACCGCCTGGGTTTTATGGAAAACGACCTTGCTGAACTGGCAGAAGTCCTCAAACAAAATCCTGCTGTTAGGGTAGAGTCTGCATTTTCTCATCTGGCAGCCAGTGAAAGCCCTGAACTTGACTCCTTCACAGCTAAACAAATTTCAGCGTTTGAACGGATGACTGACCGGCTTCAGCAGGAAACCGGCTATCCGTTTATACGCCATATTCTCAATTCGGCCGGTATTATACGGCACCCGCATGCCCAGTACGAAATGGTGCGCTTAGGCATTTCCCTTTATGGCATTTCTCCTGTAAAGGATGTTTCTGATAAACTCGAAATTGTGAATAGCCTGAAGTCTTCCATTTCACAGATCAAAGTCATTGCTGCCGGTGAATCTGTCGGCTATAACTGCCGGTGGACAGCATCAAAAGAGACCACTATTGCCATTGTGCCGATAGGGTATGCCGATGGTCTGGGACGACAGCTTGGCAACGGGGCCGGATCAATGTGGATTAAGGGAACCATAGCGCCTATCATAGGCAATATCAACATGGATATGACGGTAATTGACGTAACCGGTCTGGATGCAGAAGAAGGCGATGAGGTGGTGATCTTCGGCAAAGAAATATCAATATCAGATCTTGCTGAAATAATGCACACAATCCCCTATGAAATCCTGACAGGCATTTCGCGGAGGGTTAAGAGGATTTACTACCAGGAGTAAGAACACCTTTAAGGATAGAATCAATTTTTTCAAGCTCGTCTTTCTCAAACACCCTATTCTGTAATGCATGAAGATTGTCGTCAATCTGCTGCGTGTTGCTTGCACCGACCAGTACCGAAGTAATTCTATCGTCTTTAAGTACCCATGCGAGTGCCATCTGCGCAAGTGTTTGACCACGTTGTTGCGCTAACTCGTTCAAACTACGTATTTTAACAAGTTTGTCCTCTGTTATACTTTCCGGTTTCAGAAAATGAGCCCTCGAAGCCCTCGAGCCCACAGGAATTCCATTCAGGTACCGGTCAGTTAACAATCCCTGTGCGAGTGGGGAATAGACAATACAACCTATTCCATTATCTTCCAGTACGTCAAGCAATTCATCTTCCACCCAGCGATCAAACATAGAATATCTTGGCTGATGAATCAGGCATCCTACACCGGCAGTGTTTAGTATTTCAGAAGCCTTTGCTGTCTGGGACGGATTATAGTTTGAGACTCCTGCATAAATAGCTTTACCCTGTTTCACTATGTCAATGAGTGCCGACATGGTTTCTTCTATCGGTGTATCCGGATCAGGACGGTGACTGTAAAAGATGTCGACGTAATCCAGGTTCATCCGTTTAAGGCTCTGATCAATACTCGACATCAGGTACTTACGTGATCCGCCATCCCCGTATGGGCCTGGCCACATCTTATAGCCGGCCTTTGTTGAGATTATCATTTCATCACGATAGGCCCTGAAATCAGACGAAAGCACCCTGCCTATAGTTGTCTCTGCACTTCCTTCGGGCGGGCCGTAATTGTTTGCCAGATCAAAATGCGTTATCCCCAGATCAAACGCATGCCAAAGCATTCTGCGACTGTTCTCAAAGACATCAGCACCTCCGAAATTATGCCATAATCCAAGCGAAACAGGGGGTAAATACAATCCGCTTTTACCGCATTTGTTATATTGCATGGTTTTATACCTGTCGTCGGATGCCTTATAATGGGTCATAGAAATAGTGTTTTTACTTTAAAAACAAAACTTGCGCTTCAATGTTGCGTATTTCTCCCCTTTCGGGAAACGTAGGAGAACACCTTTTTAGAGTCTTCCACGATCAGCGAAAGCTTAAGCGGATTCCTTATCCAGAAAATAAGCCCGATAAATCCGCCCCACAGAAAGAAGGCAAGAAACTGAAGAATCGAGAATACTACAGCCTGTTCCGGACTTATACCATAAAAACCAAGCAGGTATACGAGGCTCACTTCACGGGTTCCAAAACCTGCCAGCGTAATCGGTATCAGGGTTACCAGACTCATCAAACTCAATACAAACGCTATATCAATAATTGAAATTTCAATGCTGATGGATTTAAAAATGAAATACACCGAACCATACGAAGCCAGGTATGCAACAAACGTGAGTAACCATGGGACTATCATTTTTTTGTGAAACATTTCATTCCACGATTCACGCAGAAAAACAATATAGCTTTTCTCTGATTTGATGTACCTCAACAGGCTGAATACTGAAAACCAGCCTGCCAGCATAATTACAGCAGCAATTGCAGCATATATTGCTCCTGAAAAGTCCCCAAGCACCTTATAGAAATACAGCATTCCGGCAAGTCCGAACCATATAAGCAAAGCAAAATCAAAGATGCGGTCTGTAACAATGGTTTTAAACGAGTGGTAAAAATCAATGCCTGTATGCTGGCGGACGTAATATAGTTTGGCAATTTCGCCTACCCTGCCGGGTGTGATAAGCCCGATCATGAGCGACACCATATAGTCAGAAAACGCATTTATGTAAGGATATTTGCATCCCTCGAACCGTAGCAATTTATTCCATCGTATACTTTTTAATCCAAGCACTAAAACTACACCGGTAAGCGATAACAAAAACCAGGGCAGATCAAGGGACTGGTAAATCTCTGTAAAAGTTTGCACGTCCCAGTCAATGCGCTTGACAAGGAAATAAATTATGGCAACACTGCCAGCGATCTTAAGCAGCAGTTTCAGGGTTTGTTTCATACCTTAGTGCAAACATAAAATTGTCTGATTCCCAGCTCCGCAATAAAGGTACCCTGGAACCTTCCAAAGAAATCTTCGGCCATTTTCTGCAAGCTTACAGGTCCAACAGGTAAGAATACAGTCCCTTTATGAAACTGCAGTTTCCATCCAGTTTGTGTAAACATTTTTTTTACTTCGTTTGACGATGGGAACCTGTGTGGTCCTTCTCCATGCCCACCGAACAGAAAGGTGAAAACTCTGTAGGGAATTTCGCTGGTTGCAGGCGGGCAGCTAAGAACCAGTTTGGTATCGGGCGTTGATACTCTGTGCAGCTCCCGTAAAAATGCAATCGGATCTGCAGCATGTTCCAGCGTTTCCAGGCTAAGTATTCTGTCAAAGCTCCCATCCTCAAAGGGCAGTTCGCTGTATGTGTTTACTTTTATTTGCTTAACATACGGTCGTATTCCGGCAGCCACTTTCATGAGTCCCGATGATATTTCTGCATTCAGTACCTGCGCATCGGGTTGAGCCTTTAGTATATAATCATTAGCCTCGCAGTCGCGTGAGCTGATATTCAGCGTGCGGCATCCTGCAAAAAGCTGCAGATGCTTCATTGACTCAGCAAAACGCTGATCGTGTGCATCTTTTACTTTGTTGTTTTCCTTAACGTATATCGGTGCAACGCTGTCCCAGTGCTGTTCAACTTCGCTATCGGTCCATCGTTTTCTATTGTTTCCCATAGGAGAAGCTGTATCACTTTTTTCTGTTAAGCAGTGCTATCTGATCGGCCAGCAAGCCAAAGAAAAACAGAAACATACCCAATGTGGTAAGAATAATTGATGAGTTAGGTATGCGTTCATACACCAGGTAACCAATAAATGCCCACAATATTCCTATTATAGTGAATATCAGACTGGCCGGGAAAAATACCTTAAGCGGATTAAAATACATTATAATTCTGAACAGGAGCAGCATAGTCTTTGAACCGTCCTTAAAGAATTTTACACTGCTGTTGCGACCAACTCTTTCCGAAACATAAATCGGGAAAGTAGCTATAGTATACCCTTCCTTCAAAAAAGCGAGCGTTGAGGTAGTTGAAAACGAAAAGCCATTGGGCATGATATGCAGCAAATTCGTAATAAGGTCTTTTCTGAATCCCCGTAAACCGGAATTAAAATCCGGTAAAGGTTGTTCCACTAAAAACTCGCCGGTTTTACGTATAACCCATTTACCGCTTTTTCGGTTGGAGACCTGATGAGAAGCAAGATTTCGCTCTCCGATAACCATCTCTGCATCGTCGAGCATCATACTCATAGTATCAAGGTACGATGGATCGTGCTGTCCGTCCGAATCGAGTGTAAGCACTTTATCGCAGGTTGCTCTGCGGATGCCTGTCTTCAGCGATGCACCATACCCTTTATTCACATTGTGCTTAATCAGTTTTACAGGAAACTGCAATACGATCTCAGCAGTCTTATCGGTTGAACCGTCATCAACAACTATAACTTCATATTTTTCGAGGAGCCCCATGCTTCTCATCTTGTCAAGCAATGGACCAATACCGGTCTCTTCATTGAATGCAGGAATGACAACGCTGGCTATTTTATTCATTGGCTGTAAAGTTGGATGAGATCAACGAAGCAATCTCCTTTAGTCTTTCGGGAGTCAGTTTTAATTTTTCCTTTTTGAAATCAATATCGTATATTGTATTTATAGGCACCAGGTGAATATGCGCATGTGCTACTTCAAGACCAATCACGGCAATACCAATTTTAGTGCAGGGAATCACCTTCTTAATGGCATGTGCAACCCGTTTGGCAAAAATAAAGTAATCAGCATACTCGCTGTCGTTAATATCGAAAATATAATCTGTCTCTGTTTTAGGAATAACGAGGGTGTGCCCTTCGGCAAGAGGATTGATATCGAGAAATGCGAGAAAGCGATCGTTCTCGGCTACCTTGTAAGCAGGAATTTCACCTGCAACGATTTTTGTGAAAACAGAAGCCATAATGCATATTTTATGTTAACGGATTATTTCTACTATCTCTAACGTAACAGTTCCTGCAGGTATTTTTATCTCCACTTTATCCCCCACAGATTTTCCCAATAAGCCATTAGCTACAGGCGAATTTACAGAAATCCTGCCAGCTTTCAAATCAGCTTCATTCTCCGGAACCAGAGTATACTGCATCACTGCATTATTTTTAATGTTGCGCAATTTCACTGTCGAAAGTATTAAAACTTTCGATGAGTCCATTTTTGTTTCATCAATAAGTTTTGCATTCCTGATAGTTTCCTGCAATTTAGAGATCTTCAGCTCAAGCATGCCCTGTGCATTCTTGGCAGCATCGTATTCAGCATTTTCCGAAAGGTCTCCCTTGTCTCGTGCTTCAGCAATCTGCTGTGCAATAGCCGGGCGTTCCACACTTATCAACTGATCTAATTCCGCCTTTAGCTTATTTAATCCTTCCTGAGTAAAATACATAATATTACATCTATGTTATTACTAAATAATAAGAGAAAAGACCCTTAGTAACAAGGGTCCTTTCAAATTCATTAAAAATTGTCAGAATTCTGACGTTAGAAATTACAGATTAATTCTTGCGCCAATACTGTGGGTGCCATTAAACGCATCCGTTGATCGGTAAGAATAATCGATAGCTATTGTTGAACCTTTTTCTTTATCAACAGGAACTGAAACAGTGAAGCCAGCACTTGGACCGGTATAAGCGGTGGCGCGATCTTCTGAGCTGTTAATGCCATCTTCGTAGTTATAACCTGCTCTTAGCATAAGGTATGATTTTAGTTCATATTCAGCTCCAACAACGAACTGGTCGTTGGTAAATGAATTTGAAATAAAGTTACCTGCAAGAGTAAGACGGTGCATCTCACCAAACAAAAAGTCATACGATGCACCCATCGCAAGTTGCGTTGGTAATTCGAAATCAGCTGAACGCTGTTCTACAGTAAAATAACTTTCCTGTCCGGGAATTAAACTGCGGATAGAAAGACCGTCACCACTGAATGCCATAGTTGGACCAACATTACGAAGAGTGATACCAAAGCGAATATTTTCCTGTGGGCCGGTTACATACTGAATACCTGCATCAATGCCTATTCCTTCAGCGCTAACGTCAGAAATACTTTCAGAAATAATCTTTATGTTAATACCTCCAAAGATAGAGTTGGAGAACGCTTTAGCATAAGAGATATTGATATTCATATAATTTGGTGAGAAATTACCAATTCCACCACCGGGCAGATCAACTGTAGTGATAGGAATATCGCCAAAACCCATTGACATGATACCAAGTCCGATAACACCGGTAGCACCTACCTTCGAGGTAAGACCAAATGAGTTAATGCTTATTGTACTACCCTGCAGATATTGTGTATGTGAAAATATCAGCTCTGTAGCTTTTGTGTGTGCAGTACCAGCCACGTTTCCATACAGACCCTCGAGTCCTTTAACATGTGCTATGTTTGCGCCACCCCACCCTGAGCTTCTCGCCCAGGGATTAATAAGTAATTCAGATGCGCCTGCCTGACCGGTTCTGTCCGGGTTACCGGCTTTAGCCTGATGAAATGGCAATATCACCGAACCAATCATCAAAGTGGCGACTATGTATTTAGAGATCTTATTCATAATCTGTTGTGTTTTTTGAGTTAGTTTCCGAAACATTTCCATTATGCATTAAAATGCGTTGAGGTCGATAGGTCTAAGTGTACCAAACCATTTAACGATTTTTTCACCAACACCATCCGCTTTAACATGGATCAGGTAAACCCCACCGGCAATCGGAATACCGGAATGGTTTTTCAGATCCCATTCAATCGCTGTACCTGCTTCATCCTTTGTAAAACGTCTGATCATTGAGCCATTTGTTGAATAAATGGTAACAGTACATTTTCTCGGCAGGTTGGTAATCTTAACACGATTGTCAAGCTGGTTGGTTTCATAATCTGAATATGCATAATATGGATTCGGGACAACAGTGATCAGATCAAGATCGCTTTTTGCCTTCTCAATATTGTTATCGGTAGTGGCAACATTCTTAGTGCTGAAACTGTAGGCAGGGAAGTTCCTGTTATAGGTATCTGAAGCCAGCAGTGCACTGTCTGCATGTATAGCACCGTAATAACGTTTGTAAGGTTTAGCAATACGGATACGGATTTTCACATCGTTATCAAGCCAGTTTACACCCTGAGTACCGGTATACATCGGAATACTGGTATACATAGCACTTGAATAAACCAATGCCCTCTGTGTTCCACCGGCCAGCGTAGTCGGGATGTTTGTCCTTAGAGTAGCACCTGCATCGTAAGCCGGAACATTTGCAATAGGAACAGTCTTGGTAGTTGTGTGCGAGAATACGTATACATAATGCATACCTCCGAAGATAATTTCACCGGCAGGTGTTATCATTACAGGCGATGGATTAAAAATCATGTCGCGTCCGTTGTAAGCTGACATCCATGAATTCTCACCAAACATCATGTTCAGGCGCTCACCTGTTTCAATGTTAATAGCATAGCCCGGGAACCAGCCCATACCGGTTTCGTTGATATAATTTGAATTATACAACGGGTCTTCGCTTACAACATCTGTTTCACCGTCAACGTTAACAGAGCGGCCGGCACGGATATTAAATCTTTCAACACCACCTTCTGTAAGAGTACGGTCTGAACCCATTTCAACAACCGGACAGCGTGTCCATTTTGTTTTATCAGAAGTCAGAACGATATCAACACTTGACAGATCAGCAAACGAAGAAGCAACCTTTGATATACTCTTGAATGCCGGAGCATACCTTGCATCCTGTTCTGAGTGTGCTGCCATAATGTAAGGTGCCCAGAGACCGGTAATGATCTTTTCAAAGTTACCATTCGGGTCAGTCGGAGTTGATGGCATATTCCAGTCATTATTTGCAGGATCTCCGATATCAGTAACGGTACCTGAGCGAATCCAGTTAAATGCAGGTACACCGTCAACATCAGGAATACCGGTTAACCATTTTCTGGTACTGTCAGCAAATGTCATGGATGATTCAAGCACTCCGTTGTTCGGAGATATGATCTCATAAACAGGCTGATCATCAGCGTTTGTACCTACCTGATAAGGACCAGGATCCAATTGCTGATTGATGGTAATGGCGATTCCGAGTTCCGGGAACAGTTGTTCGTTGTTATAGCTGATAAGTGTGTCAGAATGATAAACTTTGTTGTTTGATTTGTCAACTAAGCGCCAGAATGCTCTGAAACTTTCTGTACTATCGGCTCCGATATTCATAAAGTATGGTTGCAAAGAATCGAACAACACTTCAAAATCAGCACTCTTAACGTTCAATGGGTCAATAATTCTAACATCGATCGGTCCTTTGCCTTTCTGATAGGTAGGATTGTAAGCTATCGGATAATCCGGGTGACCAAGTGTTATAGTTGAATCAGCAGGCTTTTTACTTAAAATTTCAGCAATGGTTGCATCGGTAAGTTCCAGAACGTTACCACCGTTACCCTGACCCTGCAGACGAGTAATTTCAACACCATCTCCAAACTCAGCATTTGCCTGAGTAGTTCCAACAGTTTTGTGAGGTATACCGGTGTATACTTTAATGTTCTTTCTACCTGCAAGGTAAACTCTCTTTTGACCAGTAAGACCAATAATTCCTTCTTCCTGAGATCCGGGATCGGCACTATACTTCATGTACTCATTGTAACCGTATGCCAGAGCAAGATAGTAATACTGTTTGTGGTTTACAAGAGTCTGGCCTGTAAAGGCATCCTGAGTAAGTTTTAAAGTATGACGGATACCGAGATCAGCTCCATTTACTTCTTCTATAGGAACATTGGCATTCAGAGCCTGGTCGAAGTTATGGTTAACGAGTTGTTTAACGCCGTTCTTAATATCGGTCTGATAAACCAGACGAGCTTTGGCCTGATCGTGAATATCGGCAACAGAAACGGTAGCATCTTTCAGCTGGAAGATCTGATAACCTTCGAAACGATAATAAGGATCAAAATCGAAACCGGTGCTGTTTGCTACTGCAAGGATAGCCGGGTCAAGTTCAGTATAACCTTCATGGAAGTTGTTACCTGCATCGTTAGTCTTACGGTTGCTGATGTAAAGAATAAGTCCTTCATCAAGTTCACGGATAGTAAGGTCAGGAGCATTCGGACCACTAACAACTGCGAAACAGTTATCGAACAGTAACTGGCATTTATCGTCAACTACCTGTAATAATTTTACAGAAGCCCATGGACCACCGTTTGCAGCACGAGCCCACGGAATACCAACAGTAATGTAGTTAACAGCTCCAGGTTCCAGAACGAAAGGTCCGGCTGACTGCATGAAACGACGGTCGCCTTCTTTATTCTGTGCAACTTCTTCTGTCCAGTATTTTGGTCCGTTTGGAGGGAATCCACCGGTACCCCAGTCGCAAAGGTCGGTATCGCCAGGGAACATAAAGTCGCAGGCAGGTCCGTAAGCACCGGTTGAAGCATGACCGTTACCACCATAAACCATCTTGGTATTGTCAAGCCATATACCCTTCAGGTAGTTGTAATATTCAGGAGCGTAACGCGGGTCCTGCATGTATGGACCGGGAGCGTCGGAGTTGTTGTGGTATACAAACCTGCGCATACCAAAACGTTCGTCGTCAACAATACCGTTACCGAAGTTAACACCGTTTATAGCTTCTGAGCGTACAATGTAGTTTCCGCTCTGAGGATTGCTTTCCGGGCCATAGTTCATGGTCAGGGAACTTCCATTGGCAGTAACAATACTACAGTCACCAAAGAAAGAAGGGCCGAGGATACCATCTCCGTTAAAAGATGGGTTATCTGAACCGTCAGGATCCATATAAGGTCCCTGGAAGAAGTCAACACCAATTGCAGGAGGCTGATCGCCGTATGCCCAGAACTGACCGTCACCATCTTTAGGTTTTCCATTGTATGAGTAACCTAAACCTCTGTTTACGTCGCAACCAACATAGTCGTCAGTAGCAAAACCAAGGTCAGTATCAACCCACTGGCTAAAGTAAGTACCGGTAAGTTTATAGGTTGATCTGTTAATGATCTCGTAGCTGTAGAAGGTCATGTTATTGATTTCGTCGTTGGTAGCAAATCCGAAAGCCTGAGCGCGGATTTCAACACCAATCGGAGTACCCTGAGTTTCTGTATGGATATTACCTTTATCGTTAAATACCCACCATAAAGTCTCGTCACCTTTAATAACCTGGTCAGCAAGCAGACCACCCTTTACAATACCTTCCGTAGTTTCCTGGGTTGCAGTTGCAGAGTGGCAGAGTTCGTTCGATAGGTCATAGTATGGATATTCACCTTCTTCCCACTCATAATCGCCGTTACCATTCAGGTCGACAAAAGGAGCCAGGTAGTAGCTTTGTTTCTTTGTAATATCACCATGGGCCGGCCATTCCTTAATAGAGGTTGGAACCTGGTAGGATGGATTAGCAGCAGGATTCTCCTGATAAGCCAGGAATTCATCCACTTCTGTGCGGCTGATAGGGAAAAGTCTGTCGAATTCAGCACAGGTAGCTTCATCAACAGAAGCTTTATTATCTATTGTGAGAGGACCAGGCCAGAAGTCATTACCGGAGCCCGGAGAACCGGCATTAGGTCCCTGACGGAATTTAAGAGCAGCAAGTTTCAGCTGGTCGTTCTCGTCAATACCCCCAATCCAGAGTGCAGCAGAGAACATGGAAGTCTTACGCGATCCTTTTGGAATCTCGTACTGAGAGACTTCAAAGTCCCACCACATGTCACCACCGGTATTGATACGGGTTCTAACATTGTTTACCTCAAGGTATTTAAATCCTGCACCGGGTAAACATCCTGCAGCAGTTGATTTTATAACGGGTGCCGATTTCTGGCCAGGCCCTTTATAATAATCAGCAAAACCGGGAACTGCAAATAGGGTAAGCAGAAGAACGGCAAATGTTATTCGGAGTGTATTTTTCATAGTCATTTAATATGTTTTGGTCTTTTTCGGCTCTTAATTTAGAAGTTCAGTATCAAACCTAAACGGATCTGACGTGGAGAACTGTAGTTATTTGGTGAGTTAACACGAATACTATAGAGGTCACGATACGACTGAGCATCGAGCTGTGTATTGATCAGTTCCTGATATTCGGCTGCAGCCAGATATCCGTCATCGTCAGGGTTACCGGTAGCGGCATATACACTCATGATGTTTTTGGCATCGAAAATATTCAGAACCTGCAGATAGACGTTGAGGTAGGAAGAACGGTTAGCATTCCATGCAATATTGATATCTCTGTCAATACGTCCATCAATACGGAACTGCCATGGTAAACGGGAACCATTGATTGAACCATCGATAATACCCGATTGTCCGATTGGAACGATCTTGCTTGAGCGGGTATACGGTGTACCTGAACCACCAAATACGGTAAAGTTAACACCGGTATTCTTGAGAATCTCAATAGTTTTAACGGTTTCTTTACCATCAGCACCTGTTACAGTTCTTCTGATCACCGGACCGTTGTATTCTTTACCTTCACCATAACGGTAGTCAACCATTACGTTAACAGCATGACGGCGGTCGAATCCAAGTGGGAACAGTGTACGTAAGTTCGGCTGACCGGTCTGGATGAGTCCTTTTGCAAATTCAGGATCTGTTCCTGTACCATTGGCAAACTGCAGTGTATAGCTGGCCCTTAACCTGGTATTGGTTGTACGGCGCATGTCGTATGATACTGTTAAACCTTTTACGGTTGAGAAGTCGATGTTGTTGTACGAGTAGTAAGTTTTTGGATAAGCAGCAGTGTAACGGAAAGCCTGGATCTGGTCACGGATTTCACGATAGTAAGCCGATAGAGTTAACGAAGAAGAAGCTGATAAACGCTGCTGGAAACCAAGTTCGTAGTCAATGGTCTTCTCAGGCTTCAGGTTCGGGTTGTTAATAGTCGGACTACCGGTAATTGGCAGGAAGTAGTATGATAACGGGCTCATGCGTAATGCATAGGTCGGGCGCTGTGTTAGAACGTCGTAGTGTGCAAAGAACAGAGCTTCATCAGAGATTGGGAACGAGAATGAAATACGTGGCATTACCGAAACCTGTGGTTCATAATCGGTAAACGATTTAGAACTCAACGAAATGTTATCGTTATCAACCAGGTAAGGAGTTACACCGTTACCAGCGTCAAGTGAAATAGTCGGGTCGGTAACAACAAGTCCCTGAGCATCGTACCAGTTATCTCCGTTACGGTATCCCATAATGGCTGTTGGATTAACCTGGTCAACATAAACCACAAAATCATCGCCCATATTTGCAGGATGTGATCCAAGATCGTTTACTTCAGCAACTGTCCTTGCAGGATAGAGCAGATACGGATCTGTCAGCACCTTCTGGTTAGCATCAAAGCGGTCAACACGTACACCAACATTGAAGATAAGGTCATCAAAAGCAAACTTATCCTGAATAAAGCCTGCCATATAGATAGGTGTAAACGGAGCAATCTCACGGGTATACATTCCGTTTTCATCCTGTTTTGTAAAGAAGTCATCAAGGCTTGGGCTATCGGCAAGTTTCATTCTCTTTCCGGTATATGTGTACCCACTGTAGTTTGCAATATAATCACCATTATTAAAGAGCTCATCCGGGCTGAACATGCTTATATCAAGCGGACCATCCAGTGCTTTTGTAACGCGGTTACCTGCATTATCGTAATAGTTCATGGTAAAGGTGTTCAGATCGTAGCTGTCAATATCGATCCAGTCGGTGCCGTCAATCGGTAAACCGAGTTTTTTACGCAGACTAATGTCGAAGTTACGCTGTGACAGCGCATCGTAGTTACGGTCAAAATAGATGGTATCCATGAAAACACCGTCGAGCATTACCTTATGAGGATTAGAAACGTCGAGCTGAGCAATATGTGAATTGGTTAAACCACGCATGGCTGTCCATAGATCGTTTGGAGCATAGCTGTAGAACCTGTCAATACGCTGTTCATAAATAAAACCAAACTGTATTGCATGGTTGCCTATGTCAGCTGAAGCATTTGCATTCAGAGAATATTGCTCATTATCAGCAAACGAGTAACCTGATTGTGAAGCACCTGGAATTCCCCAGTAATTGTATGCACCACCGGCGTTCATACCATTAAGCAGTCCACCTCCCGAAATAATGTCGTTCAGGTTTGAATGATAGAAGCTTTCAGGGAACAGCTCGTAATACTGACGGGTAAAGTTTGCAGTGATCGGATTGGCATCGCCTTTGGTGAAATCTACATTGCGGTCAACAAATCCGTTATGCACATAAGCCAGTAATCCGGTAACAGTATCAACTACTTTTTCAAATGTGTATGATCTTACTTTATCTGTTTCGAACTTACCAAGGTACCCGTATTTGAATAAGTCATCCTTATGTAAAGGATCCTGCAGTGTCTGGGTTGTTTTGGTATAGTCGGCCTGAATAGTATAATAAACATTCTTTATGAGCGATTTGCTTTCGGCTGCAGCAGGGAATCTCTGTGTAAAACGACCAAACACCCTCCAGGTGTTGTCAATGATCTGTCTGTTACGGTCGTAGTTAAACATGGACTGAGCAAAGTTAAATTCTCTTCCATCACTGTGATAAATCGAACCTCCCACAGAAAGGTTAACGTTATTACCGGCCTTTATGTCAATTTTACCTGAAGCGTTGATATCATAGCTCGAAGTATTGGGAGTAGCCTTTGAATACTGCATATGCTCCCTGCGAATAAAGTTGGTATTGTAATAGGTACCAATACCTTCACCAATTGGGCGGAGTGGATTTAATTCGAGTTCTCTCAGCACGTCATCCTTTATGGTATAAATACCGGTTGCAGTTGGTCTGCTGTCTTTATTATAAGTAACTTCACCTGCTATGAAGTAGCCGAGTAAAGCATTTTTCTTATTTCCGTTTTCATCTTTGCTCCATAACAGAGGTCCCTGCATGTTTAAACCTGCGCGGTTATATCCGTAAGCATCGAGGTATTCAGATGTCTGCAACTCAATACCTGCACCGAATTCACGGCTTGGGCCCTTGGTTGTAACATTGATAATACCCCCGGTAGCATCACCATATTGTGCAGGAACTCCGGAAAGAATAACCGAAACCTGCTCAATGGCTGATTCAGGGAGTGATGAAGAACCACGCACCCTGATACCGTCAATGTACATTACAGTACCGTCTGACCTTTGACCACGAACACTTCCACGTTCACCGTCAGCCGAGAATACACCACCCACCGTTGTAGCAATTGCGTTTGCTGATCGGTTAGGCATCTTGGCAATTTCTTCTGATGTAACGGTGGCTCCTACTGAGGTTTTATCCTTGTCAATAAGCGGAACCTTATAGTCAACAACCTCGAACTCCGTGAGCTCAACCATGGTCGACTCCATCTGAATGTCGTTAAAGGTGATCTGGTCAGATTTTATCTGAACACCTTTAATCAACACAGGTTTAAAACCTACGAAGGTGGCCTTGATATCATACTTACCAGGAGTAATCGGTTTGATAGTGTAGTTGCCATCAAAGTCTGAGGTTGTACCTCCAGCCTGGGTTCCACCCAGTTCAACGACAATGTTCACAAAGGGAATTGGCTCCTTTGTGTTCTTGTCGACGACTTTTCCTCTAAGAGTTCCCGATTGGGAGAACACTAACAGATTCGCTGTCAATACCAACCAAAAAGTTAGTAGAAGATTTCTGATCATACCAATGAAATTTTATGTTAGAATATACGTGTTTGTGTGTGTGTAGTAAAAGCGGGTAAAGGTAATAATAAATTATGTTAGCCTGCAAAAAAAACTGAACAAAGTGAACAAATTTACTATCAGCCTCAAATGTACGGGGCTCTAAGGATTTCGCTATATAACACCGCTTTTTTCAGATTAAAATTTTCTGTAAGTTCTTCCGAATCTTTTTCTTCAGGCTCTTCAGTCACAGTAATAGCAGCCGCCTGTTCAACCGGTTTATAATCAGTGTATTGCCTTCTTTCAAAATAGTCGGCCGGCACCTCTTCCCTGATCACTTCCTGCGATACAGCTTCAGGTGCTTCATAGACCCTTCGCTTTCGCTGCCACGACTGTTCATCCGCCTCCGGAATGTACGACTTCGTTTCCGACTCATACATATCCGTTTCCGGGATGTATTCTTCAGGTACCGCTTCAGGCCCCGGTGCAAATTCTTCTCCGAACAGTTCTTCCAGGATGTTTCTGGGTCGGGGAACTTCTTTAGCTGGTGTGCGTTCTGCCGGTTCATAGCCTGCCGGCTGCCCGTACTGACCTGGCTGACCATACTGACCTTCGTACTGCCCTGGTTGGCCGTATTGCCCTGCCTGTTGTTGCTGCTGCATCTCCCGCTGACGCTGCAACTCTCTCTCTGCCTTCTGCTTTGTTAGCTTCTGCTTATTCTGATAAAACGACCATGCGAGCCAGGCTATACCTAATAATATATACAGAATTTCATCCATGCTGTAGAACTTTTATATTTTCATTTCGGAAGCTTACGGGGCTTATTCAGTTTCTTTGAATGCTTTTTCGTGCGCTTCATCATCTTCTTAGCCTCAGGCGTCTGATTCTTCCAGTGTGCTTTTTCCCGCTTTCGCAGATCTTTGTCAATTGCTTTTATTTCCTTCTTCGTTGCTTTTTCTGCTTTCTTCTCTTCCGAAGGCTTTATCAATGAACAACTTACCGCAATCAGACAGAGTATTATTAATATCCCAAAATTCCTGATTCTTTGCATAATAACCACACGTAAAACCATTTTCGCTTTTTAGACCTGACTACAAAAATATTATCTTTATCGACTGAAATGAAAATAATTTTATGAAAAGAGTTTTTAAACTACTTCTGCTAACCTTTGCCCTGGGTGTAATATCCTGCGAAAAAGACAACCGCGATGTAATTCCCTATGTACTGGTTAACTTCAGCATTTATCCCAATACCATTGATTTTATTGCTGAAGGGCAGTACGTTTATTCAACGGGCGGATATAAGGGCCTTATTATTTACAGACCACAAAGCAGCGAATTTAAGGTGTATGAACGTGCATGCCCGCACGATCCGCTTGCAGAAGGTGCCAGAGTATATGTTGATGATACCGGAATTATTGCGGTTGACTCTGTTTGCGGATCACAGTATATCTTAACCGATGGCTCTCCCATAAAAGGGCCGGCAGGTGTCGCCCTGAAGCAATACCGCACATCGTACGACGGAAACGAATTAAGGATCTTTAATTAATGAGGAACATATAAAAGAATTGGGTTGGCCCTCGCCAACCCAATTTCTTTTTAGTATCTGTAGTGTTCCGGTTTATATGGACCGTTTGTATCAACACCTATGTAGGCAGCCTGTTCGGGTGTAAGTTTTGTAAGCTTAACACCAATCTGGTCCAGGTGCAGGCGGGCTACCTCTTCATCCAGTTTCTTCGGCAACCTGTAAACGCCTATTTCATAATTATTCTTCCAGAGATCGATCTGTGCGAGTGTCTGGTTTGAGAAGGAATTACTCATAACAAACGAAGGGTGACCGGTTGCACAACCCAAATTAACGAGTCTGCCTTCTGCAAGAATGAAAATGGCCTTACCGTCTTCAAACACATACTTGTCAACCTGAGGCTTGATGTTCACCTTCTGAATGTCGGCTGCATTGTTAAGCAGATCCATTTGAATTTCATTATCAAAGTGCCCTATGTTGCAAACAATAGCCTGGTCTTTCATCCTGCGCATATGCTCAAGGGTAATCACGTCGCGGTTACCCGTTGCCGATACATAAATATTTCCTTCAGCTATCGCGTCTTCTATCGTAGTTACTTCAAAGCCTTCCATTGCAGCCTGCAGTGCACATATTGGGTCTATTTCTGTAACCAGCACCCTTGCTCCGTATGAGCGCATTGAGCGTGCACATCCTTTACCCACATCACCAAAGCCAAGCACTACAACCACCTTGCCTGCAATCATCACATCGGTTGCCCGTTTAATACCGTCGGCCAGCGACTCATGGCATCCGTAAAGGTTATCGAACTTCGACTTGGTTACCGAGTCGTTCACATTAATAGCAGGTACAAGCAGTTCGCCTGCTTCAAACATCTGGTATAAACGATGAACACCAGTAGTGGTTTCTTCCGAAACACCCTTCAGGTCCTTCACCACGCGGTGCCAGCGCTGATCGTCTTCGAGCAGGGCATCGCGCAGGGTATTAAGTATGGCAGCTTCTTCGGCATTGCCGGCTCTTACATCCAGAATGACAGGTGCCTTTTCGGCTGCAAATCCTTTATGCACCAGCAGGGTAGCATCACCACCATCGTCAACAATGAGTTGTGGCCCGAGTCCTCCCGGGAATGAAAGTGCCTGCAGGGTACACCACCAGTACTCTTCGAGGGTTTCACCCTTCCATGCAAACACCGGAATACCTGCATCAGCAATTGCGGCGGCTGCATGATCCTGTGTTGAGAAAATGTTGCAACTTGCCCATCTAACCTGAGCACCGAGTGCAGACAGGGTTTCAATCAGCACGGCAGTTTGAATGGTCATATGCAGCGAACCTGAAATGCGCACACCCTTTAACGGTTGCTCCTGTGCATACTTGTGCCTTATAGCCATTAAGCCAGGCATCTCTTTTTCAGCGATCTCAATCTCCTTGCGGCCGAATTCAGCCAATGAAATATCCTTTACTTTATATGGAAGAATCTCTATTTCAATACTTTTCATTACGAAGCATTTTTAAATTTCGGGTGCAAAGGTACTAATTATTTAATTCCATACCTTCGTATCCTTATAAAGGAATGGCATGAAAGTACTCGATACCATCACTCAAAGAAAACGAAACGGCGTAAAACAGCTTGCCGTACTGATCGATCCGGATAAAACCGACGATAATAAATTAAAGCAACTGGCAAGACTGGCAGCCGACCACAGCGTAGATTATTTCTTTGTCGGCGGCAGCCTGCTCATTAATAATGGTCTCGATACCTGCATAAAGATCCTCAAAGAATACTCCGGGTTACCGGTCGTTCTTTTCCCGGGCAACACCATGCAGCTGAGTTACCGCGTCGATGCCATGCTTTTTCTTTCACTTATCTCGGGCCGCAATGCCGAAATGCTCATCGGGCGCCATGTAATAGCCGCACCCTACCTCAAACTCAGCAACATCGAAGTAATCGGCACCGGCTACATGCTGGTCGAGAGTGGCAAACCCACAGCAGTTTCCTACATGAGCAACTCCAATCCCATACCTTCCGATAAAAACGACATCGCCATGTGTACAGCCATGGCTGGCGAAATGCTGGGCCTTAAGCTCATTTTCATGGATGGGGGCAGCGGTGCCATAAATCCAGTATCCGAACAAATGATAGAGCACGTGAGCCAGAGTATTGACATACCGCTTATTGTAGGAGGTGGGCTCACCAATGCTGCACTTGCGGCTTCCCGGGCCAAAGCAGGTGCCGATCTCATCGTTATTGGCAATGCCATTGAAAAAGACCCGGCGCTTATTGAAGAAATTGCCGGCGCTGTAAAAGCTGTTAAACCAATTCACCCTTAACCCATGAAATCCATTCTCCTTACCCTCGCTCTCCTTGTTAATACCGTAGCACTTTTTGCCCAGACAAAACAGCTGGTTCCTGAAGAGATCATCACCAACCGAAAGCTCTACCCCACTACCCTTTCAAACCTTCAATGGGTGGCCAACACCGGCTATTATACCTATCAGGTACCAAACGCTGTGTTGCGCAGACAGGTGAACAGCGATCAGGCCGATACCCTGCTGCGTCTTTCAGAACTTAACAGTATGCTCGAGGCTGCCGGGCGCAAACCACTTCAGCGTATCCCTTCCGTTACATGGGCCGCTGATGGCACCATGCTTTTTAGCCAGGGTAATGATTTCCTTTCGGTGAAGGAGGGTACTGTTCGTTTGCTGCACAGCCTTCCCGATGATGCAGAGAATACTGACAAGGCCCCCGTTACCGGATACATGGCCTACACTGTCGGCAACAATCTTTACATCTCAGCCGAAAGGCAGATTGCAATAACTGCCGATACAGACAAGGGCATTGTGAACGGCCAAAGTGTGCACCGCAATGAATTTGGCATTTCAAAAGGAACATACTGGTCCCCTCAGGGTAATAAGCTTGCCTTTTACAGGATGGATGAAACCATGGTAACCGAATACCCGCTGGTCGACATTACAGCACGGGTAGCTGAACTCAACAGCATCAGGTACCCCATGGCCGGAATGAAAAGCCACCATGTAACCCTGGGTATTTACGATGTTCCTACCGGCAAAACGCTGTTCGTTAAAACAGGGGAACCCGCCGAACAATACCTTACCAATATTGCCTGGAGCCCTGATCAGACATCGGTATTTATTGCCGTGCTCAACCGCGACCAGAACCACATGAAGCTTAACCAGTACGATGCCAATACCGGTGAATTCATCAAAACTCTTTTTGAGGAAAAGAACGACCGGTACGTTGAACCGCAGAATCCCATGGTATTCGTCCCCGGCAATCCGCAGCAATTCATCTGGCAAAGCCAGCGCGACGGGTACAACCATCTGTATCTCTATAACATCAGCGGCAAGCTCGAAAAGCAGCTAACCTCAGGCAACTGGATCGTTAACGAACTTCTTGATTTCGGGCCTTCGGGCAAAGGAGTGTACTTTACTTCCACCGAACCCTCTCCTACCGGTAACTATCTTTATTACACCGACCTTAAGACCGGTAAGCGGCAACGGCTCACTCCCGAAAGTGGCACGCATTCTGTAAAGCTCCGCCCCGACGGCAAATACTTTATCAGCACCTACAGCAACCTTACCACCCCACCGGTTACGCAGGTAGTGGAGACAAAGAGCCTGAAAAGCCAAACCATAAACAAAGCTGCAAATCCATTAACAGAATACACTTTAGGCGAAACTTCCCTCTTTACCATTAAAGCGGCCGACAACACCACCGATCTGTATTGCAGACTCATAAAGCCTGCACAGATGGAGGCCGGCAAAAAATATCCGGTATTCGTTTACGTATACGGGGGTCCTCATGCACAACTGGTGACTGACACATGGATGAGCGGCGGACTCTTCCTGCAGTACATGGCGCAGCGTGGTTTTGTTGTTTTTACTGTTGATAACAGAGGGTCGGCAAACCGGGGCTTCGAATTCGAAAGTGTCATTCACCGAAACCTGGGTAAGGCTGAAATGGCCGACCAGCTGAAGGGTATTGAGTACCTGAAAACCTTGCCGTTTGTTGATGCCGACCGTATTGGTGTTGACGGATGGAGCTATGGTGGTTTCCTGTCAGTTAATCTGAAGCTGAACTACCCCGAAATATTCAAAGTGGCTACTGGCGGCGGACCGGTATGCGACTGGAAATACTACGAAGTGATGTACGGAGAGCGCTATATGGATACTCCTGAGCAGAATCCGGATGGCTATAAAGCTGCCAGCCTTATTGAACAGGCCGGCAAACTGCAGGGCAAACTGCTCATCATTCACGGTGGCATCGATAATACCGTAGTCTGGCAGCACAGCCAGCACTTCCTCAAAGCCTGCATTGATCAGAAAAAGCAGCTCGATTACTTCGTATATCCCACCCATGAGCACAATGTGGGCGGAATAGACCGGGGGCATTTGTTCCGCAAGATCGCATCATACCACGAAGAAAATCAGTAAACTTTTTTTTCGGTAACAGTCTCAAAAACCTGATTATTCCTTATATTTGATAGAAATATCGTAGAAACCCCTTATCTTGCGCAGTTATTGATGTAACTTGAGTTTATCCCCATTAACCTGAGTTCACAACCCTATCAAATAAATGCAGGTATGAGACTGTTGCCCACCTGTCTTTTCGTTACGACAGGCCTGATACTTCTATTCATTATTCCCGAAGTTGCAGGTCAGCAGCTCGACAATCTCAAAAACGAGAAACCTGTTACCCTGCATGGAAGCCTTGGGGCTAATATAATTGCTTACTCTGCTTCAGGGCTCACAGAAAGAATGAGCCCTTTTTCGGCAGTATTCTCCGGCAATGCCACCCTATCCATTTATGGCATACAGCTGCCCTTCAGTTTCCGGCTAAGCGACAAACAGAACAACTTTGGCCAGCCCTTTAACCAGTTCGGCATCAGTCCGAAATACAAATGGATAACCCTCCATGCAGGCTACCGAAATATCCGGTTTTCCGAATTCTCCCTGGCGGGGCATACCTTTCTGGGAGGCGGACTGGAACTAAATCCCGGATTGTTCCGGTTTGCTGCAGTTTACGGTCGCTTCAAAAAAAGCAGCGGTTTGTACGAAAACGAAAAAGATACCCTGCAATCGTTCGACCGCATGGGGTATGCCGTCAGGCTGGGGATTGGCAACGATAAAACATACGTTGACCTTATTCTGCAGAACATCAAAGACGACAGTCTTTCGCACCGGCTCAACAAAGATGGGGTAGTGCAGGCAAGTCCTGAGCAAAACGCAGTTACCGGTTTAAATACCCGCATTGAATTCTCAAAGACCCTCAGCTTTGAAGCAGAAGCTGCAGTATCTCTTTACACCACCAATGCCAACGACCATACGCTCGATGGCGATGTGGGTGATTTCCTCAAGAACTTTAACAGCTTTATCGTCGTAAATGCTTCCTCAGAATTTGCCACTGCCCTTAGATCATCACTTAACTATAAGTCGAAAAAGTTTGGCTTAAAAGCCGAATTCAAACGTATAGACCCCAGGTACAGATCAATGGGTGCTTATTACTTTAACGACGATGTGCAGAACATTACACTCGCACCTTCTCTGCCGCTTTTCAAACGAAAACTGTACCTCAGGGGAAGCATAGGATTGCAGCGCGATAACCTCAAGAACACCAAACTCAACACCACTACCCGTACTATCTCATCAGCCAGTATTTCATTTAACCCGGTTCAGATGTTCGGCATCGATATTAATTACAGCAATTACAGCAACAACCAAAAGGCAGGCAAAATAGAGGTTATTGATTCCCTTAAACTGTATCAGACTACCAGTAACATCAGTGTTTCGCCCCGGCTGTTCTTCGATCGTGAAAAAGCAAGTCACATGGTACTGCTCCTCTACAACCGCAGTGGCCTTAACGATAAAAACGCCAGCACCGAGGCATACAGTGAATCGGTGGCCACCATTCTAAACGCCGGATACAACCTTAACTTAAAGGAGACCGGCATCGGCGCAAGCCTTTCATTTAGCCATACCATGCTCGAAAGCTTTGCAGGTGACCAAAAAGTAACGGGAGCCACGGCAGGCGTTTCAAAAAGCTGGCTTGAGGGAAAGCTCAGTGCAGCGCTCAACAGTTCCGCAATGAGGTCGCAGTTTAACGGCACTTCCGGCTGGATCTACAACCACTCACTCACCGGAGCATGGCAGTTCAACAAACACCACAGCATGCGGTACAGCTTCTTTTATATCAGCCAGCAATATCCTGAGGGCACAGGAAACACAAATTTTAATGAATTTAAAGGAGACCTGGGTTATGTATTTACCTTTTAACATCCGGAAAAATGCGGTGCTAACCGCACTACTGGCCATTTTTACCATTCCGCTCTGGGCGCAGAATTATCCTATCCAGATAACCGTGGTTGTTACCCCGCCCTACTCCACTAAAATCAGCGACTACACATCGCAGCCGGGTAAAATAATGGCCAACATCCGTAATACGGCAGCCTTTGGCAGGGCAGCGCAGGTATACCTCACCGGCGAGATATCCTCCGAAAGCGGCGTAAGTGTGCGCACTGCTTCCGGCTATAAACCGGCACAACCTATACTGCTGGCACCCGGTGCTTCGCTCATCGTAAACATCAATAATATTCAGGAAGTGTTCAGTGGTGCCAACGTGGAGTACGAAGGCATAACAGCTTCCGAAATTATTCAGGGCAACGGGTTACCCGAAGACATCTATACTATCTGCCTTCGCGCATGGGATTTTAAGACTGATGAGCCCCTTTCGGGGGAAAACCCCATCGGTTGCTGCGCCCCGTTTAATGTATCAAACCTCGAAGTGCCCATGATAACACAGCCACTATGCGATGAGAATATAACAGCTACAACACCCCAGAACATTATTTTCAGCTGGACGCGCCCCGCAGGAGCACCACTGAACACCCGGTATAAACTGCTTATGGTTGAAGTACAGCCTTCTGACCATAATCCCGAAGATGCAATAAACACGGCACGTTTTCCCTTTTACCAGACAACCCTCACTACCAGCACGTTTATTTATGGTCCGGCACAGCCTTCGCTGGTAGAGGGCAAAACGTATGCTTTCCGGATTACTGCCGAAGATCCTATGGGTAAAGTGGTATTCAGAAACGGGGGGCACAGCGAGGTATGCAGTTTCTCCTGGAATAAGAATCTTATAAAGAACGACTTCGAAATTACCTTCGATCCTCCCACTCCCGATCCCGATACCATAAACATCGGCGGGCTGAAATTCAATCCACCCCCACCCTTATTGCCCACTACTGTGCAGGGCCGTCTGCAATATGAGTATATGGAAGATGCAGGCAAGAAATACGACCTGGCAGGTGCAAATATTAAACTGGTACTCGGGCATGTGTCCATACAGCGCGGCACCAGCCTTGCAGATCAGAATGCAATAATCTATGCAGTGCCCCCGATGCCTACCCTGGTTAATGGAGATAAAAATTACGGTAAACTGCTTGCCACCGGCAAAACCGATGTGCAGGGCAACTTTACCTTTACCTTCTTCGATAACACGGAGTACAAAGAACTTGTTTCAGCGGGTGCCGAGGTGGGCAATGCTGTATACAATACCGCTCTTATTGTTATCGAAGACCCCCATGCACAGTTCTATTACAACCCAAAGAAAATAATAATACCCTTAAAAGGCCTGCTCAATAATCTTGGCACCATCACCACCTATGTACGGAGTTGTGAGCTGGAGGTAACCGCTAATGCAAGCGTACAGGTAGTCGGCGGAAACATGTACGATCATCAGGGTGCCCTTATAAACGAGAAAGTCGATGCTGCGGAAGTTTACCTTTGTCGTAAGACCGATTTCTCTTACCAGATCTTTCCACTAGAAGACGGTGGCATACTATCGGGTCACCAGAACCTTGATGCTGAAACCAGGGGCCGTTTTGCAGGTAAGGGACTTACCGTGCTTGCCAAAGGTACTACAGGCAAGAATGGAGTAGTCACTTTTAAACGCATGGTGTGGCACCACAACAGCACGTATGCGTATTATATAATGGCCGAAACAGATAAAACAGGCATGACAAACTTCACCATGGATGGACCGTCAATAGTGGTGCAGCCTACAGAGGTCACATCAAACAACATTAAAAAGCGGCCGGGCACCGATCCGTACTTCACGGCGCCACAAGAGAAGCAACGCAAGACTATTTACATGAAGCCCGAATACCCTTCTGTTAAAGGTAAAGTGACCGATATAGAGACAACGCCTTTAAAGAACGCAACCGTGCTTCTCGATGAAACCTATTCCCGTGAATCCGGAAATCTTACTATCCTCTATCCTCATTACCTTGATCACCTTTTTCAGGATCTGTACAACTGGCTGAATTTCCACACAGAGTATTCACTGAACCGTAACTATAACACACTCACTAACTCAGCAGGCGGATTTGAATTCAAAGACCTTGCCATACTGTACAATCGACAGAATAAACAGGTAACAGGTCCGATGCGTAAACTCACTGCAAAAGCAGAAGGATACACCACCCGTACTTTCGAAATCAATCCCTTACGGTTTGGCGAGCAATCCGTAAAATCAATTCAGCTCGAAATGGGTGCCATAATAAAAGGAAGGGTTACTGACCCGGAGTACGGAGGCTCTGTTGCTGCATACGTTTCGGTCGACGGAGGCGATGCGCAGTTGGTTGATAAGTTCGGTAACTATGAAATTCCCTGCAAATTCCTGCCCAATAAAATACAACGGCTCAAGGTGTCGTGCGAAGGCTATCTTGACGAAGAGATCGCCTTCTTTACTCCCAAAAAGATCAACCACCTCGATATTAAGATCTATAAAAAGGAGCGCAGGCTTAAAGTAACCGTGGTTGATAAAGTCACAAAGCAGCCAATACCCAACATATGGGTGGTAATACAGGGAGTTGGTCCTGTTCAGAACGGCATTCCCTCCGACAAAAGCGATTTTACAGATACAGACGGAATAGTAACCCTTAACTTTAAAAATGCCGGAGAATCAAATCCCGCCTACAGGGTAAAAGTTGTCAACCTCCACCGGTACGATGTTAATTACAAAGCCGAAAACTACACCCTGCAAATCCCGGTCAGTAAAAAAGCCACCGAAATATATTGCCAAATGGCACCCGCTGCCTGTATGCGGGGAATGGTCACTGCGGGTACAGAGGCATCTCCTGTGGCCGGTGCATCTGTGCGGCTCTTTTTACAGGGCGATACCCTCTCGGCTGTTTCAAACTATGCAGGTCAGTACTATATGCGCAATATTCCGGTTCACCGATTTCCCCGTGCATTTACCGCTCTGAAATCGCAATCAAACTTTGTTGGCGACGAAAAACTGCTGGTTATTGCCAAAGCTTCCAACGAATGCGTGAACACCGACTTCAACCTCACGGTGTACAACGACATGGACATTACCAATCTTATGGGCTTCCCTATGGAAGTATCAAAGCTTACAGAAGAAAAAGACGGTAAAGTAACCATCAATGGAAACATCGTCGGCATACCCGGTAACGACCAGTTCAGCACCGATCCGGGTACCCTTATACCCTTCGCCAACGTAATCATAAAAAAGAGCACCGGCGTCAATGCAAACAACGTGCCCCTTTCCGAACCTGCCATCCTTCCTGTAAAGCTCTCAAAAAGCAAACTATCGAACGTTGTGGTGCTGCAAACCTTCCGCTCCGATCTGCAGAACAGTGGCAAACTCCTGCTCGACCGCTATGTGCAGAACTCCCCGAAAGGCGCAATTAAAGGTCAGGTTAAAATACCGTCAACAGAGTTTAATACCAACCTGTTCACCCTTCCTGACCTGTACCTTGCAACCACAGCCGATAACAGCGCCACCAAAATGAACCTCACGGCGTTCGTGGGCGACCCGGCAATCAAAAAACCGGTCAGTGTTGGCAACAACGGTTTTTATGCCTGCAATGCATCGGGCAAACCCATCGTATACAGTCTGCCGCAGTTTAACAATGCCGCAACCGCCAAAGCCGACAGTTCGTTTGTGCAGCAGGGTAAAATTGTGCTCAGCACTACGTTAACCACTAACCTGAATAACATAAAGCCTGCAAATATTAACCTGAAGCTGGGGGCGCTGTCGTTTACCAAAGATGCCGTAACCCTGCCGCCGGCAAAGAAAATTGGCTTCAGCATGGACAAGTGGAAAGTTGTATCAACCAGCTGGAAGTTCACTACTCAGGGCCTCGAACTCTCGCAAAGCACCGTTCAGGCGCAAATGTCTATGCCGGTTACCGGTATGCTCATGCAGTATAATTCATTGTACACCGCGCAGGCCGTGCCCGATTTCAGCAATGCCCCCGTACTCGGCAACGTAACAGCAAACGTTACCGGCAACCTGAAAGGGCTCAGCTATATTGAAAAGAATCCGGGAGAGTTCCGCTGGAACATCTTTGCCAGCTCCAGCACATTCATTCAGCCCGCCGCCAGCATACCTAACCTTACCGGATTATACGGTGATCAAAGCATCCCGTTAAGGAGCATACAATTGTACAGCGACAACAGTCCGCTGGTAATGATCACAGCCGGTGCCAACCTGCGCCTGTTCGGCATACTCGATGCCGAAACCGGCGAATCGAACTACCTCAGCATAAACGCAGACGCTGATGTGCCATACTTTTACATCCCCTGCACCTATAAACCGGGCATACCCTACATGCATACGTTTACAGGGGCACTTTCGTGGATGGTAAGGCCCGGCAGTCTTGATTTTGATATCTTCCTCCCGGATGTGCCGAATTTCACGCACAACCAAATGCAGTTTCAGTGGAACGACAACACAGCCGAAGTAAGCGAAAACCTGTTTACCGTAAAAGGCATAACCTTCGAAGAGGGCAAGATAGGGCCCATAGATATCGTGCTGAACCATAAAAAACAATCCACTGAGATCGACATTCCTGCCGATGAAACCATACCCATTGCCCAGAACGGCAAGTACTTCAAAAACGTGATCGGTGGCATGGAAGCCAGCCTGCAGACCGATAGCTGGAATGTTTTCTGGTTCGAAGGCGAAATGACCGGCATGAACGCTATCAGCAATAATGGCCAGCCCAACCGGTTGTTGTTCCGGTGTAATGGCGAAATTCAGGCTTCGGGCCAGAGCGTGAGTGTTAGCCAGCTCGATGCGTTCCCCGGAATGACCTTACGCTACGACATGGCCAATGCGCGCCTCGAAGGCAAACTGGCCATCGACAAAGACCTTATGGGAATGAGTGCCAAAGGAACCGCCGACTGCATATTCGACCAGTATGGCTGGTATTTTAATGTGAATGGCGAAATCAGCATACCTGGCATCGGCGGATGCGGATTGTACGGATTGTTTGGCGACTATACCACTGTACCACCTTCCATTAGTGCCCCATACGGCTCCATGACCTGCATACCACCAGAGTTTCAGGGGAGCGTTTCAGGATTCCTTTTACAGGGAAGCATCACCAAACAACTTATACCACCGGTAGAATGTGGTTTCACCCTGCCTGTAATTGATCAGTTCGTTGGTGTTAACGTGTCAGCCGATCTCTCCCTTACTGCAAGAACCTGGATGACTTTTGGTTCCAATGTAAACTCCTATGGCATCGCCACCATGGCCGAAGGTAAAGTAAGCGGCGGTCTTGCGACCGGAGTTTTCAATATAAACGTCAACACCAATGCGCAGCTGGGAGTTTCAGGTACCTATTACAGCAACGGCAACTTTTCACTCATAGGGTGCGGAAGCGTGCAGGCAGGCGTTTCGGGCAGTGTATGCTGCGATCCCACTTCCCTCGAATGGGTAGACTTCAATCTGGCATCTCCTGCCCTGGGTATTAAAATGAATATTTCGAACAGCGGTGTCGACTGCGATTTATTACTCGAATCGTGCAGCAGTAACATTTGTCCGACGCCATCCCTATAACCAGATATTGTTGTAACCAGACACCCTTGTAACCAGACACAGAAAGCCATGAAACCACATACGCACACAGATATACCAGGCAAACCGATATACAAAAGCAGGCAGATGCACATTAACAGGCAGATGCATATAAGCAGACAGAGAAACAGGCAGACAAAGCTAGCGACTCTGATAGCCGCTGCAGCGATAGTCTGCATTTTATCCTTCAGCATACCCGGTTACTGTCAGAGTATGGATAAAAATGCTTTTGATGAAATTAACATTTACGAAAGTCAGTTCAGCAACGGTAAGCTATACCTCCGGTGGTACTCTGTCGGCAGCAAGCCGGCACCTTTGTTTAAAACCTTACGGTACGATAACGGCAAGCCCTCAGAAGTCAGCGCCCTCACTGCACTGTACAAGGATAAAGACACCACCTTTTACGTTTTCAGCGACGAGAAACCGGCACCCATACTACCCGATGGAGCAACCCAGTATTTCATCGTCCCGCACGATACCCTGATGATATCGGGCAAGCCCTCGGCTGCCTGTATGATCGTACCCACGGGTGGCAGGTATTTCAGCAAGGCAACCGCTACCCGTCAGCCCAACATTTCAGGCATTCGTGTTGCATGGGCCTTCAGCAGCACAAAATACATCAGCCGTTTTGAGTTGCTTCGGAGTGCTGTCCGCGAAAGCGGTTACAGCGTGCATGCTATCCTCAATGCGACCGACACCCTGTTTACCGATACAAAGATCATCCCCGATAAGGTATACTACTACCAGCTGCGGGCCATACCCACCGAGGGCAACAAACCTGTGTACAGCAGCCGCTTTTTCGGTACAGGATACAACCCCGTACCACCGGTTGCACCCATAATTATGCACGCACACGGCATAAAGAACGGGGCGGTGCTGCACGTCAGGGTAGCTGATCCTGAAGCAACGGGTGTAAGAATTTACCGCAATTCACCCAACGATTCCGTTCTTGTTGCGGTCACAGACCTTCTCCCTGTTCCCGATTCGATGGTCGTTGTGGCTTATGACACCATTTCCCGGTTAAGTGGCCGCGCACTGTACACCTATGCTGCCACCACCGAAAGCAGCAGTTTCGTACAAAGCGGTATGTCAGACAAGGTCGACATACAACCTTTAAACACCCTGCCACCACAGGCTCCGCTGCAACTAACTGCTTACGAAAACGAAGGCAGCGTAAGCCTCTACTGGGGCATACCGGTAACCGATTCAAACTACATCGTTAAATACCTAATTGACCGGCTCGAAGGCAGTCTGCTTTCACCTGTGGCAACTATATCCATGCAAACCGGAGTAAACCATTACACCGACAGCACCGCTCAGGCCGGCAAAGTGTACACATACAAAATCAGGTCGGTAGGCTACGATGGACTTGTCAGTGCAGATGCGGCTGTCGCTACCGTAACCCTGAACGATAACATCGCACTTCCTGCAGCCCCCTTCGCGCTCAATGCTTATCCAACAAACGAAGGCATGTACCTCGAGTGGAGCGAAACACGCTACAGCGGCCTTTCGGCAGTGCGTGTATACCGGAGCACCGGTGACAATAAACCCGAGCGCATCGCAGAACTGCCACCCAGCGCAACTACATACAACGATCAATCTGTTAAAATGCAACCCAATGCAATCGCGGCGAACGCCATAGAATGGGTTTATTATATCACTACTGTGGATGCTGCAGGACAGGAATCAGAACCTTCGGAAGAGGTGTATATTGATCTTTGATTATTCAGAGGATTACAGTTTTATCCCGAATAACTTCTCGTATTCTTCAAAACAATCGTTTGCTTTCAGGGCATTTTCAAAATCCTGCAAAGTAACAAAGTGATCGGGCACAGAATAGGTTTCACGAACCACCTTAAGTAGTTTTTCTTCGCCTATCATCTGCTGCAATGCGTGCACAAATGCAACCCCTTTATTGTAGATCAGTTCATCATCTCCCGGCAAACCCTTCCTCTGGTTCAGCACCTGGTCAAATGTTACTTCATAAAAAGGTACATCATAAAACGAGAGTGCGATCATATCCTGAATTGATTTCTCAAAAGCTTCCTCCCCTGCCCAACTTTTGAAAAACAGAAGGTTTACATACTCAGGTACAGACTCTCCGAGAAAAAACTTCCCTTTTGCAAAATGATCTGTATGAATGCCCAACCATAAATGCGAAAGTTCGTGCGAAAAAGCGTTTCTGTCAATCACTTCCATATTGAGCAACCTCCTGTCGAAAGCTATAAAATATCCAAGTCCTGCTCCCAGACCAAAAATATCGGTTTCCACAAAATGCAGTTTTCTAATTTCCTGCTTCCATAGGTTTTTATTGTACCAATCCAGCGCTGCCGCAGATCGTTGCATAACTACACCTATAAGGGAGTCTGTCTGAGCCGGGTTTGCAGAATAAACCGGCTTACCGTCTTTAATTGCCAATAGTCGCCTGGCATTCCCGAAATAGTGCAAAAAAAGATCAGTAGAATCGTGACTGAAGACCTTTTCCCTATGCATATCGGCAGGTGTGATTAAGAACGGAAAATCCTCATCAAAACAGGAGAAGGAATACACTGTCTCTCCATTCTTACTGCTTCGGGAAATCTCAGGATAATAGGCAAAGACCTGATGCGATTCAGGAACTGCAATACGTACATCATACGTTGCGAAGGTATTATATAGAACAGGATACCATGCCATCTGTCTTTCGCAAAACAGCTGACGGCTCTTCTCAGTGTTCAGGTTATTCGCAATATACTGTATGGTTAATGTTGCATCCGGCTTAACTGCCTCTTTAAAAAACAGTGTATCGTTGCTCCTCTTGTAATCCGGAACTGAGCCATCCAGTATTATATTACTGATTACATTGTCGCGGCTAAACAGAAGAAAAGAAGTCGGGCAGCCGCCTGTTTTCTTCATTCTCAGAGTAAGATCAATTTTAAGGGAAGAATCCTGTAGCTGTATACCCATGGAATATTGCCAGCAAATATCTGAATGAACAGTTATTTCATCCGATGGCCCTGCGTAACAATGGAAGGCAAACAGTATGACATAGGAAAGAACAGCAATTTTGCCCATAATGGCATAAATATATACGTTATATCAAACAAATATAAGCATAATAAAGGCTGCCTGATGGCAGCCTTTATAGTTTTTGGTTAAGAACTTGATCATTCTTTCAGGCCTTTGGCCTTCTGTGTACCTTGGCGGGTATTATATATATTGGGTTGTGTATTATTCTTTGTCGCAGGTTACTTAATTTATTGTTGCTTTTTTGTTGCTGTTGTGTTACAAAGATATGCACGATATAATGCATAGGTCAATGCGCAGAACTACTTAATTTTCTGATGATTGCATATGTATTTATACGTAAGGAACCAAGCAAAAAAGACTGGCTGTTGTTAGTATTTTACGAACCATAAATCGCCCGGGAAAATGAGAAAGCTAGTAACGATAAAGACTTCAGGCAAACAGGGACAAATAATCATGTGGGAACCACCCGTTACCCCACCAAGCCCTCCCACGGGACCAACCATTCAGCCACAGAGACCGGAACGCAGACCATTTAGTGTACCACCGGCACCTGTAGAAACAGATGAGGATATGGATGAGGAAATTGGTGAGGACATGGATGTAGAAATGGATGATGATGAGGAGGATGATGCCGTTGTAGAAGAGCAGGATTTCAGCCGGCCTTTAATTTATTCACAAGATGTCAAAGAACTGAGCAGTTGCTTCGGGATATAGCCGTATCACAAAGTAGCTGCCAATGGATAATAGACAACAAGTGTGCCTGATATAACAAAAAAGAAAAACTACCCCTCCCTACCCCCTAACTGCCATTTTGTCAGCCAAAATAACTGACACCGGAACTGCCACGGATGGGTAGGGAGGGGTAACGAGGGGTAAGGTGCGGCAGTCCACAACTTACCGGACTAATCAGGAATGCACTCCCCTTACCGTTTTATAAACACAGCTTTTTGCACACTGCTTCCGTTTACCAGTCTGAGCACGTACATGCCGGGTGCCAGATTCATAACTGTAATCGTATTGCGTGCAGAAGTGCATACCCCTGTCTTCACGCAACTGCCTTGCCTGTTAAAAATGGAGTAGCCGGTTCTGCCCGATGCATATGGGTTATCAAATGCAATAACTTCTGTAGCCGGATTAGGATAAAGTGCAATCTGATCGTCCTTGATATTTTTTGCTTTACCCTCTATAATGGCAAACCATGCACCGCTTCCCGCTGTTCCGGCGTGCAGGCTATAAAATCCATCATAATAAATCCCGTTCACATGCTTGTTTCCCGGTTCATTATTAACATAAGTAATAGATACCCAATAATCACTGCCAAAATATTCATAGACACCGTCTGTCGTTGCCGCGAAAAATCGACCATCATATGTGGAGGTGATATCGTTCACTGTCAGACTTTCCAACCCATTGTTAATTTCAGTCCATGAGTCGCCCAGATTGTCACTGAGGTAAATTCCACCCCCTTCTCCAAAAACAGGGTGCGTGCCTGCCATCAATAAACCGGAAGAGTAATGAAGAGTTTTCACATCTTTAGTCAACAGTCCGTTATTAACAAGAGTCCAGTTTTCACCATTATCCGTTGATTTGTAAACACCCTTGTCGCACCCGGCTGAACCTGCGAAAAGCACATCCGACGGCGTTACTTCAATACACCAGAAATGATCACAATCGAGACCATTGTTAACGCGTTGCCATGTTACCCCATCATCAGTCGATCGTAAAATCCCATCACCATAAGTAGCTGCAAAAATATCTCCCTCGCTGTTAACCACCACTCCCCGCACATCGAACTCCGTAAATCCGTTGAGCAGCTCAGTCCAGCTACTGCCAAGGTCGGTTGATCTGTAAAGACCGCCCTTGCCGTCCAGGTTATCGGCCACAGCATAAACAGGATTGTCACCTTCTATCCGATACAGATCGGTAAAAAACCGTCCAACGGAATCTCCTGTTAACCTTGACCAATCATTACTGTAGAGGTAGCAACTATGTATCCCTGTTCCATAGGTAGCTGCAAAGATTTCCACACCGTTAGAAGCAAAAGCCATAACATTGGTAGCTGCTAACCGGCGGTTTTCTCGATACCATGTCATGTCTTGCCCGTACTGAAACGAGTGGAAAACACCACCACCCTGAAACGAACCGGCCAGAAGATTATCATCCTGATCAAGTTCCAGTGAAACAATATATTGTGAGCTTAAACCTTCATTTACAGGTTCCCAGGCATTACCCGATTGCTTCCGGAAAATACCCATCCCATAGGTGCCCGCAAACAGTTCATTACTACCCCGCATAATCAGTGCATTGACTCCTGCAGGTGTGCCCAGACCATTGTTGTCAGCTTGCCAGGTCTCTCCCTGGTTAATGGAAGAATAAATTCCGGCACCTAAATCCAGCCCTGCATAAATCATATTATCCCAGTATTCAGCCAGCGAAAGCACATACGGATCCTGTACTCCGTTATTCATTTGTTGCCAGGTATCACCATTATCGGTCGATCTGAAGATACCCGGATAACCACCTGCAAACAAATGCCCCTGGGTGTCAATCAGCAACGCATTAATATGCGTAGTAGTCAAGCCGTTGTTTATCTTCGTCCAGCTGTACCCATCGTCCGTCGAACGATATATGCCACCTCCTTCAATCGTAGCGGCAAACAAATGTCCTTCGCTGGTACAGATAATGGTTGTCATCCAGGGGAAGTCAATACCATCGCTTGCCTGTTGCCAGTCCATACCGTTATTTTCCAGCTTATAAACACCGCCACCCATCGTAGCCGCAAAAACAGTACCCTGCTGGTTCATTGTCAATCCACGTACGTCAGGGTTGGTCAAACCAAAATTCCACGAATACCATATACTGTCACTGCCTAACCTGAATACACCTCCTCCTTTTGTAGCTGCATAAATGGTATTTTCCGGTCCGTTTAATACAGACCATACATCACCACCATGGGGTCCTTCTGCCGATCGCCAGGTATACACTAACTGCGCAAAACCTGACGAAGTAATGCCGGCAAATCCAAAACCAACCAATGCAACTGCAATTAGCACCTTTAATCGCAGCATGCTAATCAGGAGTACTAGTTTTTTCATGATCAATGATTTAGGGGTGAGAAATTTAAAAAATGAAAGAGGAAAATTGAAAAATACCTAAACAATTTTAACCATATAAATATACGAAATAAATAAAAGTATATCCTGTGTTTGAAAAAATTTACTATTCTTTCTTACTCCAAAACCTAAAATTAGTGGCTATCTTTGTGCAAACGCGCAAACAATTGATATGGAGTACATTTTCCTGATAGCAGCCTTCAATGCACTGTTTTTTGCATTCCTGATATTCCAGAAAAAGAAAGCCCTGCACGATAAAATACTCATTGCGTGGCTCATTTACCTGGCCTTGTTCACCGGCACCTATGCCCTTTTCTCGAACCAGCTGTTCACACGTCTGCACCTCTTATCGGCCAGTTTTGTCTCCTTATTGCTGCTGCACGGTCCCTTTCTGTACTTCTACCTGTCAGCACTCATCAAACCCAATGTGCACTTCCGTCCCAAAACACTGCTGCACTTCCTGCCGTTCCTTCTATTCAATCTCTACATTGCCGCGACCTCATTTTTTCCGGAAACGGCCAGTCATATCCGGCTCGACCATGCAGAACAATCGCATGCAGCCCCTGCACTATTCAATTTCTTCCTTTTACTCACAGTCATTTCAGGGCCGGTTTATTTCCTTCTGTCCATAAGACTTTTCAGGAAACTCGACATCAACATCTTCAACAACTTTTCTTCTTTCGAGGATGTCAACCTCGACTGGCTGCGAAAACTAACCTACACCTTTGGAGTGATCTGGACCGCTTTAATGATCTTCGCCACCCTTCACCACGTGTTTCAGATGTTCTCCTGGACCTTCTGTACGCACGGACTTACCCTATCGCTTTCTGTTTTTATTATCCTTATCGGATACTACGGCCTTCGCCAAAAAGAGATCTTCGTCCATCACGGACAGTGGAACACAGGGGGTAGCGAGCAGTATGAAACAGTGGGTAATGCTGAGAATAACACAGAGAACGTCACAGAGTACGTCACCGTGCCAAAACACAAGTACTCCCGATCATCCCTTAAGGAAGCGGAAGCCGAGCAATACATCACAAACATCAAAGCTTTCATGGATACCGAAAAGCCCTGGCTCGAGCCTGGTCTCTCCCTGCCCGACCTAGCACATAAGCTTAACATGCCTGCCCATATCCTGTCGAGAGTGATAAATGAACACTTCGGTGTAAGTTTCTTCGATTTCATCAATCAGTACCGCATCGAAGAAGTGAAATCACGATTAAACAACCCTGCCTATAACAACCTTTCCCTGCTGGGCATTGCTTTTGATTGCGGCTTCAACACCAAATCTGCTTTTAACCGGGTATTCAAAAACATCACCGGACTAACTCCAAGCGAATACCGCAAGCCCTGAGACGTCCCATTTCATAAAAAAGCACCCTTTCCCCCGCGCAAATCCGTCCTACTTTCCAAAATAGGTCGAACAGGTCTTTTTGCGAAGATACTTTTGCAGGAAAAATAACTAATCAAAAATCAAATTATCATGAAACTGCAAAAAAATCAACAACCTTCATCCACCCTTTCGGGGATTCTGACTTCTCTGGTATTCATCATCCTTTTCACGTTTGCTTCAGCACCGGTGTATGCACATTGCGATTCATACGATGGTCCGACAGTGAAAGATGCCCTAAAAGCGCTTGAGACCAACAACGTTTCCTTAGTGCTTAAATGGATAAGCCCGAACCAGGAAAAAGAAATCATACCCCTCTTTAATAAGACCGTTGCATTGCGTTCAGGTGACAAAGAGGTCTATGCCATTGTCGAAAAACACTTCCTCGAAACCCTGGTGCGCCTCCACCGTGAAACAGAAAAGGCACCTTATACCGGGCTTAAGGCAGCAGGAACTACAAAACCCATTGTACTATTAAGCGATCAGGCTTTGAAAGACCACGATATAGACGGCCTTTTGTCAAAACTAAACAACCATATCGGGGCAGTCCTCAGCGAGAAATACGAGAAACTTACTGCCCTCGAAAAAGTAAAAGAGTCAACCCCCGAACAAGGCCGCGCCTATGTAGCAGCCTATGTTGACTACACCCATACTATCGAAGCTCTGCACGGCATTATTGAGCATGGTGGTGGGCATGGGCACTAAATAGGTGGTGGGTGTTTTGTGGGACAAGTGAGACTAGTGGGACAGGTGAGACGGGTGGGCCTTATGGGACGGGTTGCGTTCAGGCGCCAACCAGTGAGTTTTATTATCAAGTTTTAAATGAGGGGGGCCATCGTCGCCGATGGCCCTTAAGGCAATGAGGGGGGCCACCGTCCACGGTGGCCCCTTCTAACGGTTTTCAGGCTCCGGCAATTACCCCCAACTGCCTGATCTGTTTTATCTAGAGTACCTGATTTACTAAGGCCTGTGTGCATTTCCATCATGCACACAGTTCCCATCTCCCACTCGTCCCACTAGTCTCACCAGTCCCACATAACCCACTCGTCCCACTCAACCACTCACTCACCACCATTAAACTGATAAACCTCACCCAAATAATTCAGGTAGTTTTTAACATTCAACAGAACAAACGAAACATTCTTGTTGAGGTGGTCGGGCATGGGTATGATCTCTGATTTGTTGGCCTTTTCTGCTATGTTCTGCAGCTTTGTGCGGTATCCTTTCAGAAACTGCAGATACAGCTCGGCCTGCTTTTTCCGGCACTCTGCCTTGTTGGCCACAATCTGCTGCTCTAGCACCTGCAGATCGCCGGCCTTGCTGCCGTTGTACTTTATGTCTTCGATGAGGTAGTTGATGGAGTCGTTCTTTGCGTCGTAGGCATACTGCAGATCAGAAAACAACGGAACCAGATCGTAGTAGCGGCTTCGCTCAGTTGCATGCAGGTCTGTGATCGAATCGCGTATATCATAGTAATCCAGAATGAGGGCACTGTTGGTCTCCGAATCGGCCGACCGCCGGTACTTTTCTTCCATGCCGGTAAGCATGTTGTACAGGGTATCGCATTGTGCTTTGAAGGCCGTAACCTCTTCTTCGGTGGCCGATGTGAGGTTCTGGGGTATTTCAGGCAGCAGTCTGAACAGTTTATTCTGGTCAAGAACCTGCGATTTTGCAAAAGGTATTAACAGTACCCAGAAGAGCACTGCAAAAAAGGTAGTTTTTTTAGTCATATTATCCCGGTTTAATCGTCTTCGCTTTTTATAGTTTTCCTATGCCTTGATCATGCCTGGCAAAATTACTCATTCCCGAATATTCACCTCTTATCACCTCACCTCACCTCAACTCCATTATTATCAGCTCCCACAGCGACTCGTTGCTGTACAGCTGAAAGAGCTTGTCACTGGTAAGTGCAAAGCCCGCCTCTTTTTTTGGGCTGCACAACCGCGGTGAACCCGGATGTTCGCTGTTGCCCAAATCCCATCGTACCGTCAATAATCTGATCCCGTCAGCCTGTTCCACTGCTTTCCTGTTGGGCTTTACCAGAGGTTGGGCATTGATGGCTTCCGATTGCGGCACCAATCCCGAAATACTACCGTTTATCTCTATAGCGTACAGTGCATAATAAGCCTGGCGTTTTCTCTCTTCCGGCGAAAGCCGCGCCAATTCCTTTTTGCACATGGCAACCACATCTTCCACATCTTCCTGCTCTGTACCTATATGGTCAATATCCGATTTATCACTTTGGGCCGCATCTTTGCGGAAGCTTTCCATCTCCCGTCTGAATTCCTCTGCAGCCTCCTTATCCACCTTACGCAGCTCTTCGTATGCCTTCTCCATCTCCTTCAAAGTCTCTGCAACCGAAACCGCCGGTCCCACTTGCTTCTGCTTTCTCTGTTCGTTTTGAATGTAAGCAGTCAGATATTCTTCCTGCGACACTGGCAGAAACAAAGGCTCACTGCCTTTGTACAACGCAACGCATTCCCTGCCCTGGTGTTCAAACACGGTAAATCCCATGAATTCACCTGCCTTAACCGGTGCAGTATATATCCCGTCTAAACCCGACTCCACCGGTTGTGCGAAAATAGAACTAGCATCATTAAAACAAAGCACCACCCTGCTTCCGGGTAAATGTGCCGGTGCCCCATCTTCAAAAACATAGGGCATCAGCAGCACCTCCAGACTGTTTTGGTCACCGATACTTAATGCCTCAACCTCATAACCCACCGGCTTTCCGATAACGGAATCAGACTGCAGTAAAGAGAACAACCTCTGCGCATACCTATGCGATGCAGCAATGCGGTTAACCACTTTTCCTTTGCGGGATGGCAGAAACGTATGGTCACCCACTTCTACTGCCCCGGCAGGCATCTCCTCCTGGCAAAATGCAACAGAGCTAATTAAAACCAGGATAGATAGAAGCAACACTTTTTTTACCGGTAGTTTCATGCTGTAAATCAGCTTTTAGTTCTTTTTGTATATGATTATACCAACCCTTGAAATGTGATCTTTTAAAGCCTCTTCTTTTATTCTCCCGTAGTTTATTAAGTCAAATTTGTAGGGAAGCAACAGGTTATCGATTTCAAGGGATACATCAATAATATCATTTAATTTCAGATCATTACCAAAAATAGCCAGATCAACATCAGAACCGTTTTGAAAATTTCCTTTCGCTCTTGATCCGAACAACACGACTTTTTCAATTTTTTGATTTCCGGAAAAGACAGGAATGATTCGGTTCCAGTCCGACTCTTTTATTCCATACAAAAGCCTATCCATCAGCTGACAATTCTTTACTAAGCTTTGAAACTAATTGATCCAGAAGAAAATAATATTCCAGGCGTATACTGTTCACAATTTCCGCTGCTGTCTCCTCATCGTACGTACGGCTTGCAAGGTTCCGACTCTTCGCAAATAGCTATTTACAAACAAATATAGGGTTTTAAATGAAAATTCCTTATCTTCACAAAACCAAATCAAAAATATGCCTGAATTAATTATCGACCCCCGCCACGCCTATATTGGCCCGGGGCTTGCTGTTAGGCGCATTCTGCCTTTCAGGCTCAGACGTATGGTCGGGCCGTTCATTTTCATGGATCATGCCGGCCCGGTTGACCTGAGCAGTTCCGAAAAATCGAAATTCGACGTACTGCCGCACCCGCATATCGGGCTTTCTACCGTTACGTACCTTTTCGGAGGACATGTTACCCACCGCGACAGCCTGGGCGTTGAACAGGTGATTCGGCCGGGCGAGGTGAACTGGATGACCGCCGGCAAAGGCATCGCGCACAGCGAACGATTCGAAGAGCTTATAAATAAAGGAGCCGTGAACCCTGAAAAGCCTGATGGCGTGAAATCAGACCTGTCAAGCCTGGAAATGATACAAACGTGGGTTGCCCTGCCCGAGAGCAGAGAGGAGGCCGATCCCTCGTTTCGCAATTATTCGGTGAACGATTTGCCCGTTTTCACGGATAAGGGGGTGTGGATGCGATTGGTTGCCGGCAACGCCTATGGTGCCCAAAGCAAGGTACAGGTGGAGTCGCCCCTGTTTTACATGCATGCCGTGCTCACAAGCGGTGCTATGCTTGAGCTTCCCGCCGGTGCTTCCGAAAGGGCGGTATATATTGCCAAGGGAAGCCTCGAAGTTGATCAGCGCGTTTTCACGGAAGGACAGCTGCTGGTTTTCCGCGAAAGCGATAAACCTGTAGTTAAAGCAACGGAGAATGCTACCCTGATGCTGCTGGGTGGTGAGCCGCTCGGGCATCGCTATATATGGTGGAACTTTGTGTCGAGCCGCAAAGAACGCATTGAGCAGGCCAAAGACGACTGGAAAAACGGCCGCATTCTATTGCCGCCCAACGACAATAAAGAATTTGTGCCGTTGCCGGATGATAAAAGTACTCCACAACCACCCCCACCGAATGTACTTTCATAAAAATACCCCTAAAGCCGCCTAACAGATGGAAAATACCTATGAGCAACATATGAGTTCTTTTGCCGGAGACATCTTTTTTGAAAAAAGTCCGGTGCCCATGTGGATTTACGACCTCGAAACATTGTATTTCCTCGCCGTAAACCAGGCTGCCATTGAGAAATACGGCTATTCGAGAGAAGAATTCCTTAACATGCGCTTAACGGAAATCAGGCCTGATGAAGAAGTAGAAGCCCTTATTGATTATGTTAAAAACCACTCTGTTGACCTGCACTTTCCGGGCATCTGGAAACATAAAAAGAAAAACGGCGAATTGTTTTATGTTGATATCACTGCCCATTCATTCGATTGGAACGGAAGGAAAGTCGACCATATAATGGCCAACGATATTACCAAAAGAATACTGGCTGAGAATAAACAGAAGGAGAGTGAAGCCAATTTTAAAAACCTGTTTTATGGCTCTCCCTATGCATATTTTTTAACGGATGAAGGGATAATCATTGACTGCAATAAATCTGCCGAAGCAATTTTAGGGGGTACACGCGAAGAGATCATTGGTATAAATATGAGCGTAATTTCCCCAGAATACCAACCCAACGGTCGCAAATCATCAGAAATGATCGAAGAAGTGATCAGCGAAACCTTTAAAAAAGGAAGTCACTCCTTTGAATGGTTGCATATCAGATTCGACGGATCGTTTATCATTGTAAAGGTTTCACTGAGTGTGATTGAGCAATCGGGGAATAAGGTAATTTTCAATGTCTGGAAAGATATTACCCAGCAACGAATGACTGAAGAAGCTATAAAAAAGCAGGAGGAAAATGCGCGCATACTCAACCGGATGTACCTTAATTCGGTATCGGGGGTTGCCATTGCCGATGCCCGGCAGCCCGATATTCCGCTCATTGATGTGAACGATGCATTTACCCGTATAACCGGGTACTCAAAAGAATACGCCATTGGTAAGAACTGCCGGTATCTGCAGGGCAACCGGAGGGATCAGGCTGCAATAGAAACAGTGAGGAATGCCATAAAAGAAGAAAAAGAGTGCAAGGTTGAACTGATAAATTTCAAAAAATCGGGTGAGATGTTCTGGAACGAACTGTACCTGGCACCCGTGCACGACAGTGAAGGTAAAATAGCTCATTATGTGGGCATTATAAACGACATTACCCAACGTAAAAAAGAGCAGGCTGAACTCGAAGAATACCGCGAGCACCTCGAGGGGATGGTGGAGCAGCGAACCTCTGAACTGAAGCTGAGCGAAAAGAAACTCCTTCTCACTCAGGAAATTACCAATCTGGGAACATGGGAATTCGTCATCGCCAGTCAGGAAACAAAGTATTCGGCCGAAACGTATAACATTATGGAACGCGATCCTGCATTGGGGCCTTTCAGCTATGAAGAATTCCTTAGCACCATTGCTCCTAAGGACCGCGAAAAAATGCAAAAAAGATTTGGTCAGAATTTATCATCAGGTAAACCAAGCCAAACATATGCCAAACACACTACGTGTAAAGGCAACATTAAGTATCTCAAAATAAATGCAATACCCATTTTTGAGAACGGCAACCTAATAAGTATCTTCGGGTCCATGCTTGATGTTACCAAAGAACGGGAGCGTGCACAAAAACTCAACATAGCAATGAAAGCTGCCAAAGCCGCCAACAAGGCCAAGAGTGAATTTCTTGCCAACATGAGCCACGAAATCCGCACTCCCCTCAACTCCATCATCGGCTTCTCTGAACTGCTGCATAATAATCTGTCCGACAGTAAAGAGCGTTCGCAGGTAGAATCTATCCGCAACAGCGGACGCAGCCTGTTAAAGATCATCAACGACATACTCGACCTGTCGAAAGTTGAGGCCGGCAGAATAATCATTCAAAGCGAACCGCTCAATTTATTCAGGCTGGTGCATGAAGTGGGGAGCATATTCCGGCAAAAGACCGCCGAAAAAGACCTTACACTTAACATCGAAGCAGTAACCGATCTTACCTCATCGCTTATGCTCGATGAAACCCGGTTACGGCAAATTCTCTTTAACCTGATTGGAAATGCCATTAAGTTTACCGAAAAGGGAGGTATTGAAATAATCATTCGCCATAAAGAAAATGTTGAAAATACCGTTGATGTTGAAATATGCATTAAAGACACCGGCATTGGCATTTCAAAACATCAGCTCGAAAGCATTTTCGAACCCTTCGTACAACAGGAAGGTCAGATACATAAAACATACGGAGGCACAGGTCTGGGGCTGGCCATAAGCAAGAAACTGGCCAACGCCATGGGCGGCGATATCACGGTAAAGAGTAGGCTGCATGAAGGCTCTGAGTTTATAGTCAGCCTTAAGAACGTTCCCATGTCGGGCGAAAAACCGGTCGAAGAGGATAACACATTCGCCCTTTTCTCCAATATCCGTTTTAACGGAATCACGGTACTGGTGGTGGATGATATTCCCGATAACCGCAAACTGCTGTGCGATGCCCTCGAATACACCGGTGCCCGAATACTCGAAGCAGAAAACGGTGCCATGGCAGTAGAAATAGCAAAGCAGGAAATCCCCGACATTATCCTTATGGATATCCGCATGCCGGTCATGGATGGAATGGAAGCAGCCGCCATTCTCAAACAAACTCCTGAAACTGCACATATACCCTGTATTGCTGTTTCGGCATCGGTTAAATTTGGCAAGGATGGAAATGAATTACCGGCAAATTTCGATGGCAATCTCATTAAACCTGTCGGATTTGATCGGCTTTTCCAATTGCTGCTCAAGTTTTTGAAATACTCCGTTTCAGAAGCCGGTCTTCCGGTAACAACTGCAGGTGCAACATCCGCGGCAGTCAATATTGCAGGCGCGGAGTGGTCAGCCGAATTAAAACAATATGCGCATAAAGAACTGGAGCCGACCTTCAGACATATAATGAAAACACAGCTGGTTGACGATATGGAAGATTTCGGTAACCAGCTTTTGGCAGCAGGAACCCGCTTCAACAACGAATCACTTATTAATGCCGGCAACAGATTAATTTCATCGGCCAATGTTTTCGATGTTAAAAGCCTGAGCAGCATTATGCACGAATTCGGCGAATTACTAACATTAAACCTTCGGGTATGATAAACATCAGTAGCAGTAGCAATAGCAGTAGCAGTAGCAGTAGCACTAGCAGTCGCACCACCACCGAAAAAAAATACAAGATCATGGTGGTTGACGATAACAGCGAGAACATAAAGATCATCGGCACTTTATTGCGTCAGCATGCATACCGTGCAGGTTTTGCCACCAGTGGCCAGCAGGCGCTCGAGGTGCTTATGCAAAAAGAGGAGGACTACGACCTTGTTTTACTTGATGTTAATATGCCCGGCATGAATGGATTTGAGGCCTGTAAACATATACGCGAAATTCCTCACCTCAAAGAAATACCCATTATTTTCCTCACAGCCAATACAGAACCCGAATTCATAGTTCAGGGATTCAACAGCGGCGGTCAGGATTATGTTACCAAGCCCTTTCACGGCGAAGAACTTTTAGTGCGCATCAGCACCCTGATCGAACTGCACGAAAGCAGAAAAAAACTCCAGCAGATAAACACCATCCTCGAAGAAAAAGTAAAAGAGCGAACCCTTGAACTTTGGTACAGCAACCAGCAGCTGGAGTTTACCAACAGGCAACTCGAGCAAACCAACCAGGAGCTGGAAGTTACCAATGAGCAGCTGGAATTTACCAATCAGCAA